>CANLOE010000068.1 GCA_947492745.1 uncultured Cyclobacteriaceae bacterium | reverse complement strand
GCGAGGATTGTCAACGCAGAGTGAGGCAAAATGAACAGGAAGATAGGCGATATTTAAAAGCTAAGTTTGTATTATACCCTAGAGAATGTAGGTCGGGAAATAGGCCCATGGGGTAGCCTTGAATCCGGACCATGCATTGAAAAACCTACTGCGGACCTAACTATCTGCAAACCGGTCGTTGCACTACGTTTTTTTGAATTCACCGTAGCAGTGCTATGCTGAACCCGATAAAACTCACTGATTTATTGATTTTTAAACCCTCGTTACGAAGTTCCAATGCATGACCCGGGTTTAACCCAAAAAAATCAATAGCATTCCTATTCCGAACATAAATTGCTTCAAAATCAGCAGTTTTATGCTGCGCAGGTTTTACATCTTAACAATCAATCAAGTCTCCTCACTTAAACCACTGATTTTATTGTGATTATGCTCTCATGACGAAACCCTATTGATCAATTTGGGTTTAATGCTCGGTCCTCTCCAAAATAAGTGACAATAAATTTTAAATAATATTTCAAAACAGTCTCTAAGATAATCCACGTAATTTTGCGCGAAATGTAACCCCCCAAATTTGTATAATCACTGTGTGGTCGAGGTGCTTGTTTTGACCACATTGACCGTTCTTCCTGAAGTAGCGGCACTGATACTATTATCGTACATCGCCTCACAGCTAGTGGCAGGGAGGTAATACTCTCCGGCATAGGTAGCATTCAGCATGATGCGAAACGTTTTTTTCTCATTGGCCCTAAGGTCAAAATACGTATATACCCTATCATCGCGTATATCTTGGTAATCAGGCTTGGAGGATTGGTAAAAATCATCCAGGCCTTCCATTCTGGCATTATGGATTTCCCAGCCAGAGGGGAATATCTGGGTGAGCGCCATATCCTTATATAGACCTTTATAGCCCGGGTTACTGACAGTTACTTCAGCGACAAAGTCGGTGCCTTGCTCCATCGTAGTAGGGTCGATGGTCTTCCCTTCCTTGTCTTGATAGACGACAGATAGCTTTAGGTTGCTTTCTTCTGGGTTTTCCTGTCCCCGCAGAGGGGTTCCTTCTAGTATGAGCCGTACAAAAAGTATCCCTGAAGAGGTGTTCTTAAGAGAGATGTCACTACTCCCTTTGGCATCGATGTCGATATCCTCTTGGAGGAGTGGTGTTTTACTTTCCGTAGCTATGGTCTTACCCTTGTTCAGCACATAATCAAAGCGTATCACTTTACTTCCTTTGCCGGAAAAGGCCGCAATCGCCTTGAGGCAATAGGCCGTAGTCTGTGTGCTCATCCAGTAATCGCTCTTGCTCAGGGCCTCCGATATTTGCTGCACCAAGGATACGGCTTTGGTATTTTCATTGAGTTCATCCAGGGTCTCCAAAATCATGGCCTTATCCCTCCAGGCAGAACCATAGGTATAAGGATTATAGGTATAATCACCTACTTCAACAGTTGCCGTGCTGATAAGACTTGTCGCAGCGTCTTTCTGCCCCGCTTTGACAAAGGCACTGGCCAATCGCCATTTGGCCTGATTGGAAAGATTCTCGATTTCGCGCATTCGGTTCATGGCTCCCAACTCAGCGGTACCTGCCAGTGCCAAGGTATACAATCGGTAGGCTTGGATGAGATCATTGCCGTTCGCGGCATTGCTGCTGCGCCAGGCCGAGGCTTTGCGTTTTTGGAACTTTCTCCACTGGCGTAGCATGGTTTCGGGGACGGGATAGCCTTTGGCTTTAGCTTCCAACAAGAAATGCCCCGCATAATTACTTCCCCAGCTGTTGGTATCTTCATCACCCGGCCAGTAAGAGAATCCCCCTTCGCTGCGCTGAAACTTCTTTAACCGTTCTATCCCCGCTTTGATGTTGGACTCGATAGCGGCTCTGTCCTCCGCGTCCAATGTCGTCAACTGCTCTAGGTACAACTGGGGGAAAACCGATGAGGTGGTCTGTTCTATACAGCCATGGGGATATTGCATCAGGTACCCAAGTCTTTTTGATAAGTTGATGGGGGGGATGCTCGACACTTCCATTGTAGCCGTATTCGTGCCTTTCATGCCTACAGCCTGAACTGTTTTCTGCCACGATCGGCCCGCTTCCACCACAGCTTCGATGACCTTGGTCATCGGAGGATTGGGGTTACGAACGTTGAGTTCGATGTCATGACTGGTCTCTTTTCCTCCGGCACTGGCTACGATCCGGACTTTGGCCACTCCTAACTGCGGCTTGACACGAAAACCGAAATCAACCACTTGATCTCCAACTTTTGAGAAGCGGACCTGTTGCGTTTTTGGACCTACAGGGATGAGCATGTCATTGGCTTTTACCGTTACGGTCACATTTTTCAACTGTTCGTCGGAGACAAACACATTGACGGGTAGCTTCACTTCCTCGCCCGGTCCCAAGACGCGGGGGAGTGTACCCAGCACCATTAAAGATTGTCGGACGGGAGTGGTCTTTTCGGCATGGCCATAGGCGCCCTCATGCCCTGCTACCACCATGGTCCTCACCGAACCGATGTACTGGGGCATCCTAAAGGTATGAGTGACCTTGGCCCCTTTGGCCAAGGTAAAAGGTCCTAGGAATTTCACTACGGGTTTGAAGCGATTGGCCTTGGACCCCGAGGATTTATCTCCTTCTCCGTCACCACCGATGGCCAGTAGGCGTTCCAGTTTTCCACCGTAAGCACCGATGACTTCTTCGTAAATGTCCCAGGTCTTGACACCTAGGGCTTCGCGGGCATAGAACGTGTTCCAGGGCGATGGGGTCTTGAATCGTGTCAGGTCCAGCAGGCCCTCATCGACCATGGCCACGGTATAGGACATTTCCTTATTGGAGGCTTCGGAGACCGTAATCTGTACCAACCCCTCCGGTGCGAGGACCTCACTCATGCTAATGACAGGTTCCAAGTGTGTCGCAGGGTCTTCGATTTTCACGGGAATAGTGCCATACATCCTGATGGGCAGGTCATTGGCCGTCTGTGCATGTTCCTGCAATAAACTGATACTCACATATACATTCGGTGCCATATTGGCTGTTGCTTTGAAGGAAAAAGAAGATGAGCCCTTTTGTGTTTCGACCCAAAAGGTTTTCAGGCTCTCACTACCACTCTCAATACTGACGAGTGCGCGTCCTTTGCTACTGCTGGGTAGGGTAATGGAGACCTCCTCACCTATATCATAACGGTCCTTATCAGAAGAGAAGGCCAGCATGGAAGCCCCTCCGGGTAGGGTGCCGTTCTCTCCTCCCCAAGAGGTATATTCCACCTGACCGGTACAATGTCCCGATTCCGGGTCACAGGCCTGAACGAAATAACGTCCCCATCGCTCTAGACTGAAATCCCAGCTTGCTTTTCCTTTACTATTGGTCCTGATACTGCCCCGGGTAACGGGAGAGAGGTTGTTTCGGCGGATATAATTGGCTACGGATTCCTCATAGTCATCCCACCACCAGTGCCACTCCAGTCGAAACACGGAGATGTCTATTTTCCTGCCGGACAATGCTTTCCCATCGGTATCCACGAGGGCCATTTCTACGGTATTCTCTTTATTGTAGAACAGGCGACTCCAACTTTTGCTCTCAGGGAGTCGCATCCCTACGAAACTATGATAAGGATAATAGGGTAGGGTAAAACGATCTACACTAAAATTGCCTCCCTCTTCGAAGACCTTGCCGCTAAAGTAGGCTTTCAACATACCGGGGCTTGCACCTTCGACGTGAAGGGAGGTAGTGATCTGAGCATGTCCCTCCTCATCTATCCGTCCTTCGAAAACCTTTTGCTGTTCTCCATAAAAAGAACGTGAAGGATCATCAAATTTGTAGGTCTCATAACCTGGGAAGCCGGTTTTACTTTCTTGTAGAACAACATCGAACTCGGCCTTCAGCCCTTTGGCAGGTGCCCCATGCAGCCATTTTACCTCTAAGTCACCGGATAGGTCATCATCTCCTATTACCGCTTTTTCACGCCCGAAATCCAAATTGATTTTGAGCCGGTTGGGCTTGACGGTCTCTATCTTTAGCTTTTTGCTGAATTTGGCCCCGCCCACACGCACTTCTGCGGACCAGTTGCCCGTGGGTGCGTCCTCATCGGTAGCCGTACTGAAGTTATAGAGTCCCATTTTTGAAGTCGATCGTACCAGACGTTGTACGCGCTGCCCATTGGGGTCGAAAAGCTGAAAGACCACCGGATGTGCTTCCGGAAGGAGTTTTTGCTTGTCCTCCAGCATAAAATTGAGATGGAGCGAATCACCGGGCCTCCATACTCCTCTGTCTCCATAAAGAAAGCCTTTGATACCTTCTTGGATGGCTTCTCCCGCTACATCAAAATTACTCATCGACAGGGCATTGCCATCACCTAATTTAAGATAGCCCTTTTGCTTTCCGGCACTGGCCACTATTAGAAAGGGGACCGCTTTTTTCAAGTCGAACTTTATCAGTCCATCCTTATCGGTGGATCCACTGGCCAGTGATTGTTGTTGATAATCATATACTTCGATACTGACGCCGGATTTGGGCAAGGTACTTTTAATGTCGGTTACGGCCACGACAAGGTTCCCATTGTTGCCTCTTTTCCCTATGATGCCCAGATCGGAAGCTAGTATATTTCGTTGGATAGACCGTGTCCTGTACCTATAAAAGGCCACATTGCAGGGATTGTCCCTTTCTGACCAATCATAATCATAATAGTAGTCATCGTACTCATCATATTCGTCCCAGGAACGAAGATTGTCTTCAGGATCTATCTCCAGGTCTTCCGTGCCGCTTTTCCCCTCATCGCAGTAATATAGGGTATGGGCTTTTCTAAAATCGATCTTTACCTGATAGATGGCACCCGGTTCGGGGGCGATAAGCTCGGTCAGTGATAGCGTGTAGCGGTTCCATTTGGAAAAATCAGTGATGCCACTACCTTTTAGGGGGATGTTCTTCTTGAGGATGGGGCGGCCTACCCGTCGTAGTTGTCCATGGCCGCTAAGGTTATTGGTCTGGAGAAACTGTACGATATTGTTTTCAAAGATTTTGATGACCTCTACCTCCACTGCTTTTAGGCTGATGGCTTCGAAGGGAAGCACGAGACCTTCGGTACCTGGAAGGATGACCCCCTTTCCCGTAAATCTCAACTCCGGTTTGGGCTGCTCGAAAGTCAAATGGCGGCTGATATTTTTTTTGGTCTTGTATCCTAAAATATTTTGTATCCCTGGGGATAATCGCAGTTTTTGACTCTCTCTGGGTCTGGTTTTGGGGTAGATGGCAATCTCATTGTCATCTACTATGAAGTCGAGACCTTCGCCGCTTTCCAGTGTAATGAGACCATTGAGGTTCTGGTCAGCTTTCAAAGGGTCGGAAAACTGAAGTAGAATGTACTGGTTATTGCCTTGGACCACTTTGGCATCCACTAATTTAAAATCCCCCAAAGCGGGAATCTCAATACTTTCATTCTCTTTTTTATCTATCCCCAAAGGCTTTCCACTCAGGGTGAGGCTTACTTTACCTGATTTCTCCTTTCGTTGTATATCCTGAATGATGAACCGATGATCGTTATCGGTTTCTCCGCTATGCTCCCATTTAACGGGTAGGGATTTGCCATTTTGTTTGGCACTGACCATTTTTTCGAGCTGTTCGGGCTTGGCGATATCGGCCGTATGGACTATGCCCTGTAGGTATTGTTCCCTGAGTTGTGAACCTTCTTTTGTACCTAGGTTACCGATGGACAGTTCGAAGTTCTGTTCTATGGTCTGGAACCGATAAGTGAATGTCTTCAAAGCTTCGGGGACTTCCTTGATCTTGCCCAGCTGAAAGGTAGCTTCATAGACTTCGCCTCTTTCCAGCCAGGTTTCGGGGTGGAAAGAGATAGTCCTATAATCTGACCATACTGCTTTCCCTTTGATGGCAGGGTCGAATTCGAAGAGGGAGACATCGATTTCCTCACCGATGAGCGTACTGTCATCTATGCCTTGGTTCAGGCGTATTTTGATATCGGATTCTACAGAGATGACTCCTGCCGTATAAGAGGATATAAAAGCACTATAGGCAATATCATACTGCATGTTTGTGTTTTTCTTTTCTGCTTTGCCCTTAATGACAAAATAAAAAATAGCCCCTATGGCTGCGATGATTCCGGCAATCACCGAAACCCTTGCAAAAGATGATTTGAACATTTTCGAAGATTTTATAAAAAAATACACCTGTATATAAATGTCGCTAAATTTTTCAATTAAATCATTGAATTTTTAATGAAATACTTACGCGTCGAAACTAAGGATACTATAGGTCAGCGAACGGTAGAATATATCGCTCAAGAAATAGAGAAATGGGGGTTTTGACGGTCAGTATCAAAGTCAAAAATCAACATATAGGTAAACAGTCATCAATAGATCGGTACGTGGGACTTTTACAGCGAATACACTGATGTAGATCAACTTATTTCGCCCCGAATTGATTCTACTTGAGTATGAGGAAGAGGAGTAAGGGCTTCTGGTAAGGTTTTCAGCGGCGAGCGACTGCTCTGAACAGTAGTACTTCTTTTGAGGCACGATGGTATTGGAGATTTCCACGGATAGCAGTACTCTTTTTGTTCCCGTCGTTGACAGACCCATTCATTATGCACATGCCTAAAACACTTCCCTGATGTTCATTCCTGACTTATACTATGCTCAGGACAAGTGATATCAAATTTTGGTCATGAACGTTTAGTGCGTTTTATGCCTTTCGAAACAGTACTTTTTCACCCTTCTTACGCTCATTTCAGGTATGCTGAGAGCAAAGCTTTTGGCCAAAGCCAAGCCAAATCAAAAGTTTTTTATAATTTGGAACAATAATTGATTTTAGGCTATTGTACATCTGTAGTATAGTGTATTTGTGATAGCATTTTCCATGTTCTGGGAATGCGATGGAAATCCATTTTTTAAAGAGTACACAACGGTCTACTGCCCGTAAAATTTAACCGATATGATGAAGAGGACATATTTATTTTTTTTGGTATTACTGGTTTATATCACCGATCAGCAGGATTTGTCTGCCCAGCAAAAAGAAGGGGCGCAGACACTTTCCCTACTTTTTATCGGAGATGTCATGCAGCATCAAAGCCAGATAAACGCAGCCTACGATGCCAAATCGGATACCTATGAGTACAACTCTACTTTTCAGTATGTCAAGCCCATCATTGCTTCGGCAGATTATAGCATCGCTAATCTAGAGGTCACCTTTGGTGGAAAGCCCTACACGGGTTATCCTCAGTTCAGTTCTCCAGAGGCATTGGGGCATGCCCTTCAATCAGCGGGGGTGGACTGTCTGGTAACGGCCAACAACCACTCTTGTGACCGGAGGAAAACAGGCATCTACAGCACTATCGACTTTTTGGACAATATTGATATGAGCCACACGGGGACTTTTATCAATGCGAAGACAAGAAAACTGCACTACCCCTTACTTATAGAGAAGAACGGGTTCCGAATAGCCCTACTGAATTATACCTACGGTACCAACGGTATTCCCGCTCCGGAACCCAGCATAGTGAATCTGCTGGACAAAGAACTGATCATGCAGGACCTGAAAGCGGCGAAGGGGATGAAACCCGATAAAATCATTGCTTTTGTACACTGGGGGAAAGAATATGAGTCCTATCCGAATGATTATCAAACGGGCCTTGCCGATTTTTTCGTAGAGAATGGAGCCGATTTTGTCATAGGCTCACATCCGCATGTATTGCAGCGGATGGAAAACTACTATGATAAAGAGCGGAAAAAAGATATTGTAAAAGTCTATTCTCTAGGTAATTTTGTGTCCAACCAGCGTACTCGAAAGCGCGATGGCGGTGCTATGGTAAAGATAGTGCTCGAAAAGAATAAAGAAGAGGTCCAGCTCAAGCAGATGGGGTATTATTTGACTTGGGTATACACCCCTACTATAGAGGGAAGAAAGTATTGGTATATAGTGCCCGCTTCGGAGTATGAGGGGAAACAAGCATTTTTCAAGCCCACGTCCTATGAAAAAATGAAGGTGTTCATCGATGATTCGCGAAAGCTCATGGAGGAAGAAAATATCAATGCTATAGAATATACTTACGATTCGGTAAATAGTGTTTGGGGCTTTGGGAAGTAATTGATTGGATAAGGGGCAGTGAGCTGAAAAAAGTAGCGATGTGATCCTATCCCTGTCAGTGGAACATTGGTGTATTCGGAATACGCACGCTCAAATCGGGTGCTGGGTATTAAGAATAGTTATACTCTTGGGAGTACGGGAAGCCAATGGTACAAAGCTTTGGACCTATGACAGGAAATAAATAGCAGGTTCTTATTGATGTTAAGATCAGTGCGTTAAACCCGGATTATGCATTGGAAAATCTACTGCGGACCTAACTATCTGCAAACCGGTCGTTGCACTACGTTTTTTGAATTCACCATAGCGGCGCTATGCTAAATCCAATAAAACTCACTGATTTATTGCTGTTTAAACCCTCGTTACGAAGTTCCAATGCATGATTTGGGCAATGTCGTTTAGTTAAGGTTTGTAAGTCATAAAACCGGCAGGCCTTCCTTCATACCTTCTAATACAAACTTAGCTTTCAAATATCGCCTATCTTCCTGTTCATTTTGCTTCACTCTGCGTTGACCATCCTCGGGATAGCGCTGCTATTCCTGCGGTTCTCGCCTTGATTGAAACAAAATGACCAGCGGAATCTTATACGACATTTAAAAGCTAAGTTTGTATTACACCTTAATGATGCAAAAACCTCCTCACCTAAACCACTGATTTTATTGTAATTATGATCTCATGACGAAATCCTATTGATCAATTTGGGTTTAAGGGGCAGTTTCAAAAATAGTTGTTCAAACATCTATGTCGGATTGTAAAACTGCAACAGGTGGTTCGCTTTTGAAGGAAAACCGGAAAAAGAGCGGTTTTTTACACTTTGATTGTTAGATTCCTAGCGTGTGTTTGTCGTTCATATTTCATTTTTAACGGATAATGCAATGTTTTAAGCTGCACGGCACGGGAGCCCTTCAAGAGACCACCCATCGCAGAGGCAGATTTGTAATCAGTGTATTTTATCGGATAATATAAATTTATATTTTAAATGTCTAATAAGATTTCGTCGATCATTTTAGTTCATGGTGCTTTATATTCTATATGGAATTCATTAATGCTGCACATTTGTACCGATCAAGGCAGGATAGAGTGTGAATAAAGGGTTCGGGGTACCCTTTCTTTACGCTCGGCCCCATCGATAAAAATTAAGCAGGACGAAGTCAGGGGATACTTCGGGCCGGTCTGTAGGATTCGAAAAATTTTGAAAACGCTGTGTCCGGACAGAAAAATTTTCGAATGAACTGCTGAAGTCCGGGTTGTGCTCAACAATATATCGGATTCAATGCGATAACTGAAATACAGTCAATATGACTAAGTATATAATACAAATTTGCTTTTTAAATGTCGTGTAAGATTTCGCAGATCATTTTGGGCTAAACAAGGCGAAAACCACAGGGATAGCAGCGCTATCGTGAGGATTTTCAACGCAGGGTAGCGCAAAATGAACAGGAAGATAGGCGACATTTGAAATGTAAGTTTGTATAAGTCTAAATATATACAATTTCCGGTGGTCCAATACCTGAAGCAATTGAGGCTGCCCTCTTTGGGCAGCCTCAGACATTTACAGCAATGTTATGGTCAAATCACAGAATACCCCAGCGGTTCTACTGACGAAGCACCTTAGAGGTAAACTGTACAGTCTCGCCACTGACACGTATGATATAAATACCGGATGACCAATTGGCGGTATTGATACGACTATTGGTTTGTTCCTTGTCAAAACCTCCTTTGTACACCTCATTGCCCATTAGATCTGTAATTTCGATAAGCATATCCTCTTTGCTGGGTTGAGCAAAGTTTATAGTGAACAGGTCCTTGACAGGATTGGGGAAGATAGCGATGTCATTGTTAGCGGTATCACTCTCTTTCGTTCCTTCACTATTCGCGTTCATGACTTTCCCGAACATGGAGAACATCAATTGCCCATTGTGAGGTTTTCCTCCCGTAAACCTGGCCGAAATATGGATTGTTACCCACTCTTTCGTGAGAGGCGATATTTCTCCTTCCACTATTCTGATATGTGGCTTCGGTTTATCCATAAACACCGGTTCACCCTCGTTCACGAAAGCCGGTTCATCGAGGAGGTGAAACTGCTGTAGCCACACAATGTTATTGATAAAGTAAAAACTATCTATCCGTGCAAAGGAGAACCAATACCTACCTTCGGTCAACTTCACTTTTTCAGGGAATACGAAATCGAATTCACCGACTTCACGAGCCTCTAGTACGGGATTCTCTCTGATTTCTCCTACCATATCCACAATCTGTCTTCCGGGCTTGCCATTATTATCCTGATACATCCTTACTCGGGCTTGATTGTTGGGCAGCGCAAAACCATTCCATATTCCACCTGAAGCAAGATCGCCGGCAGCCAATATCTTGACTCTGGTAATATCCCATACCTTTCCCTTGGGAACTGCTATAATATCCGCGGCCTCAACAGATAGCGGTAGGCTCGTTATAAAATTAGTAGCAGCTTGCGTAGAAGGTCGAAAAAGAGCAACGTTAGGCTTTTTTGCATCAAAGCGTTTGAGTATAGGTTTTTGCAATACCTTTATCTTGAACTCGGTGGCCAATTTCTGAACTCCGGAGGTCGCTATCAGCCTTACCGTTGTCTCTCCCTCTTTATCCACTTCAGCCACATCTCTGTGCGTACCCACGAAATATATTTTGATGGAATCGTCGGAAAATTCATATTGTATGAATTTGTTGTCAGAGTTTTTTATAGAAACAGAGATATCCCCCCCAGATAGGTCCTTGAAGACTCCCGCGATACTGACGCTCATCGTTTTTGGTGTTTCTTCGATAAAAAATACCAAGTCCTCCGGTTTCTTGTCCACAATCAGTGTATTCTCTCCTGCGGGGGGCGTTACCTCGTATTTCTTGCTGAACACCCCGTTTCCATGAACGGCCAGTGCCGCCAGTCCGTCCTTCCGTGTTCTTACCTGCATAACTACCCCATCCCCTATCCGGTTGTTTTCCAGTTGCCAAACGGTATGTTCATTCAGGACACCATGGGTGTAGTACAGTCCGGTACTGGCCCCTAAGAGGACACCGTCATTATTGCCCAAAAAGGAAGCCCAGCGTACAGAAGGCCCATTGCCCGTGCCGTCTTTGTTTTCTTCCAGATTACCACTGATATTCATCCAGGTAGTACCTGCATCCTCTGTCAGAAAAACACTAGGGATATTGTAGTTGGAAAAGGTAACCAATACACGATCGGAGTTATTGGGGTCCACTTGTATGCTACTGATAAAGCCCCTTTCTGGAAGCCCCTTTCCAGTAAACAGGTCTATAGGTTCGCTGGAATCCAGATCGGCGAAATCCATTCTGAAAATCTGCCCTTGACCGGTTCCATAGTATACTTTGTTGGGTTCAGGGGAAGTGGACACATCAAGTGCAGTGATATTATTGAGTTCTCTGGGAGAGCTTCCTTGACTGGGTATGGATTCCACTTCTATGACCTTGGACCAGTTCACCTCTGCCGGCGAGCGCAGCTCCTCGATGTTGTTGAAGGAGGGGACTTCATCAAGATTGCTGTTTCTGAGTAGGGTACGGCCTGCGGGAAGATACATAACATTGTCATCGTTCGGGTCCAATACGAAAGGAGTTATGAACGTGAAGTTTCCAAATGAAGGGCGTACCCAGGCTACTGACTTCAGCTTTTCGTTTTCATCATAGTTGAACCGCAGGATATTGCCCCTTTGTGAAGAGGCATAGCGTGTGCGGCCCCCATCCGCAAATGCACTATAGCTACCGTCACCTCCCAGCTGCTGTTCCCAGAGGGCATTACCCGATTCCCGATTGGTATACCAAGTGCCATTGTCCTGAAAGCCTGCCAACAAATCCTCGTTTGAGGCGTTGGGGTCGAAGGAGACTGCGTATGGTTGCGTGGTGAAGTAACCATTGTTCAGAGAGGTCCACTCCACGGAGGTTCCGGAATTGCCGCTTGCAGTGATATCCTGAGCAAGGTATAGTCCTCCATCGTTGGCATTCAGTACTTTGTTGGGATTCGAAGGGAAAAACGATATCGCGTGCATGTCCGGGTGCTGGTCAGGGTACAGTGACACATCATTCCTTGGGGAGTAGCCGCCGATCCAGTCTTCTGCTGTATTCTCTATTGCTGTCCTAAAGCCATCCCGTGTCCTGAACAGGTTCGTACCTCCGATGACAATAAAATCCGGATCATAGGGATGTACGGCCAGCAACATGTTGTACCCACCTTGGGTATTCAACCCTCCCACTGGGGCCGATTGCGCTGGAAGCTTATCGGTGAGGTTGGTAAATGTTTTATCGAGGGCATTGTACCTGTACAGTCGGGGTTCGGCAACCGTCCCTGTAGAGACCCCAAACATATACACCTCGTTCGGGTTCTGAGGGTTGATGGCAAAGATGGTCCGTAGGGAACGGTCCAAATTGTTCGGTTCTCCATCCGTTATTCTTGTCCAGTGCATTCCATCTTTGGAGAAATACACACCGCCTATTGTGCTAGAATTTTCCGAGTCCGCAATAGAGGCATAAAAGTCCCCGCTATTACTGGCAATGATTTCGGCCCTTTTTCCTCTACCACCGGACAATACCTCCTGAAAGCTGTTACCTCCGTCCTGAGTACGGTGTACTCCATCATGCGTCGCCACATAGAGATTTCCGTTGATCGGGTCGATTGCCATACTATTGACGATGTCGAAGGGAGAGTCGGCATTTACGCTACGATCTACCGTAGCCGGTAATAGTTCCCAGGTACGGCCGCCGTCCTGTGACTTGTAAATGCCTACTCCCGTGTATAGACCTCCGGCATTCAAGCTGGCAGAGTTCCCCAGCTCCTCGCCACCACCATAATACCAGATATGCCGATATCCGGGCCTTGGGTCTTGTACTATGCTGGAAACACTCGGGTTTTGGAACTTTCTGGTGACCCTGAACCAAGTCTGCCCACCATTTTCCGAGCGCCACAGACCTCCGGACACTCCACCCGCAAGGATGATGTTCTCGTTGGTCAGGTCAATGGCCAAGGCTCTTGTGCGACCTCCCACATTATAGGGGCCCCTGCTCTTCCACTCCGAACCCGAGTTCCTTTGCTTGGCACCCGCTATCCTTAGTGAGCTTCTGGTCTGAACAAATAGTCTCTCTTTTTTCGAGATATCCTTGGGGATCTCTCCGGTCTTGGGGTCGCATGTACGGTCCAGCTCATCAAATATTCTGTCAGAGGCGTTATCCCGTATTTGGGAGGGCTTGTCAATAGGAGTTCCTTGTTGACTTAACCTACTCTTCAGCTTTAAACTTTTGTACAGTTGATGTCCACGCGGAACATTGGTGTGACTTGGCTTGACTTGGGCATAAAGTACCGTCTGGGCCAGTAATAAGCTGCATAACAATGTAAATAGGAATGTTTTTTTCATGTTTAGGTTTTAAGGTGAATTACTTATTGAATGTTAAGATTATGTGTGCTATAGTCTATGCTGTTTACAGTAGGGTTCGGATGATGCACAGTATTTGGGATATCATTTACTGTGGTCGACTTACTTTGCTATAGCTATGGTTCTACAGTCGGACTGTATGCCACAAGTTTTGGAGCTGACGCTCAGGCAGACCTCAAAGGTTCGGGATTGCGGTAGGTACCCGCTCACATCGATGAATGTCGGCCTTCTTGACCGGACAACCCCTCCATCAATCTGCCACTACAAAATGGTATTGGGACCAAAACCGGTCGGCGCTGGGACGGAACCCACGAAACTTCTTCTACTGGCAACTCCAGTGAAGGTACAATCGATGACAGATCCGTTTCCGCTACCACCGGTGTCACCACCGAGAACTGTTTGCTTCTTCCACTTTTTCTAGGGCCAATCCTTCCTTCTCGCAAGAGAACATGGCGAAGGATGATGCAAGAGCGAGAAAGACATTTGATTCTAAGAGACTGTTTTGAAGATATTATTTTAGAATTTCTTATCACTTATTTTGGATAGGACCGAGCGTTAAAATAATGCCCCGAGGGCATTATCAGTGAAGGGGCCGGTCTGCCGCGTGAGCCATTGACAAAGATAGCCTGTCGCGCTAGCTAGCGGAAATTTCAACGAAATCAAGAAGTACATAATAAAGGAAAAGATACATTTTAAAACAGTCTCTAAGTTTTGCATGGTTTATTTTTTTAATGTTGAACATGACCTGATACTTCAAAAGAACAGGGCAGTGAAGGTTTGGTCGAATCATAGAAATCAAATCAAAAAAGAGATAAAACCTCCGCCGGTCAATCAATCGCTATTCTGATTACTCTACATAGTCAGGAACATTATCGAACCAAATCTAGATGATAGAACCAATAATGACAAAATAATCAGGTCATCAAAAGGTCATCATTAAGGCAATTATTTTGTATTTATGTATTTTACGAATTATTATTTTGCGGAAACAATGAATTCGTTTATTTGACGCTACACACCTGTGGTGGTCTCAGCAATGGGGGAGGCCTGACACCTGAGATCAGTAATAGCAATGCTATAACGAGAATCATCAACGTTGGATAGAACAGAACGGGAGGTTCATGAACTTCTACAGGAAAACAGGCACACCAGTGAACTAAATCGAAGGTTCGACGAATACCGTTGGAACCAATAGAAAAAATGAGTCAGCACATTATCAAGGTGACGAGCCTGTGCAGCGTAAAACCGCCGATTTTGAAGCAATTTATGTTCGTAATAGGAAGACTATTGTTCATTTTGGGTTAAACGTACTCATTTCTAAAATGAATATGCCTGGATGTTGAAACATATTTGATACTTTCACAGAGCAAAATCGATTCTAATATTTACCGTAGTTCCACTGGAAAAGAAAGCAATGCCTCCGATGGTATCTGCCAAAAAAACGCTTGCCATAACGCCATTGGGAGGAGAATGCGTACTTGAATTTTGAGATTGAAAATACAGGAGGACTACGAGGTCTCAATGGATGGGATATACTAGGATGGAACAGTATTAGTCGCTAACTTTAGCCTAAAATAATCGATAGGATTTCGTTGATGAGGGCAGAATTACACGAAGATTAACGGTTTAGGTGAGGAGGCTTAATTGTAGGGTATATAGTTCAAGGCGTAAAACCTGCGCAGCGTAAAACCGCCGATTTTGAAGCAGTTTATGCTCGTGATAGGAAGACTACTGATTATTTTGGGTTTAGTGCAAATTTTAAACAAATGACCTTTTCTATGGTCTTCCATTGACCTTGAAAATATATTACCATGAGAAAGAGAGAAATAGGATTTATTACTTTGATACTACTGTCCTTAGTGCAGACAGGTTGTCATCAAAACAAAGAGAATACCAGCGCTAGGACAGAGGACGTTCAGGACATGGATGCCTCAGGGGACAGCCTTATCGAAAAGCAAGAAGACGTTTTAAGCCCATCGGCCCAATTGTACAAAGAAGTCATGGCGGTACACGACTCGGTCATGCCCAGAACAGGAAAAGTGATGGCTTTACAGAATCAGTTAATGGACAAGGTAAAAGCCGGAGGCTTGAATGCCGAACAGGTCGGTAAAGCCAATATGACGGTGGAGCAATTGGAGCAAGCCTATAAGGGAATGATGGACTGGATGAAGAATTTTGATTACAAAAGGGAAGAGCGAAGCGAAGAACAGAAAATGGAATACCTAGAGCAGGAGATGCAGGTAATTACGTCGGTAAAGGAAAAAATCCTTTTGTCTATAGATGAATCCACTGCATTATTGGAAGAGTTTGAAGAATAATGTCGTTTGGACACTATAAATTTTCTCGAGACTCAGGGTAGGTTATTGCCTTACCCTGAGTGATACCTACGAAAGTCCATCCCATGACCAATCGACTTCGAATCAATAGCGATATTGGTTTTTGCGAATTTCTTCCGAGTAGGAGCTATGCCAAATCCGCAAAAACAGTCAATCGAAAGTCCATAGGCGCCTTCATCGTGAAATTCTGGACATGAGCCTGCATTGAAATGCAACCCATACAATGTACAGATTTTGGCGATGGGAAAAACCTGTAGCCCGTTTTGATTCGAAGGGTCACATTACTTATTTGTACACTTTGAAAGGATATCCTGCACCCCCTTAACTGGGATAAGCCCTTTATCCCTACCCCAATTATTGTAGATAAAGGTGCTGATTTCGGCTATTTCGAGGTCTGTAAGGCCAGGAATGGGCATCATAGGTTGGTTGTAGGTGATTCCGTTGACTGTAATCTCCCCTTGTCTACCGTTTTTAATAATGCAGATACTTTCTTCAAAATTATTGTCAATAAAATCGGACTTGTTGATAGGTGGGTACACTTTCCCTAATCCGCCCCCATCGGGCTGGTGGCAGTTACTACAATATTGAGTGTACAGTCTTCTTCCTTCTACCATGTACTGTTTGTATTTGACAGAGCCTTGTATGTTCGTAGCGATGTGTTCGCTTGGGTCGCTGTTCTGATTCTGCTGAGCGTTACCACAGGCCATAGCATAAAAGGTAATAGCAGAAAAGAATAGAATTTTTTTGAAGCTCATAAAGGTCATTGTTTTTTTATGGTGCAGTAGTATGGTATTCTTTCAGTAATTTGGGCAGGTCGGCCATCAGGCGGTCTACATGATCAGGTTTGGTGCCATCATATATACCTCTTATCCTGCGGTCTTTATCCACCAGTACAAAACGGGCATCGTGCAGATAGCCCCCAGGTTCGGAGCTATCCTCTCGGGCCGTTACCAAGTAGCTCGATTGTCCTACGCGGTAAATTTCGTTTTTATCTCCCGTGACGAAATGCCATTTGTCCGGATTGGCCCCTAAACGTTCAGCAAAGGCCTTCAGCACTGGGATACTATCGTGTTCGGGGTCCAGAGTATGGGAGAGGATTTCGATTTCGGGCTTATCAGCGATGAAATCATGGACACGCAGCATCTGGGCTTTCATGGGAGGGCATATCGTCTGACAACTGGTAAAGAAAAAGTCTGCGATGTAAATTTTGTCCTTAAAACTCTCGTTGGTGATAGTACTGCTGTCTTGACCCGTAAAGGCAAAATCAGTGATGGTATGGTATATTGTATCGGTAATCGTATTGCCATCTGCATCTTTTTTTTCGACAGCCTCTCTTCTCCCCAAAATCGGTAGCCTATCGGAGGTCTTGCTTTGCTCTGTGCCACATCCCATCAGTATCATGCCGGACCATAGACATAAAGCATATATCGTTTTATTGAATAATATCTTCATAGAACTTCTAAATATGATTTCTTTAAAAGGCTTTTTTTTGCCAAACCTTTGATTTCATTATAAAACCAATGACATACAAGGTTATGCCATTGGGTAATCACGGTTTCTTTAACCTGACTTTTTTATAGATGCCGATGGCACTCATCAGTATAATGATAAAAATGGCCAAACCTACCAGACCCCATACCATACTCATTGCGCTTCTCAAGATGACCAAAAACACAATACTGAAGAGGAATATAGTCGCCACCTCATTCCACACTCTCAGCTGCTGAGAGCTGTACTTGACGATTCCTTTCTGTAATTGTCTATAGATACCATGGCATAACCACTGGTATATATACAGCCCTGCCACAAAACCTAATTTGATGCCCAGCCATAAGGGGATGTTCGTGCCATATTGATAGCCCAGTAGACTGCCCCCAAAAATAAGGGTCAGTACAGCCGATGGCCAAGTAATGCCCAGCCATAACCTTTTGGCGTTTCTCATGTATTCTTTTACCAAAATACTCTTCTCAGGTTCGGGACGGTCCATAGACTCTACATGATAAATGAAGATCCTGACGATATAGAACAGGCCTGCGAACCATGTAACCACGAATATAATATGGAGTGCCTTTAGGTATAGGAGCATCACGGATTGTATTTTTGCCTAAAAATAAACATCAATGCCGAATTATTCGGGACAAGTCCTAAAATTAATATGAAGAGACCTTCTTTGGTCACTGGATGCGTTTGAAAATACCGGTCAGGGGAAATTGCTCATTGAGGTAATGGACCGTAACATGTGATATTCAATACCTAAACTTTCATTGGGTTTTTATAAAACTCTTACTTCACTCCACACCTCCAATGTCATATACTATAGCGCAGTTTGTAGTGGAGAAGGGTACAAAGAGTTGAAAAGCTATGGGTTTGCAAATATCTCATCACCGACATGGATAGCGCCTTCTTCTAGAGCTATCAAATGCTGTCCGAAAATAATCCCTCTGTCATTTTTTCTGTAGGTAGCCAAGGTCTTCAAAGGCTCTTTGCCTTTTTCTGCCGTCTTGGGGTCGATGGTAGTGAGCACACACCGAACGCAGGGTTTGAGTCCTTTAAAGAGTACGGTTCCCATCTTCAAGGTACCCTCCCACCGGTCTTCTTGATATGGACTACCTCCTGTAAACACAAAGTTGGGTCGAAAGCGTTGTATTTCCATCGTTTCTTCCATTCGACTGTTCAGGTCATCCAATGAGCTTTGCCCGATCATCAGATAAGGATAGCCGTCGGCATAACTAACATGCTCATCATTGACGGACCATTCTTTTTTTATAGGTCTTTTGATCGTATCCGACATATGCACCAGAGTGCAGGGAATCGATAGGGCTTTCGAAAACCAGTCATTGATAGCAACAGGCGCGGCGATGCCCGCAGTTACATCACCCCAGATGTGTACTGCTACTTCGGGTCCCGAAAAAGGTGTCATAGGAATGAAAAGCTCTTCTAAATCCTCTAATGGACTGTTGACAATTAGTTTCCCATCTAGGATTTCCACCTTCAGCAAGGCCATATGATGATGTTTGCGCTGCGTGATGACCACGTGGTCTTCGTCAATAAGTACCCACCGACGATCATGTTCCAGCCCTTTTTCCAATACTTGTGCACTCTGGAGTGAAGTACCACTTAAGGACTTGATAGGGTAGATGTATATCTCAGAAAGTTGTAGCGTCATGATGCATGTTATTGATTAAATAAGTAAGTCCATTTGTGGTTACTTTCCAATAGTTGAAAAGAGCAAGAAAGTAACCTATGGACATTTAAACCCAAATTGATGGATAGAAATCGTGATGAGCGTATAATACAAACTTAGCTTTCAAATATCGCATATCTTCCTGTTCATTTTGCTTCACTCTGCGTTGACAATCCTCGCGATAGCGCTGCTATTCCTGCGGTTCTCGCCTTGATTGAAACAAAATGACCCGCGGAATCTTATACGACATTTAAAACCTAAATTTGTATAAATAGCAAAATACCGGCCATTTGGATTCGTTCGGCATAGCACCGCTATGGTGAATGAAGACCGGTGGGCAAAGCTTCCGGTAGGAAGCTATTTATGCGCGGAATAGCTTCTCTATTGATCATTTTGGGTTAAAATAGCTCTCTATAGAACAATTATAGGATATTCACAGGAACTATGGTAAGTTTTGGGTGGCTTTGTAAGAATACTTATAACTCATATTTGAGTGTTTAACCCGGACCATGCGTTGAAAAATCTACTGCAGATCTAGATAGCTGCACATCAGTAAAGTATACTCAACAAAAAATGAAATGGGAAATTTGATTTCCGTAGGCCTTGGGCAAATCCTACATTTGTTGACCGGTCATTCGTTGATCGGTCATTAGGACCGTTCTGGGCAGAACAGTGTTTTCTTGATTATTTCAGTATGTCCCAAAACAATTTCATTTGGGTATAAATGCGTTTTTTGAATTCACCATAGCGGTGCTATGCTAAACCCGATAAAACTCCCTGATGTATTGCTATTTAAACCCTCGTTACGAAGTTCCAACGCATGATCCGGGTTTAATGTCGTATAAATGGATCACGATGAGATGTTGTACTCAAAATATTTTGGGAAAATAGGGCTGTGCCATGACAAAATAGCTTTCATCGGATTGATAAGGCAAGTCATGGGTGGAAGAGCCATTGGGAGCTTCTCTATTCAAGAAAAACGAAAAACCTGTATAGGGACAGGATGATTTGTTGACTTAGGAGCCGCTATTTTCTAAAGACGCTAATGACAAGTCTACCCGTAACGATTCAACACTACACGGATTTTTCCCTATGATCATTGCCTGTAAGGTTTTCCATTTCATTTTTTCTTGAGTATAAACCCGCGTTCTGCATTTTTTTTACGATGTTATTGATTTCTATGGTCACTTATGACATGCAAATTTGCTGACTCTATAAAAAAGCAGACAAAGCGTCTGCAAACGTGGGTTCACTGATTCCCTCCAGAAATATATACAAAGCATCAGCTATCTTCGGTAAGAACAAAGGCAACAATGAACTAAAAGGAATTTGAGGTATGCGTTTTTAGAAAGCGTATTTGTATTGCAATCGCTTTCAGACAACTAAAAAATGAGTACATCCCTATCGCTGATGGACATCTATGTAATAGGAAGCCGTTCTTGGGTGTCATTTCTGTTGGAACAGAACTTGATTTTGCTCATGTCCAGCTTAGCTCCGAAAAGTATAGGGTCTGAGCTATCCTGTGGAAGAGACTTTACTTCATTATTAGTATCTTTTTGTCGAGAAGGTACATCTTTCAAGGCCATAAGTTTGAGTTTTTGAAAACGAGTTAGTAAACAGAAAATTTCATGCCGGAAATACATAATTATTTTTCAATCAATACTTTAAAGGAGTGTTCTCAAGTGGAATTGCGATATTGGCAATGTGATAGGTGTATGACTGTTGTTGCGTTAATAAAAAACATGTTTTAGTATAAAATATGCACCTGATATAGCATCAATGGATAGCAAGGCTCCGAAGTGCAGTATATAATTATTCCTACTCTTACTGCTTATTCCCGATTAGGGAAGTGTTCTTAGGTAATAGTACTGGCCTTTCTATATATTTCGGTGATTAAATGATGCAATCCATTACCTTTTCCATAAAAAAAGGATTCTTTTTTTTAATTTAGTCGTTGAGAAAGTCAAAAAAATGATAGCAGAGGGTGGAAAACCTTGCTATCATTTGAAAATTTGAGATATCAAATACGATTTATCTTTAAAATAGATGGGTTTTGTTTGAGATGGGAATCTTGAAGAACGACTTCTCGTTGTATAAAGGGAATAAATGGGATTATAGATAGAAATCTTCATTTAATTTTTAATTCGGTTATGAACGATAAGGCAGACATTTGGTATCTAGAGGACGTTGATCTTTTCAACGTTCTATGTCCACACAAAACAAAGACGCTTTCTGAGCGGCATCAATTCAATTATTTCAATAAAGGTGATTTCATCTACTTTCCTGAGGAACCCTCCAAGTATATCTACATGATTGCTGATGGACGGGTGAAAATAGGCAGCTATACCGGCGACGGTAAGGAAGTTGTCAAATCCATATTGGGTTCCGGAGAAGTGTTCGGAGAACTGGCACTTACCGGAGAGGACAAAAGAACCAATTTTGCTCAGGCTATGGACGATAAGACGACTGTCTGTCCCATTAGCATCGAAGAGATGCAGGAACTTATGGCCGGAGATAAGAGCTTGAGCTTGAAGATCTACAAGTTGATAGGTCTGCGTATCAGGAAATTGGAACAGAAGATAGAGTCACTCGTCTTCAAAGATGCCAGAACCAGGGTCATTGATTTTCTGAAAGATGCTGTAGCCTATAAAGGGCAAAAAGTAGGCTATGAGACCGTGATACGGACCAAACTGACCCATAAGGATATCGCCAGTTTGACAGGTACGTCACGACAGACAGTAACGACCATACTCAATGAACTTAAGGATAAGAATATACTTACCTTTGACCGAAGAAGGATTTTAATAAGGGATATGGAAAAATTATCCTAATGCTAAATCCACTTCAATGAACAACCCTATATCTCAAGCCTTCCAAAAATGATGATACGATCTTACTTAACTACTGTGGGACAACTCGCGAAAAATCACCGATGCCCATTGCTTTTATACGCCCTTATGATATGTGGGATTACGGGGGCCTGGGCTCAGAGTCCATGGACCCCTGAAAAAGGAGGTGGATACATGCAGCTGTCCATGACTACTATACCCGAGTACAATACCCTATTTGCCGGTGAAGGGGAGGAATTTACCACTAACCGTAACTTAAGTGATATTACGGTACAGTACTATCTAGAATATGGACTTACAGATAAGGATGCACTCATGTTCAATCTGCCTTTGAAGTTGATGTCGTCCGGTGAGCTGGCTGAGAACCCAACACTACCGATTGTACTGGTCGGTGAGGGTGATTTCAGTTCTTTGGGCAACATAGGACTGGGCTACAAGCGAAATATCATAGAAAAAAACTACCTGCTCTCAGCTCAACTTATGATAGAACTGCCGACAAGCAGTTTTGACGCTACGACGGGGCTCAGTTCAGGGCTTGATGCCCTTTCGGTCATACCAAGGATAAACGTAGGCAAATCGTATGAAAGCTTTTATTTCTATGGTAGTTTGGGGGCAGCTATACGTAATAATGACTATAGCCATGGTCTTCTTGTCAATGCCGAAATCGGTTTTGAGCCGCTACCAAAGCTGAATGCTGCACTGGTGTTGGATATCCTGAGCAGTTTTGAGAACGGTAATCCGGTAATCGATGCCCGACAATTACAGACTGGCTTTTATGTCAATGATCAAGAATATGTAGCTTTTGGTCTCAAGTTCTCCTATGGGCTGACAGAGCAGGTGGGGCTTAATCTCGGGCTATATGGTGCAGGTGCAGGGAACCTGGTCGCTGCTTCACCCTCTATTAATTTTGGAGCCTACTTTAAATGGTAGGTACGGCTAAGGAAAGGAATCAGCTTAGTGTATAGGCTATAGTGCTCATACATATACTGTTGACGTTTTTAGGTCAAGTGACCAACAAGCCCTTAGCTATTAGATGGGTACTGCCATTGAAGGTCGGTACCCTCTAAGTCTTCTTCTGTATCGATATCATTGAGCACCGGTAGGGCCGCGTAGCTAAGGTCATTGTTCAGGATATTTCCTAAAGTATCCTCATAGACCGTAGGTTCACTCCAAGCATTGACTTCAAATAGCCTCTTGTTGGCCCTTGTCATACCGATGAGGTAATAACCACCATCTTCGGCAGGACCAATAACCGTATCTTTGGTGTCAAGCCACGAAAAAGCTTTTTCAAGGATACCCCTTGTCAGTCCATAGATGTCCGAACCGATGAGGCATACTTTCTCATAGCCCTGTTTAAAACTTGCTTCAAAAGCATAATGCATTCGCTCCCCTAGGTCATCACCTTTCTGAAGTTCCTTTTGATAATGTTCTTTCTCCCAAAGATCGCTACTGTCGATGAACTGTCCATAGTATACTACTTTGTCATAGGGAAGGTCCCAAGTGGCTACCCTGGTCCTTTCGAGTAATTGGCGATAGAGGCTCATTGCTGTTTCATGGCCCAGTGTCGCGGCCAGCCGCGTTTTCACCTTGCCCGGAGCCGGATTTTTGACAAAAATGATCAATAAGCTTTTACTCATACACCTTTACTCCTTTTTTGAGCCATTGAGACCAGTTCTTGTTATAAGTATGCACACTATCGGTAGGCGCTAAAGAAGGATTGACAACTTGATGTCCTTCATTGACCCACTGGAAGATACCACCGTAGAGGTTTTTCACATCTTGATAGCCCATTTTCAATAATTTCTCACCTATTCTTTCACTACGGTAACCTACGGAGCAGTATACAATGACCTTTGCATCCTTGGGGATATGTTTTACATCCTTCGTCTTGAAATTATCATAATCGACCAACAATGCGCCCGGTATATGACTTATAGCATACTCCTTGGGCGCACGGGTATCCAGAATATAAAGCGTAGAGGCGCTATGGTCAGCGTCACCCGTTGGCATTGTCTTCAGGAGCACCTCCCCTTCGATAAGCGGTACAGTGTTTTTGTAGAGTTGTTGTAGTTTTTCTTCGTAGGTCATCTGTCCACAAGCATTAATCTGGCAACAGAGCAGAATTCCCAGTAATAATAGTGTTGTCCTTTGTTTCATCTTTATTCTCTTTTTTGGACCTATGGGAGTAGACTTCATAGATCATGAACAGTAGTACAGTGGCATACTCCATAAACGTAAACCCTAGATGCTCCTGAAATCCAGTGGAAGTATATCCGACATAGGTCAGAAATATCATCAAGGTCCATAGTATAGGAAAACGGTATTCTGTCAATAAAGATACCGCCAATAAAGTAGTAATGTACCAGGGATGAACTGTAGTCGCCATCAGTAGGTAAGCCACCAAAGTCCATAGGATAGCTTGGAAAAGCGATTGTTCTCTAAAAAAATCTATAGCGGCCCAAATCAGAACAAATACGAATACACCAAGTGCCAAGTACTTACCTGCCGTCTGGATGATGTTGTATCCATACAGCTGAAAACCTATGGCCCTGATCAAATAATAAACACTTGCATTGAATTCGAATTTGTGAAAATATAGTGCGATACTGGAACCCATGCCGGTAATGAGGGACTTACTCAATAAAGGGACAAAAGCCCCAATACTCACCAGACCACTGAGAGTATAGAATAGGATGGTTTTCTTCCACCGAAGGCGCTTTAAAAAGAAAGGTAGGAACATCAATGGGATGAGCTTGGAGCAGATGGCAAGAGCATAGGGAAGACAGGCTTTAATGTAATGCCCCTTTTTAACCCAGTAGATAGCAGTGAGCAGGAAAAATATCATGAAGGCCTCATAATGAAGGTTGCCTGTCAGCTCTATAATGACCAAAGGGTTGAGGGCATAAAGCAACAGGTTGCGGCGCGGTAGTCCGTAGATACGGAGCAGCTTGAACAAAAACCATAAGGTACCCACCTCAGCGATGAAAATCAGCGATTTCATGACTATCGCACTTCCAAGAACAGATTGAGGCGATAGCCATACCGAAAACCAGAATACGGCCTGAGCAAAAGGGGGGTAGATGGTAAAGTACTCCTTAGAGTTCAGTTTACCGTACAGGGCAGCGTCAATGCCCGGAATACTTTCGGCTGTCGGACTCATATAGTAAGCAGGTAGTTCCTGGAATGGGTTGAGGCCCTGATGTAATAGGCGGCCATCCCAGACGAACCTATAGATATCATCGGATAGATTAGGGATGGAGAAGAGCAGTGTAAACCTAAAAAGAAGGGCAGCAGCAATGAAGTAACGGAGGTCAATGCCCGTACCTGACTTAATGATGAAAATATAGGCAACAAAGAGGGCGGCATAAGCGGATAAGAGAGAAATGGAATCTTCTCTGACACCGAAGTAGTTGACCCAGATATAGAGCCCTAAAGAAAGGAAAAGGGACACATAGATCGTATAGGTTGTGCCCTTGCTTTCTTTATGCATTTTTGATGGTTTTGACCGAATGGTAGAAGACACTCATAAACCCAATAGTGAGCATGATATGAAATAGCATGAGTCCCCAGTCATGCAGGTAGATACCCGACCATATACCAAAAATAAAGTATAGGGCCAGAACCCCTTCCATGATCGTGACCAGGCTTATTTTTGGCTTGATATAGACATTGCCTTTCCAGGTATCCGTTTTTTTCTGAATGTTGAACTTTGGAGTCCTGATAAAAGGGGTCTTGAATCCTAAAAGACCTTCCAGTACTGCTATGGCATTATGTAGGGATAATCCCATGGAAATGGTCAGGAAAGCAGGGAATACCGAAAAGTAGTACTTCCCGGTCTTGAGAGGGGCGATTTGCTTGGCGGAGACCCAATAGAAGAAAGCAATAGAGAAGAACCCGATAAGAAATATACTGCCCAGATCAAAAAGGAAATTCAGACTGGGGTTGGCATCTTTGATATAGAGCATCGGTATGCTCAGGATGGAGGCCATGAGTAAAAAGACAAATACAGAACTGTTGAAAAGATGAAAAATAGCATGTATTTTGGACGCATTGGTAATCTTGGAGCGTAAGACCTTGAATAGGTTCTTTTTGGCCGTCTCGGCAGCTCCTTTGTTCCAGCGGTACTGCTGTGATTTGATGGCAGGCATGATTACGGGCAGTTCGGCAGGAGATACTACATCTTCCAGGTATTTAAAATCCCAGCCTTTCATCTGTGCCCTATAACTAAGGTCGAGGTCTTCGGTCAGTGTATCGGCCGACCAGCCTCCGGCGTCTTGGATACAGGTCTTGCGCCAAAGACCTGCCGTTCCGTTAAAGTTGATAAAACTTCCCGCATGGTTTCGCCCTCTTTGTTCTATGGAAAAATGGGCATCCAACCCAAAGGCCTGTAATTTCGTGAGCAGGGAATAGTCTCTGTTGAGGTGCCCCCAACGTGTTTGGACCATGCCGATATTATCATCAATGAACTGCTCCGTGGTTTTTTTTAGAAAATCTTTCTTAGGGATGAAATCGGCATCGAAAATAGCGATGAAATCGCCTTTGGCATGGTCCAGGCCATATTGCAATGCGCCCGCTTTAAAGCCTGACCTATCGCTGCGACGCACATGGACAATGTCCAGTCCCTCGGTACGAAGCTCTTCCACTTTTGATTGGATGATGGCAACGGTATCGTCCGTAGAATCGTCCAGTACCTGAACTTCGAGCCGGTCTTTCGGATAATCAAATGCGGCTACTGCATCCATCAGCCGTTGTATAACATACCTTTCATTGTAGACGGGTAGCTGTACCGTCACGAAGGGTCTGAGCTGGGACAAGGTGGCATTCTTGCCCGCTGTATTTTTTTTACTTTTCAAGTAATGTACCGTAAGGTGTAACTGCCCCAAACTGAAAAAGAAAATCATCAGTAAAGTGCTGCAATACAATACAACAATGATGTACTCCATCGATAATCGGTTATAAGTATTTGAAAATAGTCCAAATGATTTTATAGCCGGCCAATATAGTGCCCTTGACCGTGCCTGATATTTTAGAGAAGCCTATCCTTTTTCTGTAATTGACAGATACTTCCGCACATTTCATTTTCATTTTTGCTGCTTTTAGCTGCATCTCAACAGTCCAGCCATAAGTCTTGTCCTGCATATCCATGCGATGCAATGCCTGCCATCTAACGGCACGAAATGGACCAAGGTCCGTAAATTTAACATTATAAAACAACTTTAATAAAAAAGTAGCTAGCCAATTCCCAAAAACCTGCTGAGGCGTCATACTGCCTTTTTCTTTGCTTCCCAAGGCCCTAGAGCCAATGACAAGATCGCAATCCTTTTCTGTAATCGGAGCAATCAACAAAGGCATTTCCTCTGGATAGTCGGAATAATCCGCATCGATGAAAACTACAATATCCGTAGGGTCGGGAAGGGATTGTAGGTAGGACATGCCCTTGAGGCAGGCTCTGCCATATCCCTTTTCTTCTTCTGCAAGCACGGTAGCGCCCGCAGCAGCGGCTTCCTCGGCAGTTTTGTCCGTGGAGGCATTGTTGACCACAATGACTTCTTTTACCAATGACTTGGGTATGTCACGGACGACTTTTCCGACGGCGTTTTCCTCGTTGAATGCAGGTATGATGACCCTTATAGTATATCTTTCGTTTTTTACTTGCATTTTATCTCCTTACCATTGCACCTAAACTTATCGTTGCTCCATTTGTCCCGGAAATAGATTCAGGACTATTGAACTTATCCTTCCTTGATTGGCTGACAAATGATTATTTCAATCAAGTAATTGGTGTATAGTGTTTTATATAATGCCAGCCTGTCGAAGTTGGGAAATACTAATAAGGTTTTTCAGGTTGAATAACCTCGGACAGTTCTTGTTCAAGCCATTAAAGAGTGCTAGGTAAGCTCTGCCGGCGGATAATCAATAGTTAGCTCCTTGAGTGCGGATACAGCACTTAGAGATATGTTATACCGTTTGTAATGAGGAGATTAGAACAAGTCCTTAGTTGTCTTTCATTTCTTCTTCAAGCCTGCAAAGTAAGTGAATTCTATAGAGACATTAGTCATTTTGAAGACATTAAATTGAAATCAGCAGGTTGTATTTTCAGGAAATAATAATTGAATACCATTACCACTGGTGGAAGTATCCAAAAGGTGGATTTGAGCACCGATTTTATCAATGCCCAATTTGGCGACGTAAAGTCCTAAACTCAGACCATAAGTATCTTTGTTGCCATTTTTGAAAAGAGTACCAATAGTATTCTTCAGATACTTGTTTAATTCCCTTCCATCATCTTCAAAATTTATAATAAGGGTACCCTCCTTAGTGACCATTGCCTCTATTGAGATAGTTCCGAAAGACGGTCTTTTTTGACGGTGATGGAGTAGTGCATTGGAAATGAGGGATTTAGTGATAATGGTGAGCAGATGCTTGTCGGTGTGTATACGGATATGGCCTCCTACTTTTAGGTCCAGATGGATGTCTTTATTCTGTAGATGTTGCATGTATGCGTTCCTTATCCCTATATAGAGGTCTTTGAGGTTGAATGAGCTGATTTCCAATGATTTGTTCTTTATTTCATACAGTGCATGGATGTCTTTGATACGATTGCTCAAATCGTCGGTGGTACTTTCTACCAGAGATATATAGTGCTTCGCCAATGGCGCATCGATTTCCATCAATGCGAGTTGGGTGATACCACGTAGTGTAGCTACAGGACCTTGGATATCATGATAAGACCGATAAAGAAAGCTGTGCAGGTCATCGTTCGCCTTACTGAGTTCGTGGGCATGTTCCTGTACCAGGTTATCCAAAACTTTATTCTGCTTTTGGATAGAAACAATGCTTGATTTCAGTCTTTTATTGCTGTTCACGATGGTTTCGTTTTGTGTCCTGATTTTTTCATTTTGGATGACAAGTTGTTCTTTGGTTATATTTTTCGTAGTCAGTCCTCTTTTTCCAAGGACATATAGTAAGAAGGCCAAGGGCAATATGGTAACGATTGCCAGTAATAGCTTGGTAATGAGCTTTAATCTCGCTTGGTTTAAAAATGGGGCAAGGTTTTGCTTGACCTGAACAACAGCTACAACCTTATTCTGGGCATTGCGAATGGGGGCAACTACGGATAGACTTCGGTCAATAAGGGTGTCCCGTACATCTAAAATACCACTCTTAAGGAAAGTCTCTTTTACATCTACAAAAGAGCTTTCGGTCGAAGGAGATGAATAGGATTGCTTTGGAGAAGAGCCGATAGTGAGCTTGAAATCACCCGTGGTAGTAGTTTGGGTAAATGTTTGTATAGGATTGTTCAGCTGATTGAAATCCCGATGTTTTTTCAAACGGTCGTTGAGTACCTTATAGAGACTATCATTTTCTCTTGAATGGCCATTGGTCCTCATGTATTTTTCAGATAACATCTGGTGCAAGTCTCCATCAATCTCCATGGCCGCAGCAAAGGCAACGGCTTTTAATTGTTTACAGGTAGCTTTTTTGAAATTTCCGACATCCCTACGGTAGCCGTCAATAACAAGACAAACAACAAACAGTAAAAGAGCAACAAAAATACATAGGATCAATTTTCCCTGAAAAGGACTGCTATACGGTCTTATCGATTGTGACATGTTTTTAATTACGTATTGGCTGCTCGTCAAAAAATGTTGTTACGGCCAAAATAAAATAGTGATAATGGATACAGGGAGAGCAAATTTCCAAGTCTTTTGATAAACTATTTACAGTACAGTAAAATATATTATAAATTTTCAATAATAGCTTGTATTTGTAGAGAAATTTTGGATTTGGACACTGCAAATAAAGAATCCTATCAGGTTTCAATGGAAATAAAAATAAAAAAAAGTGAAATAATCATGTGATGTTTTTTTTGTATTAAAAAGACAAAATCCTTTTTCTTGATATGTTATACAAACTTAGCTTTTAAAATCGCCTATCTTCCTATTCATTTTGCTTCACTCAGCGCTGCTATCCCTGCGGTTCTCGCCTTGATTGAAAAAAATGACCCGCGGAATCTTATACGACAGTTGAATCCCAAATTTGTATTAACTCTCGTCTATTGTTTTCCAATAGCCCTAATGTCATAATGGCATGAGGGGTTGAACCCGAATCATGCATTGAAAAATCTACTGCGGATCTAAATAGCTGTAAACCGGTCATTGCACTACGTTTTTTGAATTCACCATAGCGGTGCTATGCTAAATCTAATAAAACTCCCTGATTTATTTATATGTAAACAAATAGTTGTGGTTTATTTGCGTAATGCTGCTATTCTTTTCTACGTGGCAGACTGACCCCTTCGCTAGCAAAAAGCCTGAGGGTATTTTCTTAATGATCGGTACTGTCTCGTTCTTCACTTTCCACTATTCTATTGATTTCAATAAGTGTTTATGGAAAGCGAATTTGATGACTCTTTCAACGAACGAACAAAACATCGACAATCTTCGGTCTGACTTTCTATTTCAGTTTTAAAAACTTCAAATCAGTAAAATAAAAATATTTTTCGTAGATCAACAGAAAGGATGCTACGCTGAATCCAATAAATCCCGCTGATTTATTGGGTTTTATACTCAAGCGCAATTGGTTTGGAAGGAACGGTATCCTTAGGAAACATTCCCAGTGCCCTGTTCACTAATGTACCATGGACGATATGCTTTGTTACATTTGACCGCTCCTTTGGGCTTTTCCCTATTCATTTTATATTGAGTATAAATCCTTATAGATAAGCTCTACTACAGAATCCGGAGTCAAAATAGTTTTATGAAAAAACGCTGTGACTTCATGAAATAGGAAAAGGAGCATTAGTCGGAGATACGGAGCCCCGACTAATGCCATATCGATTACTTTTGTAGTGTAATGCTGTCATTACCGATTAACAAGGGTTCGTTCAATCGACCTTCTTCACTGCTGTTTTCCAGATTGAGAACACCCCTAGGGCATACCGCAGAACAAACACCACAACCCACACAAGAAGACCGGACAATATTCTGACCTCTCTGCGCGTACCATCTCACATCGATTCCCATTTCACAATAGGTAGAACAATTACCACAAGAGATGCACTGGCCACCATTGGTAGTGATTCTGAAACGCGATTTAAAACGCTGCACGATTCCTAAATAGGCCGCTAGAGGACAACCAAACCTACACCATACACGGTTACCCATCAGAGGGTAGAACCCAGTACCGATGACTCCGGAAAAGATGGAGCCGATCATTAGGCCATAAGTACTTCTGACATTACTGGTCTCAAGGCCAAATACCTGCCCCGCACCTGTAAAATAGGTATACAATACTCCACCCGTCATAATGACCGAAAAGACCAGTACACCATGAATCAGATAGCGCTCTATTTTCCATGAGGACAGTTTCTTGGAAGACAGTTGGCGATAGGGGTCTCCCAAGGTTTCGGCCAGACCACCACAACCACAGACCCAAGAGCAATACCATCGCTTACCAAAGAGGTATACAAACACGGGCACACCGACCACGAAAAGTGTGATGCCCCAAGCGAACATGAATATGCCGATTCCCCCTGACGAGGTCAATGTATCAACATGCCAGGCATCAAAGAAGTCATAGTCCAAAGGCCACATATTCTTAAAATCATAATAAGGCTGGTTCAATCTGACCAATATCTCAGGTAAAATAAAAGCGAAGGCCGTTTGAAAGAAAATAACAGACAAAGTCCGTATTATCTGATATTTGGAGTGTCGGTATTTCATGATCATACGGATACCCATAACAGCTACAGCGATGGTGTACAAAAGACCGTATAGAAACCATTGGCTGGCTGTATTGCCACTCAGGGCCTGACTGATGGGGTCGGTAATGAATATCCAACTGGTGATATGTTGTGGAGTGAAGTATAGCAAGATATAAAAGGATATCAGAAATGTTCCCAATACTATACCTAACCAACCACGGTTGCTCAGGGCCCGATGAAAGATATGGTTGTTCCTGATACCTGCCGGTCCATCGTTTACCTTAGGAAGAATATACATCAGGCTCCCGATGATAGCGACGACAAAAGTAAGCAGAAAGGTCAGAAACTTATTTTCCTTGGCAAAACTCTGATTGGAAGCAATAGCTAATCGCATGGTCAGGTCATTGGGATTGTCCCAGATGACCTGGTCCCATTTCTCCTCGGCTTTGAGTGCATCGTTGACATGATTGAAACTGGTAATGAAATCACTGGAAAAAGAAAAACTACTGGTGTATGTCTTGTCCAACATGGGTTTTGTAGCCTCGCTTAACAACTCATAGTGCTGCTCATTGCCAAGAGTGCTTTTCAATACCTCATCAGTTAGTTTGAAACTATCAAGAAATGGGAGGGAGATGAAGAATCCCAAGCCCAGAACGAATAGGACGAGTCCTATACTTTGTATTATTTTGGTCATTTTGATGGATGTTTAGCTAAATATCTTTGCGAATAAACTTTTTTGCTTCTGGAGTGTAATGGACTGCCCTTTGTGCTGTTGATTGAATGCCCGGATGATTTCTTCTTCATGCTTGTCGAAGAACTCTGGGTCGAAGTTGGCTTCTCTTAAGTTCTCCAATACGTGATAGATATCCCTTTTATCTTTTAGCCACCGATCGAATACCTCGTGGCGTAAACGGATACCAAAATTATTGATACCCAAGAAGGTATTGTCCCTACTATCGAATACGAAATGCATGCATTTTTTGCCACTCGGGTGCTCCCAATAAAATTCTGCTTCGTTTTCTTTGAGCTGGTTCCATACATGACCGTAAGTCTGGTATTCGATATCAAAGAACTTAGCGGAGTTGAACCATATTCCCGGTTTATAGATGGTCTTGTTTCCACAGACGGTGTTGGCAACGACTTCTCCCTGCATCCTTCCCGTATACCATACTTGCTCTATAGGTCTTCTGTTCGGTAAGGGAGTGATGAATTGAGCACAATCACCGATAGCATAAACATCAGGGACATTTGTGGCTAGATACTCATCGACCATAATACCGCGTTTGGTTTCGATACCGCTATCGTTTAGAAAGTCGATGTTCGGACTCACGCCGGCCGTAAGTCCTACGAATTGGCAAGCAATTTCTTCTCCATCCCCCGTGACAACTGCTCTGGCACGGCCTTCACTGTCACTGAGGATTTCCCTCATCTCGGTAGATAGGCGTAGATCTACGTGGTGTTCCCGTATATGCTGACTGATAAGTTTTGACTCCTGTTCTGGAAGGACATTGTTCCAAAAATTGCTCTCTCTTACCAAAAACGTGACAGGTATCTTACGGGTCAGTAGCATTTCTGCCATTTCTATACCGATGAGTCCCCCGCCGACAATGACCGCATGTCGTGTATCGGGAGAGTATTTTTCCATCGATTCCAAGTCTTGAAAATTATACAGGCCCTGAACACCTTTCAGGTCTTGACCCGGCCAGCCGAACTTGTTTGATTTAGAACCTGTAGCCAATATAAGTACATCGTATTTCAGTTCCTTGCCCGTAGAAAGCTGTAAGGTCTTTTGGGTACTATTAACGGAGTTGACATAAGCTCTGACCAGATCGATACGGTTCTTCTCCCAGAACCAATCTTCATAAGGCTTGGTGTTCTCATATTTCATATGGCCCATATAGATATACATTAAGGCCGTTCTGGAAAAGAAATGATCTGTTTCTGAGGATATCACTGTGATGTTGTGATCGCTTAGCTTTCGGATGTGGCGGGCTGCCGTAATCCCCGAAATACCATTGCCAATGATAATGACATTTTTCATGTAAGTATAGTTTGATAAATGGCCGTAAAGGACATACAGGGCATCTTATGCGATAAACATTTTGCAAATCATCAAGATGCCTCTGTCGGTACTCCAGTAGCACTCTAAGGTTTCATACAATAGTACGTATTGGAATGAGAGAATCACCAATAGTGCCTAACAGGTTTTTATATAATAAAGATATATTTCTCTCATCTATATACAAGGGTTTTCGAACTAAGGTTTGTCTAGCACTTGACATATTGCAGAACAAAGAGCGAAACGTAACAGGCGTGTCACCTGTTTGACATTAAACCTATATTTACTACAAAACTGCCTACGCAAGTAAGGGATTAACGTATGATTAAGAGTGTATTAGAGAATTGTAGGTCAACATATCAGGTGAGGCCGACCAACCTGGTAGGCAAAACACTTGTCTGAATTCTTTTAGAGCCGAGAAGGCATAAAAAAGTGATTTAGATTTTTTGTTTGGCACCGAGAATTTTGGCCTTTGTACCCTGATGAAGACTTGTTTCCATTGCATAGCCAAAGCTACGGAACTCAAAAAAGATAAAATAAGGGTGCTAAATGTGAAATTTGCAGGTAAAATAAAAAGTCTAAATCACTTCATAAGGAAGAATAATATCCTACAAACAAGCAGGATCTTTTATTTGAGCATAACAGTTACAGTGCTATGCTTCTCTCAAGACTTGCGCCCCGATAGATAAGGTCAGTCATAAATGATAATTTAAGTCAACTTAAATCATATAAAAATGAAAAAAATAGTAGTTATTGCCATTGCTGCGGTCATGGCCGTAAGTTCGGCCTTTTCGCAGGACAAGTTGTTGAATGAGTTTTTTGATAGTACGGATGCCTTCATGTCCAGCCATGTAGTCAGCGGTTTGGTAGATTATGAAGCCATCAGAAAGGATGTAGGTCAAATCAATGATCTGTATGCCATGGTGGGAAAAATCAATCTTGACGATGCCGATGAGGATACGAGAAAAGCCTTCTATATCAATGCTTATAACATTATCGTTATCCACGAAGTTGTTAGATTTTATCCACTAGCTTCCCCGAAAGATAAGGACGGTTTTTTTGATGTTGCAGAGCACGACGTGGCGGGGAGTAGAATGACGCTGAACACGCTCGAGTATGATGCATTATTGGTTCCTTACAAAGATGCACGGATACATTTTGCCTTGGCCTGTGCAGCAAAGAGTTGTCCCAAGCTAGCCAGTTTTGCTTACCAACCGGAGGAGTTGGACCAAACATTGGAGATACGATCGGTAATGGCCGTTAATGATAAAAATTTCATAAAGGAAGATAAAGAGACAAAGAAAATATTGATTTCGGAGATATTCGAATGGTATAAAAAAGATTTTGAGAGTAATGGTAGTAGCTCTATGAATTTTATTCGGAGATACAGGACACGTGCTATACCTAAAGACTATAGTATCGGGTATTACGACTATGATTGGCAACTGAACGAACAGTAAGTAAGCCTATTGAAGTTGTTCTAGGAAAGTCGCAATTTTTATTAGTCAGAAGGTTAAGTCCAGATTATGCATTGAAAAACCTACTGCGGATCTACATAGCTGCAAACCGGTCGTTGCACTACGTTTTTTGAATTCACTATAGTGGTGCTATGCTAAATACAATAAAAATCCCTGATGTATTGACATTAAACCCAAATTGATCAATAGGATTTCGTCATGAGGTCATAATTGCAATAAAATCTGTGGTTTAGTTGAGGAGGCTTGATTGATTGTTAAGGTGTAAAACCTGCGCAGCATAAAACTGCTGATTTTGAAGCAATTTATGTTCAGAATAGAAATGCTAAGAGCTTGTTCAAAAACAAATTTTCAATAATTATCATTTAAATAAAAATATAATATATATTTAATAATGCAGATATAAATTATTTTAATTAAATAATGATAAATTTGTTTAACCTTGAACAAATTGCGTAAAAGAAATCAAGAAATGTAGCGTAAAGAAGTCCACCCTGTCTGACCGTAGGGAGCTTGGTGGATTTTAGTGGAATGGATTGATTTTCAGCCTATTTGTTCACAGTCTTGATTTTTTTTGCTTCGTTTTGGGTCAGGCCAAAAATGAAAAAGCTGACCTATCTTGATAGGCCTGACCACCGGACCAACCTAAAGTAGATAATATCCGGTTTTTAAGAGTAAAGCAAAATCATATATGGAGAAATGAACTAAATATATGCCAATCATTTTTAAACATGCTCTATCGATCAATTTGGGTTTAACCCAAATTGATCGATAGAAATCGTGATGAGCGTATAAATGGCAAAATACCGGCCATTTGGATTCGTTCGGCATAGCACCGCTATGGTGAATGAAGACCGGTGGGCAAAGCTTCCGGTATGAAGCTATTTATGCGCGGAATAGGTTCTCTATTGATCATTTTGGGTTTAAACCCTCGTTACGAAGTTCCAACGCATGATCCGGGTTAAAACGTTCATCTTGGTCTTGCCCTGATGACCTACAACTTCATGGGGCAAAGTCGAATTGGTATAGGGGAGAAGGTCGGCTATTTCGATTATCGCCGATTGTCGTGATCTTCAAGCATGCTAAGATAGGCATCATAGCGCGTGGGGGCAATTTCTCCGGCCTCTATGCCTTCTTTGATGGCACAGCGGGGCTCATGGGTATGCCTACAGTTATGAAACTTACAGAATTGTGCGCGCTCACGCATTTCGGGGAAGTAATCTGATAGTTCGGCTTCACCGATATCGATCAGACCCAACTCTTTGATGCCCGGAGTGTCGATGATCATCGTATTCTCATTAAGGGCAAACATCTCGGCAAATGTGGTGGTATGTATCCCTTTTTGAGCAAAATCGGAAACCTTACCCGTCTTTTGAGCTATTTGGGGAGCTATTTTGTTGACCAACGTTGATTTTCCCACCCCCGAATGTCCTGAAATCAAAGTTGTCTTTTGAGAAAGGTAGTCTTGAAGTTCTTGTAAACCTTTTTCAGTCAGGGCGGATACCGTAAGACAGGGGATATCCAGTTGTTCGTAAATAGCAATGACTTGCTGCTGATGTTCCAGAAGTGCATCGTCCAGAATGTCGGCCTTATTGAATACAATGATCTGCGGTATCCTAAAGGCTTCAGCGGAGACCAGAAAGCGATCGATAAAGCCGAGTGATGTGCGCGGGTATACAATGGTCGCAATGAGCATGGCCTGATCGATATTGGCAGCGATGATGTGTCCGTGCCCCGTTTTCTGTATGGACTTTCTGATAATATAGTTCTCCCTATCCAATATCTTGAAAATAAGTCCACTGGGCAAATGGTCATCATTGGTCGGCTCCAGCTCAAAAGCTACTCTATCGCCAACAGCGATAGGGTTCGTGGTTTTGAAGCCCTTGAGTTTTAGCTTGCCTCTCGTTCTGCACGAGTAGTCTTTTTGGTCGGTACCTCGTACAGTATACCAGGAACCCGTTGATTTCATGACAAGTCCTTCCATCATTGGTCTATCAGTGTTTTACAATGGCGGATAATGATTTCTGTGGCCCCGATATTCTCGTTGACGTAAGTGGCAGTTATCTCGCTGGTTTTTTGATACTCGTCCTCATTACATAAAGCTTCGTATTGGCGGGAGAGGCTTTCAAAATCCTTGATAACGAAGGCCCCTCCGGCAGCATTCAGGGTTATGGCTTCCTGAAACTTACTGTAGTTTTTGTTACCAAACAAGATGGGAATACCAAAAGTAGCGGCTTCTAGGATATTGTGTAGGCCTGCGCCAAATGCACCACCTATAAATGCATAGTCGGCATAGCTGTAAAGTGCCGATAACATACCGATATTGTCGATAAGTAGTACTTTGTAGCTACTTAGATCCAAACCTTCCATTTGGGAGAAACGGATACTCTTCGTACTCAGGTCGCTTTCTATTTTCTCCAGATTGCTTTCTTCTATTTCGTGAGGAGCTATGATGAACTTCACCTCATTTGTTTCATTGATAAAAGGCGAAAGTACCTCCATATCTTCTGGCCACGTACTTCCTGCGATGAACAGTTTTTCCCCTGCTTTGAACTCGGATATTAGCGGAATGGAAAAGGCCTGCTCCCTGAGATGTACCACTCTGTCAAAACGCGTATCCCCAGCGACACTCACTTGATGAATATCGATACGCTTCAGAAGTAGTTTGGAGGTTTCGTTCTGCACAAAGAAATGACTGAATTTTTTCAGTATATGTCGTTGAAAACCGCCGTACCATCGAAAGAACATCTGCTCTTCCCTAAATATGGATGACACTGATAATAAGGGTATATTTCTTTTATGTAGTATATGGGCATAATGATACCAGAACTCATATTTGATGAAGAAAACAATCTGAGGGTTCCAGGCATTGATAAAGGTACTTGCATTTTGGCGCGTATCTAAAGGAAGGTACTGCACAAAATCAACTTTATCATAAGACTTTCGAATTTCATATCCCGAAGGAGAGAAAAATGTCAGTAGTATTTTGTATTGAGGGAATTGCTTTCTGAATTCTTCGATGATAGGACGTCCCTGTTCGAACTCTCCCAAAGATGAACAGTGAAACCATACCAAGGCATGTGACTGTTTTCCGTTTGTGATATTCTTTATCCGTTTCTGCCATCCCTTACGTCCTTGGACAAACAATCTGGCTTTGGCATTGAAAAGCGAAGCCAGTTTTATGCCCCATCGGTAGCACTGTATACTTAGGTTGTAAAATAGCAGTTGCATGAATTAGGGTGTGATAGAAGTTTGGATATTGCATTATTTTCACAAAAATAAAAAACCCCCTGATATGAGGGGGTTTTTCTGCTTTTTTATTGGAAAACAATGTTTTCTCCACTAGTGCGAAGACAGATAACTAGCGACTCCGTCTCTTGTCGCGGACATAGCATCTTTTCCTTCTTCCCAGTTGGCGGGACATACTTCACCATGTTTCTGGACATGCTGCCAAGCATCTACGACCCTCAGCATCTCATCGATATTACGACCTAAAGGCAGGTCATTAATGGTCTCATGCCTTACGATACCTTCTTTATCAATGTAGAAAGTGCCTCTGAAAGCAATGGGTGCCCCATCGAAAGAAAGGTCACCCTCCTCGGAATAACTCCAATCTCCTGCCAATACACCGAAATTACTCGCGATGGTCTTGGATGAATCAGCTACCAGTGGGTAGATTACGCCTTCGATACCACCATTGTCTTTTGGGGTCATCAACCATGCCAAGTGAGTCTCTTCGGTGTCGCAAGAGCAACCCACAACAGCAACTCCTCTTTTTTCGAATTCAGCGAGTTTTTCCTGAAACGCCAAGATTTCGGTCGGACATACAAAAGTAAAATCCTTGGGATAAAAGAAGAACATAACCTCTTTTTTGCCGATATACTCATCCAAAGAAAAGCTTTCTACGATTTCTTCTCCATTGAGGACGGCGGGAGCATCAAATACAGGTGCTTTTTTTCCTACTAATGACATTTAACTTGAAAATTTAGATGTATAAATAATTGATTTAAATTAATGACTTGCCCTTGATGAATCCATCACCAAAGGGTTTTGTATAAGGTTTGAACTCACTTTATACTGACACTTTTATCAGGGTTTATCTTTTCTCCATTGATTTGGAGGTTGATATTTTTTATAGTCAGATTGTTTACCTTTTTTTTCTTGAAAAAATCCATGATCAGCATATTTAGTTCTTCATCATGATAGTCGATGATTTCTTTTGTGTTCATACAGTGTATATGGCCATGATGCTCCAGTTTGGGGTCGTATCTCATATTACCCTCAGGGGAGGATACTTTGTGGAGTAGATTGTTCGCTACAAAAGCTTCCAAAGTCTTATATACCGTAGCAAGAGAAATACTTGGGTTTTCAGGCTTCACAGCTTCATATACTTGCTCTGCTGTCGGATGATTATGCATGTGTGTTAGGGCATGAAGTACGACCATACGTTGTTGGGTCGCTTTCAGTCCTGCACTAGTTAACCGCTCTTTTACAATAAGTAAATCCAAGATACATTTTATTAATTGATAAAAATTATTAATTGATATATATAATTACAAACATACGTCTCATTCTTTAGCTTAGCAAGCTCAAGAGTAAATTTGTTTTGACGATTTTCTTTGATTTTTAAATCAACCCATACATTATTGTATGCAATTCACTCACAATGAATAATGTATGCGGTATTGTTCCATTGCATATTGAACGTTCATTTTTTTCTAAAAAAAGCCCTTTTTATCTGAAAGGAATGCTCAACTTTCTTTTAAACCTTGATGTTGAAATGTGTTTTTAAGGGTCTGGACCGTAAAAATGTTAAATGTAAATTTCAGACTTATACAAATTTGGGTTTTAAATGTCGTATAAGATTGCGCGGGTCATTTTGGTTTCAATCAAGGCGATAACCGC
>CANLOE010000067.1 GCA_947492745.1 uncultured Cyclobacteriaceae bacterium | reverse complement strand
TCTCCCTGGGTATGGGGTCGAGGTCAAAGTCCTTTTCCACGGCCCCTCCTTCCCTGCTTCGTCCCGGGACTGTCGCTGTAGGGTCCGCGGCGGCGGGCCTCGGCCTCGCTCATGGACCGGGCAGGCTGGCCTTGGTAAAAGTCGTTGTACTGCTGCGCGAGCTGCTCTCGCTGTGCGGGGGCGGCGGGGGCAGTGGGTTTTGGTAACGGTGCTGCCCTATGGCTTTTCTGTGGGGCCTGGCGGTTTTCCTTGAGCAGTTCTTTTTGGATAAAGTGTTCCACACGCTCTAGGTCGAGCAGATGGCTACCTGCGGCTTCCGCATCGAAGCAGCTCAGTTTGATGATATTGGCGATATTGGCCCCCGTCAGGGGATAGCTGTCCGCCAGCAGCTCGGGCAGGTCGCTCGGTGCATAGGCATAGGCCTCGGGAATAGCCTTCTCCCATAGGTGCATCCGCTGTTGCTGTTCGGGAGGTGGCAGGTGTACATAGGTGAGTATCCTACGTACGAAGGCATCGTCGAGGTTCTGTCGGTAATTACTGGCCAGAACGACCAGTGCGGTACACTGTTCTATCTTTTGCAAGAGGTGGCTGGTCTCTTGGTTGGCATAGCGGTCGCGGGCATCTTTCACCTCGGTCCGCTTACCGAAGAGGGCATCGGCTTCATCGAAAAAGAGGATGCAGTCCTTGCCCCGTACCCGTTCAAAGATGCGGTCGATGTTCTTTTCGGTCTCTCCGATGTACTTGGAGACGACCTGTGACAGTTCTATGGCATAGGTCTCCACGCCCAGTTCCTGCCCCATAACGGCAGCGGTCAGGGTCTTGCCCGTACCGGGGGGGCCGTAGAGCATCATCACGTGTCCTCCATTGAATTTGCGGTGGCCATCGTCCCTGCCCAGCACTTTCCGTCGATGGCGCAGGTAGTCCATGGCGGGTTTCAGATGGTTTCTGGTCGTCTCGGGCAGTACGAGGTCATCAAAGGTCTTATCGGTCTCCAGTAGCCGGGCAGGAAAATGCTCGCCCTGGTCCAAGCGAGGCTTTTCACTAAAAAGGAAGTAGTCATAGTAGCCTGCTTCCAAACGTACTTCTTTCAAGGGCATGTAATTGATATCATCTTCGGGACCGATGAGGTGGAGTATCTGTGGAGAGAAAAGTTTGTCCCGCTTTCGGAGGTGCAGCAGGTACTTGAGGGAGGTATGCTTATCGTTGCCCGCCAAGAGGAACAACAGCGTCTGTAAAGTCGGACGAAAGGGACTCCCTTCTCCCTGCGCCATTCGCCCGCCGACAGCTTTAGAGCGTTCGTTACCATGCGCATCCCCCGACCGGAAAAGTAGCAGTCTATCGTTGTCATAGCCCGCACAGAAAGTGAGGATGAGCAGTAGCCGTTCGGCATAGCTCAGCTCTAGGTCCATGACGAGATCGCGATAGCTACTTCCCAGCAGGTCGGGTGCCCTGATGAGCTTCGGTGCAGAGGTCCACTGCTGTACTTTCTTAGGGGCCATCAGGGTTTCCACTCTTTTTGCTACTAGGTCTTCGAGCCAGTCCATCTCCTGTTCCAGCGCTTCGATATTGGCATCGATGGCAGCGGCCACGGTAGCACCTATGGTCAATAGGTCATCCTGATCCGTAAGCGGACGGTCCTTTACTGTGTTCCTGTTTTCCGGGGACTGCGGGTTCAAGGGCATAGGCTCTGTAATCAAAAAATCGCTCTTTGTGGCAAACTAGGGAAATAATGATAGTATAGCAATTTTTTCGATCAAGAATCCAAGAGATAGTGGTATAGGGGCCGACAGTGTCGGCGGCAGGTCCTATCCGATAGACCCAAGGTCAAAATAGTCTCTCTAGGGAACCTACTGTCTTTCGTCCGATGTCCACCCGGTCTGTGAGAAGAAAAGAGATGGCGATAATGCTCGGGTTTTACGGGTTAGGGCACAGTAGCGCTAAAGTCGGTTCAAAAAACACCTTCACTATGTCGATAGGCCTTTGTCCATACGCAAGCGCGAAGGGTTCAGGATAGGATGTTTTCTTGGATAGAATGATGTCTTTATGGAGCATTCCCATTAATAGTTTCACCGATGTACAATGGACGATAGGCTTCATTGACCTCTGAAACCCTTCCGAGCTAATTCTCCTATTTTATACAAACATAGTTTTTAAACCCAAATTTGTATTACTTTCTCTTGGGTACAAATCCGTAATGAATTTGACCTTGCATGACCTGGGAGCATGTACAAATTGATATCACTCGGAAATGAACCGGGCGCACTGTTTCTGTTTCAGGTAAAAGAGGGCATCTTCTTCGCCGGCTTCAAAAACCACTTTCTTTCCTGCTTTGATACTGATCTTGCGCTGTTCCCTACCACTCAGTAGGGTGATGTCCTTGTCCTTGGTATTGAGTACGGTCACCTTGCCCTGCACGATGGCACCCTGTCCCTGCCCTTTTTTGAGCTTGTACAATTCGCTACCTTTTTTGAAATAGTATATTCCCGAAGGCAGGGAGGACATCAAGTGGATACCCTGCTTCACTTTCGTTTTCCGAGGTTCTTTTGCCATCGCTTTTCTGAGAAGGCCAGGCTTCTTCGTGGTATTTTTCTTATTTCCTTCGAGGATATCTTCCCGTGCCGTAGTGGCCTTCGAAACAGATTTTTTTCCCTCGGTACTGCCTGTCCAAGCAAAAGACCGCTCCTCCTCCAGTGCGGCGCGGACGATAGTATGGGCAAGTTGCGCTGTTCGCTCTTGCTGCCATGGGGCGGGTGCGTCTTCCAAAAGTGGGGGTATGCCCGAAAACCCATCATTAGGGGCAATAGAGTCTTCTTCTCCACAGCCCCATAATAGTATAAGTACACAGGCCAATACCCGGTAGTAGTTGTTTAGGCAATTGATCAACATCGATTCTGGCTTTTGGTCCAAGGACTGTTTTGAGAAGGCCGCTCTATCTGGTATTAAGATTTTTTGCCGAACGGTATCGTCAAAATCTTTTGCAGGTAGTGCTGTTTTTTTATTCTTTCCTTAGCGTTCCCTATACGGAACAAGCTACGATCAGCGCGTCTCCAACAGTCTGAATATATACATGAAGTTAACGTTTTTATCGTCCAATTCATAAAGTACCTCTCTCAGCATCACCTCTTGGACATGAGGGGACAGCCAAATGACAAATGGCACAAAAGCGCTCAAAAAAGCAAACAAAAAGTCTTTTTACGCTCAAGTTAGCTTCTCGGCTCGGCTCGGCTCGAAACAAGGGTCTCTCACATCGGTCGAAAGTATTGTCGGCTAATGCCGATTTTCCTTCCAAATAACGGATATTTCAACAAAAAAATCATAATCAACTGAAATAAAGCAACTTACATGTATTTAAAATCAGTCCGGGATACTTTTTTGAAAGTCCTTCGAGCCATGAAACCACGAAGTACCCTCTGCCAATGTGCCATAAGTATACGCTATACCTTAGGGATATGGCCTAGACAGCTATCCTCTGTGGTCGGATAGGGCCTGTCCGTATGTGAAGGATAAGCCGATGTGGTCAACTGCCCTTTGATTAGCGCTGGATGGCCGGGATGCTTTACAGTTTTGTATTATTTCAAGCAGGCTTTTACATTACTCCTCCGCTGGTTTTCAGTAATTGGTACAAATCAAATACGAAATTTGGCCTCGGTTTTCAACAGATATGATTTGGCATATCAAAACAACTGTAAATGTGTCATTTAAACTAATTTTCCTTATTTTCCGCTATTCTTTAAAAACATGATACAGATGTACTTATTCTAGGAAAAAAACATCGGAGAACTACACTATCGCCTCTCATAGGTTCCGTTTTAGAGCGCATCTGTAGAAAAAAATCGTTATTTTAACGGCCTAAATGCATTTATAGACCATGAAAATCAAGTTTTGGGAGGAACTTTGTTCGTACCGACATTTCAACCAAAAATAATACAATGCGATAAAATGCTGTTTCACCAAGTATTTCCCACAAAACCCTCAAGCAAACCATTAATAACCAAAAACTAACATGATGATAAAACATATTTTACCTTTACTTCTCATTGCCTTCCTGACCATGCAGGGCTGTGAAGAAACCGAGCGGATTACCCTCCAAGAAGGCGTAAAAACCAAAAATAATACCATTAAAAAAACCAGTACCAACCGCGATCGGGACAAGGAAGGTCTTGTGCGTATCGTACCCAATAAGGTGGTCCTCAAGTTCAAAGACTTAGAGGTAGCGGAGAAGCTGCGCAGGGAACTTCTACGTAAGCGCTTCAAAGTAAAGACCGAAACCTGTCCTTGTGGTATCGCTACGCTACAGCGCTGGACACTGGACCACGAGGATTCGGGAGAGGTCGAAGGGACCATCCGAAGTCTGAGTAGCGACGAGGGAGCCGGCGGAGTAGAAGGGGACCAAGAGTTTTTATTCGATATTTCCAGACTGGTCGAGTACAAGACACCCGACGGGGCATTGGACTATTTGAAAAGCTTGGTCTCTTATGATGATAACGACAAGCAGGTAAATATCGCCATTATCGATACGGGCATCGACTATGTGGGCTATGCGAACTCTGGGGCGACACCTTTCCTATATCCCAGTCAAGAGATGGGGCCTTGTGGCGAAAGCATCTCCGGATGGAACTTTATCGACAATACCATGGAAGTGCGGGACGACCATGGACACGGTACGGCCGTGACCAAAATCATCACTGGCACACTGGACAAACGCGATGTCCGCTACCGTATCCTCCCCCTCAAGGTATTCAACGAACAAGGTCTGGGCAGCTACTGGGATGTGGTCTGTGCCATGGGCTATGTAGGGCACTTCCCCGATATCGATATCGTCAATGCCAGTTTCGGTTTTTATAACCTGAAAAAACAAGAGATACTGAAGGGGGAGATCAAGAAGATCTCCAGAAACACGCTGGTCATGACCTCTGCGGGCAATCTACGTCTGGACACTGACAGTAGACAATGGAGCCACTTCCCATCGGGTTATACTTTAGAAAATATCCTCGGCATCGGTGGTTTTGATGGAAGGCCCCGGATCAAAGGGAACAAGGTATACAATATCGGTACGGGCGGTTCCAATTATGGTCGTGTCAGCATCGACCTGACCGCTCCATACGGCAAATACCCGATTGAAATCTGGGATGAAAAAGGCAATGTCAGTGATATAGTGTATGTCACAGGCTCTTCTTTCTCCACGGCTTACAGCACGGCCCGTTTTGCACAGTTTTACTCAGAAAACCCAAGTTCACCCGCACCTTCGCAAAGGCATGACTTTCTTGCGGGGTCCTACATCGCCCCAGAACTATTGCCCTATATTAATGGTGGACATGTTTTGTTAGGACCATAATCCCAAAATGTCCATTAGAAAATCTATTCCGGACTTAATACAAACTTAGCTTTTAAATATCGCCTATCTTCCTGTTCATTTTGCTTCACTCTGCGTTGACAATCCTCGCGATAGCGCTGCTATCCCTGCGGTTATCGCCTTGATGGATACCAAAATGACCCGCGGAATCTTATACGACATTTAAAACCCAAATTTGTATAACTGGCTTCAAATCAGTAACTGAATGCGTTTTTTGAATTCACCGTAGCGGTGCTACGCTGAACCCAAGAAAACGCACTGATTTATAGCCATTTAAGTCCTCATGACGAAGTTCCAACGAACATTTTGGGATAATGTAGGCCATCGCCTCATCCTATTTTACCCTCGGAAAAAGCAAGCCTATCTATCGGTTTGCTTTTTCCATAGTTCTTTTCCGAAATCCCTCGGTATACCATCACCATTATAGATTTATCTATATTTGCCCCGAATATGAAGGCTATAAAACATCCATCCCGACAGTATCCTCCGAAAAGAGGAAGCTGCCCAAGGACATACCTCAACACGAAAGCAAGGAGCAAAAACGGTAAAGGGCGGTCATCATCCAGCGCGTACATTGTCGTCTGGCTGTATACGGTACTTACCTGCTGCATGTCCCTTTCGAGCGGCGCTCAGCCTGTGGATGTACTCTCGAAGATACTTCAATCGACGGCCAATAAGGAGGTCAAACAATCGAAAATCGATGCTTTCGTTTCCCTGATTGAAAGTAAGGAAGCTACCCTACCACTGGCCGAAGACTATCATCGATTGGGCAGTCAGTGGTACTATCGCGAATGGCTCAATGGGGACGATGAGGCTCTTTCAGCAGCGATACGGTATACCCAAAAGGCCATTACCCTAAAAAGGGCATTGGCGGCCCCGGCAGACTCCGCGCTGCTGGTATCCTTGGAAAAAAGCCTGTATAACCTCGGGTACTTTCACTCTGTGAAGGGAGAAGCTTATGAAGCTATCGATGCCTATATCCAGCTGATAGACCTAGGCATGGAAAGTAAAAAAACGCTACTGGCCTACCTAGAACTGGGCAAAACCTATAATAGCATCGGGGATTTTCACAAAGGACTATCCAGCTTTACCCATTTGATTTCTTTTTATGAGAAAGATTCGCTCCATCAAAGAGAACTTATCAGTGCCTACAGGGAGACTGCCAATACCTATGCGCTCATGGGGTTAAAAGAGCACTCCGGCGAGGTCAAACGCTATCTGGACAAAGCTACAGAAACCTTACAACAAAGCGGTATTATCAATAGTCGCTTGGTAGCTCAATTATATCAAATTGAAGGAAACCGCTTAGTGGAAACCGGTGAGTTCCAAAGGGCCATCAGCTATCACCGTAAGACTTTGGAGGCCCTGTCCGAGGAAAGAAAACGGGACTTGGCCATCGTCCACAATAGCTTGGCCCGGTCTTATCTGGGTCTGAGCCAGTTGGACTCGGCACTATATCACCTTCACCGGTCGGAGATCTATGACAGTAGCCATAGTGATACCTATGATAATCTCGGGGATGTCCACATCGCACAACAGCAGTTTGAAAAAGGGCTGTACCAGTACCAGAAAGCCATTGTCTACTCCATCGGTAGGGATAGGAGCATTCGTTTTGACGAGGTCTTCGAACTGAAAGACCTGGAAGCCTCCACGGAGAAGAATTTTCTGCTCGGCTACTTGGTACAACAGGCAAATGCTTGGGTAAAGTACTACCGCTATGACCAAAACAAAGATCACTTAGCGCAGGCCCTGAAGGTATTTGCCCTGGCCGATGAGCTGGTGGACCTCATCCGTTTCGAAAGTATCGAACAACAATCCAAGCTGTTCTGGAGGGCCAAAGGTGCCTCTCTATACCTGAAAGCGGTCGAAGCCTGTCACTTGCTCGACAGGCCCGAGATGGCCTATTACTTCATGGAGAAAAACAAGGCCCTGCAACTTTTAGAGAATATCAGCAACGAACAGGCAAAAGAGATCGGTCAGCTGCCCCAGGCCATTGCCAAGCGGGAATTCGAACTCAAGCGCAATATCCTACTGGCCGAAGATAAAGAATCCTCCGAAAAAGAAAAAAATACTGAAAACACTGGCACACTGAGGAGCCGTGTAGAAGCACATAAGCGGGAGCATCGGCGTTTTATGGATTCTCTGATGGTCGCCTTTCCCGATTATGCCAAGCTGAAAAACAAAGTTGACATCCTCTCCTACCCTGATTTCCGGAAAAATTACCTGAGTGGGGAGAAGGCAGTACTCCAGTACATACTGAGCCAAGAGCAGGGCTATGGTCTGCTCAGCACGGCAGAGGACACTTTTTTCTTTCCTATAGACGATACCAAGGGGCTCAACACTGCAGTAGCGGAACTCTACACTTATCTTTCCCAAGTGATGTCCACCCCTCAGAAGATGAAGGCTTTTCAGATGCTCTCCTATCGGGTATTCCAACAGTTGATCCCCGAAAAGGCCCATGCAATGATTCGGGGCAAAAAGCTCTGCATCATCCCCGATTATACCCTACAGCAGATTCCTTTTGAGACTTTGATCGTCAATGGAGCGGACGCGAAGTTCCTCATAGAGGAGGTAGAGGTGCGCTATGCCTATTCTATGTCTCACTTGGCCTTGAACAAACAGCTCTCCCGACGGCCTGAGCACGGTTTTTTGGGGTTTGCCCCTGTAGAGTTCGAAGCACTGGGGATGGCAAGGCTTCGCTTCAGCCAAAAGGAAATCGAAGAAATCAAAGGTATCTATGGTGGTGATATCATACTGGGCGGGGGCGCGACCAAGGCCCGTTTCCTACAACAGATGGGAGACTATAAGATCATCCATCTTTCTACCCACGCCAGCGTAGAGCAGCGGGGCAAGCCCTGGATTGCCTTTAGCGACGGCACCCTGTCCCTGGCCGAAATCTATGCCACGAAGAACCAGTCGGACATGGTAGTACTCAATGGCTGCCAGACCTCGCTGGGCGAAGTCATCAAAGGTGAAGGTGTCATGAGCCTGGCCAGAGGTTTTTTCCACTCCGGCACCAAAAGTGTCGTCTCTTCCCTCTGGTCCATCACCGATCAGACGGGCCGTCACCTCATGGTCGATTTCTACGCGGGGCTGCACCGTGGCCTGAGCAAATCCGCGGCCTTGAGAGCGGCCAAGCTCAAGTATATCCGCTCACGGTCGGGCAGTGAACGGTCGCCTTTTTACTGGGGCGGGCTGATCGTTATCGGTGACAATGCGGGCCTGACCTTGGAAAAGGAATTCGCCTGGCTTCAATGGGGTTTTGCGCTATTATTGTTGATCGTACTGGGACTGGTCGTATTTTTTGTCCGGAGACTGATGATGAGAGCGTTGTGATGGGCAGCAGGACGAAAAAGGAAAGGGAAGCGCTTCTGAAAGTACAAAAGAAAAAACATGCAGCAGAGCTGCACGCTCGGTGTACCCGACCATGTCAATTGTGCTTAAGCCGGAAAACTAATGACAATTTTAAGATTGTTTCGTATTTTTTATATACACCACTTACTTTCAAGTCTTTACCTGTATTTATAAATGATTTTTTAAACGATAACAATACCACTATGAATATCGCTGACAACGTCATCGACTCCACGCTAAATGTACAAGAGTGGAATGAAAGTGATCTGGTCAAATTGGCCGCCGGCAAGGGAAAGCGCTTTGTCAATTATTTGATCGATCAGACCTTCGTATATATTATGTCGCTCGTCATCGAGATTATCCTTATCCTAAACTCCAGCGACATCTTTATCGGTGATAGTACCCTGGAGAGCTTACTGCTCAATTTTTCGATAGCCTTAGTATATTACCTCGTAGCAGAATCGCTCTATGGCAAAACACTGGGCAAGCTCGTCACCCAAACAAAGGTGGTCACTCCCTCAGGGAGAAAACCTTCTCCTTTAACTATACTGGGTAGGTCATGTGCGAGATGCATTCCCTTCAATGCGCTATCCCTGCTCTCCAGTAGCGGTGCTATGGGCTGGCATGACCGCATCTCTGATACTTACGTAATCGATGATAGGATATAAGGGGAGAATGCTCGAAGCCTTATTGTCTAGCGGGTCAGGTAGACATAATCATTCAGTAGGGTCTTTAAAAACTGGATATTGCCCTCTAAGGGCTGAATGTCCAGTTTTTCTTTCAGTCGTTTGACCAGGGATAGGATAACTTCTTCATGGGCTGCATTGGGGTGTTTGATATAGCGGTTCAGCACGGTTTTGACGATGACCATTTCCTGCTCGGAAAGTTTTCTGACCTCGGGGTAGCTGGCCTCGTAGTCCTTCAGCTCACCGATCATGAGGATATCGCTCAGGGTCATGACCCGAGAGGGCTTCACCTTGATGACGGTCGTCTCGGCCACGATATCACCTAGGCGCTGCCCTTTGCCCGAAGAACTGACCAGCAAGGTCGCCAGCATGCCCAGGGAAGCATAGATATCCAACATGCGAAATATCCAGCGCAGCATATAATCTCCTATCTGTGGCTCTTTACCATCGATTTTCATGATTTTCAGGTGCATGGCTTTCTTACCGATGGACTGCCCGTTATAAACCACTTCGGATACCAGGGAATAAAAGAAAAAGATGGGCACCATCAGGATATAGACCGCGACCATCATCATTTCTTTTGAGGTGATGAACAGTGCTGCAAAAAACAAGATGACCAGGGCGGCACCGACAAGTATTAAAAAATCAATGGCAAATGCCAAAATACGATCTCTTAAATAGGCTATTTCATACTTTATGATTACATTTTGCGTAGTATTGATTTCTATTGTCTGCACGAGTCCGATTTAGGTGAATGAAAGAAACAAAGTTTATAGAACAAAACAAAGAAAAATGGATGGAACTGGAACGTATGCTACAGAGCGAACGGAAAAACCCCGACCGACTGAGCAGTCTTTTCATACAGGTCACCGATGACCTCTCCTACTCCCGTACTTTTTACCAAAATAGATCCATACGGGTATATTTGAACAATATCGCCCAACAACTCTTTTACAATGTCTATAAAAATCGCAAGATAAAAAAAAGTACTTTCATCAATTTCTGGACCGAAAGCCTACCGGCCGTGGTATATACTTCCTATCGGGAACTGCTCATCGCTCTTCTGCTCTTTGTGCTGGCCATGACCATCGGTATCGTATCCTCTGTCCATGACCCTAATTTCAGCCGGACGATTCTGGGCGATGGGTATGTGCAGATGACCATGGAGAACATCGAAAGTGGTGACCCTATGGCCGTCTATAAGAAGATGAACGAACTGGACATGTTCTTCGGCATCACGCTGAACAATCTGCGGGTCTCCTTCCGCACATTTATATTGGGCATATTCTTTTCCATAGGGAGTGCTGCCATCCTGTTCTATAATGGTATCATGGTCGGTACTTTTCAGTATTTTTTTATAGAAAGGGGGCTTTTCCGGGAGTCTTTCCTGACCATATGGCTGCACGGGACCATAGAGATTTCCTGTATCATCCTCGCCGGGGCCGCTGGTCTTATTCTGGGCAAGGGGCTGGTCTTTCCCGGAACCTATACCCGACTGCAAGCGATGCAGGTCTCGGCCAGAAAGGGCCTGAAGCTCTTTCTGGGTATAGTACCGCTCATCGTACTGGCCGCTACCATAGAGTCTTTTTTCACACGGTATACAGAAGCTCCCGATGCGCTAAGACTACTGGTGATAGTGGGGTCCCTGGCCTTTATCCTGTTCTACTTTGTCCTTTACCCTTACGTGAAGTTCAGAAATAGGCCGATGCAGTCCTTTATGGAGAAGCGGTCGACCTCCAGCCCCGAGGAAAAAATAGAATTTTACGATAAAATCAGGAACAATAGCGATATTTTCAAAGAATTGTTCCTTTATGGTAAGGGGAATTTCACTTCTTACATCAGAATTGCCCTGATCAGCACGCTGGTCTATGTACCTATCGTGTTTTTTGTTTTCAGGGATTATAGCGGGGCGATGATGGATTCTTATCAGATATGGTTTTTCCAGTCCCTGCCCGGTTTGATGGATTATGCCACTTATCCGATACTTTATTTTGTCAATTCGCTGTATGTCTCGGTGAACTTATATGCTTTTTACCTTCGGTTTTCCCAAAGGGCCAATGAAAAATCCGTTCGGCTTTTCTTTCAGGGGGATATGGCCTTGAGTATGTTGTTTTCCGTAATGTTGCTGAACCTACCTTTGTTTGCAGAGGGGACCCTTTGCTTTTTGCTCATACTGGTACTGTATCCGCTTATCTTTTTCACCATGGGCCTTAGCTTTATCGAAAGTCGCCCTATCTACCGGACTATCGGTAGGTCCTATCGGCTTTTGTTGGGAAATATAATGCAGTTGCTGGGCGTTTTTGCGCTGCTGGGGTTCATCTCTTTCTTACTGTTCTTTGCGATGAGTTCTCCTCTGATTGCTTTTTATCTGGAGGTCATCCAATGGAACATTTCCGCTGAGTTCGTGCATCTACAGACATTGATGCTACTGATCAATCTACTGACGAGTGCTTTCGGCTTTACCATGATACTGCCGATAATCGCGGGGGGGCTGGGCTTTCAGTATTTCAGTTTCAGGGAGATCAATGAGGCAAAGGGACTTCATCAATTGATTGCACGTATATGAGACTTCACTTATTTGACCGGATTGTTATCAGGGCCCTCAGGTCTACCGTTCTTGTGATGGTGATGGTGATGACTGCGCCTTTGGTCCGGGCGCAAGAGAGGGGGAACAGGGCTTTTGATGTTCAGCAATGGGAAAAGGCCCGTGATGGACTCGACTACCGTCAAGGGATGAGCAAGAAGCGCGAAAAGAAAGTAAAATCCAATGGCTCCGGTACGGAACGGGGAGAAGAAGAAACCTATGAGGAGAAAGAAAGTGATGCAGATTGGTCCCCGTCCTTTTCCTTCGGCCCAGGGGCACTGTCCCTTTTTAAAATAGTGGTACTCCTACTGTTCGTCCTACTACTGGTGTTTCTTGCACTCAAACTGTTGGGAATGGACATCTTATCACCGAGCAATAAAAAGACGAAACCGGCCATGACCTATGAGACTCCGGAGCAGGGTACGGAAGAAGAACCCGAAATGTCGGAACTGGATAAATGGCTCCAAAAATCCATCCGTGAAGGGAAATACAAATTGGCCGTACGGATCTATTACCTGATGATCATACAGCAGTTATCGGAAAAAGGATGGATACGCTGGAAGAAGGACAAGACCAACAGCCATTATCTCCATGAGATGCGGGACAATGAACATATCGATGGCTTCAGGAAAGTGACTCGTCACTACGAGATAGCCTGGTATAGTGAAGTACCCCTAGATGAGGTCGCCTTTCAGGCTGAAAAAGGTCGGTTCGAACATTTTTTACAACAACTGTCACGGTGAACAAAATCGATAGCAGAACAGGTATATACATTGCTTTGGGAGTGGCCATACTCTTGGTTTTTGCCTATTTCCTCTTTGGAAAGAATCCCTCGCCCGTGTACTCTTGGGTAGAGACCTACCGGGCCGATGACAGACAACCCTTCGGCACCTATATACTGTTCGAGTTACTGTCCGACCATAATCGGAAAGCACTGACCGAGATGGACCTGCCCCTGGATAGTCTACCGGCCCTTACGGGGAAGAAAAAACTCAACTATGTTTTTGTCGGTGAGGATTATTACTATTATCGGAGTGGCATGGATTCTCTACTGAGCTTCGTACATGAGGGCAATAGTGCTTTTATTGCCTGTAAGAACTTCCCTTATGATCTATTGGGCAATATCGAGGGCGCCTCCTGCCTGTACCATGATGTGCAGTGGCAGAAAAAAGGCCTCTTGAGCTTGAATTACGCCAATGATACGCTACACTATCCCTTCGAGGCCACTTGGGACACGACGGGTTATGATTGGGGTTATTTGAACAGGGACAACTGCGAAAAGGAAGGGGGCGATGTTCTGGGAATGTGGGAAAATGATATCAATTATCTAAAACTGGCACATGGAGAAGGTTTCTTTCTGCTCCATACCAATCCTATCGTCTTCACCAATTATTTCATGGTGGACTCTATGGGCTTTGCCCATGCCGAAGGGGTTTTCTCCTATCTGGGCGAGGGTGATATCCTATGGGACAAACTCAGCAAACTACCCTATACGAATGAGAAGACGAACAAGACGGAGGGCCCGCTAAAGTACATTCTGTCCGTTCCGAGCCTACGCTGGGCCTGGTACCTGTTCTTGATATCGGTACTGGTCTATTTTATCTTTTATGCAAAGCGGAAGCAGCGGGCCATCCCGATACTGCCCTCCAAAATCAACTCTACTATCGAGTTTACCGAAACGATGGGCCGTCTGTACTTTTCGCAAAAGGACAATGATAAGATCGTCGCGCACAAAACAAAGCTTTTCCTATCCTACCTGAGGAGCCGTTATCAACTCACGACCAATGAGCTGGATGATGAGCTGGCACTACGGACCTGCCTCAAATCGGGCATAGAACGTAGTAAGATCGATGCTATCTTTAAGGCCAATAAGTTACTCTCTTTTAAAAACGATACGACCGACGAGCAACTGATAGCCTATCATCAACAATTAGAGTTTTTCTACAAAAATTGCAAATAACAATGAGCGAAGAAAATTTAGACAATGACCTGTCCCCAAATCCGGTAAACCCACTGGAGCGGTACAACCGCTTGATCACAGAGGTTAGGAATGAGGTGCAAAAGGTGGTCATCGGGCAGCAGAAGATGATCGATCTTTTTTTGGTAGCACTGTTTACCAAAGGGCACGTCATCGTTGAGGGAGTACCCGGGATAGCAAAGACACTGACGTCAAAGCTACTGGCAAAGACCATAGCCGTAGACTACTCCCGTATACAGTTCACTCCGGACCTCATGCCCGCCGATGTTATCGGTACGACGGTGTTCAATATGAAAGAGTCGGTGTTTGCCTTTAAGCAGGGGCCTATTTTCTCCAATGTGGTGCTCATCGACGAGATCAATCGCTCCCCCGCTAAAACACAAGCGGCACTCTTCGAAGTGATGGAAGAGCGGCAGATTACCTCGGATGGAACGCGTTATCCCATGGAAGAACCTTTTGTGGTCATCGCTACCCAGAATCCTATAGAACAGGAAGGGACCTATAAGCTCCCTGAGGCACAACTGGACCGGTTTCTGTTCCGTATCAAGCTGGACTACCCCAGTCTGTCGGAAGAAAAACGCATACTGCATCAGTTCAAATCGGATTTTGATGGAAAAAAGAGCCATCAGGTCGGTGCAGTGCTGGATGCCGCAAAAATCAAAGAGTGCCAAGAGCTGGTGGAGCAGATTCATATCAAGGATGAGCTGATCGATTATATTGCCCATATCATCCACAATACCCGTAACAATGGAGACCTTTTTCTGGGGGCTTCTCCCCGTGCCTCACTGTCCATAATGAAGTCCGCAAAGGCCATGGCCGCCATGAAGGGCAGGGACTTCGTTATCCCCGAGGATATACAGTTCGTGGTGGCCCCTGTCCTGAACCACCGCATACAGCTCAGCGCAGAGCGGGAGATGGAAGGACTGGAACCCGAGGACATCATCAAGGAAATCATTAAAAAGGTAGAGGTACCACGGTGATCAAGGACCTATACATACAGCCCCGCTTTTTCTTTCTCTTCGGAGCAGTGATCGTCCTATTCATCTTGGGCTTTCCCTTTCCTCTTGTTTTTGCCCTTGCCCAAGGTTTCCTACTGTTGGCCCTAGTGGTCGTGCTGGTCGATTTTCTGCTGCTCTTTGGGCGGGGACAGCGCATCACCTGTCAGCGAGAGTCGAGCGGCGTATTTTCTCTGGGAAATGAGAATCCCGTAGTACTGAGGGTAAGCAGTGGATACAGCATACCCCTACAACTGATGATTATCGATGAGCTGCCATTCCAGTTCCAAAAACGGGATTTCAAGCTGAGACTGAAGCTATCGCCCGAGGCCTCAGAGACCCTTAGCTATAGGCTCCGGCCTACGGAAAGAGGTCGCTACCGCTTCGGCAGGACCCGGATATTCGCGACTTCGACGGTGGGCCTACTACAACGGCGCTTCACCATGGCCAATGAGCGAAACGTACCCGTATATCCCTCCATTATGGACATGAAAAAGTACGAAATCAAATCCGTCATGAAACTGTCCACGTCCTATGGAGTGAAAAAAGTCAGACGTATCGGTCAGAGTTCTGAATTCGAGCAAATAAAGGACTATGTCCAAGGAGACGACTATCAGAGTATCAACTGGAAAGCCACGGGGAGGTATAGCAAACTGATGGTCAATCACTATCAAGACGAACAATCGCAGCAGGTCTATACCCTTATCGACAAGAGCCGCTACATGAAGATGCCCTTTGATGATCTGACCCTACTGGACTATGCCATCAATGCCAGCTTGGTCATCTCCAATACGGCCCTGCTGAAACAGGACAAAACAGGCCTCATTACTTTCTCGGATAAAGTGGAGACCTATCTGAAAGCCTCAAAACAACGCTCCCAGCTAAAAGTTATCCTAGAAGCGCTTTATAAAGAAGAGGAATGCCGACAAGAGGCCAATTATGAGCTACTGTACAAGGTCCTACAGAACAAGATACGGGTGAGGAGCCTGATCTTTCTCTATGCTAATTTTGAGAGCCTGCATGCACTGGAGCGGGTACTCCCCATACTACGCAAGATCAATCGCAGGCACCTATTGATACTGGTTATTTTCAGAAATACGGAACTACAGCATTATTATAAAGCAAGGGCCAATAATCTCGAAGAAATATACCTCAAGACCATCGCGCAGAAGTTCGATGAGGAAAAACGGCAGATCATCAACGAGCTGAACCACTATGGTATACAGGTCATCTATACCGAACCCCGGCACCTGACCATTGACTCACTCAACAAGTACCTGGAGCTGAAGTCCCGGGGGATGATATGATTAAACCCTCCTTACGAAGTTCCAACGCATGATCCGGGTTAAAAAAATTCTTGTACCCAAGCGCAATTGATTTGAAAAAAAAATTGGCTATATGAAAATCACGAAAATTATTGAGGCAAGAACACTAACAACCATTATAACAATGACTTACATCAAAAACTTGATAGTGGCTACTCCTTTGTTTCTAGGCAATATTTTCCCAAAACACCTCTCCTGAGTATAACTCTACCGGCGGCACAAAACAGTCTCTAATACAAAATTACCACTCAAATATCGTGCATCTTCTTGCTCATTTCACCCCCATGCTGCGTCGAAAACCCTTGCTATAGCGCTACTATCTCTGCGGTTTTGGTTAGCGCAAAATGACCTGCGAAATCTTATGCGCCATGTAATACAAACTTAGCTTTCAAATATCGCATATCTTCCTGTTCATTTTGCTTCACTCTGCGTTGACAATCCTCGGGATAGCGCTGCTATTCCTGCGGTTCTCGCCTTGATTGAAACAAAATGATCCGCGGAATCTTATACGACATTTAAAACCTAAATTTGTATAAAAGGCAAAATTTGTACAAGTCCCCATCACAAAGTTCCAATACATAATGTGGGTATAAAATGAGTGAAAAAAGTATACTACATTTAAAAAATACTCTTAATCCATTTTTATTCAGTAAGTTACATCACCATTAGATCATTGGTATTGGTCAAGCAGCCTAATTTAACCACCTGAATATCAAAAGCAGCAAATCCTCGTTTTTTGCGGGAAAACAACATTGTTATAAAAATGTGATATTTAAGTGTAAATTAAGTGATACTAACATTGTTTTTTTACAAAAAAACTAAAGCCAATGATCTTTTTAAAACGATTTTATTTTTTGTTAATGGTGAGTGCAGCGATTGTTTCTTGTGGAGACGATGATGACACGACACCTCCTGTAGAAGTAGAGGCCGGAACGATTTCCGGAGGTCCTTTTAGCTTTACCATAGACGGTGTTGCGGATATGGTGAGTGGCATTACTACCGATGGAACCGGGGTCGGGACCGGTTCGAGCTGGATTATTACCGATGACAAAAACGAGATTTTGGGTACGCCCAAGACCATCGAGGCTTTAGAGGCCGTGAATTTTGAGAGTGCCGGTGCTGGAATATGCTTCATTTGGTACATACGCTATGAGGGTGAGCTGACAGGACTGACGGTCGGACAGAACACTTCCGGTCTCCAAGGTAATTTTGATCTGTCCAACACCATTACCGTAACCCGGACGAACATCGGTATCGATGGCGGTATGGTATCACTGGCGGACGGCTCCACTTCCATTTCCGGGGTAGCCGGCACAGGACAATTGACCCTCAGTGGGGTGAAAACAACAAGTACAGCTGCCGACGCAAGTTATTGGTACATCATCACCGATGATCAAGATGACATCCTCGACTGGGTCAATCCCGATGACCGTAACAACGCCACTTTGGACCTCTCCGGAGCTCCTGCGGGTGTCTGTCATATCTGGGGCTGGTCTTATAAGGGACTCGATGACCCCATCAAGGGAGAAAATATCTCCACACTGGATGATGATGAGCTGGAGCAGATATCTACCAACTGGATTACCGTTACAAGAGTGACTCCCGATGGAGGCATGGTATCACTGGCCGATGGAGCAACGGATCTTGTCGGAGTGGCCGGCACTGACCAACTGATCATCAGCGGACTGAAAACAAGCAGTACTGCCAATGGTATCAGTTACTGGTATATCATCACCGATAAGGACGATAACATTCTCGACTGGGTCAACCCTAGCGATAGAAACAATGCCATGGCAGACCTCTCCGGGGCTCCTGCGGGTGAGTGCCATATCTGGGGCTGGTCCTATAAGGGACTCGATAACCCTATCAAAGGAGAAAACATCGCTACTCTGGATGATGATGACGAAGAGGATATCTCAGAGAACTGGGTGACCGTCATTAGAGAAGCCCCTGATGGTGGCAAGGTATCTCTGGCCGATGGGAGCACAACACTTCGTGGCAATGCCGGAAGTAGTGATCTGATTATCAATGAAATGAAAACAAGCAGTTCTGCCAACAATCTTAGCTATTGGTATATCATCACCGATAAGGACGATAACATTCTCGACTGGGTCAACCCTAGCGATAGAAATAATGCCATGGCAGACCTCTCCGGAGCTCCTGCGGGTGAGTGCCACATCTGGGGCTGGTCCTATAAAGGGCTTGATGACCCTATCAAAGGAGAAAACATCTCTACACTGGATGATGATGCGAAGGAAGATATCTCCGAGAACTGGATTACAGTCATCAGGACCGATGTCTAATTCGAAAAACAAATAGGAACCTATTCCTGGAATGCCCTAGAAAACACTACCCATTGTGTATTCTAGGGCATTTTTACTGTTGATAAGTGAGGAAAGTATCGATACCCCGCTCTTTATGAGATACGCAGGACCCGGCCCAAAAGTGGACGTGTACAGGTTTATGTTTTAACCCAAATTGACCGATAGAAATCGTGATGAGCGTAAAAATAATGTCCTGAGGATTTAGAGACTGTTTTAAAATGTATCTTTTTCTTTATTATGTACTTCTTGATTTCGTTGAAATTTCCGCTAGCTAGCGCGACATGCCATCTTTGTCAATGGCTCACGCGGCAGACCGGCCCCTTCACTAATAATGCCCTGAGGGCATTATTTTAACGCTCGGTCCTATCCAAAATAAGTGATAACAAATTTTAAATACAATTTCAAAACAGTCTCTTAGCCAGTGAAGGGGCCGGCCCAGCGTTCGGAAAGGATAACAGTACCATCACAAGAATTTGCATCGCAGGATAGGACAAAATGAACAGAAGGGCATATGGCCGTTGATATCTATGTTTGTAGTACTATCCTTTCTCCTGACATCGGTAAATACCTGAGAGGAATATTTCTTGCCCCATGCTATTTCATCGATGAGAAATACAGTAATCATGATACCCCCTATCATTTGCCGGAACTGTGTCATGTGGGATGAGGTAGGATACCGCTGCATATCTTCCTGTGAGTGCCTGCGAAGTTTTTCCAAAGAGCTGTTCAGGTTTAGCCATAAAAACACTTATTTAGTGGTTCTTAACTCATATAACCTTATAAACACCTAAAAATGGCAACAGCTGTAGTATCAAGAAATACGGTCTCACCTATTGAAATGGCCCCCGGTATCCATGCTTGGAAGCATCACGATACCCCTGAACTATCTATGGTCGAAGTAGAGTTTCGGCCGGAAGCATTAGAACCGATGCACTATCATGAAAAAGCCAAGCAATTGTTTATGGTGCTACAAGGCAAGGTGAGCTTTACGGTAGATGGAGCAAAACACGAGTTGAACGCGGGACAGAGTATTGCCGTTGCACCGGGAGTACATCACTGCGCCCAGAATATAGGAGAGGGTCAACTCATCATACAGGTCGTGTCACAGCCTTCTGCCTCAGGGGATAGAGTGGTGCTGTAAGTACAGATGCTGTTTTCGGCGGGCCATTTGTAGTCAGGTAGAGCATTCATCCTCAGTATTCGGGTAGTTATAAAAAAACACATAAGTCACTGCCTGTCAGCGGGGAGTTCGTCGAGTGTTTTAATTGATTCGGCCTTGAGGACAGCGGGTGGCTATTTTTTTGTTTTGAATGCTTGTCCATTTCCTGTATCTTCATAAGAATCGGTATTGGATAATACCCTATCTCATGTGGTCCATGGAAGACTGTCCACGAGGTATTTCAATAGTGATGATCCATGACCAAGCGAACACCTCATAACATAACCCTTATTATAAACCAATCATTATGAACACAAAAACTATTACCACCTTTTGGCTCCGGCCCATTTTGCTGTGCATTATTTTTTCATTTCTCTCCATAGCCCATGCCAGTGCCCAGCAGGTAGAACACCATCGCATAGAAGTAAAACTGGAGCAAAAAGACCTCGTAGCTCTCCATGAAAAGGGACTCGATGTCGATCATTTTCATTATGAAAATGGGAAAATGACCGCAGAGGTTTCCGCCATAGACCTTGAACTGTTGAAGAAAGAAGGATTTCGTTATAAAATGCTGATCAAAAACCTGGGCAAGAACATCGTCAAACACAATCGGAAAATAGACCGCAAGGCGGCACGCCGTAAGAACAGAACGGCAGCATTGAACATCGCCCCTCCGGCCAATTTTTCGCTGGGGAGCATGGGCGGTATGCATACCTTTACCGAGATGGAGGCTGTTCTTGATAAAATGCAAAGCCTCTACCCTGACCTGATTTCCACAAAAACGTCCATAGGTACGACCGAAGAAGGCCGCCCCATCTACATGGTACGCATCAGTGATAATCCCGATGTCGATGAGGAAGAAAGCGAACTGCTGTTCACGGCACTACATCATGCCAGAGAACCTATTGGACTGAGCCAACTATTGTTCTTCATGTGGAACATACTTGAAAACTACGACTCCGACCCTGAAATCAAAAACCTAGTGGACAATACGGAACTCTATCTTGTACCCTGTGTCAATCCCGATGGTTATGTGTACAACCAAACGACGAACCCGAACGGTGGAGGGTTTTGGAGAAAAAACAGAACTACCAAAAACTCATCGGGTGTCGGTACAGACCTGAACCGCAACTACGGTTATGAATGGGGCTATGACAACAGAGGCTCTTCCACTAACCCTAGAAGCGATACCTACCGAGGCAGAGCGGCTTTTTCAGAACCGGAGACACAGGCCATAAAAAAGCTGACGGAAGAGCATAATTTCGTTATTGCCATGAACTATCACTCTTACAGCAACCTACTGATTTATCCATGGGGCTACCGTAGTAACTTTGTGACCCCTGATGATGGTCCCTTTAGGGCTATGTCCGAGTATATGGTCGAGGCCAATAATTATACTTATGGCACTCCGAACCAAACGGTAGGCTATAATGCCAATGGTGCTTCCGATGATTGGATGTATGGAGAACAGACTACCAAGCCCAAGATTCTCGCGATTACCCCTGAAGTAGGCTCGTTTAACGACGGCTTCTGGCCTGCATCCAGTAAGGTCGTACCGCTTTGTAATGACACCTACCCCATGAACCTCAAGGTAATGCAAATGGGGACAGAATATGCAAAACTGACCCCCGCATCGAACAGCCCCCTTGAAACAAGGGATGGAAACCTAGCCTATACGCTACAACGTTTTAGTATCAAAGAGGCCGATTGGTCGGTAAGTATTTCCTCCTCCTCTCCCTATGTATCCAGTGTGGGAGCGGTAAAAAAATACACAGGGCTTGATTTCAGAGAATCCACAGATGATAACATCAATTTTGAACTAGCGGCCAATACTCCGAAAGGCACTACCATACCCTTTGTCATAACGGTAGACAATGGGACATGGTCCACAAAGACGGAGGTCAGCATCACCTATGATGGTCCTGGAGACATCTCTTGTCAGAGTGATGAGGATAAGGTAAACAACGGAAGAAGGAGCAATGCACAACCTATTGTATCTGGCAGTGAGATTTCAGGGCTTATCGATACGTCTCGCGATTATGATCATTATAGTTTTGAACTGACCGATGCCAGCAGGGTCAATATCACCTTGGACAATCTGGTCAAAGACTACAATATACGACTACTGGACAACAGTGGACGGACAATAGCCATCTCGCGAAGAAGAGGAAACAGAGCTGAGCGCATAGCCCGCCGTCTACCTACGGGACAGTACTTCATAAGAGTATCAGGTTTTAGGGGAGCATTTGATACGGAGCAGTGCTATGCGCTGAACCTTGAAAGTAGTAGTGTTACAACTATGGCCCAACGCGAAGGTACACCAACGGAGGACCTTATCGAAGTGTACCCAAACCCTGTAGAAGATGTCCTCTATCTTAAGAACTTAGCTTCGGACAAAGAAATCCTATCCCTTACTATTGTAGAAATCAATGGGCGCACACTATCGGTAATACCCGAAACCGATAAAATCAAAAAAATAAAAAGCGAAGGAATCGACGTATCCAAATTGGTTCAGGGAACTTATATCATAAAGGTACAAACCACTGATGGAGTGTCGGTTATGCGCTTCTTAAAAAATTAAGCAGGCTATACCTTATTTCATTGTAGCGCAGCTAGGGTGAAAGGGGTTCATCGACCGATCCACATCTTCGGTGAGAACTTATTTCACATCCATCATTTCCAAAAAGGCATTGACTCTATTCGAGTCAATGCCTTTTCTATATTCTTCAGTTGGAGAATGTGTTACCCTCTACCCCAAAGGTGCCTATCTCTTTACAGTCGGAAGGATTCTTCAAACTCTTGCTCATACGTTGTGATGGCAGGCATGGGAGAGTTTTACTTGAGTGGTATTGGTTTTTAACCCAAATTGATCGATAGGGTTTCGTCATGAGAGCATAATTGCAATAAAATCAGTGGTTTAGGTGAGGAGGCTTTTGCATCATTAAGGGGACGAACCTGCGCAGCATAAAACTGCTGATTTTGAAGCAATTTATGTTCGGAATAGGAAGGCTATTGATCATTTTGGGTTTAACCCAAATCATGCGTCGGGACTTCGTAACGAGGCTTTAAACAGCAATAAATCAGGGAGTTTTATCGGATTTAGCATGGCACCGCTATGGTGAATCCGAAAAACTCAGTGCAACGACCGGTTTGCAGCTATTTAGATCCGCAGTAGATTTTTCAATGCATGACCTGGGTTGTACTATCGCCTATCTTCCCGTTCATTTTGCTTCACTCTGCGTTGACAATCCTCGCGATAGCGCTGCTATCCCTGCGGTTCTCGCCTTGATTGAAAAAAAATGACCCGCGCAATCCTATACGACATTTAAAACCCAAATTTGTATAACACAGGAATTTATAACGCAATGGTCAAGGAATGGCAAGTGATTCTCTAGCCTATTCTTTTCTTTTTTTATAAAAAATACAGATTATTAGATTGAAAATTACATTCAAAAACCGAGTTCACTAAGAAGAAGGAGCGACACGATTGCTGCTCAAACCAGTGAACCAAATGAGCAGCACGATATGCAGCATTTGAAATACAATGATTTGTATCTTGCATAAAAGTATAGTCAAAATCAAAACAAAAGGTTTGTCCTCAAATCAGTAACGGAACAGAAAGCAATCGAATTACATGATCAAAACCGCCCGTATAATACATATGTATGTTATAAACAAGAAAGTCCTTTAAATAACCGTTTCAACCAAATAGATTAGTGTTGTAAAGAGTATAGTGTTCCATATATTCCTGTAAATCAGTGCAGAATCGATTTGTTACCCGTATATCATTTCAAATACGGCCTATTCTGTTGTGGTTGAAAGTCTTCGGAAGGTGCCATATCTGTATTTTTTCGTTTTGACTTTTTTTTCAGAAAAAATGATTTGAACAGATACTGAACCATGAAGTGGTCCTGACTTTTTGTTTGCCACCGAGAATTTTGGCTTTTATCCCCTGATGAAGGCTTTTTTCTCTTGCATAGCCAAAGCTATGGAACTTAAAACAGATAAAATAAAGGGGCTAAACGTGAAATTTGCAGGTAAAAAAAGGGGGAAATCATTTCAGTACTAAAGAAATGTGGAGGCATTAAAAAAAGGGGTAGGATCCATGTATGTACAAATTATCGCGACCAAACGAACCTTATGTGCGGGTGGATTACCTACGCCCTTTGTCTTTGATATATAAAAATGTTGCCCAATAGTAATTATTGGACATAAGTCTCTAATTATAAACGGCTATGACCGTTTGTGCAACAAATATATTAAAAATAGTGGTTCAAAAAAATGGATTGACGGATTTTACATATGGCGAACTAATTAATTGTGCTTCTGATGGTTATTTATGCCCAGAGGCATCTTTCCAAACCCTCATGTTGTCAGTATCAATCACAATCCCCTATGTCATCTATGGTAAATGTATTGACGGGTTGTATCCGCAGGTTGTTATCATTAAACCCTTCAAAGTATTGAGCCAGCCTCCTATATATTAGTGAATCATCCGTTTTTATTCTTTCGATATCCAATTCCTCATTCTCTAATCTATCAAAATCTCCCTCTTTCTCTCTGATGAGTACAGTGCGCCCTCCTATAGGCTCGTTGGCCGTTAGCACACCGGAGAATATTCCTTGAAGCACATCTGCCCTCAGCATTCTTCCTAGTTTGTATACATGGTGGAACTCCTTTCCATCTTCCGATTCCATAAGTAAAAATAGACAGCCGGATTTTAATTTCACCGTTCCATAAAATTCCCGTTGTGGACCTCTTAGCATAAAATGGACCGTATTCTTATCAAGATAGATTTTTACCGGGGAGGAATAGAGAGATCCTTTTTTTGTACTCCTTCTCACATAAGAACGCCATGTGCCCACACAGCTTTTCAATTCTTCACTGAGACTATTTGCCTCTACCTCCAGTTTGAAGGCCATATAATTTCTATAGCCCAAATGCCGGCATATGGTATCTATTTTATGAATGTTCAAGTTGATGTGTGTAGCATTATCCGATTTCGCCCTTTCCCATCGCTTGAATATTTTCTCGTACAGGTAGCGTTGTGTTATGCCTTCAATCCCCTCACTCATGACACCAAATCCATGATGATCAAGTGATTCCATGGATTTGACGGATAACTCTTCCAGTAACTTTTCTATGTGTTTCAAATCGATGTTCATTATTTTTCATGTTAGAGGCTTTGAAGTCAATACAGTATAAAGATGGATGACAGGGTAAGTTCATGGAAAACGGGGATACTGCAAGGGTAAACTATATTCAGCAGACTTGCCAAATTTACATTATTAAATAATCAACAAATAGTACCGTTCGGTCAAGGGTCTATTTACGATGACCTCTTTTGTCCAGTAGGAACTACAGCCGAACCTGTTTATACGCTTCTTATGGTCATAACAGCGGATTTTCATGGGAACTCCGCTTCTGTGATACATTCGTCGCGATAGACTTTCCCATGTTTTTTGCCAAAAGCCTACCCTTACCTTATCCATACTGTAGTGGAAAGGGAGAATCCATTTCTCATTACTCTTTCCTACTGGGAGTATGTCTTTTACTTAGGGTGGCCAAGGCTTTTTTCCACATCAAACTCCAACAAATATGAAACGGATCAAGTCTTTAGTGATTGTATTTTTAAGTATTGTGGGTATAGCTATATCAAGCTGCGACGAAAGGTACATTGACCCCATAAAGAGAACAGAAGGGGAGAATCAGCCGATAATCATCGACGACGACGATGAAGCTACCGATACTTCTATAGAGAAGAGACGTCCCTAGCCATAATAAGTCAAATTTGTTTTCCCTCATCGGCAGGCCATAAACATTGATATTTTACATCAGAATAGTCTATACATCCTGCATTGAACCCAAAATGATCAATAGGATTTCGTGATGAGGGTATAAAGTACCCTAAAATCAGCCGTTTAGGTGAGGTGGGTTTAATGGATGATTAGGGTGTAAAACCTGCGCAGCGTAAAACTGCTGATTTTGAAGCAATTTATACTCGCAATAGGAAGGTTATCGATCATTTTGGGTTGAAGTGATTTAGATTTTTTGTTCGGCACCGAGAATTTTGGCTTTTGTACCCTGATGAAGGCTTTTTTTCCTTGCATAGCCAAAGCTACGGAACTTAAAAAAAGACAAAATAAGGATGTTAAATGTGAAATCTACAGGTAAAAGGAAAAGTCCAAATCACTTCATTATGCCATAGGACAAAAACTATCCCCACGGATAGTTTTTTTTTTCATAGTGAGCAGATTCGTTGAAATAGTGCTGATTTTTATGGTATTTTGCTAATTAGGCGACCAAACAGCATTTAATGAAGGTAAAATTTTTATTACTCTTAATCTCTCTGATTCTTTTTGACCTACTGCCTGTACAGTCTATTGAGAACGGTTTCGGGAATAATAGAAAGGCAAGGCCTATTCTAAATGAAACAGAGCGGCTCTTACAAGCTGCCCAAGAGAGCAATGGTGATTCTGTAAAAATCGAACTGGCCTACCGATTGGCCAAGAAGGAAGGTAATTTCCTCGGGCAATATAGGGTTCTTTTACTGAAGGGCAAATATGCAAAAGCTCAAAAGGCATTGCCGTATTTCCGTTCGGCATTGTACCTGGCAGTACAGCTGCATGATTCTAAGCGAGCTGCTCATTGTCTATCGAAGATAGGGAGTTGTTACCATCAACTGCACCTATACGACAGTGCGGTACATTACTTTCGGGCAGGATTAGAGATTGCAGAACTGTCAGGAGACAAGGAGCACAGGGCAAAGATGCTTAACAATATCGGCGTCAGCTATTATATGCAGGGCGAATACGACAGCTGTCTATATTACTACAAAGCCGCTTTGACCCTGTATATGAAATCCAATAAAACAGCACATACGGTCAGCCTTTTGACCAATTTGGGAATGGTATATAGTGAACAAGGCCTATTCGAAAAAGCACTGGAGTATTCATTTCGAGCTCTGGACCACCTGGAGAATGGTCCTCCGACACTTGCGCTTGCCTCTTGTTATATGACCATAGGACATACCCATGCTTTTATGGACAATTATGAAAAAGCCCTATTGTTCCATCTGAAAGCCCTGAATACGAACAGGAGTATTGATAATGAGCTCGGTATCGGTATATCCATGAACAATGTGGGCACTATCCATCAAAAGACGGGGAATTACAAAGAGGCACTGGCCTATTACCTAAAAAGCAAGGAAATCAAGCAGTCTCTAAACGAAGAACGTAATCTATCGGCGACTCTTCACAATATCGGGGAGACCTATAGGCTACTGGACAATAGTGAAAAGGCCGAAAAATACTATCTTGAAGCCCTTAGTATAAAAAGAAAATACGGTGATCGAAAAGGTATTGCCACGACGCTAAACCAATTGGGCAGACTATGTTACGAAACCAAACGCTTACAACAGTCGCGAAAATACCTGGATGAGTCCATTGTACTGGCCAGAGAAATGAATGCCAAGGAACTGATCTGCGAAAACCTGAAGTACAGCATGACAATGGAGGCACTGGTCAACAATCACCGTAGGGCCTTTGAACTTGCACAAAACTATATCAGTATCAGGGACACACTTTTGAACAATGAAAAGGCTCGAAGCCTGTACGAAATGCAGGTAAAGTACGAGACCGTAAGAAACGAAAAAAATATTGTCGTACTTGAAAGAGACCGTTTAATGCGGCTCAATCAGTTACGTGAACAGCGCTGGTGGATACTGGGTCTCACTTTTCTAGTGCTGACTACATTGGTTTTCCTTCTTATCATCCTTTTGAATCTGAAAAAACTGAGAAAGGCCAATAGCAAAATCCGTTTTTTGCACCGGGAACTTAACCATAGGGTCAAAAACAATCTACAGATACTATCCAGTATATTCAGTCTACAATCAGCGTATTTCGAAGATGAAAAAGTCATAGAAGCCATTAAAAGCGGGGAAAGCCGGGTCAATGCCATGGCGCTCATCCATCAAAAACTGTATATGGACGAATATGTACAAGAGGTCAATATCAGAACATACCTTACGGAACTGGTACATTATCTCATAAAAATCTATGGTTTTTCGACAAAAAACCTAACCTTGGAACTCGATATGGAAAACCTTGAAATCAGTGTGGATAAGGCTATCCCCATAGGACTGATCGTTACCGAGTTAGTAAGCAATGCATTGAAATATGCCTATAAAGACCATCCGGACCCACGATTGGTCTTGAAAATAGGTACTGGCCCTGAAGGCGGTTTTTTCCTTTTGATCAAAGACAATGGATTGAGGAACGTAGCCCTGAGAAAGGATGAAAAGCTGCCCTCTTTTGGGCTGAAGATGGTGGAAACACTTGTGCGACAGCTGGAGGGGAAAATGGGTGTTGAGCAGGGTGATGGTTTGTCGTATCATGTCGATTTTAGCTGAACATTTTCCGTATCCTTGTAGTAAAAAAATGCGACCTATTTTTAGAACAAAATGAGTGTGATAAGAGTCAGTATTGTAGAAGATGAACTGTTGATTGCAGAGAGTATTGCTCAAAAACTGGAAAAGGCAGGTTTCGAAGTTGCCGGTATGTACGATAGAGGTATAGATGCGGTCAACAGCATTGATAATGATGCGCCGGACCTATTGTTAATGGATATCCACCTAAGGGGAAATATGGACGGTATCGATACGGCTCTACAGATTCAGGAAAAACAGGACATCCCCATCATCTACCTCACAGACCATGTGGATGATGCTACGGTCAACCGCGCCAAGTTCACCTACCCGGTCAACTACCTATCCAAGCCCTTTAACGAAATCGACCTGATCAGGTCCATCAAACTGGCCTTCCACAACAAAAGCTTTTCAAGAGAAAGGCGTTTCCAGACCGAAGTTCAGGAACACAGCTTATTGGAAGATAGTGTTTTCATCAAAAACCAGCACGTTGCCGAAAAAGTAAGGTACGATGATATACTCTTTCTGGAAGCCGACAGGTCCTATTGTAAAATAATCACCAAACAGAAAGATTATACCCTGTCCACTAGTATGAACAAGGTATGGGGTCAGATTGACAACAGTTCCTTCATCCGTGTCCATAGGTCTTTTGTGGTCAATATAAAAAATATAACGGGCATAGAAGGTAATCTATTGAAAATCCATGGATATGAGATACAGGTCAACAAGGAATTCAGGGAGCAGTACCTCAACAAATTTCGTTTTATCAAGTAATATGAACCAATATTTTGCAGGCCGCATTTCTTACCGCCTATTTTACCCCAAACCGTTGAAAAATCCATGGTAGGGCTGCTATCAAGCGTTTTTTAAATTGTACCTAAACGCAATTGATTTGTGAGAAGATGATTCGTTGACTTAAATGCCACTATTTTCCAAAGACCCTAATGATAAGTCTACTGGTAAGGGTTCAACACTATACGGATTTTTCTCCTTGGCCATTGTCTTATAAGGCTTCCTATTTCATTTTCTCTTGAGTATAACCATAGCGGTACTACACTGAATCCAAGAAAATCCGCTGATCTATTGTTTCTTAAGTCCTTACAACAAAGCTCCAAATACGGTGTGTGTTCACGAAACCATCAAGACCGGCATAACGGCGAGCTAATGCATCATTCGGGGCAAAACCTCTACAGGATATTTTCTCCACGCTTGGTACTGCCTACTTCTTCACTCAAAATAAGTGGTAACAAAACATAAATATCACTTCAACCCAAAATGATCAATAGGATTTCGTCATGAGAGCTTAAAGTACACTAAAAACAGTGGTTTAGGTGAGGAGGCTTTTGTATCACTAAGGTGACGCACCTACGCAGTGTGATACAAACTTAGCTTTCAAATATCGCATATCTTCCTGTTCATTTTGCTTCACTCTGCGTTGATAATCCTCGGGATAGCGCTGCTATTCCTGCGGTTCTCGCCTTGATTGAAACAAAATGACCCGCGGAATCTTATACGACATTTAAAACCTAAATTTGTATAAAACCGCTGATCTTGAAGCAATTTATGTCCGGAACAGGAAGGCTATTGATCATTTTGGGTTCAAAACAGTCCCTAAAGCTACGTCTCTTTAGGAAAGCAAAAATCACTTTTAGAAAAGCATAAGCACTCCTTCGAAAAGAAAATTTCGGATATCACTGAGTCCATACTTTATTGGGATTCATTTTTTTAAGATTAAACCCGAATCATGCTTTGGAACTCCGTAACGAGGGTTTAAATAGTAACAAATCAGGGAGTTTTATCGGATTTAGCATAGCACCGCTATGGTAAATTCAAAAAACTTAGTGCAACGACCGGTTTGCAGCTATTTAGATCCGCAGTAGATTTTTCAATACATGATCCGGGTTCAACCCAAATTGATCGATAGAAATCGTGATGAGCGTATAAATAGCAAAATACCGGCCATTTGGATTCGTTCGGCATAGTACCGCTATGGTGAATAAAGACAGGTGGGCAAAGCTTCCGGTAGGAAGCTATTTATGCGCGGAATAGGTTCTCTATTGATCATTTTGGGTTAAAGAAAAACCATGGAGGTTTTGTGCTTTGAAACTAAACTAAATCCTTAGCAGATGGATATGGATGCCTTTAAGTATGATGTTTTTATTTCCCACGCAGTAGAAGACAAAATAGATATCGCCAACGAATTGTGCGAACGGCTAGAAGAGTCAGGGTTGAGGGTATGGTATTCCGGAAATGAACTCAGTATCGGGGACCGCATAGAGAGCCTCATACAGAAAGGACTCGAACAGTCCCACTTTGGCATAGCGATACTAACAGAAAATTATTTGAGGAAGAGCTGGACCATGCGGGAGTTCTACTCACTCCTTGCCAAAGAAAAAGAAGGCAGAAAAGTCATACTCCCCGTACTACATAATGTCTCTGTCGATGACCTGAAAGCCAAAGATCTGACAATAGCCGATAAATTCGGGATTTCTTCAGAAAGAGGGCTGTCCCAAGTGGTCGATACCTTGGTCAAAACCATCAAGAAAGAACGACAACTACAGTACGCTGCCGATAAGTACCCAAAAGCACTCAACGAAACGGGAAAGATACACCCTAAGCTATATATAAACAGTATTTTCCTATCCTTGCTCCTTTCTCTTTTGATAGGTATATGTGGCTTTGCACTCTATCGAAACATCAACGAAGATATTCCGCCAGAGGAGGTGCTGAACACTGCCATCAAAGAAAGAATCGATAAGCTCCTCTTCCGGGTAGTTGCCGAGCATGACGTTGACTTCCCGAAAGAAAACTTTCAAAGGAGTACCATTGATGACCTCAAAAATAAGTACGCTCAGTTTCTAAAAATCAAAGCTAAGCAAGAAAACCTGTATTACTTTACCAATGGTGATGAAAACCACTATCTCAAAGATAAAATCGAACCACTGCTACATATAGACGTAACAGCCCGCCCAAGTTCAGTATATACCGAAAATAAGGAGACTCCTGAGGTTTATTTCAAAGAAGAACATCAGCATCTGCACAACATGAAACTAGAGTATATAATGATCAACAAAGATACTGTCGTTTACAGGATACAAGAGAAAAAGACAAGAAAGGGTTTCCGGTATTATGTTGATGTCAAATATGAAAATCCAATACGTTACATTTCTGTAGGACTTACTTTTTCAAAATACCCTGATTACAAAAAAAGAAAAGAAGTGGAATATCTAGGACTGAAACCGTTGGAAACCTATGTCTTTGAAAAAAGCAAAGATGGATGGTCGCTCAAAAACGTCCGATAAACCCGGATTCAATACCGTTCGATCAAGATACCCTTTTAAAGGGTATCTCTTTTAATTGAAGTGACTTCGTTTTTCTTTTATACTTCTTCTGGCATATAATTTCGTTGAAATCTTCACAGACAGTGCTGCTATCTTTGTCAATGGTTCACGCGACAGGCCGACCCCTTCGCTGGCGAAGTCCTCGGGACATTATTTTCGCGCTCTATCCTCTCCAGGATAAGCGATAGCAAATTTCAAAATAATCACCACAAAAACTTCTCTTGCTTTTCGTTCAATAAACCTGCGATTCTAAGCGACCTTCTTCCTTCGCGGTAGCCCGACCCTTTCATGACAAAGCCCTAAGACTCCTCTTTAATAAAGTTATTCTAGGAAAGAAAAAAAGGGCTTTTGGAAATAGAAAAGAGACTTTAGGAAACATTCTTTGCAGTAAACGAAGCCCACTGCTATCATGCATGAAACTTTAGAGCAATGGAGAAAATAACAGAAGAAATTGTATTCAAGATATGGGAGAAAGCAAAAATAGTTGCCGGTTATAATCCTAAATATTTCAGAAGAGATGCCTGCAATGCTATGATTGTCCTCAATGAATATGGTAACAAAGAAACAAAATACGGTTGGGAAATCGATTATATTATCCCTGAAGTAATGGGAGGAACCGATGAGTTGGACAATATGCAAGCACTGCATTGGGCCAATTGGCAATCCAAACTTGAAAATTACCCCAACTGGCGCTGTGTAGTCAAGTCTTGAATTTCGCAATAAGGTCTTTACAAAACAAGTAGCCCTACTGGGTATATAAGGAATACCCTAATCAAGGATAATCCAACTATCGGGATAGTAGAGCAAGTGTATTTGTTATTTCAAATACTGAGACCATGGAGGCTGTTTTAACTTTATTTTGTCAGATTATACCCAAGTAAATAAGGGACGGGAAATTGGCCAAAGGTGAACCCTCAATCCAAAAAGTATTTCGGCATTGCCCTTTGGTGAATCGGTCATTGGGGGTTTTCCAAGGGCAGGACTGAGATTCGCAGAAATCTGTGCCGATAGAGCAATAAATAAAAACTTAAATATGTCTTGGTAGTATTCACCTATATCCTCTGTTTTTCACTCGGACGGTATCGGTTTTTAACGGTCAAATGGAGTTCGAATGCACAAATGCGTCTCCAAAAGCATACTTTCGGTTTTGAACTCGAACCTGTCCTATAGAAAACATAACACAGGCTGCGACTATAGGCACCCTCGAAATATCTTTGCGCTATATGGATAGGTCAGGGGCTTGCCTGTAGGGTCATTATACATTGAAGTGATTTAGACTTTTTGTTTGGCACTGAGAATTTTGGCTTTTTCCCTTGCACAGCCAAAGCTACGGAACTTAAAAAAGACAAAACAAGGATGCTAAATGTGAAATTTGCCGGTAAAAGAAAAAGTCTAAATTATTCTATCACCTAAACGTGAATTTTCCTAAACAACGGCTTATTCGATAATCGCCCCAATCAAGTAAAATCGGCAAGACAGCGCTTTTCTCAAGGCGAATCGTAAAATGACTTTATTTTACCCACAAGTAAAACTTTCAATAATTTCACCTGAAATCAGGGGTGATTTATGGAGAAATAGGAAGGTCATTTTTTTTCACCTAGTTTCTGTACATGATATTCCTGCCCCGTGTTCATATCTTGTCTATATTGTATTACTTTATTTTTCATAATAAAGTGCCAATTTTGTAATCCGTAAGTGCTACGGTTGACCACTACAAACTCTAACGACAACTCAGTATGACAACGATTAATTTCTTACGAAGAAAATTCAATTTTATCATGAAGTTCAGTTTAAGAAAACAGTGGGAGGAAAATTCTCCGATAGTATTGCTTTTCTTTCTCGGCCTACTCTTATTGATCAGTCTCAAATTAGGCAATACAATCTAATTCCACAGGCAAAGGTATCTGGAATATTCTTTGGGCCGCAGCTTTCACTTTTTATGGCTCGCATTTATACGCCCCATACCTTATCAATAGAGTCCGGCAAAGGACTTCCCCCTATCTCAATAGGCTGAAATACAACAAATCATTTTTTATGAACGAGAAGATTATATTTGTCTCCCAGCCTTCATTCACGAAATTTTACTATCGAATAAATGGCATTTTAAAACTATTTATCAATATTATTTAAAGTACACTAATTCTATAATGATGGCGATACCACGCAGAATTCAAGAAAATCTGCTGATTTATTGAATTTTGAACCCTCATGACGAAAATCCAGTGTTTAATACAAACTTAGCTTTTAAAATCGCCTATCTTACTGTTCATTTTGCTCCACTCTGCGTGGACAATCCTCGCGATAGCGCTGCTATCCCTGCGGTTATCGCCTTGATTGAAACAAAATGACCCAAGGAATCTTAGAGACTGTTTTGAAATGTATCTTTTTCTTTCTTATGTACTTCTTGATTTCGTTGAAATTTCCGCTAGCTAGCGCGACAGGCTATCTTTGTCAATGGCTCACGCGGCAGACCGGTCCCTTCACTAATAATGCCCCGAGGGCATTATTTTAACCCAAATTGATCAATAGGATTGCGTGATGAGCGTATAAAGTGCAATAAAATCAGCGGTTTAGGAGAGGAGGCTCAATTGATGGTTAAGGTGTAATACAAACTTAGCTTTCAAATATCGCCTATCTTCCTGTTCATTTTGCTTCACTCTGCGTTGACAATCCTCGGGATAGCGCTGCTATTCCTGCGGTGCTCGCCTTGATTGAAACAAAATGACCCGCGGAATCTTATACGACATTTAAAACCTAAATTTGTGTAAAACCTGCGCAGCGTAAAATCGCTGATTTTGAAGTGGTTTATGCTCGCAATAGGAAGGCTATCGATCATTTTGGGTTTAACGCTCGGTCCTATCCAAAATAAGTGATAACAAATTCTAAAATAATATCTTCAAAATAGCCCCTTATACGACAGTTAAAATCCAAATTTGTATAATTTGGTTGTTAGAGAAACAGGAGGGGTTATAGGTAGTCAGTTCGTACACTCACTGATAGCTCTATTTCTATGGAGTCCATAGTGTCAGATAGCTTTTTTGTAGCTACTTTCTCTATACTCAAGAAAAAATGAAACAGGAAACCTTATCGGCAATGACCAAGGAGAAAAACCCGTATAGTGCTGAACCGTTACGGGTAGACTTGTCATTAGGGACTTTAGATAAATAGTGGCACTTAAGTCAACGAATCATTTTGTCACAGATCAATCGCGTTTAGGTATAAGTTGGGGTGATGTTTTTCAGAGGGTGTATGGATGTTCCATAGCGGCATGTTTCAAAAATTGTGGCCCCTTGAAGGATCAAAGGCTCTATACACACTTAAAACAGCAGATACAACAAGTCAAAATGATGATAGAGACCTGTCGCACTGCCTATTATTCACATAATGATAAATTCCAGCACTTCTTTCTATCTTGTGCTAAACCACTTTTTTCTTGATTTCTTTGGCGTAAGTCCTGCTTACAGGGAAGTTTTTCCCATTTTCCATTTTCACTACCAGACCACCGTTAAAGTGTTTTTCGATTTCCTTTAGGTGCTTTAAGTTGATAATGGTGGAGCGATGTATTCTTATGAAGATCTCGGGGTCCAGTTTCACCTCCAACTTACTGATACCTGAAGAGCTGAGGTATTGATCTGTTTTTGTGGTCAATACGGTATAGTCCCCTGAGGCTTCCAGGTGTATGATCTCACTAACGGAGAGATTAAGTAGTTTTTCTGATTTTTGAACAAAAAGATGAGAAGAATAGGAGACATCCTTGTCTTTATTAAGGGAACTGATCAGTTCTTCTATATTGTTTTCATCTTTGGTGATACGTTCCATAGCCCTTTCGATGGCTTGCCTGAACCGCTCGTGGTCCAAAGGTTTCAGCAAATAGTCGATAGCATTTTTTTCAAAGGCCTTCAGGGCGTATTGATCATAAGCTGTTGAGAAAATAACATAGGGTTGATGTTCGATGGCCTCTAATACACCGAATCCGTCCATGCCGGGCATTTGTACATCCAGAAAAATCAGTTTTGGTTTCAGTTCATTGATTTTCTCGACAGCGTCCGTTCCTTTTGAACACTGGCCTACAACTTCTATGTCCGGAAAGTCTTCAAGGAACTCTGCCAATAAATCTCTGGCCAATTTCTCATCATCAACAATAAGACAGCTTGTTTTCGTCTGCATAGTATTTAGTGGTTTAAGCCCTGTAGATAGTACAGTTTTAAAAAAGACATTTCATAAACAGTTGATCATCATGCAATCATGTGCTAGAACATCTTGCATCCGTTATGATTTCACATATATCCTAGCATAACGTATCTATAATAGATTATTATATACTATTCCGAAAATGTTTTCCAACTTATCATAATGCTTATTTTATGTACTCGACTTACTCAGGGTTTTTATAGGTTGTATATAAAATTTAAAAGTATTGCTCTACAGCGTTTTAAAACAGTATGCTGCCTGTACCTATTTAACAAAATTGCCTACTATCGTTCGCGTAGGTTTAAAATATGTGCAGTTTTCCGATTAAAACAAGTTTAAAATAAGCAAAATGAAAGATAACAGCACCAAAAAACCGGCGATATTTACAGATAAAATAAAGCCTGATCAGGTCAAGTGCTCTTTCGATATGATAAAGCTTACTTTGTAACCGTCCTCTGAGGCCTTGATCTTGAGTTCTGACGAGGAGCCATAGATGCTTTGCAGTCTTTGGTTCGAGTTTTTGAGACCTATACCTGTAGAGTTGCCATCATGTACTTTGACCGCATTTACGCCGAGTCCGTCATCGAGTACTTCAAAGTAAATCCCTCCTGCGATTTCTTTTACGGTCAGTCGTATCGTGCCTCCATCGTCCTTGGGCCCTATCCCATATTTTACCGAATTTTCCACTAATGGCTGTAGGACCATGGGCGGTATATTGATGTCCATACAGGACTCCTCTACCACCGTCTCATAACTGAGCCGTTCTTCAAACCTTACCTTCTGAATCTTGATATAATTGTCAATGAACTTCAATTCGCTTCTAAGGACAATCAACTGATCGGTAGAAGTTTCCAAGGCATAACGGAATACACTGGATAACTGTGATATCATCAGACGGGCCTTATCCTTATCAAAATGAATCAACGTACTGATAGAGTTCAGGGTATTGAAAAGAAAGTGGGGGTTGATCTGCGACTTCAATAGTGAAAGTTGCATTTCTTTGTTTTTCAATGCCAGTATGCTTTTCTCCTTTTCTTTGTTCTGTAGGGACTCGATATACCGTATGATATAGTATACCGATACAGTGATAATATACTGATTGTGGTAGCGAAGTGCTTCGCCTTCATGCTGCATCTGTAGTATGACGGCCTGCCAGTCCTCAATATAGATGTCTCCCTCTTGGTATTCTGACAGGAAATAGCTGAAGGAGCCCATGACCATAAAATTGAAAAACAGACCTAAAATATGACCTATGACCTGAAAGGTAGGCTTGAATTTGTACAATAAATCAGACCAGAGAAATATCAGTATGACCAAAATGCACAGGGCCTCGAACAAATAGAGACCGTTCAGTAGGTGATAGAACTTTTTTTCTCCCTCTTGAAAAAAGAAGGTTATAGTAATAATCGAATAATTGATCGCATACCAAGCAACTATTGCAAAGTAGGCGTTTTTCCATATTTTAGGAATATTATCCCGCATTGTATTCTGAAATTCTTCTCGTAAAAAATCTTCTTGAAGCTAATACAATTTATTTTATTTCTTGATTAAAAACAGGACCAAAGAGCAAACTATTGTTAGTGAAACACTTAAAAAAACACTTTATTCTTTCTATTACACATTTTCGCCCAAAATGAGTTCTTGTTTTATTTTTACTCTTAGAAAATGTCAATTAGTTTTGTAATCGGAAAGTAAAATACCCTTTCCATTTAGTGAGCGACGAACAGTTTATGACAATATCACCTTTGAGGAATACTATGTATCGATATCTGATTGGTGCGTTTTTGCTTCTTGCCTGTTATACTCAGGCTTTTGCGCAGCGTGAAGAGGGCGCCACCATTTCCGGAAAGGTGTTGGATGCAGAAACCAATGAGCCTTTGATATCGGCCGCGGTCACCATCAGAAATCAATTTACGGGTGTGGTTTCCAATTCTTTGGGAGAGTTTGACTTTCACTTCGATAAAAAATTCAAGGACGATAACCTCGTCATCTCCATGCTGGGATATGAGAGCTTCGAGATACCCATTTATCAAATAGACTTCTCCAAGCCCCTTATCATTAGGCTGAACAATGTCATCAAACTTTTGGACGAGGTGATCATCAAAGATTCACTGACAGGGGGTGACATTGTAACCATCGCCTTCAACAAGATCACTTTCAACTATCCCATGAAACCTTTTTTGATGAATGCCTTTTATAGGGATCTAAGAAAGGTGGATGACCGATACATCTCCCTGCTGGAGACTTCTGTGGAGATCTTCGACAACGACTACGCCATGCCCAGAAATCAGAATAAGCTGCGGGAAAAGGTAGGTTTGGTCGAAATCAGGAAAAGTCTGGGGTTCAGTCATAAAAAAGCGAAATTTTTCAATCAGGATAACCTATTGGAAAATCTACTGCTCAGTAATACTGTAAGGTACCGAAACCTGAATAGAGGTCAAAAATTCATGAGTGACCTTAAGCGCCACAACAACTTGGCCATGTACAACAATAAGCGTGCTTATGTTATCACTTATGATAAAGATTTTTACCTGAAGATGTATATCGACTTCGATACCTATGCCATTCTCAGAGTGGAATACGAGTTTTCCGGCAATGGTGAGTTCGGCAGTCCGAACAAAAAGAGAAACAAAAGTATCAATAGCAAATACAGAAAAGTAAACCAGACCATCGATTTTAAAGAGTACAATGGTAAAATGTATGTAAAATACATGACCATGTATACTCAAAACATATGGTACGATGAAAAATCATCCGAACCGAAAACAAGAACAGAACTCTTTCAGGAACTATTGGTCAATGCAGTAGAACCCAACACGAAAAAAAGAATAAAGCCCACAAAACGCATGAAAAAATATGGGTTGCAGTATCAAGACCAACCCTATAACCGCACTTTTTGGGAGAATTACAATTCCATTAAAGAAACCCCACTGGACAAGCAGATCGTTAAAGATTTGGAAAAAGAAGCAACACTTGATGAGCAATTTGAAAACAATTGACCCAAAGTTAACTACAAATCATCGTACTGAGCCGCCCTTCGTCGGTAAATGTTTCTGACTTTGAATTCTTTGCACTTTCTTTACAGATATAAAGCCAACTGTTAGACTCAAAACCCCTAGAAAACAAACGTGTGACCTAGGGGTTTTTTGCATTTGGTATCCGCTTAGCTCAAAGCATGTTGTATTCATGACTTTACTTTTCTTCGTTGCTTTTGTACATTGAGCCTGTACTCAGGATAAACCATAGCCAATTGTCAAAATCCTTTCGAAACGGTCTCTGAATCAGAGGCAATCCGCAATATCCCATCAGTGTAATCGTAACTTATCCTTGATTTACGTTAGTAGTCGCCCAAAAATGCGACCCGTCGCTAAATACTTCTTAGTTAACCGTTTTTGCACTTTCTTTACAGACATAAAGCCAACTGTTAGACTCAAAACCCCTAGAAAACAAACGTGTGACCTAGGGGTTTTTTGCATTTTATTCTGATAAGAAACCTTTCTGTACTATTTATCCTGATTTGTCTCGATGATCGGAGGAATAGATTCTCCTGTAGCCAACACTTCCCTTTCCCTCCTACGGACGCTCGTTTATCACAGGGATCTATGGTACTATAACTATTTCATAAAAAAAATTAGCTGCATGTCCAAGCTTACAGTCCCATCCCATCAAAAGCCGTGACCGTCCGCTGGACTGCTTTATTTGCGCTTTGTAGGAAAACAATTTACTTTCAGAAAGATGTTCTTTTTATTTGAATCATTAAAGCCAACTATAGAAAACATCCTCATGAGCGAACAAGGTTCGTACTCATGGGGATTTTTTATGCCAGGGCAGCATCGACACTCATAATTATTTCCCTTATTGCTTTGCTTTTTTTATTGAAAATAAAGCCCACATTTCAGTTCTTTGTAGCATGGTAAAGTTAGTGTCATTGACCTTAGTTCTATGGATAGGCTTAACGGCGAGTACTATAGCTCAGGTGACGCGGCATCTATCGGGAAAAGTACTGAACAGTGTCAGCCAAAAGGCATTGCCATTTGCTTCTATAGGGTTGAAGAATCACGCCTCGGGTACGGTCAGCAATCTTTCCGGGGAGTTTGATTTCCATATACCCGATGCGTACACACGGGATACATTGGTTATTTCCATGCTGGGCTATAGAAACCTATATCTCCCTCTGGACCGTTTTGATTTTGAATCCAGTTCGGCAAAGGTCTTTCAGCTTCTCCCCAGAGAAGAAATCCTGGATGAAGTCACCATAAGGGGAAACCTCTCGCCAAAGGATATTATTGTCTCTGCCCTATCCAACATAAAGAAGAACTACCGAGCGGGACCCTATAGGCTAGAAGGCTTTTACAGGGAAGTATCCATGGAAAATGGAAAGTATACGGCACTGCTGGAGGCTGCCGTAAATATCTTCGGTAACAAGCGGCAAAAAGAGGACAAGAAGAAGAAAGATGTCGTTAGGGAAAAGGTAAGCATAAAAGCCATCCGTAAGAGCTTTAACTATCAGAAGTATCATGATAAATCGGACAAGGGCGTCAATTTCCTCTCCTTATTGCTGCTGGAAAACATGGTCAATTATCCCGAAAACAAAGGAGGCTTTGGTGCCTTCGAGGCTTTACTAACGCTACCCGAGGCGCTACGCTATGAGCTGGAGCCGATGCAGTACTACAATGACAAAAAGGTCTTCGTTATCAGGGCAAGCCCAAAAAAGTTGGCCATAAACCGAGAGCAACATCACTTTCGACTCTTTATCGATGTACAGGACATGGCTTTTTTGAGAATAGACCTCTACGGAAAAGCCGAAGAACGGATATTGCACGAAGACCCCTTCTCTCAGAGAGCTGCCCTACAACTGCTCTATGTCAACAATACGCTGAATTTCAAGAAATACAAAGAGCAATATTACCTGAGTTACCTTAAAGCCAATTGGGGTTTTCAAGCGGTAGACCGAAGGACCAAGCGCATATTGGATGTGTTCGAATACAAAAAAGAACTCTTGATCAACAATGTAGTACCGCAGAGGCCTTTTGTACCCTACTCAAGAAAGCGCCTGATGAATCAGCAAAAAAAACTGGACCTGCATGTCCGAAAACGTTATGATGATGATTTCTGGGAGAATTATAACGTCATCAAAACACATCCCGTGGATGTGAAAATTATCGAGGACCTAGAGAAAGAATACCCACTGGACAGCCAGTTCGATATTGTTCCCAAGCGCCATTGACCCATACCCATAGGGAACAAGTACAAGTTTGGGTAAGCACCGGAATCAAAAGACACCTGAACATGCATTAGGTTTCGCATTACAGATAATCATCCCTTATCAACACAAGGGAAAAGGTCGCGTCCATCGCGGGCCATAAGCTTATTTTTACCGACAACGACAAGGCATTGGTCATACAATCATGATCGACTGACAGATTTATCCCGGATCATGCATTGGAAAATCTACTGCGGATCTAATACAAATTTAGGTTTTAAATGTCGTATAAGATTCCGCGGGTCATTTTGTTTCAATCA
>CANLOE010000066.1 GCA_947492745.1 uncultured Cyclobacteriaceae bacterium | reverse complement strand
CCGTCACGGGGACACAAGCGGACGCTTGCGCCAAGTGGGTGATAGAAAGGAAAAAGAAAAGGCCCGGGAACCACCCCAAATTTTTGGATATCAAGCCTTCGTAACAGAGTACCAACGCATAATATAGGGAAAATGTCGCTGAAACATTTTTTCACGTTCTTCTCTATCTTTGCACAGAATAGATTATCAGCAAAACCCATGACTCATTCTCCCACATTCTACACATGAAAATCAAAATCCATAAAGATATCGTAGCTTTTATTATTTTTATGCTGACGCTTTTTCTATTGTTTCTTTTTCTAAATTGAGGTTTTGTTTTTGACTAGAAAAATCTATTTGGCCTTAGCTAAACCTATATGTTTTTTATTCTTTCCAAAACGGTCTACTATGTATTTATGCCATTAGTGGTGATAGCCTTTTTTTTTGGCTATGGCTGGTGGAAGCATAAGAAGAAAAACAATACCGTGCTTCTCTATGTCGGACTAGTACTGTCCCTATTTTTTTTCAATGATTTTATGGCCAATGAAGCCATGCTCCTCTGGGAAATCGCCCCTACACCGCTCCAAGAACTGAAGAAGACCTACGATGTAGGCATAGTACTGACAGGAATCACCCACTATAAAAAGAGTCCCAATGACCGTGTGTATCTCAACCATGGTGCCGACAGGATATTCCACACTATTATGCTCTATAAAATGGGCAAAATCAAAAAAATTCTTATCTCGGGAGGTTCGGGCATTCTCAATAGGCCGGAGCTCAAAGAGGCCGATGATCTGGCTTCCATTGCCAAGTTATCCGGTATTCCCGATAGCGATATATTGATTGAAAACCGCTCTCGTAACACATATGAAAATGCGGTATTCTCAGCGAAAATCCTTGCCAGTGAATTCCCTGGAAAAAAGTACCTACTGATTACTTCAGCTTTCCACATGCGCCGATCCAAGGGTTGTTTCAAAAAAGCGGGTATCCAGGCCGATGTATTCAGTACTGATTTTTACAGTAGCGATAGGTCTTTCAGTTTCGAAAGTATGGCCATCCCTAATCCTTATGCTATGGTCATCTGGTATAAACTGACCCGAGAGATCATGGGCATACTTAGCTACTGGGCGGTAGGGTATCTATAATTGTTCTACGGAAGAACAAATTGGAAAAAGGCCACGCAGTGAAACAGAGCATTATGTGCGGAAGTTTCCAGTGGACCTATCTATAATACCAGGCCCTTTTGTTTTGCATGTCGGATAGCTTCGCTACCATCGTAAACGGTCGCTATGTCGATATGGGCATTCTTCTCTATTAGCTCCAGCATACGATTTACCTTGAATTTTTCGGTGACAGAGCGAAGGTAAATGGCCTTACCCCTATCGGGAAACTCTTCTGTAAAGCGTAAGTAGATATCGGCATCGATTTCGGCCATATCCCCTATCAAAATCATAGGTCTGCCCGGATAGGTAGCTGCGATGTGGCTTATTTTTGGTATTTGTTGGCATATACGAAGGACTTGATACGTGGATTGCTGATGCCGATATCCCTCATCAAAAGAGGCCCTTTTGAAAACCCTTGCGTCTCTAAAAATATGCTAAGATAGTTGTAAGGATTCCAAGGGCTATTGGAAAGGTAGAAAATCGGATTTGCTTTGTTTCCCGAACTCCCCTTATACAACAGCTCGCACAGTTCTTTGGCTCCTTCAAGGGGCATACGCTGATGGCTGTTTTTTGTAAGCGTATTGATAAACCCAGAATGTTCGTTGGAACTTCGTCATGAGGACTTAAATGGCAATACATCAGTGCGTTTTCTTGGGTTCAGCTTAGCACCGCTACGGTGAATTCAAAAAACGCATTCATTTACTGATTTGAAGCCAGTTATGTCCGGAATAGATTTTCTAATGGACATTTTGGGATAAATACCTGCCACTTCAAGAGGGAAGATACACCCGTTTTCAGAATGGTATCATCCATATCACTGATGACCAAATAGTCCATGTTATCATCCGGTTTCAGAACATGGTCGGTTACCCTATAGGATACTGTATACCCTACAATCAACTCCATCTGTATTGGTATCCAACTACCCTGATGAGTTGATAAGTTCAAATCATGCGCCCCATCAATACTGATATAGCCTTCACGATCAGAACAAAACACTTTCTCATTCCGGTCCAACGTACCTTTACCGTAGCTTCTTTGATTTCGTCCGATTCAAATCTTTTCAGAGAATTGCAGATATTTTTGAACAAAGAGTCTGTGGGTCATTACTGATACCCTCGTCTTCCAAAATCCGAGCCTACAGGTGAAAGGTTTTGTTATTGACATAGCCACCATAAGGAGGGATAATAACCGGGTCTTTACCAGCTTCTGTAACAGTGTCTTCATATTCGGGTCGTTTGCTGATAGTTCTTTATTAAATATATCAATCGGGGAACATAATGTTCATCAATGATATGGATAATAGATATAAAACCGATAATCGCACTCAGGTATAATCGGCATCTATCCTTTTCCACTGGAAATCAAGGAAAACCATACCATAAACTCTTTTGGGGTTAAAGCCCAATTGATCAATAGAGAACCTATTCCGCGCATAAATAGCTTCATACCGGAAGCTTTGCCCACCGGTCTTCATTCACCATAGCGGTACTATGCTAAATCCAATAACAGACTTATATACATAGATATACCGACTATTTTAACAATTTGTCGATATATCATCCGTTGGACTTATATGCTTAGCTATAGGATTATCCATGTTGCTTCATTTTGACCATTTCCATATACATTCCTGCCGAAAAACACCTTTTCATTACCAAAATGGTAGAGAACATCTTTGCATCTGCCCTTTGGTCCGTTTCGCCTCAAACCGGCCGGGCGCTTACTCCTGCGCGGCAGACCGGCCCCTTCGCTGAAAGGGTTCCCCGAGACCTTTCTTTACGCTCGGTCCTATCGATAAAAATTAAGCAGGACGAAGTCAGAGAAGGCTTCGGGCCAGCCTGTGGGATGTGGAAAATTTTGAAAACGCTGCACCCGGACAGAAAAATCTTCAAATGAACTACCGGGATTCGGATTCCCTTCAACGGTATACCGGATTCAATGAGATGACTGAAACACGGTCAACATAACTGAATATATAAGTCTATCCAATAAAACTCACTGATTTATTGATATTTAAACCCTCGTCACGAAGTTTCAACGCATGATCCGGGTTAAACGATACCGGCTCCAAAATCAGTGATGGCAAATTATAAAAACAATTTATACCTAAACGTAATTGATTTGGGACAAGATGATTTGTTAACTTAGTTGCCACTATTTTCCAAAGGTCCCAATGACACGTCTACCCGTAACGATTCAACACTCTACGGATTTTCCCCATGGCCATTGCCTATCAGGTTTCCCATTTCATTTTTTCTTGAGTATAAAGGCAGTTTCCAAGTTTTACGGGCAAGATTACCGTTTTGCATTTTCTTAAACATTTGACCGGCAGCCACCTTACCACTCGAAACCACCTCCATAACTTCTAAATATAATACAACCGTTCATCTTTAATTTCATCTGAAAATAGTGTTTTCGAGCCATAAATGAACCCATCCATCGGTATTGACTACCATAAATACAATTGTCGAGGTATCTTACCTTCCGATTATTTAACCTTAAATCCATACAATCATGAAAGATTTTATGTCTAGAATGTTTTTATGCCTGCTCATTCCTATCACTATTGTGGGTACTGCATTTTCACAGGACATCAACACCACCACCAATAATGAATCACAACATACTACCGAACTCTCTCCCATAAAAATAGGAACACTTCCTATCGAGTTGCCCGGTAAGATGACCATACCCATTAACTATAAAGGGGAAGTGCTGTCCATGGCTCTTCACAAAACCAGTATCTTCGGTAAGCACACGCGATGCCTTATCGATGATGGCACTGGACAACTGACGGAGATAGCCATGGGAGAGGAACGCAACTATTTAGGTACGATAGTGGAGAAAAAAGACCACACTGTGAGTGCCGTCATGACCGACAAGGGACTGATGGCTACTATTACCCGCCCCGATGGAACCGTACTGGAAATAGCACCAACGGGTACCGATAATGCGACTTACTCCATTAAAGAAAGTGACGATACCTATGAGTGTGGGCATAAGAGTCCGCCTACGGTCAGTATCGATACTCAGCAACTCAATACTATGAGCGCTAAGTCCGAGAATCTACCTCAGCCTTCTGAGGGGCCTGTTTTCTCAGGCCTGTACTTACCCACGGAGGTTTCGGAGCTTGAACTTGCCGCCAGTGCAAGGCCCACCAAAGTGATGGAAGTGCTGGAGTTCGAATTGGCAGTGGAGATAGGTTCTCGATCGTTCTTCTCCAGAACAGCCTACGATGGCAATCTGTCCAAGGCTCAGACTTCGGCCCGGTCTATCATCGGGAATCTCAATTCGCGTTTTCTGAGTTCTGCGGGTGTACGGTTCAAACTCGGAACACTTATCATCCGTACCAATGCAAGTACCGACCCGCTCAGAGACCTTGTTACCAGTACAGGTGCCGCCACTAACGCCACTAAAAGCCTGGAAGCTTTTAGGGATTACTGGAACAACAATCCCAGTATAGTAGGAAATACCCATGACCTCGCCGTATACCATGTGGCTTCGCGTCCTTCAGGGCTGGCATGGGTCGGTGCTGTCGGTGAGCGCAATCGGTACGCTACTCTTGGTGGCAATGGAGCCACTAGCTGGGCCAATGGTACTGCGGCACATGAGGTCGGCCATTCCTTTGGACTGAAACACGTGAACCACTCGAAATACTTCTATGAAGCTAGACCCAGAAACAACTCCGGTACGGACAGCAAAGGTGGGAGAAACTACTTCATCAGTATAATGCATGGCTCGGGCAATCATAATATCGGTAGAATGTCCTCTGACGAAGCAAAGATTGTCACCCAGATAGCAAAGTCAAAAAAATCAGTAGCCGATAAAATCACCAATGCCCCCAATATCAATCCCTTTGGTGTATATGATGAAGTAGAAATGGCCGCATCGCAGTCTTCCATCCTTATCGATGTCATTGCCAATGACTATGATGCCAATAATGATGTGCTTGATGTAAAGCTTTTGGATAAAACGGGTTTTCAAGGAGGCACAATCAGCCTTTCTCAAGGAACAGGTCCGGGAGGTAGGAATCAAATCAGGTATTCGCCACCATCTTCAGGACTCAGTAGTCGAGACTTTTTTCATTATACTGTCGTTGATTCGAAGGGGAAAACCGATTTTGGGGCCGTCTATGTATCGCAAGCCCCCGGACTACCTGCAAATTTCACAGAGGTCACCTTCGATTTTGGAACAGAGAGTTCTCCGCTATTTCCCAATACCCTGCGTGTCTCCAACAAAACTACCGGTGGGGACTTTGGATGGACCAATACATCAGGACTGAATGCAGCAGATAGAGGAGCTGCAACTTCGGTCAATAATCTGAATCGGGACTTTATATACTCATCACAGGCAAAAACTTTTGAAACCAAAGTTTCCAATGGAGAATGGGAGGCGCTCATTACCTTCGGCGACAAGAACTTCCCTCATGACAATATGCAGGTAAAAGCGGAGGGAGTCCTAAAAGTGACCAATGCTACTACAAGTGCAGGTCAGTTCTTGAATCAGGAATTGACCACAGAAGTGCGCGATGGCAAAATATCCTTACAGTTTCTGGATAATGGCGGTAGTGATCCCAACTGGACGGTAACACGGCTGAGGCTAAAGAAACTACGTAATCCGCCCAGTACGCAACCCGGCCTGATAGGGTCGGTCATTAGCCTTAGAGGTAACAACAATAGGTATATCAGTAGTGAGAACGGGTCCAAACCCATCAACTGTAATCGGGAGAAAACATTTGTCTGGGAAAGGTTTACCGTCGTCAATGCCGGTGGGGACAAAGTTGCCCTCAAGGGCAGTAACGGTAAGTATGTAAGCAGTGAAAATGGAGCGGGTCCCATGACCTGTAACAGAACAGCTATCGGAAATTGGGAGAAATTCTCGGTTATCGATCTGGGTGCAGACCAAATCGCTCTGAAGGGAAGCAACAACCTGTATGTCAGTAGTGAAAACGGAACGAACCCCATGAACTGTAACCGAAATAGAATCGGGGCACAAGAGCGTTTTAATGTGGGCATTATCAGCTCCAGAGCTGCGAGTGCCAAGGTCAGCGTAGGGGACAATATCTCGGACATGGCGTTGATATATCCGAATCCGGCTACGGATCTGCTGATTATCGATAATATCGAAGAGGGAGACCAAATATTCCTTTTGGACAATATGGGCAGGTTACTCACTACAACCCGGGCAGCGGCCGATACTCAGGAAATAGATATAAAGCAGCTGAAGTCCGGAATGTATCTTATCCAAATAAACAATGATACACCCCAAAAACTCCTGAAAAAATAAACTCAGAATCAGAAGTCAAGAACAATGCAGGTAGGTCGGTCCTACCTGCATTTCTTGTTACTACAGTTTTATACAAAAAATGCATTTTTCACTACTATGCTGACTTCTATAGGTGCTCATGAAACGGTTTTCGATGACTTCATTCAAAAAACACATCAGACTTATATACTTAGCTATACTACTGAATTTTAACCCGGATCGTGCGTTGGAACTTCATAACGGAGATTTAAATAACAATAAATCAGGGAGTTTTATTGGATTTAGCATAGCACCGCTATGGTGAATTCAAAAAACGTAGTTCAACGACCGGTTTGCAGCTATTTATACAAACTTAGCTTTTAACTATCGCCTATCTTCCTGTTCATTTTGCTTCACTCTGCGTTGACAATCCTAGCGATAGCGCTGCTATCCCTGCGGTTATCGCCTTGATTGAAACCAAAATGACCCGCGGAATCTTATACGACATTTAAAACCCAAATTTGTATTAGACCCGCAGTAGATTTTCCAATGCATGATACGGGTTTAACAGTCGGCCAACCTATACCCGTTTTTGAGGAAAGTATTTTGGACATGGTGCCTTTTCATCGTTCCAATCGTGGTCAATATGTTCTCTATCCGCCCTGAACTCCGTTTTCGCCTAAAGCCGGCCGGGCGCTTACTTCTGCGCGGCAGACCGGCCCCTGCGCTGAAAGGGTTCCCCGAACCCTTTCTTTACACTCGGTCCTATTGACAAAAATCAAGCAGGACGAAACCCATAGGGGTTTCGGGCCAGCCTGTGGGACGCGGAAAATTTTGAAAACGCTGCAGCCGGACAGAAAAATTTTCAAATGAACTACCGGAATTCGGATTCCCTTCAACGGTATACCGGATTCATGGCTTCTTGTCAGCAAGAAAGTTTCTCTGAGCAAGTTGAGAACCAAAAAGTCACCCGAGCATCCGAAGAAGTCATCAAAGACCTTGAAAAACGGGGTTTTGATACCAAAACCACACCTCCTGTCCACACAGAACACGAACTTGTGGGCAATCTGTTCATCATTGATAATCGAGCTCGTAATTTTGACAATAGTCCTCTGAATGAATTCCAATGAAATAATGTTATCGCTCATGAACAGGGACATAACCTAGGCTTATATCACGATTTGGATGTATTCCGGGGGAATGGCATCATTCCAGTACCCAGCACCACTACTTTCGATACCAACTCTATCATGAACAGTGTACTGGGTATAGGCACTCCCGGTTCTCTTGAAAGCCTAGGGGATCTTTCGTTTTTTGATAAAAAAGCCATACGAACGATGTATGGAAATGGTTCCGATCGCTTATGTGAAGGCTTCCAGTCCATCTTCATTTCTAAGAATGGACAGCTTGCGGTGAGATATTCGTTATCAGTCCCTGACTCATAAAAGTGCAAGAGTTTCGATCCTATGGCTCCGAGGTATTTCCCCATATGGATACTACAAATACAGACAGCCATTTGGTCAAAACCAAATGGCTGTCCTCAGCTCTTTCCAGGCCATGCCCCTTACAGCAACCAAGAATTGTCGTTCTGATCGGACAATCCATTTGAGCACTCAGGGGAGGTTGGCCATTTTCTCTAGAGTAATACAAACTTAGCTTTCAAATATCGCATATCTTCTTGTTCATTTTGCTTCACTCTGCGTTGACAATCCTCGGGATAGCGCTGCTATTCCTGCGGTTCTCGCCTTGATTGAAACAAAATGACCCGCGGAATCTTATACGACATTTAAAACCTAAATTTGTATAAATGGTGCATTATTATATATTCCTCTTTTGCACGAGGACGTAGTCTACGTACATATTAGCCGACTTTTTCAAGTCAATTCTGCTATTGTTAAAGATATTGCGGTCATCGCCAACATTTAAGTTCAGCATGATATTGTGCCTATCGAATCGGTCCAGACGAAGTCCTCTAACTGTCGTATTGGAATAATACGACGTATGCTTTCCATCTACAAAGATGTTGATTTCATCCCGACCATCATGGTGCCGCTTCCAGAACATCTGATAATAATGCCATCCATTATCACCTACCGTATAATGACGTTCTGCGCGTTGTCCCAGAACGTTCTGACCTACATTCCAGCCAAAGAAAACATTGGAGGCCGAACTGATACTACCGCCTCTCGCATAGGACTCCAAGATATCAATTTCACCTTTTGTCGGCCACCCAGGTTCGTGGACTGTCCAGAAGGCCGGCCAAGGACCATAGGCTTCTTTCAAAGGTCCGTAACTCCCATTATGTCTATGCACATCAAACTTGATATCGGCCTGAAACTTCAACTCTTCACCGGGCTGTGGCGTATACTGTCTTTTTGATTTGACATGTCCGGAAGTGTACTTGTCACCGTTCTTTTTGGCTTGCAAAAGTAAGGCTGTTCTACCGTCTTTGGTGACTGTTTTGGGTACCCAACGTTTGTACTCACAGATAGAAGAGTTATAATCTGCACGATGGGTTCTCTCCCAGTTATTCTCCTTGAAAGCGGCAAAGTCATCTCGAAATATGGTACGGAAATCATCTGCTGCATTTGCTGCCCTGAATTCTTTCCGCTCGACTTTCTTTTGACGGGCCTGATTTTCAGGCTTGAGCGATTCGCTTTCACAGGATGAAAGTAATACCAGTGCCGTAAAAGACGTTAAAGATAATTTTGATAAAAAATTCATGATATTGTGTTGGTTAGGTCCAATGAGTAGCTAATTTCATCGAACAGGTTGTTATAAGGTTGCTGAATCCAATAGGGTAACGAACCGTTATCGTTGACCATCTGTGAAAACACACGTTCAGTAGAATAAAAGCGCAATGAAATGGTACAGATACCGGTCCAAAAAATGTAGGGATATTCCCGATTTCCTTATCAGTACTAGCTTTAGGTAAAAAAAACCTTATTGAAGGTAAGTAAAAATCCTAAAAAGAAGTAGGTCCAAAAGTAGCATATATTACTCAGGTAAGTTTTTGCAGCTCGAAAAATTACTAGGCCCCGCTCCTTTTATGAGCCATATGACCCCGTCCCTATTTTTGATAGAGGCTTGCTATCATAGCACTATCGGAAGTGTACCGACATACTCCAACGGGCCATAATACTATTCGTCCACTGTCAGTAGCTTCTACTTTCGATTATCGGATGGGCGGGTAATTCCTGTTCAAAAAAGAGACTGTTCCGGGAACAGAACAGTCTCTTTCATAACGATATGGATTGGATAGCACAGAATCATGTGTCTCCCAAGCCTATGCCCTCTCCGGTATCATTCTTTGATAAACCGGTAGGTGGTATTGTCGACCTTTAGCAAGTAAATACCGCTATTCAGGGATTCGATATTCAAAACGGCCTCAGCATCTTGAGAGGACACATTCTGTTCGAGTATGACCTTTCCTTGTAGGTTGATCAATTGAATCTTCTCTACATCACTTATACCTGACACTTGGAGGATGTTATTGGCCGGATTGGGATATATGGAAAGCCCCTTTTCGTCTTCCTTACCCAGCTGGATTCTATTGCCTGCGTTGGGCGACAGTATCCAGAATCGCTGATTGATGTTATTGGCATTACACTCCCACTGGTGGAACTGTACATTGTTGGCGGTATTACCTCCGGCCAAATCGAGGCATTTGCCCGTTTTCCTATTGACAAATGAGAATTGACCATTGTCACGGGCGACTCTTTTCCATTGCTGGTCTTGGTAGCCTCGACAGTCCCACTGAACAAGTCCTACACCATTGGCAGTATTACCACCGGGTACAGCCAAGCATCTTTCCGACCTCACATTCTTTACTTCGGTATATCCATCTCCCCTGTCTACGAATCTCCATAGTCGCGCGTCTCCATTTCTGTTGGGATGATTGACAATCCGAGCGCCATTGGCTGCTGTACCGTTAATGGGAGATACCCACTTGCTGGATTTCACGGATACAATCCGATAGGCATCACTGGGATTAGGGCCATTACCTCCTCCGCCACCGCCATTGGGGTCGTCGACAAGCTTGTAAGTATGTACCCAATCTACTTTCATGGTGTTTATGTTATTATTGGTCAGGTGACTCCGTACTGCAAGCCCTCCCAGAAAACTCTCATCTGCTGTCCAAAGATCCCATATAAGATTCAGGTTTCTTGTTAGATCCCTTGCCGTCGTCACCCTGCCGGCAGGTTCTCCGTCCAAATAGAATTGAATGTTTCTTGCGTCTTTCCACCATACCCCTACGGTGTGGTACCCTTCATTCCATTTAACCCCTCTTTTGGGATTGTTGGGAGATAGGTTTCTATTGTCAAAGTTTCCTGCATTTCTTACCGTATTTCCGTTCGTCGCTTGGAAATATTGTGAATTCATCTGCCAAGGGAAATTTGGCTGACAACAGCTGGGCCGTGAGTTGTTCTCTACGACATCGATTTCATCCCTATCATTAATGTCTCCGTTGTTTAACCAGAAGGTATTGTAGGCGGATAGGTGCGCGGTGATCATGCTACACTCGGTGTACATGGGATACTTGATCTGGTCCACGGAGTATACCCTAGAACTTTGGAACCACCGCTGGGAGTTGTTGTCCAGAGTCGCTTTTATCCAAAGGTTTCCTCCCGAAACTCCTGAATTCTCCGCAATCATCGCTGTAGGTGTGTTGGGATAATCCCATAGGACTTTCTCCCATTTGCCTTGATCGAATCCTCCATTGAACTCATCGGATAGCCTGTCTACTTTTTCCCACTTTTTACCATTGGGTGGTGTGGGTTGTGACATGACTAGTGTGGTAGTCAATAATGCCACCACTGCTGTTAGTAAAGATTTGGTTATCATCTTCTTACGATTTAGTTTATTAAAATAATTCCCTTTATAATTTTAGTTGAATCAAACTTAATATAAAAGGAATCTTCATCTGTCGCAGGAAAAATCACTAGACAAAAACTATACAAATCCGATATACCTTTTTTGAGCAACATTTAAAAAAAATTAAATACAATTCATATATTATTTTGAATACTACAAAAATGAAGGTTAATACAAAGTTGAAATTATAAATTTCATATTTTAATGCCTCCCAGATGCCCTTTCCGGGCCTTTAATGGTCGTTGAAACACATTTTCATGTAGAAAAAAGCGACAAAAACATCATTTTATAGGTCTATGTAGCTATTTAAGCTCATTTTTTTTATCTGGGCTTCTACCGGTTCATGGTAGAGCTATTGGATTTTTAAAAAACTCACTAATAAAAACTTAGCTTTTAAATATCGCCTATCTTCCTGTTCATTTTGCTTCACTCTGCGTTGACAATCCTCGCGATAGCGCTGCTATCCCTGCGGTTATCGCCTGGATTGAAACCAAAATGACCCGCGGAATCTTATACGACATTTAAAACCCAAATTTGTATAATACCAAGGGACTGTTTTGACATGTACTCTTGATTTCCATTTGAGTTGATACCTCCATGTAAATGGCTTGGGACAAGGTGTTTTTTTTCAGAGAAGCCTTATGTCCATTACGAATATCCGCAATGACCGATTCGCTAATGATCAGCGGACCATATGCTTCTTTGCGTTTAGGATACTTCTTCGCGCTTGTTTCCCTGTTTACTGTCTATTGAGCATAATTGATTTCCAGCGGTTACATGAAATTCGCAGGGATAATATTCATCGTCAGTTTTTGTCTTGTTCCTCCCGCTCATTTCATAAGTACTTCTTTAGGTGCTGGATTTTGTTAAAATATTCGCAACTAGGGTATAGGCTACCTTTGCCCGCGCGACAAGCCGACCCTATGCATACTCAAGAAAAAATGTTTTGGGAAAATATTGCTGTATCATGACGAAATAGTTCCCACCGAATTTATAAAGTAAGTCATTAGCATAGCGGTTATTAGGGTCCAAATCCCGATAATTCTCGTGATTTTCATGTGTCCAATTTTTCCCAAATCAATTGCGTTTGGATACAAAACGTCCTCAGTACATTTTCTTTACGTTCGGTGCTGTCGTGACAGAAACCATGTAACCTGCAAACTCTTACGTAAAATGTAAACTCCAAATTTGTATGATTTCTTTTCTCAGAACTGAGTAGGACCGCTCTCCCATAGCTTTACGTATTGAGGGTTTGCCCGCTCAGGAGTATCGTTTATTCTCAAGACCACCAGAAGTGTTCCGATAAGGTGGTGGTACAGATATGATAGACTTCGGGGGTTCAGAGCGGGCTACTTGGTATGCTGTTTTTCAGAAACAGCGGTCCCATCGTAGTTTTCTTTCATTTCCTTCCTCATCTATTCTACAGAGAACGTATGCCCTTGATTTCCGTGCTATACAGAAGAAGTCTTGTGGCTATTTTATTGATGCTTTGATTGTATGCTCAACATTGACCCTAAAAATCCAAGCTAGCAGTATCAGCAACAGTATCCAAATGGATAGCTCATTAAGAACTTTTGATACACTGCGCTGCCCTCTTCCTCCCGCACAACACAACATATTATTTATCATACACTTACACAACAATACTAAACGAGACCATCACAGCTACATCATACTCAGTCCTAATTTTTCCATGATGGCTTTGCGCTTTTCAATAATATCGTCATAGCTGAGACCAAGGCTCTTTTCAAAGGTATCGTGAATAAACTCCCGCTCTCCACTGGCGATACAACCGTCGGCAGAAGCCATGGAAAGCGTCCAGGCCATACAGTCTATCTGTCGCTCACGTGGAAGTTCCTTTAGGGATTTCAGACAATCGACGGTGATACTATTTTTGGGTATGTTTTTCAAACGCCCTATTTCTTCTTCGAAAGCAGCTCCGCCCATGCCGTACTCCGATGCCATTTTTTTACCCATAGCCAGTTCTCGGTAGTTGGTTTCATTATCCGCACCAGTTATCAGAAAAAACAGTTTTGTCAGTATATTGCCCTGTAGTCGGTCCATAAGTTTATCTATTAATTTACTAAAAGTGAATATACCACAAAAAAGATATAAGTATATCCATACAAACATAATTGATTTGAAAGAAAATAATAACAGTTAAAAAGGCTTTACCTTAGAGACCAACCAATTGGTCTCAAATCAATTGCGTTTGGCTATAAATTACATGATTTAGTTTTCAATGGTCGCATAAAACCCTCAAATACTATTTTGTACGTTATCGTGACATAGGTGCAGGAGAATTTTATGTGTGTTTGTTTGATTTCGTTGAAATCTTCGCTGGTTAGCAGCATATGCTACCTTTGTCAATCCATTGCCCAGTAGGTTGGCCCTATGGAACTAAACTATGCTGGGGGTATTCCTACAAAGCAGGACCCTAGGGGGCAGGCCATTTCGCTGACACTGTCCTCAAGACAGTACTTTTACGCCCAGTACTATTTAAAATAAGTGATAATAAATTTTCAACCCAAATTGATCGATAGGATGTCGTCATGAGGGCCTAATTTCAATAAAATCAGTGGTGTAGATGAGGAAGCTTAGTACATCATTAAGGTCACGAACCTGCACAGCATAAAATTGCTGATTTTGAAGCAATTTATGTTCGGAACAGGAATGCTACTGATCATTTTGAGGTTAATTGTAATCAACATACTTTCCAAGTCACATTTGTGCAAGCTCAGTGGTACCATCAAGGAGCGAGGAAGAAGCACCTTTCATAAAAAAAGGCCAATCGGTCAATTTACAAGAGCAAAGCAGTACTACTGGGTATTTGACTACCAGTGTCCCCTGATAGCACCGCATCTTAAACTTGTAACATTGGTCAAAAAAAACAGGATGAAACGACTTCAAGCCAGCAACTTTCTTGCCTTTTTTAATTATATCAGTAGGTTCTATACGAAATCCACCAAAACAATTTCATTTAAGTCGCTGGACTGCACTTGACAATCTTTAAATCCACACTTTGGGACAGAAAAAGATTCAAAGCAAGCCCATCACTCATCTTACTGAAAATAAGAATAATACATTGAATGAATAAAAAAAAAGAAATCTGCACAAAATTTCTTCTTACAAAACATACCTTCAAAAGGTATTTCTTTGTAAATTAAGTGTATAACCTGAGGGACTGTTTTTGAAATTGTACCTTGAATCTGTTGTTGTTTATTTTAGGTAGGCCCGAGCATCAAAAAATGTCCTGAGAACAATACCCCTCTTGGACACAAACGACTCTCCGTGGGCGACATCTATGGTTAATCTCAATGGGCGAAAATCGTAAGGTAGCGATGAAACAAAACCAGTAATCCCCTGTAATGAATAGGTCAGTAACTATCGTGAATTATGAGAGGAATGGAACAAGTTCGGATATCAATTGTAAATACAAAGTAATGCGAAAATGAAACTTACGAAATCGAAATATATGAATGGGCAAAATCCATGATTGACCTGAACAGTGGCCCTATGTTACGGCCAGTATCGCTGAAAAGTATTTAAACTCGGATTATGCATTGGAATCTCGTAACGAGGGTTTAATACAAATTTGGGTTTCAAATGTCGTATAAGACCCCTCGGGTCATATTAGTTTCAATCAAGGCGAGAACCGCAGGGATAGCAGCGCTATCCTGAGGATTGTCAACGCAGAGTGAAGCAACATGAACAGGAAGATAGGCGATTTTAAAAGCTAAGTCTGTATAAATAGCAATAAATCAGGGAGTTTTATCGGATTTGGCATAGCACCGCTATGGTGAATTCAAAAAACGTAGTGCAACGACCGGTTTGCAGCTATTTAGATCCGCAGTAGATTTCCCAATGCATGGTCCGGGTCAAACCCAAACTGATCAATAGGATTGTGTGATGAGCGTATAAAGTGCAATAAAATCAGCGGTTTACGTGAAGAGGTTTTTGTATCACTAAGGTGACGAGCCTGCGCAGCGTAAAACCGCTGATTTTGAAGTGATTTATGCTCGCAATAGGAAGGCTATTGATCATTTTGGGTTAAAGTGTGCTGAACGAACCGTAATACACTTATGCCATGAGCAGTGTCTTACCGTAAAGGATATTGGACCTTAAAAACATGAAATACCGGAATATCATTATAACTATAGCAATGGACCATTCTTAACGGAGTGAATAAAACCTAAACAATTACAGTAGGTGTGCGGTAATGAAAAACCTATCAAGCCACAACACCTACAAAAAACCTTATCATATCATCAGGAAAAAAACCACATATGGACTCATTGAGACAATCAAAAGTAGATAAGCATATGGTCGTCGGGCTAAGTCGCTTTCAACAGTTATTGTTAATTACGGATGGAACGGTCACCGAATTATTGGAACACTATTCCAACGAATCGATTAGCGTTGAAAAAATAGTGGAAGAATTCAACGCTAATCGATCCGCCCTTCCGGAAGCACACAAAAAGCCGGCCCACAAGGAAGAATCCCCGATCCTCCTCAGAAAAGTTCTGTTGAAGGGAACTGAGACACTGAGCAAATACCTGTATGCGGAGTCAAGTATATTTCTGGACCGCCTGCCCGACGCATTCCGTTATGACCTTGTACATACACAGATACCCATCGGCAATCTTTGGACAAAATACCGTTTTGAAACCTACAAAGCAGACTTCGCTATCAAAAGAAGTACAGTTAGTAGTCACCTGGCCATTCTGCTGGGTGTGCCGCTGAACAGTGACATTCTATCACGGACCTATTGTGTCTACTCCAAGGGAAGAAAAGCGATGATCATTACCGAAAAATTCTCAACACTTCAATTTAACACTTAGAGACTGTTTTACAATTGTTCCTACTAAGATTTAAACCTAACCAAAAACCTATAACTTTACCATGAAAACCAAAAATTACAGCTGCATTATCATAGGAGCAGGTCCCGGAGGACTAGTAACTACCAAAGAGCTTATCGAAAACGGTATCAACAATATTGTATGCCTAGAGAGGAGCGGTCAATTGGGCGGTGTCTTTACCAAATGTTATGACAAACTACAACTGACCTCATCAGCCACTTTTAGTATGTTTTCGGACTTCTTCAATAAAGATGGAGAGGATAACCACTTTTGGTCCAAAAAAGAAGCCCTTTTATATTGGAAGCGTTATGCTGAGCACTTCGATGTGCTAAAACACATTCGTTTTAACACTAGCGTAGTACAGACGTCGAAAAACGAAGATGGCAAGTGGGTGGTGACCCTACAGAATGGAGAGACCCTATCCTGCGATCGGTTGATCGTGGCCACGGGCAATAACGGTATAGAAAAATACCCTCAATGGTCCAAGGAACTGTCCGATATCAACTATACACATTCCAAATATTATAAAAATGCTCAGCCATTCAAGGGAAAAAGGGTTTTAGTCGTCGGTGGAGGTGAGTCCGCCTCCGATATCACACTAGAGATTTCCAAAGTAGCTGATAAGTGCTGGGTGAGTCTCAGAGAAAGCACGGGCTGGCTGGTCCCCAGAAAAAGACAAGGTAGGGCCGCTGATGTATCTACCCACAGAGGTCTTTGGGGAGCTCCGAGAAAGTACGGCGCGTACTTGACCAAAAAAATAATCGAACTTGAAAAATCCAGAAACAACTCCGTATTCGATACGCTCGTCATGCTCAATAGTAAGATTACAGACCCAAAAGGAATCTGGAGTACTTATGGAACCAAAAATATTGCCATCGCCGAAGCCATTGCCCAGCATGGATGTCAGTTAATAGGAGAAATAACTAAAGTCGATGATAAAAGACGTAGTTTAAAGACTGACGATGGAGCTGTCTTGGAAAATGTAGATTTTATCGTATTCTCAACGGGTTACAAAAATCACTTTGGCTTTCTCCCCGAAGAATTTCAGTCCTGTGACCCCCGCAGCCTGTACAAACACATGTTCCATCTTAAAACACAGGATTCCTTGGCTTGGATAGGTGTCGCAAGACCTAATTTCGGAAGTCAATTTCCTGTAATGGAAATGCAAGCAAGGCTACTTGCACTTATCTGTGCGGGAAAACTGCAATTACCGTCTATCGATAAGATGCAAAGATCCATCGATAGCGATTTCAATGCAAATAAGGAACAGTTTGGCAAAAATGCGGAACGCATAAGAAGTTTAATCGACTATCTCCGCTATATGGATGGACTGGCCGAAATAATTGGCTGTACTCCTCCACTGAGAAAATACTTCTTTTTACGTCCTTCTTTATGGTTTCAACTGATGTACGGTCCCGCTCAGGCCACCCAGTACCGCCTGAAAGGTCCCAATAACAAAAATGAGCTTGCCCGAAGGATACTCAAAAAATTACCCGTAAGCAGTTTTAACCATGTAGTGAAGCTAGGTATACACATTCGATTGGCCCAAGCCATCGATGCTCTGAAAATGACCTCTAGGACAGCACAGCAGTGATACCCTAGTGGTATACACAAATTGATACATTTGGTCCAAATTCCATGGATGTTCATAAAATGTAAATTCATTGATTCCGATAAAAATCGATCAAAGCATTGTCAAATAATAATTAACTGACTTATTGCACCTTAAGAGATTGCCTTGAACTGCATCTCTTTTATTTTCATTTGGTCGGTATTGATTTTTAATCATCGTATGGAATTCGCACGGACAAATTTATCTCAGGAGGAATACTTTCTCGGTGATGCTCATTGCATAGAGACTCCTTTTGTTATATCATTTTGTTGAACCCGGATCATGCGTTGGAACTTCGTAGCGAGGATTTAAATAACAATAAATCAGGGAGTTTTATTGGATATGGCATAGCACCACTATGGTGAATTCAAAAAACTTAGTGCAACGACCGGTTTGCAGCTATTTAGATCCGCAGTAGATTTTCCAATGCATGATCTAGGTTGAATACCCTTGGATAGCAGTGCTATCCAAGGGTATTGGTCCTATCTCTAAAGGAATTGATAATGAATTGTTTCCTACAATTTCCAAGCAGCCTATTGCTCCTATAATCAACTGACTTTATATTCAATACCAATGGGTTGGGGACACCTGATTTTGACAACTGTCCTGTTATGCCATCTTGAAGTACAATCCGGCAATCTGCTATAAATTTGCCCTATATCCTCAGGACACGATTTATAGAGCTGCCCCTAAGGTCGAATACGATGGTATCACGTTAAGATAAGAACGCTGGGGCTTACCGGGGATTCTGCTTCAAAGGTGCTATGTTTTCCGTATACCTGTCCTTCATGGGGATTTTTTTCATACGGCTGACCTCAATCATAGGGTAATCGAAATCTTCCACGACCTTCCCCACTATCAGGTAAAATCCCTTACCTCTAAAAGGAAAATACTTCGCTGTTTCAGGAAAGTGGGTCGTGTCGAATACCTGTCCTTCACGATCGTAAAAAGTTCCGAAATGCATCACTCTCCCATTTTTGGTCCGGGTATTTTTGGTCGTTACCAAATACCCTGTGATACATACCTTTTTGCCCAATGCGGACGGCAACTGTAGCGCATGAGCTGCTGCGATATCCTCTTCGGCAATGAGTCGGTAGGGGTTACAGAGCGGGAAGCCCAAGAGTTCGATTTCGTCATAGGCCTGTTCCAAAGGGCCTTCGTCCAACTTGGGCAGGGTATAGGTCGCAACGGTATCATCGAACAGACCTGTGGTATGTTGTACCGACTTGCTTTTTCCAAAGTACAGGTGCGCCTCCCATAACAGGTTTTTCTTATCCTTTCCCGTAAATGCGAATGCTCCGACACGAATGAGCAAACGCAACTGCTCCAGTCCAATACGGACACGACGTATAAAATTATCCAAGTTGAGGTAGGGGCCATTTTCCTCCCGCTCTTCGACAATGCGCTGGGCCAGCTTACTTTCCAGACTTTTCAAATGGACGAAACCCATATGCACTGTCTTACCTTTGACATGAGTGTCGGTACGACTGTGATTGACACATGGAGGGCGAATGTCGGCCCCTTCCATACGGGCCTCGTGGAAGTAAAACTCCGTGGCATAAAAACCACCAAAATTATTGATAACGGCCACAAGGAACTCTATAGGGTAATGCGCCTTGAGGTATAGACTCTGGTAACTTTCCACAGCGTAACTGGCTGAATGTCCCTTGGAAAAAGAGTAGCCCGAAAAGCTCTCGATTTCGTACCATACCCGTTCGGTAATTACTTCGGGGTAGCCTTTCGATCGGCAGTTACTGAAAAAACGATGCTCCACACGTTTGAACTCACTTCTAGAGCGAAACTTGCCCGACATGCCCCTGCGCAATATGTCGGCTTCTGCCAGACTCAGTCCTCCGAAGTGATGGGCGACCTTGATTACATCTTCCTGATAGACCATAACACCATAGGTCTCCTCCATAAGTTCGTCCATCTTAGGATGGATGGAAGCATACCCCTCTCCATGGACAACACGATGATGCCGTTCGATATAGGCCCGCATCATCCCCGACCGAGCGACGCCGGGCCGTATGATGGAACTCGCAGCCACCAAGGTGATGTAGTCCGCACAACGCAGCTTGCCCAAGAGCATGCGCATCGCGGGTGACTCCACATAAAAGCAGCCCATCGTATGTCCTTTGCTCAATAAACCCCGAATCTTATCGTCTTCAGTGAAGTCCTCGAAGCGGTTTATGTCCTCCTTGATGCCTTTGTTCTTTTCGATGAGGTTCACGGCATCTTTGATATGGCCCAGACCTCTTTGGCTGAGTATGTCGAATTTGTAAACCCCAATATCCTCGGCATTGTGCATCTCAAAGTGGGTCACGGGAAAACCCTTCGGAGGCATATCGGTAGCAGTATAAGCATGAATAGGGGCTTCGGTAATCAAAATGCCCCCCGCATGGATGGACAGGTTAGCAGGTATGGACAACATCCGTTCTGCATAGCGGGAAATCAACTGGGTAATATTGTCTTTGTCGCGGTACCGTTCGGGATACTCGACCAGGTCCTCGATTTCGTTTGTGGGCAGACCGAATACTTTGCCCAATTCGCGCAATACTGAACGGCTTTTATAGGTGGTATGCGTCCCGAGCAAGGCCGTATGCCGATATTTATAGGTATCAAAAACGTACTGGATGATGTCATCACGGTCCCTCCAAGAGAAATCCATATCGAAATCAGGCGGAGAACTGCGCTCGGGGTTGAGGAAGCGTTCAAAATAAAGATCCATGGCCACGGGATCTACATCCGTCAGTCCGATACAGTAGGCCACTAGACTATTGGCCCCGCTTCCCCGTCCTACATGCGCATACTGCCGATGACGGGCATAGGCCACGATATCATGGGTAATCAAGTAATAGGCCTCGAAGTCTTTTTTCGAGATGATCTCCAGCTCTCGGTACAATCGTGACTCGGCCTCTATGCGGTTGATTTTATTCCGATACCTATCTTCAAAACCGGTAAGCGCCATGGACTCAAGCATAGCGATATCTTCTCTTTTGTTTGATAGAAAGGATTTTTTGTTCTTATCCACGCCAAATTCCAAGTGGAAGTGGCATTGTGAAAGTAGTTTTTCGGTATTGGCAATAAGTTGTGGGTAGCGTTCATAATACTGCCGTAGCGTATTTTCAGGCCACATGAACTCGTCAGGTTCGGCCTGATGGCGCTCATTCAGCTTACTAAGGACTATATTTTGATCGATGGCCCTGAGTAAGCGATGTATATTGAAGCCGATTTTGCTCCTGAACGTAACAGGCTGCCATACTATCAAGCGATGGAGGAAGTTGCGGTAAACCGAGGTCAACAGACGGTTGACCTGAAGGGGGCGTATGCCGATAAATTCGCTCTCTCTTAAGCTATCCAAGGATTTGCCCCAAGGGTAGACGACGAAAGCATGATCAAATACGGGAGCATCGGGCTGTAGCCGAAGGCCTTTGGTATTGCAGGAAGAGAGGTAAGCGTTGATCTCTTCAAAGCCCAAGTTGTTCTTGGCGATGGCAATGTACAGTAACTCTCCATCCTGCCGAAACTCAATGCCCGGTACAAGCTCTAGGGCGTAGTTGTCCTGCTGTTCCCGGCACAAGCGGAGCATCTCGATGTAAGCAGAAGTATTATTGATATCGGTCAGTACCAGTTTTCGCACTTCACACCGTTGCGCCTCTTTGAACAAAGCCTCCACCGAAAGGGTCCCATACTTGAAACTAAAATAAGTGTGACAGTTGAGGTACATACATCATTGGAATTTTACTGTAAAGATTATCGAGTTTGCCTCAACACGATGTCTTTCGGCTACTTGGGTATCGGCAATACAGGACTAGGGGACAATGTCGTTTTCACCAAGAGCAACCCTAGGAGTCGTTTCGCCTGTGGGTGAACTCCATACCCCGGTACCTATTCTCGAACCTCAATCGATCTTCGTCTTTCCCTTCACCCTAAAAGCCCATCCTATACCCGCTGGATAGGATGGGCCTAAGCATCAGGAAGGAGCGGTTATAGCAAAGGGAGTATCCGGTTATTCCGCAAACACGATGGAAACGGGTCTAGGGTACATGGTTTAAGGTAAAAAGCATCAACGAATCCGGTATCGATACTTGCTCCTGCTATAAGCAATTGATTAGAACACTAAATTACTAATTAATTTAGCTTAATACTAATTATTTTTGTTTCATTGGGTGAGAAGTTGAAATTAGGGCGGCACGGCACTCTATTCAAAAGACCGGACCCTCCGAAGAGTGATTTTACGGGGAAACTTAGATTTTGCCTTCGGTACAAGCTGCGCTTCACAATGGCCTTTGTAGTAGAGATGCGCATGGTGGCCAACTTCTGGCTCAGACCGGGCAACACCTCACCTTCCAACAACATCGTAGGTTTTTCGGAAGAGCCCATGGCACTGCTGAAAGGAAAAACAGTGGGACTGTTCAGGGCCGATTCGGGCTTTTGCCGCAACGATGTCCTTGAGTGGCTGGAGGCCATGCCGACCGATTGGACCATCACAATCCGCATATACCCCATCTTGAAGCGCTGGACATCCCCCCAGAAGGGTCGTGATGGTACACCAGCACATCAAGCAATGCTCCAAAGCCACCGACAAGCTATTGTTTCCCGATGACCAGGTCTCTACCTCAACTATCGCTACAGTGCCTTCATGACCGATCTGGGGCTGTCCCCGGAACTGGTACGGAGTTTCTACGGACAGCGTGCCTATGCGGAGAACAGGGTCAAGGAACTTGAACACAACTTCGGGGCCGACAGCTTCTGCATGGATGATCTCCATACCACCAAGGCGGCCCTGCGGACCGTGATGATGAGCTACAATCTCATGGTACTGCTCAGGTTGATGGACATGCAGACCAAAAAGGGCAGAGACTTACAACAACAAGGCTCAAATGCTTTGCAATAGGGTCGTGACCGGTCAGGGACGGCAGGAAAAAGATACTTAAGTTATCGGTAAAAGAGAAACAAAGGCACTGGTTTGAAGGTCTTTTCTCAAAGGTGTCCGATTTTGATTGACACTATGCTGTACCCTAATGCAAAATCCGGGTGTAAATGCACTCTTTATTTTTCTATGCGGTAGGCTCGCCCTTTCTCCACAAAGTTCTCTGAACATTATTTTGACGCTCTGTTTTATACATATATAGCTCTTAAATTCGACTATAGTATTGTTCATTTCGCCCCTCTCTACATTGGAAACACAGTGATAGCGTTGCCATCACTGTGTTTTTTGATGGAAGTAAAATCATCCGCACAACTTTGTACGACATGTAAAATCCCAATTTGTATCAATCCCTCCCGACAAGTTCGGTCCTGAATGTATTCTTCAGGCCTATCTACTCGGCTACATAGGGTTATCTAATGACAAAACGCTCAAAGTTGCCTACACGGCTACGATTGCAGGTAATGCCTCTGTTATCTCCACCATTACTACTGACATAGCGATTATTGTTTCCTTTAAGGGCAAAAGCTCCCCCACCTTTGTTTTCCATGGCAAAGACCTCACCTTGTCCTGCTCTTCCCCGAAAACAGGTCATTTTTCGCTTACCACCTTCCGTACTCAGGTACTTACCGTTGGCCGTTGCCCTGAAAGCAACTCGGTTACCTCCTCCTTTGATCATCTCGAATTTCTCCCAACTTCCAACTCTTGTTCTGTTGATTGTTACAGAACCGCTCCCATTCTCCGAACTTAAAAACCGGTTATTACTTCCTTTTATCGAAACGACTTTGAATTTGCCCGCAGGGTACATCCTTGCAATACCGGCCTTATCGGCAGAAGATAGTCCGTTACGCTGGGTAGTATATCTTCCTCCATTCTTTTTAACGATTGTAGGTTTTCTGTTCTTCGAAAAAGCAGTAGAGTGGTACATCATGATGGAGCCAAAATCCAAAGCACCGGAATATTCGTTTCCGTCACGTCCCCTCTCTTTATAAGTCCTGAAATTGTGGCTCTTACCCGATTTTATGTTATCGAAGTTTATGGTGATATATCTACCCCTATCCTTCCGGCTTTGCTCATGCCATAATCCTACAGCATGCCCTATCTCATGAATGGTATTACCGGTGCTACAGCCATCCGCCAAATTGATGTCCTGACGTCCACCGATCATCCCTACAAAAGAAGAGCAACCGCTTCCCTTTTTAAAGTTGATATAATTGGATTCATTTGCTCTAGGAATAAATCTGAGGGTAGTATTGGCCTCCCAGTGCTCGATAGCCTTATATACCCTGTCCTTCTTGGGAAGGTCGCCCGCAATAGTGTAAAAAACGGTATTGTTGGTCCATCTTTTTTTAGTGCGTCCTGTACTCTTATTGATACCATCGGGTTTTGAGGAAAGCTGTTCAGGGGTAAACATCATATCCCCTTCAAATATAAAGTCACCATTGATTTCCTCTACGACCATCTCTCCTCCTCTGTGATAGAGCGTTTTCACTTCTCCCGTTCTATTGGGATAAGCGATTTCCTGAGCTGTGTTCTCAAATTCGGGTTGAACTGATTCCGTGTTCTTGTCACATGATGCCAGTACTATCCCTGACATGGCCAGCATTGTTATAAGCTGCTTTTTCATAATTATTTTTTTTAGTATGGTTGTTTTCGTTTAAGGTATTCTATTATAATCTCTTCCCTCAAATATCGTAATCTCTCTCTCATGGCAGATGGCATCTACCTCATGAATCTCCCATAGATTTTGAAGGAAAGATAAGCTTGCAGGTCCTTTCCTGCTATCCATTTTTCATGAATCATATCAATGACAAACAAACACTTACTGCCCGGTCAATTAGGGATTCTCTATCAGTGATATCAAAACCATTTACGCCCACTGGTTCTCTTCCAATATCCTAAATACGGCCATACGCAAAAAATACAGTAATGACCTAAAAACGAATCTCAAAATTAAATTTTGATAACCGACTCTAAAACACAAATAAGTATTACACAAAGGTAAATTGACCAAATTACAAAGCGAATTTCATTCAGTCAAACGCCTGTATCTCCCGACCAATGACCAATAAATTCGGAATTGTTGACAATTTTTCGTGTAAAGCAGCCTTACCGATTCGATAAAATACCATAAGTCTTCATAATCAAGTAACAAAAAATGGGAAAGCGCTGCTAAAGTAGACTGATAAAAATTGTGCTTCATGCACAAGCCTTCATCAGTAAATAAAGCCATTGTCACTCCATAATAACGGACCTCATGATAGCAGTGCTATCATGAGGTCTCGATCTCGCTTAGGGAAATCTATTGTGCTTTGTCAATGGATGATGGCAGCACTATCGCATCGATTTCCTTGCGCTTGATTTCCCGGTTCAAATCAGGAACATCTTTATTGAAAACTTCTCCTATTTTCTTCAGTTCTGTATCAATGACCGAACTTATCTGTTCAAAAAAGGCCTTATCCTGTGTTGTCGGTGGATAATCGCCCATGGACAGCAACGAATTAAGGTGTCCTAGCTTATTGTTCAGTCGGATAGGAAAGTTCAAAGGATCTTGACCGCTCTTGTTCTTGACCTGATACAGCGCCTCTTCCACGCGCTTCATTTTCTCAAGTACTCCTTTTATCGTTTCCTTTATTTCGTTTTCTTCTTCGTGCTCACTGAGCCTGGACTGTAGTTGTTGCATCTGTTTTCCAGCCGTTCTGATTTTCTTAATGGTCAGGTTTACTTCTGACAATTTATCCCTGACGGACATCAAGAATTCCAATCGCTGCCCTAATTCTTCCTGCGATATATCAGAACGAGGGTCTTTCAATACTTCGAAGCTCTGTTCGCTTTCTTTTCCATTGACATCAAGCTTTACCCTATAGGTTCCGGGTACTATTCTGGGTCCGCGCAGAGAAGCCCACCATAGTATCATACCTTCGAATCCCATGGCTCCGGGATAACGCATGTTCCATACAAAACGATTCATCCCGGGCTTTACCTCCAGCTTTCCCACTTGGCTTTTCTTATCATTTTTATCGACTCTATTCGTGAAGGCCCTGATCAACTCCCCTTCACTATCCACAAAACTGAGTCGGACGGTATCCGTACTTAGGGTATCCTTCAGGTAAAAGTGGACCATGGCACCGCCAGGGTGGTTTCTGCCCGTAGTCTTGGATTTGAGTTTTTTGGGACTACCGCCTGACATCAGGTAACTGGGCATCGGCATAAATAAATGATGATCACTACTAGCTATTGTCGTGTTCAACTGGTGTAAGGGAGTCAGATCATCGATCAACCAGAGGCTACGACCTTGTGTAGCCGCTATTAGGTTATCGTTCTTTATGGCAAGGTCCGTAATGGGGACTATCGGTAGATTGAGCTGAAAAGGCTTCCATGAATGACCATCGTCAAATGAAATGTACATGCCCTGTTCTGTACCTACATACAATAAGCCTTGCCTTTTCGGGTCTGCCCGGATCACTCGCGTAAAATGTCCTTCCGGAATGCCCTGTGTTATTTTTTTCCATGTCTTCCCATAATCTTTCGTGTGGTAAAGGTAGGGTCGGTAATCGCCCAGTTTATATCGGGTACCCGCGATGTATAGTCCCCCTTTGCGAAAAGGATCGACTTCCACACTATTGATCATGGTCCATTCGGGCATTTCTTTCGGTCCCACCTGAGCCCAGTTCTCCCCATCATCACGGGTCAGGTGCAGTAGCCCGTCATCGGAACCTGTCCATATCAGTCCTTTCTCATAAGGGGAAACAGCCCCGGCAAAAATCGTACAATAGTACTCTACACTGGTATTATCCTTGGTTATCGGTCCTCCGGAGGGGCCTAACTTTGTACTATCGTTTCGGGTCAGGTCCGGACTGATCAACTTCCAGGAATGGCCCTCGTCCTCGCTAAGATGAAGGTGATTCGAGGCAGCATACAGCTTATTCGGGTCATGGGGTGACGTAAATATGGGAAAATTCCACTGAAATCTGTATTTCGCTCCCTCAGCACCATGCCCCATGGGGTTGTCGGGCCATACATTGATAGCTCGGGTAGCCTTGGTCCGATGATCGTGACGCGTCAAAAAGCCATCATAACTGCCACCGTATACGATATCGTTGTTCTTAGGGTGAACTGCTATGTGTGCACTCTCACCTCCAGCGGTCGATTCAAAATCCTTGGGTCCGATACTGCTACCGGTATTTCTATGGGCGATTCTTATCGCACTGTTATCCTGCTGTGCTGCATATATACGATAGGGAAAATGATTGTCCGTGGTGACCCTGTAGAACTGCGCTGTGGGCTGATTGAGATAGGTGGACCAATTTTCACCACCGTCGAAACTCACCTGTGCTCCACCATCATCCCCAATGATCATTCGTTCAGGATCCTCAGGGGCTATCCATAAGTCATGATGGTCTCCATGGGGGGCATTGAATGCCTCGAAGGTCTTCCCTCCGTCTTTAGAACGGTGATAGCGTACGTTCATCACGTATACCTTATCTTCATCTTTACTATCGGCATAAATACGTGAGTAATACCAAGCTCGCTGCCTTAGGCTACGGCTATCGTTGGTCTTGGTCCACGTCATCCCTGCATCATCGGAACGGTAGACACCTCCATCTTTGTTCTCGACAATGGCCCACAGGCGGTCGGGCTTTGCCGGGGACACGGTTACTCCGCTGATGCCCCAAGTTCCCTTGGGCAACCCTTTGTTACCCGTCAATGCTATCCATGTCTCTCCTCCATCGGCACTTTTCCATAATCCGGAACCCTCTCCACCACTCTCTAAACTATAAGGAGTCCTTCTTACCCTCCAAGTACTGGCATATAGAATCCTCGGGTTCTCCGGATCAAGTATCAAGTCCACTACACCCGCATCTTTATTGACGTACAATTTCTTTTGCCAAGTTTTACCACCATCGGTACTTTTATAGACGCCCCGCTCTGTGGTAGACCGGTACAGGTCACCCAGAACAGCAGCATAGACAATATCGGGGTTCTTAGGGTGAATACGGATTCTAGGTATATGCTTCGATTCTTTTAATCCCATAAACCTCCATGTCGCTCCGGCATCCACGGATTTCCACACCCCTTCACCCGAAGATACGTTACCACGTACCGTTACTTCACCGCCACCGACATAGATGACATTGTTATCCCAATCACTCACTGCTACAGCACCGATGGAGCCTCCGAAAAAACCGTCCGATATATTCTCCCAAGTGTTACCGGCATCTTTGGTCCGCCATACACCACCGCCCGTAGCCCCAAAATAATATAGGTTGGGCTTGCCGGGAACCCCGGTAACGGTAGCCGAACGACCTCCACGGAAGGGGCCGACATTGCGCCATTCGAGAGCATTGTACAGTGTTTCCCGGTAATGAACCTCACTTACGGCCTTCTTATTTCTTGATCTTTGTTGTGCATATCCTGAGGATAGCAGTGCAAAATAGAGTAGAAACAAGCCGATTATCAACTGCATATTTCTCAATCGCTGATTAACCCGGTACTTTGTAATGGAAGAAAAAATCATATCAATTTTTGGTTTAGGCAATTAAACTACAAATTTTAAGCTTTGAAGCCATTGGGATTTTGACAGATGGTCCTCTGGGAACTTTACAGGAAAATAGGAGTGTAAGAAGAGCTGTTTTACCATATTACTCTCTTTTGCGGGATAGCCGGGGCCACAAATATCGGATTCCTTCCAGGCCTTCTTCACTGATTTCAAACCTCCGGTCGGGTTCTACTCAGAAATAATCCTTAAATTATGCCTATGCGAATGTGGTATAGGCCAGTGATGGTATTTTTGGGAGTAACTATCAATTGTTGTACATGGGCCCAACAGGAGGAGCGACTGCGATTGGATATCGCTGATGCTCGACCTATGGCCAAGATTGCGGACAGGTTCAGGCCCAGGCCTAAGTTCTTGGAAATAAACCATGAACTGTTCAATCGGTTCGCCACTTTTTCTAGTTCGGAGGTCTTGGGCAACTCATCAGCACTGGTCAATAAAAACCTGATCAGAAAGGCAAAAATAAGATTTCCCATCTTAATGCTCAGCAACTTGAACATCTTTGGTGGCCTTGGTTATGCCAGTGAGAATTTTTCCTTTAAGGAAATCAGGGACAATAACTATCCTCTGTATCAGCGGCTGGAAAACAACTCTTTGAAAAGGATAGCCGCCAATGTCATCGTCAAAAAAGACCTGGACAGAAACCGTTTCCGCTTCTATTACTTCAATACCTCTCTCAATAGCGACAGACCTCAGTTCAACAACCTTTTGAACCAGTTGAAACTATCGGTAACCGTAGTTCTGGGAAAGGACCTTAATCCCTACAAGCAAATAGGCTACGGCCTCAGCTTCGGTTATGATCTAGGACAGCCCACGGTATTTCCCTTGTTTGTTTTTAAAAATGATTTCAGCCTACATTGGGGACTAGAGCTATTACTACCAAAAAAAATTTCCTTACGGTATTCACCGAACGAATCCATGCATTTCTCTCTGTTCAATGAGGTCGTAGGAGGCAGTTATCACCTACAGGATGAACCGATAGCGGGTTTTGACAATGTTGAGTTTCGACGATCGGCCTTACGGGCGGGAGCTTTGATCGATCGTGAGGTCCATGACTGGTTATGGCTGGGACTCAAAGGGGGCTACAATCATCCCATTCAGATTTTCATCTCCGAACCTGGGAAAAGAAGACGTGACAGTATTGTGGATGTGGATGCCAATGCTTCTGTATTTTTTCAACTGTCCGTCTTTATGGTGCCTCCAAGAAAAACATACGAGAAAGGAAAGACCCGCTAGACGGGACAGTGGACATGCCTTCTTTATCATTTTGGAGATTGTTTTCAAATGCACCTTCTATTTTCATTTAGCAGGTATTGATTCTTAACCCAGATCATGCCTTGGAACTTCGTAACGAGGGTTTAAACAACAATAAATCAGAGAATTACTTTGGATTCGACATAGCACTACTACGGCCGATTCAAAAAGCACACCTATTTTATTGATTATTGCGGATCAAATTATCCCAAAATGAGAAATATAGAAAATCTACACTTCATTGATAAGGATACTGTGCTATTCTTCGATAGAAAATATACTTTTTGATCTGTTAGCCATATCAGAACAGCAAACGATAGCTCTACAAGGCATATTGGGCAAGTGTCCGCGTGATTTTCTAACAGGAAGGCAAAATCCATGCGAATCCCGTGACAAAAGAATGTTCTGAAAAAAGTAATGGCTTTGCCCCTTCTCCCTATTTGGCATACATGTTGTGGATTTGTTTCCTAATCTGCCAAGACAATTTTCACGCTGACCTTGATGATCAGGGTCCGATAGTACGGCATTAAAATCACCACACTCAAAACACTGAAAAGTAAATGCTTACAATTTTCTTGTTATACAAATTTGGGTTTTAAATGTCGTACAAGATTCCGCAGGTCATTTTGGTTTCAATCAAGGCGATAACCGCAGGGATAGCAGCGCTATCGCGAGGATGGTCAACGCAGAGTGAAGCAAAATGAACAGGAAGATAGGCGATATTTAAAAGCTAAGTTTGTATTAAACCTTTTGCCTTATGTCCTGTCCAAGTATCAGATGACAAGGTTTTATCGAGTGGTCTATTGATTTTTATCTATCATTTTAAACATTCTGTATCATGAACAAATCAGTAATTATTATTGCATTTTTAGTAGTGGGAGCATTTTTCACCGCTCAAGCACAAGAAAGCGTAGCAACACGGACCAAAGTCGCCGATACCCGACAGGTGACACAGCGTGCCAGAATCGCGGAAGGTCGGCAAAGTGGAGAGCTCACCCACCGTGAGGCCCGTGCACTCAATGCACAACAACGGAATATCCGCAGAACAAAACAACGTGCCAAAGCTGATGGTGTAGTGACCAAAAGTGAAAAACGACAGATCAACAGAAAACAACGCAGGGCCAATAGAACTATAAGGCAACAGAAAAACGATGCTCAGAGCAGAGGTTAGGCCGAGGCTCATGATAAAAGTGTTGTTCTAGTGGTCAAAAGCACAAAAACAGCCGCTCGGTCAGCGTCGAGCGGTTATTACCTATACCTCTTCCATAGAGATTGCACATTTTTACACAGCGAAGCGGTCAAAAGTCCGCATATTCGCATAATACTTAAGAGCAGTAAATACCAAAATGCCTATTGACCCGCTATCGATGCATAAAATGTTACATTCCCTTACTTCTCCTTGAGCAGTAAAGCATCTCCCTTTTCCTTCAAGGCCACCATGCTTTGGCGTACCTCCTCCATGAAAAAAGTGATGTCTTCTTGTCCTTTAGTAAAAACGGGGTTCCCGATGGTCACTCTAACATCCCCCGGTGTAATGCGCGATGATTTGGCGGGCAGTATCCTGTCCGTTCCACTGATGGCTATCGGCACAATACCGATATCTCCACTTGCCGCCAATTTAAAGGCCCCTTTTTTCAAATTGCCCACTTGACCGTCGGTACTTCTGGTGCCTTCAGGGAAGACCAGTACATTTTTTCCATTCTTAATGAGTCGGCCCGCTCGCTCTAAGCTGACGATGGCCTTCTCACGGTTTTTCCTATCGATAAATATCATGCCCGTGGCCCACATGAACCATCCGATAAAGGGCATGTACATGACCTCCTTTTTGGCCACAAAGTGAATATTTACGGGCAGCACCTTAAAAAGTACGGGAATATCCAGAAAAGACATATGATTGGAGACATAGATATACGATTGGTCAGACTCGACGTTATCATAACCCGTCACTTTGGTTTGGATACCACTGGCCCAGAGTACCCATGGTCCCCACATGGTTCTCGCCATGACCAGTGGAATACGCCTATTGAACAGGAGTACCATTAACAAAAGAGAAAGTGGTATCAACACCAGACAGGCCATAAAAATTATCAGAATCCTTACAATCTTCATTGAGTATCATGTTTGAGGTAAAGCAGTATCTTTCAACCCGGATCATGCATTAGCCCTTCTATTACAGTTTTAAATAGCTGTAAATCAGTAAATTGAATGCTTTTCTTTTTCGAATTCACCGTAGTGGTGCTATGCTGAACCCGATAAAACACCCTGATGTATTGCTTTTTAAGCCCTCATAACTAAGCTCCAATGCATGATCCGGGTTCAAAATAAGGCGATTGGAGGGGAATTCGCTAATGGATTACGGGGAAATGGACGTTATAGCCTATATTCGCACCATGGACGGAACGATTCGAAGCAACATCAAACCGGGAATGAGGGTCAATATTGTACTCAAGAAGGATCAAAGAAGCGGTACCTTGACGGAAGGAACCGTCAAAGCATTACTTACCAAATCGTCAAATCACCCTCATGGCATTAAGGTTATTCTGGAAAGCAATCAGGTAGGCCGGGTGAAAGAAATCATATCGGACTGAAATACCTGCAGTGAGGTGCCCTTTAGCATTCAGAAAATAGCTTGAGAGATTGCTTCAAAATGTGTCCATTGACTTTCATGTATATGTACTGATTTTCCAATGGATACATGGGAATTCACATGGAAGGCATTCATTTCGAACTTTTGCTTTGCCGATCATGCTCATTGCTGTATGTATTTCTTTTAGCACAGGATTTCGACGAAATTTCCACAGATAGCATTCGTATCTCTCACATTGGGGTAATCATTAATCCCAAAAGGGTCGATAGGGTTTCGTTATAAGGGCATAATTGCGATAAAATCAGTGGTATAGATGAGGAGGCCTAGCGTAGTGTTAGGGTGACAAATCTGCGTGGTGTAAAGCCGCTGATTTTGAGGCCATTCCTGTGCGGAACAGAAAGGTTATCGATCATTTTGGGTTTAATACAAACTTAGCTTTTAAAATCACCTATCTTCCTGTTCATTTTGCTTCACTCTGCGTTGACAATCCTCGGGATAGCGCTGCTATCCCTGCGGTTCTCGCCTTAATTGATACTAAAATGACCCGAGGAATCTTATACTAAATTAGGTTTTAAATTTCGCATTGCATTCTGTGATATAATGATGGTTTGAGGTGATGGACATGATGGTTTTCTCCGACATGTCCCTAACGGTTTTGCCCAACCATTCCCTGATTGCCTCCATAGCCTTGAACACCCTGTTCTTGAAGCCTTGTTTGATGTGCTTCCAGACCTGTCCACAGGGATTGAGCTCCGGTGTATAGGCGGGTATGTTTTCCGGGATCTGTATGTTCTTTGTGGAATGGAACCCGGCCTTGTCAATGACCGCCATTTTGTACTCCTTGGGCCTGTGCCGTGATAGTCCCGTAGGTATGCCTCGAATATCTTTGCGGAGACCCCTTCCGGCGCGCCTTCACCGAAAGGACCCCATCGATACCTTCGGAGTTGTACTGGACCACCCAGTTCTCAAGGCACCTCAGACTGATTCCAAGGTGGTTGGAAAGGTCCTGGCGCAAACCGAAACGGCCTTCCTTCAAGCAGATCAGGGCATATACTCGACGTTCCTTACCTAAATTCGATTGCTTTGACTTAAGGGACCTTAAGGTGGAAAGGCTCTCTTTTACCAATACTTCTATTCGTTTTCCCATAGATGGGATTATACGAAATTATAAACACAAATTAGTATAATATGACCCACGGAATCTTATACGACATCTGCAACCCAAATTTGTATAAGTTAACCGTAACAGTGCTAGGCTGAACTCAATAACAACCCAAGATCTATTGCATTTTCAAACCTTCATGACGATGCCTGATCTGGTTTGAGCAATCCGATCATTGGCTTTGAGAAAAAAGTGCCGACCACCGTTACGGGCAATGGTCGGCATCTCAGTGCATCTATTCCAGAAATCCATCGCAGAAAACGGGCCAGGGCATTGATAATAAAGGCTTTCGACCTGAACGAGTTCTTTCCTGTAGTCCATTTACGCCTCAACTGAAAAATCATTCTACTTGTAGCAGCTCCCGAACTCAGCCCTCTTTTTGGGTATAAAGCAATCCCCCGCCTCTAGTGATACGCTCCCTTATGGGAATGACGGGGCGATACTCCCTATCGTAATACCGATCAAGAAATGTTTTTCCCGATCGGTAGCCTACCATAACGGTATAGCTTGTACAGTTTCCTACCAAACAGTCCGTCAAACCTGCGGTAATCGGCCTGCCTTGGTATCTATTGGATACCTTCACCGCAGTGGGCACATAGTCTGCGATGTATTTCGGTATATCTGTAATTGTCGTACTGAATATAGAGTAAACTTGAATATTGCTGTCACTATTGGCGTTCGAGTCACTTGCATTTCCCACACTATAGTTGAAATCCTTGGTGACTTTCCCCTGAAGGTATGCCAAAGTATTGAGGTAATTGTTGAAAAAAGCCCTTCCCAGATCTACATTTGGAAACTCAAGGACAAGGGTCCTTTCGGGACACGCTCTTTCCATACACCGGATAGGTTTTCCACTGGTAAGTAGTTTTCCCTCGCTGTTACGGGCCAGATTGTCGATTTGGTCGATATAGGAAGAAACACGGTTGTAATCGGTAATGTTGAACCTTAAAAAATGGTATACCCTCTTGACTGCTCTAGCTGTTGTGTTCGTTTGGGGTATTTCTTTTGTTAAGGCTTTTTTGCTATCGGTCTGTCGTTCTTCGATATTTTCTTCTGTACATGCCCATACCGTTAGAAGGAGTATGCACTGCACTAGTTGTACACTTAATTTTAAAAATCTCATCTTGAAAATTGGTTTAATGGTTTATGGTCTACACTACCAAGTTAGCCAAAAAAGAAGCAATTCGCCCCATCCACCGAATCATTTTCGCACGATATATCCTACCTTACTTAGCAATAAGCAATATTATCATCCATCCCCACTTCGAAACATTACTAATTGACTAACGGACCCTACTGACAGCGATGTCGTTTATAAAAACAATGTCCTTAAAAGCCGCGTAGCATCAATGTCTTCGACTGTTGAATTTCTCTTGGACGATTTCCTGAACGGGCCGATTGGAAATCTTGCTTTCCAACCATGAGATAATGTCCAAATAAAGAAAAGGGCGCTGCTCATAGGGGTTCTTCGAATGTGTTTGCAGCCTTCCCTTTAATTTTACGAACTCTTTTTTAAGATCCTCCGGATAAATTTTCGGTAGTCTTTTCAGAAACTGGAAGATTTCCTTTTGCACTTGATGGAGGTCCTCCATTTTGGCAATAAACCGATAAACCGATTTTACCTGATACTCCAGCAGGTCATCGTTACCCAATTCATAATGCGCTATCAGACTAAGTATTCGAGCAAAGCAGTGTATATCTTCTCTGAGGCCTACATTCAGGTTGATGATCTTGTTGAGGTATTTGACTGCCATACGGCTATCACCGCTGCCGAAGTACAGACTGGCTATTTTATAATAAAACACCAATACCCTATGGCGGTCGATTTTGGTGTTGTACTCGGCTATCCGGTCCTCTATCTCCGACACTAAGACCAAGCCTTCGGAAAACGTACCTTCCATGAAATGCCGGTTGATCTTGTTGACATAATAGTAGAGAAAGAAGGCTACTTTTTCATTCTCGTTCAACCCGGCCTCCACTTTTCTACCATAATCTTGGAACGCCTCCATCATCTCGTTGAAACGATTGTAGTAATTTAGGTTGAACAAGGTCCCCAAAAGATTATGCACCCCTTTGATATACATAAAGGGTTCGTTCTCCAGCATTTCGGGTTTTTCGTTGAAGAGGTCTACCCACTTTTGAGCATATTTGTAACATTTCAGAAAATCCTGTACGATATGATTGTACCAGACAAAAGCCTGATAGAGATACAACTTTTCGGAAAAGGTAAGTTCTTCCAATCTATAATCGGGCACATTGGTATCAAAAAACTCTTTGACCATGTAATAGTCTTTTTCATTACGAGCATGCCCTACCTTAATGTAGAGACCGTACAGCCGCAGTGATAGGTTAGAGAATGCATTGGCCCGGTCTATGTTCTTGAATATAGCATCGGCCTCATCGGTCAGCTCATCGGCTCTTGATCCGATACTTCTGGTGATGTATTGAGATTCGATGAGTTTTTCGAATTCGATAATTTCGAGACAAAGGATATTCCTTTCAGTATTTTTAGCTAGCTCCTTGGTCTTGTCCAACAGCTTCAGGCTTTGTTTGTACAGTCCTTTATTGTAAAGTACCTTCGCGTGGTCTATCTGTTCACGAACCTGAATATCACTATTGTGCTGTAGGTGGTTGAGGCGTAGACTTGTCAACAATTGTTTGTAAAGGTGTGCTTTCAGGTTGGACAGTTGAGTCCTTTTGATAACAGGGACTTTTTTTAGGATGACCTGTTCATTGTAGGCGGACATTTTATCCAAAGCATCGAACAATTTGATGAATTTCATCTCTTCTTTACCGCCTATCCTGTTGGCATATAGTTTGAAATTTCTTTTTTCAGACTTGGTCAAAGACTTGATCAATTGGAAAAGAGGTTCTGTTTGAAAGTTAGGCATTGTAATCCATATTCACAAAATTCAACTTAAATAACTGAAAGACAGATGTTTGTACTATTATGGGAATTATTGAACTTCGTAAAAATATGAATTATTCACTTTTAGAAAATAGATAAGTCGAATAGTTTTATAGAAAGGAAACAGAAAAAAAACTGTTTAAATACAGAAACCAATTTAAAGGATGGCTAAGGAGCAAGTTTACATATTTGATACAACACTGAGGGATGGAGAGCAGGTACCTGGATGTAAATTGAATACAGAGGAAAAGATAGAGATTGCCCTGCAACTTGAACATCTTGGAGTGGATATTATCGAAGCTGGCTTCCCGATATCCAGTCCTGGTGATTTCGAGGCTGTGGATAAAATCAGCCGTACTTTAAAAACACCTATAGTATGTGCACTATCGCGCGCAGTCAAAGAAGATATAAACATCGCAGCAGAAGCAGTCAAGAGGGCCATTCGTCCGCGTATCCACACGGGCATTGGCACCTCTGACATTCATATTCGCTATAAGCTCAACTCTACCCCGGAAGAGGTATTGAAGAGAGGCGTTGCTGCTGTGAAATATGCTAAAAAATTCGTAGAAGATGTAGAGTTCTACGCTGAGGATGCGGGCAGGACCAACAATGTCTTTTTGGCCGAGATTATAGAAGCGGTCATTGCGGCCGGTGCGACAGTAGTCAATATCCCCGACACTACGGGTTACTGCCTTCCCGAAGACTATGGAAAAAAGATTCGTTTTCTGAAAGAAAACGTCAAGCATATCGACAAAGCCATTATTTCAACGCATTGTCACAATGATTTGGGTCTGGCCACGGCCAACTCCGTATCGGGCATACAACATGGAGCGCGACAGGTCGAATGCACCATCAATGGTATCGGTGAGCGTGCAGGCAACACTTCTCTAGAAGAAGTGGTCATGGTACTCAAGCAGCACAGTAACATCAATGTGAGCAGTAATATCAATACGCAAATGCTGTTCCCTACAAGCCAACTGGTATCCGAAATGATGGGCATGCCAGTACAACCCAATAAAGCCATCGTAGGATCAAATGCGTTTTCCCACTCATCGGGAATTCATCAAGATGGTGTCATTAAAAACAGGGAGAATTACGAAATTATCGACCCTAAGGAAGTGGGTGTGACAGAGTCCTCCATTGTACTTACCGCGAGGAGTGGTCGAGCAGCATTGAACTATAGAGCTAAAAAATTAGGTTACAATCTATCCAAAGAAGAGCTGAACAACTCTTATCAGAATTTTCTGATCTTGGCCGATAAAAAGAAAGAAGTAGAAGATAATGATCTTCATGCTTTATTAAGTACGATTGTCACCGCATAAGTTACTAGAGATGAAACCGCAAGGAAAAACGTTATTCGATAAAATCTGGGATGAACATGTTGTTAAGAGTATTGACAATGGTCCTGATATACTTTATATCGATAAACACCTGATTCATGAGGTGACAAGCCCGCAAGCTTTCGCAGGGCTAAAGCGAAGAGGGGTATCCGTTTTCAGACCGGACAAGACTGTCGCCACTGCCGATCATAATGTACCTACCCTGAATCAGCATTTGCCCATAAAAGAGGCACTTTCCAGAAAGCAGGTAGATACACTTACGGAAAACTGCAAGACTCATGGCATCACCTTGTACGGTCTTGGGCATCCTTATCAAGGCATTGTTCATGTTATCGGTCCAGAACTGGGGATAACTCAGCCCGGGATGACCATGGTCTGTGGAGATAGTCATACCTCTACTCACGGTGCCTTTGGCAGTATTGCTTTTGGTATCGGTACCAGTGAGGTCGAGATGGTGCTAGCAAGCCAGTGCGTACTACAGCACAAACCGAAGAAAATGAGGATCACCATCGATGGTGAACTGAACCACGGTGTCGTCTCAAAGGATATTATCCTATATATCATATCGCAGATTACCGCACAGGGCGGCACTGGATATTTCGTGGAATTCGCCGGTGCTGCCATCAGAAACCTCTCTATGGAAGCCCGAATGACCATATGTAACATGAGTATAGAGATGGGAGCCCGTGGGGGATTGATAGCCCCTGATGAGACTACTTATGCCTACCTGAAAGGTCGTGAATTTGCCCCAAAGGGTGAAGAACTCGATAAAGCTATAGCGGCATGGTCTGGATTACCCAGTGATGAGGACGCTGTCTTTGATAAAGAGTATACCTTCTCTGCCGATGATATAGAGCCAATGATTACCTACGGAACCAATCCGGGGATGGGTATAAAGGTATCCGGGTGGCTTCCGGAAGTAAAAGATATCGATGATGCCAGTGAGCAGTTGTCCGTAGAAAAATCACTCGCCTACATGGGTTTTGAGTCCGGTAGCCGTTTGCTGGGCCATAGTGTCAACTACGTGTTCATCGGGAGTTGTACCAATTCGAGAATAGAAGATTTGAGAATGGTGGCCGAAGTGGTAAAAGGAAAGAAAAAAGCAGAAAACATCAAAGCTTATATTGTACCCGGCTCCAAACAGGTCGAGGCACAAGCAAAGGCTGAGGGGATTTCCGATATATTGGAAGCTGCCGGTTTCGAGTTGCGCCAGCCGGGATGCTCCGCTTGCCTGGCCATGAACGAGGATAAAATACCCGCAGGTGAGTACTGCGTATCTACCTCAAACAGGAATTTCGAAGGCAGACAGGGGCCAGGATCGAAAACATTATTGGCCAGTCCCTTGACCGCCGCAGCTACTGCTATCAGTGGTAAAATTGAAGATGTCAGAAGCCTCATGGAACGATAAATGAAGAAATTTGAAAAAACGATATCGCACTTTGTCCCACTGCCCATTGAGCATGTGGATACTGACCAGATCATACCGGCCAGATTCCTAAAAGCCACGACAAGAGAGGGCTTTGGAGAGAATCTTTTCAGGGACTGGAGATATGACAAATCTGGAGATGAAATAGAGAGCTTCGTACTGAACAAAAAGGGAGTTAAAGGAGAAATACTGGTCGCTGGAAAGAATTTCGGCTGTGGTTCCAGTAGGGAACATGCCGCTTGGGCCATTGTCGACTATGGGTTCAAAGTAGTCGTCTCCAGTTTCTTTGCTGATATATTCAAAAACAATGCCCTGAACAATGGATTACTGGTAGTAGCAGTGGACGAAGGGTTTCTCGAACAGATTTTCACCAGTGACTCACAACTGATTATCGATTTGGAAACTCAGAATATCACTATTAAGGGTAGTGGGGAAAGCAGACAATTTTCCATCAATCCCTATAAAAAAGAATGTCTGCTCAATGGTTATGATGATATCGACTACTTACTGAACAATAGGGAGGCCATTGAAGCTTTTGAAAGTAAATGAACCAATCAGTGTTATCACTCCGAGGAGTGGACATCTGGTCATAAAAGATAAAAGATCAATATAATACTTAGGAAACGTATGCAAAAGAAGATAGCAGTTTTACCGGGAGATGGCATAGGACCAGAAGTAGTAGAGCAAGGAATCAAGGTCTTAAAAGCTGTAGGAGAGCGTTTCAGTGTAAAGTTCAATTATGAATATGCTGACATAGGCGCCGTGGCCATCGACAACACGGATAATCCCTTGCCGGATAGCACTATCGATACCTGCCTCGGAGCAGATGCCATTCTAATGGGCGCTATCGGTGACCCGAAGTATGATAATAATCCCAATGCTACGGTAAGGCCAGAACAAGGATTATTGAAACTGAGAAAGAGTTTGGGGCTATTTGCGAACATACGTCCTATCACGACATACAAATCCTTAGCACACATATCGCCACTGAAAGAGGAAAAAGTACAAGATGTAGATTTTGTTGTATTTAGAGAACTGACAGGTGGTATTTACTTTGGTGAAAAAGGAAGGAAAGATGATGGAGATACTGCCTTTGATATCTGTTCCTACTCAAAATCGGAAATCGACCGTATCGCCCGACTGGCTTTTGAAAGTGCAAGGCAGCGAAGTAAAAGATTAACGCTGGTCGATAAGGCCAATGTTCTGGAAACATCGAGATTGTGGAGGGATACTGTTGGGAAAATCGCAGAAGATTATACAGATGTGAAAGTAGAGTATATGTTCGTGGACAATGCCGCAATGCAGATTATCATGAACCCCAAACAGTTCGATGTCATACTGACCGAGAACATGTTCGGTGATATCATCACTGATGAGGCCAGCATGATTACGGGTTCGATAGGTCTATTGCCATCGGCCTCCATAGGTACATCCTCTGCATTGTTCGAGCCGATTCACGGTTCTTATCCGCAGGCAAAGGGCAAGGGCATTGCCAATCCGATCGCTACCATATTGTCAGTAGCCATGCTGTTGGACTCTCTGAGTTTGGTAGATGCCGGAATAGCCGTAAGAGAGGCTACTGAAAAGGTACTCAACAATGGTATTATGACACCGGACCTGAACGAAACCCATCATTATACTACTGCATATGTTGGTGACATGATCGTATCGGCTATCAAGAACGAAGAAAGTGAAGGTTTTAAGCCTGAAAATATTTCCGTGGGAATGAGCACTATTATATAGGCACATTCTTCACTACAAAAAAACAGAACACAGGCTTTTAAAGACCTGTGTTCCAAAAGAATACTTCCAGGGGTGGAAGTATGCGTGCCCTGCACGTTTGTTGTCAGGTTGCTATCTTATGTAAAAGGTTATTGTATATAGGTGGATAGCGCCTAACAGCAAGTAGGGTTCTTCTTCATAATGGTGATGTCCCGGGTGGGTCCCCGGGACATTTTTTTTACAAAAATCTGAAAAAGAAAGGAGAATTAAAACCTCCTTAAGAATACCCTAAAATAGCTCCAAAGCTTTGAAAAAAATCATTTTCGCAGTTTCCATCTGCCACAAATCGTAAATTTGCTGATAAATTTCAGAAACAAGCCTTCAAATTTATAAAACCTCTAGAAAAAACGCAGCGAGTACTTTTTTTCAAAGTATTACTTTTTCGCAAAATTCATCACAAATTTATATAATAAATTAAAAATACAATAAAGTTGGCACTCTAAGCCAATGGCATTGACTAAAGTTTTTCATTATATTTTATTAGATTCGAATTGTTTCTTGGAATCAAGGACTTCTATGGATCAAACCGAAAAGTTGGGAGGCAAGATTTTGAGTACCTATAATTACGGGAAAAAGAATCACATTGGATAAACCCAGATCATGCATTGGAAAATCTACTGCGGATCTAAATAGCTGCAAATCAGTCGTTGCACTAAGTTTTCGAATTCACCATAGCGGTGCCATGCCAAATCCAATAAAACCCCTTGATTTATTGACATTTAAACCCTCGTTACGAAGTTCCAACGCATGATCCGGGATAAAGAGTTAGCGTGCCTACTGCTGCCTGAGAGACTGGTAGGTTTTTTTAAGATTATCGAAGTTGCAAGGACAGACGAATCGGTCGCGATCCGCTTGGAAGAGGAGAACATCCACCCCAAAGAGTTTTCAGGTCAGAGACTGCCCTGATCAAAGACTTTCCCCTCCATGGCGAGGCCTGTTACCCGAACCGGAGCCGGAGGAAGTGGTTCAATGAGGACACGGACAGGACCGTGTCCAGGGATTGGTCGGTAATCGCAAAGGGAACGCGGCTCAGTGGGGAGTTCGCGTCTTTTTTAAACCCAAAATGTCCATTAGAAAATCTATTCCGGACTTAACTGGCTTCAAATCAGTAAATGAATGCGTTT
>CANLOE010000065.1 GCA_947492745.1 uncultured Cyclobacteriaceae bacterium | reverse complement strand
CTTGTTTTCTTCATTCTTTCTGTAAGTTAACCCTATTGAGCTTTTCTTACTGTCCAGTCAAATGTATACACTCCACATGCTGGAAGCTGACGGTATCGAACTCAATTACGCTAGCACAACCCTGCTGACCGATGTGTATTTTAAGTGTGGCATTGGAGAAGTGACCGGAATATTCGGGAGAAATGGGGCAGGTAAATCAAGCCTTTTGAAGGTGATTTTTGGTTCCATCAAGCCCAAGAGCAAATCTATTAGGCTTGACGGGAAATACATACATCGACCTTTTAAACAAAAAGGACTCATAAAATACGTTCCTTCTGATGGTTATGCATTTCCCTATCAAAAACTTTCACATTTGGTTGAGATGAATTGTATTTCAAAATCCGACTCATCGTACTACAACTTAATGAAGTCACCCGAAATATCTGACAATCTTACTGTTAAGTTCAAGGATATGTCATTTGGAATAAGAAAGTTCACACAAATACTGGTCACCTTATATAGTCCATCAGCCTATATACTTCTTGATGACCCTTTTTCAAACCTTTCCCCTATTTTAATCGAGTCCATTCTACTAAGCATCGACGAGGTAAAAAAAACAAAGGCATAGTTATAGCTTCCAGTAGATTAGATATACTTGAAGGCATATCGGACAACTTATTTCAGATAAAACGCTGATTTGGGGCTTCGGCTTTCTTATTTTCATAGGTTACCCTATCTCCATTGAAGGCAACAAGCGGGTGGAAAACCAATTTGGCCAAGGACTCTTATACTAGCGCAGGGTTTGGAATGAGGGAAAGTATTTTTCGAAAAGTGTCAATCCCCAAATTTCGGTATATCCTTTAGAAAGCCATAACTCCCCTTATCGTGGTCGATGGTACAACAGTAATGCTCCATCCCGTTCGTTGTCATCAAATATCGGGCCTTGACCACTCGGTTATAGGTAGCAGCCTGTTCGAAAGTCTTCTGCGTTATCTTCACGTCAGGTGCCTTGCATTCCACTAAAGCGTATGGTCTCCCTTCCCTATCGTAGACAAGGATATCAGGTCTTTTGGGCAGTTCATTGTACTGAATACCGAACTCTACACGAATCAACCCTTTCGAATAGCCCAAATGGTCGATCAGGTAATGAATAAAATGCTGCCTTACCCATTCTTCCGGTGTCAGCATCACAAATTTCTTACGTATAATATCAAAAATCGACATCTTTCCATCAATTTTATTGACATTACATCTTACATCGGGTAGGTTTAATTGAATCATTACATAAATTTAAGGAAACTATATCGTTTATCGCATGAAAGCGAAGGTTTCAGCCAGAACTCGTTTTTCGCATGTATGTCCACTTAGATTCACTGAATATTGATGAGGAGTATTCCACTTATTGCTGAGTCCATTCAGCCCTATTTCGTACTGGTAAGTATAGCGCTCCTTTTTGTCTTTATCTTTAAAGAATGGATAAAACCCGCCAAAGGCTTCATGATCTGTATACTGGTGTTCATCGTTCTGGGTATCCTGAGCCCCTCCGAGGCACTGAACGGATTTTCCAATGAATCCATAGTCACTGTAGCTTTGTTGATATTGATTTCTGCAGGGCTCAGAAATAACTTTAGTATAGAACCTTTTTTAGACCGTATCTTCAAAAAAGCCAATACCTACAAAAAATTCCTGGGTTTGATGATGGCCAAAGTGGCCTTGTTATCTTCCTTCGTTAACAATACTCCGGTAGTGGCCATGATGACACCCTATGTTTTCAACTGGGGAAGAAAGAACAATATATCTCCGTCAAAACTATTGATTCCCTTATCATTTGCGACTATCAGTGGTGGAATGATTACTTTAATCGGTACTTCTACAACCTTGGTCCTCAATGGATTCTTACAGAAAAATAATTTACCGATGCTACATGCCGTAGACCTGCTGCTTATAGGGGGTCTTGTGACCTTTTGTTGCATCCTGTTCCTACTCATATTTGGGCATAGATTGCTTCCGGACAATCAGGGCATTGTAGACCGTTTCAATAGTAATAAGCGGGAGTACCTTATCGAAAAGCGTCTCAGCCCGAACTCTCCTTTGATAGGCAAGAGTGTTGCTGAGGGAGGTTTACGTAACTTGGGCGGGGTCTACCTCGTCGAAATACACCGAAAGGATAAAATGATCTCGCCCGTTAAGCCTTCAGAAATCATCCATGAAGAGGACATTCTTATTTTCGCCGGAAACACGGAGAATATTGTAGACCTCACCCGATCGGGTGTAGGAGTGGAATTTCCAAAAGCAACACGGGCCAATGAAAAATTACGTGTCGATGTAGCAGAGGCCGTTATTACCCATAATTCCAGCTTGGTAGGAAAAACCGTTAAAGATGCGAAATTCAGAAACCGTTATGATGCCGCAGTAGTGGCCATACATCGTAATGGAGAGAAGCTTAGCGGCAAAATCGGAAATCAAACGCTCAAAGCCGGTGATTCCCTGCTACTTTATGCGGGAAATGATTTCAACAATAGAATTGACTTGTTCCGAGACCTCATCCTGATTTCCAAAAACCAAGAGACTTTAAAGACGACCGTTAAGGATAAGACCTCTTTGATTATCGTAGCTACTGTTTCTATATTACTTTTGGCTTTGGGGTATTTTTCCCTATTCACTTCCGTGCTGATCATATTCTCCTTGATGGTCGTCTTGAAAATGGTCACTCTACGCAATTTCAAACGCGATATTGATGTCAACATGATGGCCATACTGGTTTTCTCTCTGGCTATCGGTCAGGCTATTATCAAGACCAAAGCAGGGGATATCGGTGCCGTATGGGTACTCAGCCTTTTTGAGTCCTTTGGGAATATCGGTATACTTATCGGCATTATGCTCATCACTACGCTATTGACTTCATTTGTCACTAATGTAGGTGCCGTATCCATTGCTTTTCCATTGGCCTATGCCATTAGCGAAAGGACTGACATCGCTCCTGCACCACTTATTCTAGCCATTGCATTTGCCGCCTCGGCCGCTTTTCTTACGCCTGTTGGCTACCAGACGAATTTAATCGTATATGGACCCGGTGGATATACCTTCAAAGATTTTTTTAAGATTGGCCTCCCGATTACGATACTCTATCTTATTGTAGTATTGATAGGCATCCTGGCACGTTACCCAATGATGTTGGATATGGTTACCTGAACCTATTTGATGTATCCCAGTCCGTAGAAAAATGTTTTTTACATATCTAAGACATCCACTTCGTTCGATTGGAGCAAGGGTTTTGATCTGGGCAGTTTCAATAGATAAAGAAATACGAAGCCTATCACAAAATAAAGGACCAATACCAATACGCTATAACGCATGGAACCTGTCAGCTGCATGATAGCGGCATAAGAGAAAGTACCTATCACCACCGATAATGTGAAGGTAACGTCATAAAAACTAAAGTAAGAAGCATGGTCTATCGTATTTTCGGGGATAAGTTTGGAATAGGTCGCTCTGGATAAGGATTGGATTCCGCCCATAATGACACCCACTACAGCTGCCAGCAAATAGAATTGCATCGAACTCGTGATCATAAAAGCAGCAATACACACTAAAGACCATATGACGACCATCGTTAATAACGATACCCTATTTCCTTTTTTCTTGGATAGATAAGCAAAGAAATAAGCACCCGGTACAGCAACCAACTGGATTATCAATGTGATCATTATCAAATTGGAGCCTTCCATATTGAGTTCATCGGTAGCAAACAGTGCCGCTAGGTACATAACGGTCTGTACTCCCGTATTGTAAAAGAAGAAGGCAATAAGGTACTCTTTCATTACAGGCAGTTGCCCAAGACTGTTCCAAACCTTTCTTATTTCTCGATATCCAGTGGCAAGGTATTCTTTCTTTATCTTTCTTTTGTTTCCTTGGTCTTTCAGATGGTAAAAGGCATATTGGGCGAAGGCCATCCACCAGACCCCTACCATCAGGAAGGCTGTCTTTACCATGAACACCTCTTCGACACCAAAAAATTCATGCTGGGCGATGAGCAGCAAATTGATTACAAGTAGGATAACACTCCCTACATAACCATAGCTGTATCCTCTGGCACTGATATGGTCGTACCGGTCGGGGGTTGTGATTTCAGGAAGGAATGAGTCGTAAAATACCAAACCACTGGCATAGCCGATACTGGCGAGGAAGGAGCACAGTATTCCGAATTCCACATTCTCTCCTGTGAAAAAAAACATGGCAATACATGAAAAAGAACCTATATAGGTAAACAGCTTCATGAAGAATCTCTTGTTGTTACTGTAATCGGCTATACCTGAAAGCAAGGGAAGTATAAGGGCAACGACAAGGAAAGACGCTGACAAGGCGTAAGAATATAGTGCCGAGCCATCGATTTGAAATCCGAAAAACGGGATATCCCCTTCTCCATAGGCGGTTTTTGTGGCTCCTTTGAAGTATAGGGGGAAAACAGCTGTCGTAATGACCAAGGAGTATACGGAGTTGGCCCAATCGTACATGCACCAAGCGTTAATGATTTTCTTATTGTTTAGCTCCATGACGATAGTTTTAGGTCAAAAAAAAACCTTCATTCTCGAAACGGTCGAGATATGAAGGTTCTTCAATGAATTGAGACTTAGTTAATCTTGTATTTCCTGAATTGTTGTATACATCAACTTTCTGGCGTCGGCTTCTCTGAGTGCAATCTGTACATCATTGATGAGCCCCATTTTTGCTTCTTTATCTACTTTTAAAGCTACGGTCAACTGATCTTTTTCATTTTCATCCAGCTTGGCTCTTTCTTCCATTACCCAGTTTTGTAGGGCATCTACCGGCTTAAAAGCATCGTTTACCTGAATCAAAGGTTCAGTACCAAATTGCGCTTGCAATTTGGTGGTAGGTTTACCTACATAAATATAACTGACCAGTGATTTCCTTTGTAACTTTCTCAGTTCTGTAGCATCAGGTATTTTCTGTTCTACATTGATAGTCGTTTCCCTTAGTACGGTTGTTACCATAAAAAAGAACAGTAGCATAAAAATAATATCAGGGAGCGCCGAAGTTGGTATTTCCTGACTGGTGTTCGCTTTTTTCTTAAACTTTGACATTATTGACCTCCTACTTTACTGGGTTCTGCAATAGATATGTTCATCGGAAATTTGGAAACCATCTTTCCATTGGCATCTTCTTCCATTCCCCTTCCTTCATCATAGATCTTTTTCATGTCAGGCTCATTGGTTTTAGAAGCAAGTTCTCTCCATTCTTCCGGTGTCACTCCGACTCTCGCTGCGTACATTTCGTAATAAGCTCCTTGAAGTTCGTTCAGTACTGAGATATACATATCGTAGCTGGTACCTCTATCTGTTTTGAAAGAGATAACGGCATCTTTAGGACTGTCCGACATCTTTGGATTTTTCCCATAATTCAGGACATGCTCTTTGACCATGTCCCGTATTTCTTTGACATCTTCCAGTGGATCTCCTTCTACCAGTAGCCTATCTGCTGAGTTTACATATACCTTGAAAATATTCTTTTCCTTGATTTTGATATCTACTTGCTCAATATCATCGGGCTTGGGAGGCAATTGAAGACTCAAACCTTTGTCGTTGGCAATGGTTGTGGTAACCAAAAAGAAAATCAAAAGCAGGAATGCGATATCTGCCATTGAGCTCGAATTGATCTCGGCACTTTTTCTGTCTTTATTCCTGGCCATTCTAGTTTATTTTTGTGTCCTATTACTTTATTAACTTCGTGATTTCCGTAACAACGACTCCAACAAGGGCTATACCCAGTAGTAGGTATATCATTGTCAAAGCACCACCGACTACTTGTGAAGAAACTTCGGTAATGCCGGCCTCTGTATATTTAGCCGTCACTTCATTTCCGGAAAGTCCGTAGGAAATACCGAATACAACCGCTAGAACAGCCACACCTGCCAGTACTTTAAGCAGACTTTTGGGGTTTTGGGTCAAAGCTATGACGATAGGAAGAACCACTGCCCCCAAAACGGCTACAAGTACCAGTACATAAGAAACGTATAAGAAAAATTGAACTATTTGATCACTCATAATCTTAAATCTTTTTGTACAACAACTTATTTAGTCAACTTGTGCTTCACAAGTATATCCACCAATGAGATAGAAGCATCTTCCATGCTGTTTACCAAGGAATCGATTTTTGAAACCAAATAATTGTAGAATACCTGTAGAATAACACCGACAATTAGACCTGCTACTGTGGTCAAGAGTGCTTCTTTTATACCTTTTGCAACAATTTGAGGAGAAATATCACCCGCAGCTTCGATAGCATCAAATGCATTGATCATACCGATTACAGTACCCATGAAACCTAACATCGGTGCCATAGCGATAAATAGGGATATCCAGACAAGGCCTCTCTCTAATCGTCCCATTTCAACAGAACCATAGGAAATAATGGATTTTTCTACCATTTCGATTCCTTCGGACATTCTCAATAGGCCTTGAGTAAAAATAGAGGCGACGGGACCTTTTGTATTTTTCGTAACTTCTTTAGCAGCATCGACTCCACCAGAAGCTAGGGCATCCTCAACATTGGCCAATAATTTTTTCGTATTGGTTGTCGCCATATTTAATGTAATGATTCTTTCTATCGCGATAGCCAGCCCTAATATGAGACAGAGTAGAACAACGCCCATAAACCAGACACCACCTTCGATGAACTTATCTTTGATGGCTTGATGGAAGGTTTTTTCCTCAACGGGTTCTTCAATGATGGATTCTTCTTCAACGATAGGGTCAGTAGCAGGCTCAGCGACCTCTTCTGAAGCAACTTCACTAGAGTCTACCATTTCTTCGCTAGTGGAATCAGTATCTATAGCGGTGTCCTCTCCTTGCGCTATCAATTCGGTTGAATAACCCAAGGTCAGACAACCTATAAGCATCATTAAGGCGGATAATCTTTTCATAATCAAAGTGTTAAAATAAATCTCAAAAAAGGTTTACGAAATAATATAGGATTGCAGTTAAATTAAGAGCAGAGAGGAAGGGATTCGAACCCCCGGTACCCTTTTGGGGCACACTCACTTTCCAGGCGAGCACCTTCAACCACTCGGTCACCTCTCTGTTTATGTATGTCAATGCTAACATCTTTTTTTAGTAGGCACAAATAAATTAATAAAAAATACTTTATGCAAGGATAAACCCTTTTTTAATGGTTTACACTTAAACATGCTATATTCCCCTAAATCAGGCCATTTCACCACATAAAGGCTTGATTATTTTTCTTTTCACCTCTTCAGCGGAGTGATATTCACCAAACAAGTGCATCATCTTTGTCACAGCGGCTTCCGTTGTGATGTCATTGCCACTGAGAATACCGATTTCTTTCAAGTTCTTACTCGTGACGTAGCGTCCTTCCATAATTGCCCCTCCGGTACACTGAGAGACATTTAATATAATGATATCATTGTCAACGGCTTCCTGCAAAATATCCAAGAACCATTTGTCCGTAGGAGCATTCCCGGCACCATAGGTTTCCAGAACTACCCCTTTGAGTCCTTTGGCTTTTAAGCTGGCCTCTACCACTTCCCGACAGATGCCAGGAAAAAGTTTTATGATACTGACATTCTGATCGAACTTGTCCCGAAATACCAGCTCGGCATCCGGCCTATAAGGCATGATGGCCGGATGGTTGTAATCTATGATTACTCCCGACTCTGCTAAAATCGGATAGTTTTCGGATTCGAAAGCATTGAAATGGACACTTTCGACTTTCTTGGAACGGTTTCCCCGTAGTAAGACGCTATGAAAATAGATACTGACCTCTGGAACCATGGGTATACCGTCCTGCCGTGCTATGGCGATGTTCAGTGCGGTAATCAAGTTTTCCCGCGCATCTGTCCTAGGAACGGATATGGGGAGCTGTGCTCCTGTCAGCACCACGGGTTTGTTGAGACCCTGTAGCATAAAACTCAGTGCTGAAGCAGTGAATGCCATCGTATCGGTACCGTGGAGGACCACGAAGCCATCATAGTCATGATAGTGTGTCCTGATAATACCGCCTATACTCGCCCAATCATTGGGTAAGATATTGGAAGAATCTATCGGCTCTATAAATGAAATGACCGTTATGCTCAAGTTCAGAAAACGCAAAGAGGGCACCTGATCCAGAATCTCGTTGAAGTCAAAGGGCACCAAAGCCCCTGTTGGGTCATAGTTCATCCCCAAGGTACCACCGGTATACACAAGCAGCAAAGAGGCTTCGGGCGCATTGGGAGAGGCCGTATTTATAGTAATGGGTTCGTGTATCATAACTTTTTGTTCGTCTTGAAAAGTTGTTCCGCATTGGCCGTGGTCGTGGAAGCTACTGCTTCTACATCCACTCCCTTCAGGTCTCCGACACGCTCAGCTACTAAGTGCAGATAACCGGGTTGATTGCGCTTGCCCCTATGAGGTACCGGGCTTAGATAAGGGCTATCGGTTTCCAATACGACATCTTTCAGGTCCAAGGAGGGGACAATCTTATCCATACCTCCATTCTTGAAAGTCGTTACTCCTCCCAGGCCCAACTTGAAGCCTAAGGCTATAATCTGTCTTGCTTGACGCTCATCTCCCGAAAAACAATGAAATATCCCTCTCAGTGTATCCTCTTTCTCTTCAGTCAAGATAGCAATGGTCTCATCTATGGATTCCCTACAATGGATGATCAAAGGAATGTCGTATTTCTTGGCCAAGCCTGCCTGTATCTTTAATGCCTCCCTTTGTTGTTCCCAAAAGCTTTTATCCCAGTGCAGATCGGTACCGACTTCTCCTATAGCCACAAATTCCCGGCGCCCCAACCAAGCCTCGACTTCGTACAATTGTTTTTCAAAGTCTTTTTTCACCGAACAGGGATGAAGCCCCATCATGGCCGTACAACGTTCCGGATAACGCTCTTCCAAGGCAAGCATGCTATCGATAGTGGTATGGTCGATATTGGGCATATACGTGTGCGTCACATTCTTTTCTTCTGCAAAAGCAAAAATCTCTTCTATGTCAGCATTGAACTCCTCTAGGTAAATATGGGCATGTGTATCGATCAATTGCATATCGTTATATCTGTTTTGTCTTTGAGGTCATGGCTCTGGTTCCGGTAATATCCGGTGTAAAGATAATCCCCAAATGGAGATTATAGTCACAATTTGCCCTGCATTATGTGTTAATAACTTTATTTTTGAGTATCAAAAAACGGATAGTCTGTATATCTTGTTGGATTTGGCACCCAATTACCGACTTGTAATTATTAAATCTATATTTTACACTATACATAATGTAGATACAAAAAGCGGCTCAATAGGCCCTGCCTTTCCACACCACTTTTATGGGAAGTAGGAAAAACACCCCCACAATGGCAGAAAGAAATGCATCGTAAATCCCAAATGATAAGATATGCATATGGGTGAGCCTACAGGGTAGAACGAATTTTTTCTTCAGGCTGTACAGCAGTAGGCTCTGCCAAAAGATCCTGATCAAAAATAATGCTAAGGACATCCGAGGGTAGGCTACTGCCAGCACCATCAGCAATGGCAGGAAATACGTTTTCACAAATAGGAAAAAAACTAGTGGAAAAGGAAGGTCCAGCGCTCCTTTTATCCAACGTTTTCGCTGTTGCATCAGTCCAAGGAAACCTTTAGCGGGTACCGATACCCCTAAGACTTCTTGATGCAGGATATGTGCTGCGCTGTACCCTGACTTTATTACCGCTTGGCTAAGGGCAAGATCTTCCGTGATGGAAAAAGGGAGCCGTTCATATCCCCCGACTTTATCATAGGCAGTTTTAGTGATGAGCATGTTATTGCCCATGGCCGTTGTTCCCAGCCCCGTATCGGTACCTACTTTGATCATGCCCATGGCCGACAGCCACTCCATACATTGGTATACCGCATCCTTGACTACGGTCACCCCCGTCACCACTCCCACCTTTGGTCCCAGTTGTGATACCATGGTCTTCAGCCAAGTAGTCGGTAGTACCATATCGGCATCGGTGATGAAATATAACTCTGCATCGGCACATCGCGCCAGTTGAGCGAGTACATTTGCTTTGCCCATCAAATTGGGCAGGTTGGAAGAAATATCCCGTACTTTAACAAAGCTATACCGAGAAGCATAGTCTTTGGCTATGGACAAGGTATTGTCCGAAGAAGCATCGTTTCCGATCCATATCTGGATTTTCTCTATCGGGTAATCTTGGACAATAAGTGATTCCAGACAGTAGGGCAAATGTTCCGCTTCGTTTCTGGCAGCCACTAAAATAGCAACATCGTATCCCTCCGGCCGTTCCTGTCCTCTTTTCAAGGGTTTAACGTTAAAACGGAACAGTAGTAATAAGAGCATGTCGTAGATAGCAACCATACCCGTAAGTGCTATCAATAAGGCTGTAAGTACCGTCATAAGCCCAAAAAAGTATATCCCAGCTTATAGAAATGCTCTAGATAGCGTGGTAATGTGAATTGTAGGCGCTGTTGGGCCTTTATGCTATCATGAAATACTACGATAGACCCCTTGGTCGTGGAGGCAATGGATTTCTCCAGGCATTTTTCCATGGGTAATTTCGAGTCAAAATCACCGGATAGTACATCCCACATAACGATGGTAGACTGCATTTCTTTCAGGGACCTGATTTGAGAGCGTGTAATCTTGCCATAAGGTGGTCTGAAAAGGTAATTTCCTTTCTTTCCTCCATCAAGAGCTGAAATGGCCGCTTGCCCTTGCGATACTTCCTCCAAGTAATCGGAAGTAGTACAGGACCATCCGTTTTTATGGTGAAACGTATGATTTCCAAAACTGTGCCCTCCTTTAAGGATATCCTGAAAAATATCGGGATGCTTTCTAATGTTATCTCCCACACAGAAAAAAGTGCCTTTGGCATTATACTGCCGTAGCACTTCCAACACAAATTCTGTTGGACCGGGAATAGGGCCATCATCAAAACTCAAATAAATGATTTTATCATTGCGGTTCATATGCCAGAGTAGTCCAGGGTAGAGCCGCATAAGCCACCATGGCGTTTTATGAAAATACATAAGTACTGTCTTTCATTGCTATGTGCATTCAACTACCTATCCTACAAGAGAGTATGGTGATATCATCCTTGTAAGCATTACTTCCCTTGAAATCATCCAGTGACATAAGGATATCTTTATGAATACCTCGGATGTCTTTCCCGGCATGCTTATCGAAATACGCATGTAACCGTTCTGTACCGAACTCCTCATCTTGCTCATTCTCTGTTTCTGTCAGTCCATCTGTATAACAGAACAGAAGAAAATCATCCAGGTTATCGACAAACCCCTCGTTGATGAAAGGCAGTGGGTCAAAAGCACCCAACACGGTAGATCCATGGTTCAGTTGTCGTACACCATGCTCCTTATCGATCAACAATGGTGGATTATGCCCCGAATTGATGTAAACAAGGGTTTTGAGGTTATGGTCATAAATACCGGCAAAACAGGTAATGAATTTTTCTCCTTTGGCACTCTCAAGCACCTGATAGTTGAGTGCACTGACGATTTCCGAGAGATTAGGTGTTTGGCGGATCATCGTTCTCAACGAAGCTTGAAAATTGGACATAAGAATGGCCGCCGGTATACCCTTTCCCGAAACGTCTGCAATACAGATCAAGAACTGATTCCGGTTAATGGGTATATAATCGTAATAATCCCCTCCTACTCTATCGTGCGGCAGGTAGCTGGCCTCTATCTTCAGCTTACAATCATAGGGCAAACTTTCGGGAAATAGGAATTGTTGCACGTCACTGGCTATTTCTATCTCTTTTCTAAGGGCTTCTTGTTGCAGTTGTTTTCTGGCCAGTTTTTTATTCTCTATGGCCACAATGATAATATTGCTCAGGGCCTGAACGAAATTGGTATTTTCTTCTTCCCATACGGAAGTATCTTTTTGGTCTTCAAGCGCACCGATAAAAGCCAATGCCAACACATTTTCCTTATGCATCACGGGTATAACGGTATCGAATTCATTAAAGGTCGAGCCGCTTTGCTTATCGGCACCACATATGCCATTTATAGTAAGATAATATGGATCTATAGCCAGTTTGAGGAAATCAGCCTTGGTGCCGTAATTGACCTTACAGTTCCACTCTTCGTCCAGTACATACAAAGCCAACTTTGAAATCGCCAAATTTGCGCGCAGAATAAAATTGTAAATCCTGTACAATGAGTCCTCCGGCAGGTTATTGTTAATGGCCTGAGTAATTTCCAATAAGGAATTCAGCTCCAATTCTTTTATCCTAAACCTGTCTTGTAGTGAAAGTTCCGCCATAGTAAATATAGATATCCATTCTTTCTTCTTCAAAGCTATGTTTTCGCAAAGTAACATTTTAATAGTATCTAAACCAATACCTCAAAAGCTTCATCCGCTTTTTTATACGCTACACAAAGCACTATGCCTATATCCACCTTCAACTGAGCATGAACGGCATCGAGGCTGAAAGCAAAAAAATCAACTACAAAAACTAGTTTTGAAATCGTAGCAAGATCATTTCGAACTAAAATTATTAGTTTTTTTAGCTATTAAATGTTTGTGTATTGCGTGCCGAAGTGCTAACTTCACCCATTCAATCGAATTCTAAACAAACTATAGCATAATGAGCGATAACTCAGAAAAATTAAAGGCGCTCCAACTCACCATCGATAAGTTGGAAAAGACTTTTGGTAAGGGCACCGTGATGAAGCTGAGCGACGAAAAGATAATCGATATCCCCTCTATACCCACAGGTTCCCTGGGTCTGGATATTGCTTTGGGTATCGGTGGCCTCCCTAAAGGTAGGATTATCGAGGTCTACGGCCCTGAATCTTCCGGTAAGACTACTTTGACCATGCACTGTATCGCCGAGGCCCAAAAGTCAGGAGGTCTAGCCGCTTTTATAGATGCTGAACATGCTTTTGACAAAAGTTATGCCGAAAAGCTAGGTATTGATACCGAGAATCTACTGATTTCACAACCCGACAATGGAGAGCAGGCCCTGGAAATAGCCGAACATTTGATACGCTCGGGGGCCATCGATATTATTGTTATAGATTCTGTTGCCGCCCTGGTCCCCAAAGCAGAACTCGAAGGAGAAATGGGAGAGAGCAAAATGGGATTACAGGCACGTTTGATGTCTCAGGCGCTAAGAAAACTGGCAGGAACCATAAGTAAAACGGGTTGTTCCTGTATTTTCATCAACCAACTGAGAGAAAAAATCGGTGTCATGTTCGGAAACCCCGAAACCACAACGGGGGGTAATGCACTGAAATTCTATGCCTCAGTGCGGCTCGATATACGCCGTATCGGGCAGATAAAAGAAGCCGCCAATGATGTTATCGGTAACCGTACCCGGGTAAAAGTCGTCAAAAATAAAGTAGCTCCTCCATTCAAGGTAGTAGAATTTGATATTATGTACGGTAGAGGAATCTCAAAATCGGGTGAAATCCTGGACCTTGGCGTAGAATTGGAGGTAGTGAAAAAAGCAGGGTCTTGGTTTTCCTACGAAGGCAATAAACTCGGACAAGGGAGGGATGCCGTTAAGAAATTGATTGAGGACAATCCCGAACTCATGGAGGAGTTGGAAACAAAAATCAAAGTCAAAATCAAAGGAGAGAACCTCGACGAACCTATCCCAGCTCAAGAGTAGGTATCATTTCGACCTTTCCATTATAAAAAAATCCATTGGGAACACTATAGTTTTCAATTGGCTGCCTTCCCGATTCATCGTAGCATCATTACGATAAATCGGGAGGACTTTTGAATTCATAGCTTACTGGAACAATTATTGCAAATACCCAGCCCATGTCCTTGATCTGAAAAGAAAGCCTGCTAATATTTTTTGAAGAAGAGATTTATTAGAAGATTCGATGAAAGCCCTTTTCTGAGCACTATTGACAAATAGAAAAACTGTGAACGAACCCCTCTTGATAAACCTTAATACATATTCATACAAGCAATCAGCGAAACCATATCCGATGATATGCTCAAAAGGCTATAGTAACCCAATAAATATATACTCAAGATAACATAAAGCAGTATTCCCTTAGATATTTCGGTGGTGTCACTTTTAGGGCTGTTTACTTCAAAAATGCATTCTATTTCATTGTGTTGAAACTTTTGAAGCCATAATCCCAAAATGTCCATTAGAAAATCTATTCCGGACTCAACTGGCTTCAAATCAGTAAATAAATACGTTTTTTGAATTCACCGTAGCGGTGCTACGCAGAACCCAAGAAAACGCACTGATGTATTGCCATTTAAGTCCTCATGACGAAGTTCCAACGAACATTCTGGGATAATAGAAGGTCCTACAGATAATCCCGCTTCAATTCAACCCAAATTGATCGATAGGATTTCGTGATGAGGGCATAATTGCAATAAAATCAGCGGTTTAGGTGAAGAGGCTTAGTGCATCATTAAGGTGACGAACCTGCGCAGCGTAAAACAGCTGATTTTGAAGCAATTTATGTTCGGAACAGGAAAGCTATTGATCATTTCGGGTTCAACCCGAATCATGCATTGAAAAATCTACTACAGATCTAAATAGTAGCAAATCAGTCCTTGCACTAATTTTTATTGGATTCACTATAGCGGTGCTATGCTAAATCCAATAAAACTCCCTTATTTATGGATATGTAAACCTTCTTTACGAAGTTCCAACGCATGACCTGGATTCAAAGAACACACTGGCTCTTAGCTATTCCCGATTTTTATAAGAGCGAAATAGATTTTCAAACCAAAGATATGCTGAATGAAACGATTTGAAAAGCCTTGGATTATAGCGCAAGCTTATGTTCAAAGCACTATCCAACAATATAGTACAATGTACTAAAATTAGTATTTTTGAATTTTTTTCCTTAAATTAAAATAACTTCCTTATTTAAATCATTTTTTGTCAGTGAGTGCACATAGTATAGCTTGAGAACAGCTCTATATATAATTGATGTGAATTTCGATATTTTTTTTATTTTTTGATTACTTTTTTCATTCAATTACATTTTTATTAGCAACTATTATTATGGCCCAATTCAAAGGTTTCTCTCCAAATGTCGAAATCATCGGTAAGACTGTGTTTGATACTGCGAAAGCTTTCCCTAATTTTTTAGAAGACTACGTCAAGCACATGTTGGTCAGACATAATATTGACAATCCCATACTTCAGCATTGGTATCCGCAAAAAAACATACTCAGTTTTTATAAGGAAATCAACGACGGATTCGGCCCCAATACCCTCTTCGACATTGGGAAAAATATCGCTAAACAGGCTAAGCTCCCCTCAGGTATCGATACTTTAGAAAAGGCACTGAAGGCATTGAATGTTGCTTATCAATATATCCATAGGCATGGGGACATTGGTTTTTACAAGGTACATACACACGAAAAGTACAAAAAGACTATCGTTATGCAGTGCAAAACCCCTTACCCTTGCGCATTGGAGCGAGGTATTATTACCTCCACGGCCCGTAAGTTCAAAGTCAGCGCCAATGTCGTCCTCGACAGTGAGCACCCATCCCGAAGCGATGGTGCCGACGATAGCTGGTACATCATCTCTTATTGAATTGAAACCTTATTGGGTAACTTATCAGAATCAGAAGCTAGCTTGATCGAATAGCAATAACAGGGTCGAGCCTTGCCGCCATGGCAGCAGGAATGATACCGGATAAGGTCCCTATGAACACAGAGACTCCAATACCAATAACGATATTTTGGAAGGTAAGTGCCACCTGTAAACTGCCCATAGGGATAAAAGTAACCAGAACAACCAGCGCTATACCCGTTATGCCTCCGATTATGCTCAGAAAAATCGACTCGAACAGAAACTGAAACAGTACAAAATAGTTTTTGGCTCCGAGTGCTTTTTGAATGCCGATGATATTGGTTCTTTCCTTAACGGATACAAACATAATATTAGCTATCCCGAAACCTCCTACCAAAATGGAGAATCCACCTATGACCCAGCCGGCAATGGTCAGCCCATTAAAGAGCCCGTCCAGAATATTGGTTATGGCCTCAGGTCTGTTCATTGCAAAGTTCGGCTTTTCCTTTGGCTTGAGCCCTCGTCTACTCCGCATCAGACCCAAAAGTTCATTTTCAAGTTCTACAAGCCCTATATCCTTAGCCCTTCCCTTCAGACCGATGACGGAATCCACTTCTCTTTTGTTTCCTGTACCGGTAGTATACAATTTGCGGAAAGAGTGATAAGGGATGATGCATTTTTCATCATTACTGGTGGAGCCGAGGAAGCTTTCCCCTTCTTTGGTCAAGGTACCGATGACGGTATATTTGAGATTTTTTATCTTTAGGGTTTTTCCTATTGGGTCAATAGTGTTGGGAAAAAGCGATTTAGCAACGGTATACCCTAAGATGGCCACATTTCTACCTCCGTCGATTTCCTGCTCGGTGAAATACCGTCCATTTCGAAATTCAAATTCGAACAAACGGTTGTATTGATAACTGACCCCGAACAGGGTTCCATCACCCATACTATTGTTTCTTTGCTTCATAGGAACATTTCCTTTTCCCGAAAAAATAGCTATGGACTCTCTATTGTTCAGTTTTTTTTCCAAAAACTTAAACTCTCCATAACTGGGCTTGGGACGACGGATATAATCCCACCAGCGATACTCTCCATTGGCATCGGGTGCCCATGGACTTTGATTGACATAAATAACTCCCGCTCCTAGGAACGAAAGACTATCCCTTATATTTGACTCTAGAGAATCCACAAAAGTCAACACAGTGATAATCGCAAATATGCCTATGGTCACCCCAAGTAATGATAGTACGGTACGCAATACATTCATCTTGAGTGCACTCCACGCAAAACGAAAACTTTCGAGAATCAATCGAATAACTAGCAAAATCTTTTCTTTAGAGGTATGAAACAGAGCGCCAAGGAACTGTTTTGAACTATATCTTTTACTTTCTTTGCACAACACTTTTTCAAATCATCGCAGATGATATCGTTGCTCCTGTTATAGCAACAGACATGACCGTCATCGAAGACCGCTTTTCATCACTCGGTCCTTTTTACGCAATATCCAAGAGAAGTGATGATAAATATCTCTATACTTATAGAACGGCCCCAGAGAAACACTAATTTCAGATATTTTCGTTTAAAAACTTAACGAATAAAAACTAATTCTTAACTTTGCAGACTATTTTATTTTTTTTAACTCTAACCAGTTATTTAATACCGTAATATTAAATATGAAATTATCAGAATTCAAGTTCGAATTGCCAACAGGTCTAGTTGCCTTATATCCGGTGGAAAACAGGGATGAATCTCGATTGATGGTCATCAATCGAAAGGAAGGTAGCATAGAGCACCGATTGTTCAAAGATGTTGTCGAGTACTTTGACGAAGGGGATGTCCTAATCAACAATGACACCAAAGTGTTTCCTGCCAGACTCTATGGCAATAAAGAAAAAACAGGGGCAAAAATCGAAGTATTCCTACTGCGCGAACTCAATAAAGAGATGCACTTATGGGATGTACTTGTAGACCCTGCCCGAAAAATACGTGTAGGCAATAAACTATATTTTGGTGATGGAGATCTGGTAGCGGAGGTCATTGATAACACTACCTCTAGAGGTAGGACCATCCGTTTTCTTTATGACGGTGAAGAAGAGGAGTTCTATAAAACCATCGACACTTTAGGGGAAACCCCTTTACCTAAGTATATCAAAAGAAAGACAGAACCTGAGGATAGGGAACGCTTTCAGACCATCTACGCCAAAAACAAGGGTGCCGTAGCTGCCCCGACTGCTGGACTGCACTTCACTCCTCAACTGCTCAAAAGACTGGAGATAAAGGGAATCGACATCAAGTCCATCACGCTTCATATTGGGCTGGGTACTTTCAGACCTGTGGATGTGGAAGACCTGACCAAGCATAAAATGGACTCGGAAAATTTTGTGGTCGATGAGGACACGGTCAAGTTTGTCAATGATGCTATCGACGAAAAAAGAAAGGTATGCGCCATTGGCACCACCTCCATGCGTGCACTGGAGTCTTCCGTATCTGCCGGAGGACGGTTGAAGGCCAATGAGGGATGGACCGATAAGTTCATCTTCCCTCCCTATGATTTCAAAATATGTAGCGCCATGATTACCAACTTCCATATGCCCGAGTCCACGTTACTCATGATGGCCTGTGCCTTTGGTGGTTACGATTTGGTCATGGAGGCTTATGAAACGGCTATGAAAGAAAAGTACCGATTCCTGACTTATGGTGATGCCATGCTCATCATATAAGAAATAAAAATCACCACCTCAAAGGTTGCAGCTCCTGCCCTACTTATCCGGAGCTGCAATCTTTTCTTCTACTTTTATACCAACAAGCCGTCTGTCCGAAAGACCGCCATCAAGCTATTTTGTTATAGAATACCCTGAATAAGGTCTTTTAAGTGTCGGGGTTAATTATATTTGCTCCACCATGGCCAATAATCACAAAAAGTTTGCCCTTATCGTTGCCGGAGGAAAAGGCAGTCGAATGCAAAGTGAAACCCCAAAACAGTTCCTACCACTTGCCGGGGTGCCTATACTGATGCGTACCATAGACGCTTTTTATGCCTACGCTATGGATATCCACTTACTATTGGTCCTTCCTCCATCGGATATCGATCGATGGAAAGCACTTTGCGAACAATACGCATACTCCAACGCGGGGAAAATACATCTAGTGGCCGGGGGAAAATCACGTTTTCAATCCGTGAAAAATGGCTTGAACAGCATAAAAGGAAAAGGGATTGTTGCCATACATGATGGTGTCAGGCCCTTGGTCAGCGTGGATATTATAGCTAGTTCCTTTGCCATAGCAGCTGCTAAGGGCAATGCCATTGCGGCAGTTCGCTTAAAGGACTCCATACGTCAGGCTGGGGAAAACGGGACAGTAGCGGCCAACAGGTCTTTGTATCGACTGGTGCAGACTCCACAGAGTTTTCTTGTTGACCTTGTCAAATCAGCTTATACACAGCCTGAGGCAGATACTATGACCGATGATGCTAGCGTCGTAGAAAGGGCGGGGCATGACATCCAGTTGTTTGAAGGAAGTTATGATAATATAAAAATAACCACCCCCGAAGACATGATCATTGCAGAAGCATTATGGCAATCCAGAGCAAAAAAAAGAGGCAACTGTAATTGACAATTGCCTTCTTTTATGATATAGTAGTTCACTTGTTACTGTCCCGCCTAATATTCATCTTCATTAAAGAAGAAGTCTTCTTTTGTCGGATAATCAGGCCAGATTTCCTCTATGTTTTCATAAGGTTGACCATCATCCTCTAGCTCTTGAAGATTCTCGACTACTTCCAATGGAGCACCCGTTCTGATAGAATAGTCTATCAGTTCATCCTTCGTCGCTGGCCAAGGCGCATCTTCGAGATATGATGCAAGTTCTAAAGTCCAATACATATTCCGCTTATTTTAATAATCGCACAAAATTAAAATTTTAATAAAAAAAACAAACCTTAATTCATTTTTTATTCCTCAGTTACGAATTTATTTTAATAAAAGTTCACGGGTTAGCACATTGCTATCCAAAAAAAACAATTATTCGTAATTGAATTTTCCTTTTAAAAGACCTATACGTAACTTCGATGGCTGATTTTTAGTATTACAGCTATTGATCCTAAAATAACTACTGAAAAAAACCAAGGAAGGTTTCCAAAAAACGGAATATTATGAGCGATGAAAAAATAATCTTTTCAATGTCGGGGGTAAGTAAAGTATATCCTCCCAGCAAACAAGTACTGAAGAACATCCATTTATCTTTCTTTTATGGTGCCAAAATCGGTGTTTTGGGACTCAACGGTTCGGGTAAATCTTCCTTATTGAGGATTATCGCGGGCATTGACAAAGAATATCAGGGAGAAGTGGTCTCCGATCAGGAGTACCGTGTGGGTTACCTGGAGCAAGAACCTGACTTGGACAAAAGCAAAACTGTTAAAGAAATCGTGGAAGAGGGCGTACAGGAGACTATCGATCTACTCCAACAGTTCGAGGAAATCAATTTGAAGTTTGCCGAACCTGAAATCATGGAAAACCCGGATGCCATGACAAAGCTGATAGAGGAACAGGGAGAGGTGCAGGAAAAGCTAGATCAGCGTAATGCCTGGGAGCTGGACAGTAAACTGGAGAGGGCCATGGATGCGCTTAGGACGCCTCCCGCTGATGCCAAGATAGAACACCTTTCCGGAGGTGAAAAGAGGCGCGTGGCCCTATGTCGCCTGTTACTGAGAGAACCTGACGTGCTTCTTCTGGATGAACCCACAAACCACCTCGATGCGGAGTCGGTCCACTGGCTGGAGCAACACTTACAACAATACAAAGGAACTGTGATTGCCGTTACGCACGATAGGTACTTTCTGGACAATGTCGCGGGGTGGATACTAGAGCTGGACCGAGGCGAGGGTATCCCTTGGAAAGGCAATTACTCTTCTTGGCTGGACCAGAAGCAAAAAAGACTGTCTCAAGAAGAAAAAAGTGCTTCCAAGAGGCAAAAAACACTGGAACGCGAGCTGGAATGGGTAAGGATGAGCCCTAAAGGAAGACAGGCCAAAGCTAAAGCACGTTTAAATGCCTATGATAAACTATTGGGTGAAGACATCAAACAGTCCGAAGAAAAACTGGAACTCTTTATCCCAGCGGGCGGGCGACTGGGAAGTAAGGTCATCGAGGCCATCAGTGTCTCCAAGTCCTTCGGTGATAAGCTATTGTACGAAAACCTGAATTTCAATCTACCCCAAGGGGGCATTGTCGGTATCGTTGGCCCTAATGGCGCAGGGAAAACGACCATTTTCAAGATGATTACGGGTAAAGAGCAACCTGATGCGGGTACTTTCGAAGTCGGTTCTACGGTGGACATCGCATATGTCGATCAAGAACATGATGATCTGGACCCCAATAAGACCGTATGGGAAGTCATCTCCGGCGGAAACGAGCTGATTCAACTTGGGGGCAAGGAAATCAATTCCAGAGCATATGTAAGTAAGTTCAACTTCAGTGGTGCAGACCAACAGAAAAAGGTCTCTGAGCTCTCGGGAGGTATGCGCAATCGGGCGCATCTTGCTATCGCCCTGAAACAAGGGGCCAATCTATTGCTACTGGATGAGCCTACCAATGACCTCGATGTCAATACGCTAAGGGCTTTGGAAGAGGCCCTGGAAAATTTCGGAGGATGTGCCGTTATTATTTCTCACGACCGTTGGTTCCTGGACCGTGTCTGTACCCATACCCTAGCTTTTGAAGGGGACTCTCAAGTGTTCTGGTACGAGGGAAATTATAGCGAATATGAAGAAGACAAGAAGAAAAGACTTGGTGACATCGGTCCGAAGCGCATCAAATACAAAAAATTGGTCAAATAATTTGATTGTCGGAGCCATGATATGGCTCCGTATTTTTAAAAAGATGTCATCCGCTCGTTCGCAGAAAGCATGGCCCACTCAATAAGTCCCGACAAGTAGAGGCAGGCTTTGGCTTGTCGGGAACCATGAAAACGCTAAAGCTTTACCCTACAATACCTAGATCAATGGTACTCGGTTGATTGTGTTAGTGGCAAATCGGATGATGTCTTGGGGGGTTTTATTACGGTCTAGAATCGTTGCAAATCGGCAAAATAAATGTGGCTTTCGAATCAAGCCCAACGGTGCTGTGCTGAATCCATGAAAACATCCTGATTTGTAGCCTCATGACAAAACTCTAAAGTATAATACCGTTTGTTTGCAGGCAGGTAAAGAATCCTTCTTGAATAAAAGCCCTATGGACATTGTATCAGCTAAACCTGATTGGTAGCCAAGCGCCATGGATGGTATTTGTGAAATGGATTCGGATAACAAAATGGGGGACTCCTAAGAACCCAGCACATTGGTCGAACTCGGGTTTATGCTTCTTTCTTTTGCCATCTAAACCTCCTCGAAAACCTAAAATTCTGATTCATAAGCTTGTATTATGAATGTATTCAAAAATTTCAGAGCCAGTAAAATAAAACCCATTTATATTGTGATATTTAGTATAATTATTGTACTTTAAAGAATCAAAATGGCTTTATGAATTGTAAACATCTACTAGGATATCTTTTTTTAGGACTTCTCATTATGGGTTGCAAAAATGAGGATATTGGACCTGCTATATCCATGCCCTTGGAAATACAACCTTTTTACGGTGATTTTCTGGAAGAAGCGAGCAGTCATGGTGTCAAGTTAGAGGTCAAGAATCTATTGATCAAGTATGAAAGTCTCCCTCCCAGTGGCGGCATTGCACAATGCGGTCTTAGCAGTGGTATATTTAACGGTGAGACAAAAAATATCATACGTATTGATACTACCTGTACGGCCTGGAAGCATAGCCGCCTAGCTCGTGAAGTTGTGCTGTTCCATGAACTCGGACATGTACTGTTACTACGGCAACATGACAACACACAACTCTCTAATAAAGATTGGAAAAGTATGATGTATGGAGGGAATTGGTTCGTCACGGAGTACTATATCGAGAAACCCGAACGACGCAGCTATTATCTTAACGAGCTGTTCAATAGCGATACTCCTGCTCCTGAATGGTCGCAGTAATAGGTCTATTGTTGAGGGCCGGTATTACCTGATTTCATCACCGGGCTTGGTTTTCCATCTTTCGTGCATCCATAACCATTGACTTGGATCCTTCCTGATAAAACTCTCCAGTACAGTACTGAACCGCTGTGTGTTTTCAATAAGGTCTCTTTGCTCATCACCTGTCCTGCTCAGCTCAACTTCCTCTCCGATATGAATGACCTGCCGATTGCGATCATCCAACATGGTATGTACCGGGACCACCTTTGCCCCTGTTTTCAAGGCCAATACCGTAGCTCCGATGGGCGTAGCCGCTGGTTTTCCGAAAAAATCAACGAAACGGCTTTTTACTTTGGTATCCTGATCGATGAGTAGGCACATCATTCCACCTTTTTTGAGTTTACGAACGATACGAACAGTGCCCGTACCGCGTTCTATGGCTTCTGCCCCCCATCGGGAACGGTTACCTACAAGAAGATCATTGAGTTTTTTATCCTTCAAGGCTGTACCAATAAGCAGGGGTGCATAACCGTTCATACCAAAATAGCCTGCAAGCAATTCAAATGCACCCATATGACAGGTCAGGCAGATAACCCCTTTACCCGCGTCATAGGCCTTATCAAGGTGATGCTGTCCTTCGACCGTGACCCTACTGTTATACTCCTCTAGGGTACTCACCTTAGCACATCGTAATATATCGGTAAAGTTGCGTCCTATCATAACAAATACCCGCTGTGAAAGGCGCTTTAGTTCTGTCTCGCCCTTCTCCTCTCCATAGGCGACATGTAAATGCCGTAATGTTTTTTCCCTTTCTTTCTTGACCAGAAAATAGGCTAATCGCCCCAAACTTCCATAAAAGTATTGTACCCAGGTTCTGGGCAGTACCGTTGACCAGAATATCAGTATTTTGACAAAAATGTAGAGGGTTGCATATTTGAGTCTCTTTAAGGGCTTACGTCGTTTCATTGGAGGTCGATAGGTCAGGAGTAATATGCACATTCATCCCCATGCAAAAAAGAAGTGGACTATGGAGGGTAACGAGGATAGGTATTTTTTTTTGATAACAGAAAACAGGCATCTATTATCAAATCTAAGGGACTGTTTTAAAATGTATCTTCTGTTTTCATGTGTGTCTATTGATTTCAAGTGGGACATGGCATTCGCAGGTACAAATTTATCTCACGTTGACTACTTTCTATATAATGCTCATGGCTGTAGGCCATCTTTTCGGTTCATAATTCTGTTCAGACCTCCACAGATGAAGCTGCTATTCCAATCAATTGATTCCGCATTCGGAATAAGTGATAACAAATTTTAAACATAGTCTCAAAACAGCATTCCATAATAACATTTTGATTTACAGTATTTTATGAAAAATACCCTAACAAGAAAATCAAGACCTTCGATCAGAGCAAGAAATCATTTAGAGACTGTTTTAAAACATATCCTCTATTTGTCTTATGTGATTTTCACCGCATAAATCGTTATCTTCGTCTCAGCTAAAGCTGCTATTGCAATCAATTGAAGTACACTCCAAATAAGTGAACCCAAAATCTAATTATAACTTGAAGACGGCCTCGTATACTGTCATACTTTTTTCACATTCACTGCATTAAGGCCTCTTTTTCCTTCGACAACCTCATACTCCACTTTATCATCCTGCGCTATAGGTGCCAATAGACCACTGACATGAACGAATATTTCTGCCTCGGAACCGTCTTCTTTAATAAATCCATAGCCTTTGCTTTCATTAAAGAATTTTACTGTACCTGTTTGCATAAAATAAATTAGTTAAGTGACATCACAAAGTTATCATTAATTGCCAAAACAAAAATCCCATGTGGTTATTTATTGTTTAACTTGTGGTAAAGAGTAAAATCTAGGGTCAATCGCTATGAAAACACTATATCTGATACGGCATGCAAAATCCAGTTGGTCCAATTTATCGCTGGAAGACATCGATCGCCCCCTGAACAAACGCGGAAAAAGGGATGCCCCGGTAATGGCCAAAAGAATGAAAACAAGGAATATCCGGCCCTCTTTATTACTCTCCAGTCCTGCCAAAAGGGCATTGAAGACCTGTAAAATATTTGCGCGTGAGTTCGACTATCCAAAGCTTAGGATAGAAATCGATATGGGCTTGTACCACGCTTCTGAGAATGAGCTTTTGGCCATACTCCGTTCTAAAAACGATGCCTTGGATACGATAGCCGTTTTTGGACACAATCCCGGATTTACCGACCTTGCCAATGAACTGTCCTCTACTCAATTCTATAATGTCCCTACCTGCGGAGTTGTAGCCATCACTTTTCCCATAGATCATTGGTCGGAGCTGCGCTTTGGGGCGGGTTCTTTATTATTTTTCGATTACCCGAAAAATAACGCGGGGATTTCCTTCTTCTAACCTTTTTTCACTCCATCACATGAGGGGCCAGGGTTCAGAAAAGTTTCTTTTTGAGTATTCCTTTTTCTTCGAACCGATAGCCTACAAAAACCTTTATATTACTGGAAAGCCCCTTGACGGTAAGACGATCGACATCGACACTGACATTTTGAAAAAAAGAAGAAATGCCCGAAAAAAAACGGTCTCCATTATAACCAAACCCACCTCGAAAATTAGCTACCAATCCGGCTTCCTGCTCATTGATATCCACACCGTTCAAAACATAGTTCTTCCATTGGTTTCCCAGGCCCAAAGCAACAGAAGCGTTGATATAAACCTTTTTCATAATAAAGTTATGAGCATAGCCCGGCATGATGGCCAAGGTATAAAAATCACCTCCGTTGAAGCCTTGTATCGGGGTGAACTCATCCGAGGCCTCCGGCGGGACGAGAGAGGAGTCCGAGCTGATATGGATACGGGAAAAGGACTCCGTTAGAAAAAAGGAGCCTTTACTTTTCATTTGGCGGTCAGCTTGATTGAAAGCCGACCGGAAACTGAAGCGTTTATGGTTAAATATATAAAAGACGTTGGTAAAAAGGGTACTCAAGGCCAAATCACGTCGCTGCGGAAATGGATTGTTTTGATTCCATTGTTGGATAAAATCCTTGGGGTTATTCACATAGAAGCCTTCGTATTTCTGATAGATCAGATCGGCACCTATTCTTTTGGCATATATATTGGCCTGTATATCGAATATTTTGGTCTCGCCGAATCGTTGTGCATTGTCGGTGATGGTCTCCGGTAGCCTTAGCGACAGACTCACTCCGAGGTCGAACAGGTAAACACTGACCCCTGCATAGGGCCGATTGTTAGGTCGGTATTTGAGTCTGTTCCTGTTCGGTGAGCTATCGAGTAAACTCATACGAAGGCTTCTTGAAGTAATAAAAGGACGGATATAAAAACGGTCGGGATACGACCTGATGAACTCATTGCTCAGTGTGTCCGATGGGTCGGTCAGTCTCATTGACTTCTCTGCCGCCTGAACACTGTACATCCCTACTCCCTGGAGCAATAGCCACAGCAGTATCCCGATTATCCTTGTTTTTTTCTCCATCTACTATTTTCCACTTCCTAAAGAATGAACTGGCTCAGGTCTTTATCCTGTACCAGTCCCTGTAATTTTTCCTTGACCATTTCCTCTGTGATCACAATCTGTGCATTGGGACCAATGACATCTGGCACATCATATAGGAATTCGTTGAGCAACTGGCTCATGACAGTGTGCAGCCGGCGCGCACCTATATTCTCTACCTCTGCGTTGATATTGAAAGCGGTCTCGGCAATCTGTTGTAACGCTGCATCCTGAAAGCTCAACACCACCTCCTCTGCTGTAAACAATGCCATGTATTGTTTACTGAGTGCATTTTTAGGTGATTTCAATATTTCATAGAAATCTTCCTTCGTCAGGTTTTCCAGCTCTACACGAATAGGGAAACGTCCCTGTAGTTCCGGTATGAGGTCCGAGGGTTTTGAGAGGTGAAAAGCTCCCGCAGCCACGAAAAGAACATGGTCGGTATTGAGTACTCCGTATTTTGTATTTACCGCACTGCCTTCGACAATGGGCAGTAGGTCTCTCTGCACTCCTTCTCTACTCACGTCGGGCCCTCCTTTTTTAGCTCCGGTAGCGATCTTATCGATTTCATCTATGAATATGATCCCTGAGTTTTCAGCTTTCTTTATGGCTTCTTCTTTGACTTCATCCATGTCGATAAGCTTAGCGGACTCTTCGTCCATCAGTAGCTTACGAGCTTCTCCGATGGTCACTTTTCTCTTTTTGGACTTCTTCGGCATCATGCCATTGATCATTTCCTGTAGGTTCATCATGGATACTTCGTCCATCATACCTCCGCCGACCATGCCCACACCTCCGTTGTTCTGCTGTCTCACGTCTATCTCTATCTTTCGTTCTTCCAGCTCTCCGTTTTTTATCTTTTCGCGGAAACGTTCGCGGGTCTGCTCATTGAGTTCGGCTTCACTATGGGGCATTTGCCCATTTTCATCAATAGTGGCAGTGTTCCCAACGGTCGTAACACCTCCTTTATTGGTCAAGGGAGGTATCAGGGCATCAAGGATAATATCCTCTACTATCTGCGCTGCCTTTTCTCTCACTTCTTCTTTCTTTTTAGCTTTGACCAGACTGATGGATTGTTCTGCGAGGTCACGCACCATGCTCTCCACATCTCTACCCACATAGCCTACTTCGGTAAATTTCGATGCTTCCACTTTGGTAAAAGGGGCATCGGCAATCTTGGCCAGCCGACGTGCGATTTCGGTCTTACCCACTCCCGTTGCTCCGATCAAAAGAATATTATTGGGAACGATCTCTCCTCTTATCTCTGTGTTAACATTCATTCTCCTCCATCGGTTCCTTAGGGCTATGGCTACGTTTCTCTTGGCATCATGCTGACCGATGATGTACTTATCCAGTTCGGCAACAATCTCCCTTGGAGTAAGGTATTTTTCTTGGTCCATCATATGTGGGTATAATTATATGCTATTGATTTATTTCTTTATTCTATTTTTTCTGGTCAATGTGGTGATGTTACTTCGGATACCTAAGTGATGTACGCCGCCTGTGGCGTGGTACCCTCCTCTGCTATAAGCAAAAGCAAAGGATTTTATCCTGAAAGAAAGGCCATAGGAAAACCCCGCACCACCACCGGCATTTTCCAATTTCAGTTCTTTTCTGACCAATGCGTTATAGCCCATTCTCAGACTGAAATTATCACTCAGTAACAGTTCTGTGGCAAACACGAAATGTCGTAGTATCTTGTCCCCTAGGCCCGGACCTGCCGGGGCCGTTAAATTCGGAGTATTCGAGGGGGAAACAGGTTCTGCATAACTGATATCCCCTTGATAAAGCTGATGTGCTGTTATCGAAAAGCGAAAGGGCATGTGTTTCGGCTTGAAACTGCCTCCCAATTGTATGTCCAATGGTAACTTTGACGCTGATGTAGTAGTATAATCATTGATCAGAAAACCAAGGTTACCGAACACCATCCCTATCGTCAAATCTTTATTAGGGTGGACAAATGAACCTCCCAAGTCTACCATGAGGGCATTTGCCCTGAATCCCACGATGTTGGAATGTACCCATTTCAGATTGGCCCCTATACCAAAGGGGCCCAGTCGATGGGCCTTTCCAATAATGAAGGCCGTTTCTCCCGAACTCCACTCTCCTATGGGCTGTCCTGTCGCATCGAGTCCCTGTAGAGTACCCAGGGAAAGGTGCCGAAGTCCAAAGGAAAGCTTGCCCAGTTTGGGCATCTTGGCGGCATAGCTTAATGTCGTCATATGAACTCCCGCGAAATAGGCCATAAAATCAACCGCATAATCTCCCGAGAGAGAGTCTGTCGACGAACTGGGATTGGTCAGAAAAGCATTGACTTTCTGATGGGGCAGTGTAACGTTGACTCCTCCCAGTCCCGATAGCTCGGCCGTCGCCGGCAGATGTAGAAACTCAAAAGAGCGCTGTCCTCCTACTTGGCCTTTGCCCTCAAGGCTGCTTATCCATACGATGAATGGAAGTAATAGCCAGCTTATCCGAAATCGTTCCTGTAACAAAATAATAGTTAAGTTTTATCCAGAACCGCGTCCAAGTTCATGGGTTTCTTTATTTTCTCTTCCAAAAGGGCCAAGTCCAATACTTCGCTGACATATTCTACGTAGTTGATCGTCAGACCGGAGATATACCCTTCATCTATGTTTTCAATATCTCTCTTGTTCCTGTGACACAACACGATTTCCTTGATACCGGCTCTCTTCGCGGCCAGTATCTTCTCTTTTATTCCTCCTACGGGCAGTACCTTGCCCCTTAGGGTAATCTCACCCGTCATGGCCAATTTATCCTTTACCTTTCGCTGTGTAAAAATCGATGCCAGTGAGGTCAGCATGGTTATACCTGCTGAGGGTCCATCTTTCGGTACGGCCCCGGCGGGTACATGTACATGGAGGTCATAGTGTTCAAAAACACGATAATCGATACCTAAGGTGGAGGCATTCGATTTCAGATAGGAAAGGGCCGTCATGGCGGACTCCTTCATCACATCCCCTAACTGACCTGACAGGGTCAGTTTACCTTTGCCACGACTAAGGCTCGATTCTATGAAAAGAATCTCTCCACCTACCTGTGTCCAGGCAAGTCCTGTGACGATACCGGCGTGGGCATTGCCTTGGTACAATTCTTTGTCGAATATCTCCGAGCCCAATATATCTACTACAGCAGTGGCATTGACCTTTTTCTCATATTCTTCTTCCATGGCCACCGATTTGGCCAATCTTCTGACGACTGCGCCTATTTTCTGCTCTAGGTTACGCACGCCTGACTCTCTGGTATATCCTTCTATAACTTTGATGATGGCCTTTTTGTCCATGGCCATATCCTCCTTTTTTAGACCATGACCTTCTTTCTGCTTCGGCAAGAGATGTTTTTTGACAATCTCTACTTTCTCTTCCAATGTGTAGCCAGTAACCTCTATGATCTCCATCCGGTCCCTCAGTGCCGGGTGGATGGTGTCCAGTGTATTGGCCGTAGCGATAAAGAGTACTTTGGAAAGGTCATAGTCTACCTCCAAGTAATTATCCGCAAAGGCATTGTTCTGTTCCGGGTCCAGCACTTCCAGCAATGCCGAAGCGGGATCTCCCCTAAAGTCGGAGCTGACCTTATCGATTTCATCCAATATGAATACGGGATTAGCGGCCCCTGCCTTTTTCATGTTCTGGATTACCTTTCCTGCCATAGCACCGATATAGGTCTTTCGATGACCTCTGATTTCGGCTTCATCGTTGACCCCGCCCAAGGACATACGCACATACTTGCGTTTGAGTGCTTTCGCGATGGACTTTCCGAGTGAGGTCTTTCCCACTCCAGGAGGTCCATAAAGGCATAGGATAGGCCCCTTCATGTCTTGCTTCAGTTTCAGCACGGCCAGGTATTCGATAATCCTGTCCTTCACCTTATCCAGACCATAATGATCACTGTCGAGTATTTTCTTTGCGCGACCGAGCTCAAAGTTATCTTCGGTGTATTCTTCCCATGGAAGGTCCAGCAGGAACTCCACATAATTCATCGCTACAGGGTACTCCGCGGCAGAGGGGTTCATCCGATATATTTTGTCCAGTTCCTTATGGAAGTGTTTCTCTACTTCTTCGGGCCATAACTTACCCTCGGACTTTTCTCGGAGCGCTTCGATTTCCTGATCGGGGCCGTCATAGCCCAACTCATCCTGTAACACCTTGATGTGCTGTCTTAGGTAATAGTCCCTTTGCTGCTGGTCGATATCGGTGTTGACTTTCTTCTGGATTTCATGCTTCAGTTCCAATACTTGGATTTCTTTGTGCATGTACTCCAACAATAAAGTGGCCCGGGCCTCACCATCGTCTATTTCCAATAATTTTTGCTTGTCGGCAACATCCGCATTGAGATTGGAAGACAGAAAATGGGTCAGGAAGCTATGGCTTTTGATATTATCCAAGGCCGCCTGTGCTTCTTGTGGTATCTCCGGGTTGAGCTGTAGCACTTGGGCAGCGGCTTCTTTGAGCGATTGGATGACGGTAGCAAACTTACCTTCTCCTTGGGGAAAATCATCTGATAGCAGATTGTATTTCACAGCGATGAAGGGATCCTCCTGTAATACCTCAGTGATGGAAAAGCGTCTTTTTCCTTGAATGATAATGGTCGTGTTCCCATCGGGCAACACCAGCATTTTAATGATTTTGGCCACTGTACCTACGGAATACAATTCTTCTGCCGAGGGTTCTTCGGCGACGTTATCCTTCTGGGCCATCACCCCTACGATCTTATCTCCTTTATAAGCTTCTTTTACCAGGCGAATGGATTTTTTACGTCCCACGGTGATGGGAATGACCACACCCGGAAAAAGTACGGTGTTCTTAATGGGCAATATGGGCAGGGAATCCGGAGCCTCGCTTTCATCGAAAGAGTCCTCCCCTTCCGGAACTAACTGTATAAAATCTTCTGTTCCCTCTTTATCATCAGAGGAAAGTAATATAGGGTCTAAAAAATTATTGTTACTTGGATTCATATATATTTGGGTAACATGCCATTCTGGCATGAAGTACTATCTTTTTTGTGATTAAATGCTAAGCACATATTATCCTCAAGCGCTGTGCCAATCCATCTTATGGCATGGAAACCTTGTATAAATTGTATTTTTATATCATCTTTAATAGGATTAATACCTAAATTAGAGCTGATTTATAAGGGATTATAGCATTGAGAAAGAACCATTTTATTCTATTTTTAGTATTTTCCTTAGGTTGTTTTTTTTTCCACGCCACTGAGGCTCAAAAAAAAGACAAAAAACCGAAAGGAAAGAAGAAATCCACGCGACTCATGGATACGGAAAATATTATGAGTATGGATACCACTGTTTCCTTTGGTAGCTCTGCTTTCTATTCATTCCCTAATGTAGGCAAAACGCCTTACTACTACAATAAGAAAAAATATGAGCTCATTGTTTCATTGAGCAAAAAAAGGGAATGGGAAAAATTATATCCCTTACTAAAGGAATATGTCTCCAATTTTGGCACGATCAATTTCTACAAGGACACTTTCTGGATCTGGCGATTGGCGAAACTCACCGAGAGCTTTGGCCAACATGCAGAAGCCGTCCTACTCTACAAACTGGTGCTCAAACATCACCGCGAGGATATCGATATCCGTAAAATCGAACTCTATTATGATTCGCTTTCGGAAAATGATCGACAATACTACGTCCCCTTGGAGTACTATTACGAACTGGTCGACTACCGCAAAGAGGTAGATACCCTGAGACCCCCAAGAGGTGTATTGTTGAACATGGGACAGGCGGTCAACTCCGACCATGCGGACTATGGCCCGACACTCAGTGGAGATGACAATGTACTCATCTTCACCTCCAAACGCAATTCCCATAATCGGGGGATTGACAAAGTAAAGGACGAAGACCTTTTCCTAAGCCGTAAATTCGGTGATGCTTGGGACGATGCGGAGGCTTTTAAACAAGTCAATACGCAGTATAATGAGGGTTCGGCCTGTATCAGCAAAGATGGGAAAACACTGTATTTTGCACGTTGCAATGCTCCCGATGGTTATGGGGACTGCGACCTTTATCGGGCAGAGCTATTGGCAGACAGCGTTTCCTGGGGCAATGTCCGCAATCTGGGCACCAGTGTCAATAGTAGAGCCTGGGACTCACACCCTTCTTTATCCCATGGCGAGGATACTTTATATTTTGCCTCTGACAGGATTGCGGGTTTTGGCCTCTCAGACATCTATTATGCTGTAAAAGGGGCTAACGAAGAGTGGTCAAGGGCAATCAATGCAGGACCTATCATCAATACCAGAAACAATGAAGTAAGCCCTTTTTTCCATCATGTCTTCGACGTACTTTATTTTAGTTCCAATGGACAGAGCCTTAACTTCGGAGAGTTCGACATCTATAAAACCTATAAAGAGGGCTATGCCTGGTCGGAACCTCGGAATATCGGTCCTCTTGTCAATGGTCCGGGCAGTGAGTTCTACTTCACGATAGACTCCCAGTCCAATGACCTCTACTATGCGCGGTCAACAGAGAAAAGTATGGACAATCTCGACCTGTACTCTTTTCCGCTACCCATGACAGCCCAACCGGGAGCCACGACCAAGTTCCGGGGAAAGTTGACCAATAAAGATACGGGAGAGCCTTTTAAAGGCATTGTGTCTATCATCGATCTGGACCATGGTATCGAAGTGGCCCCAAAATTTCTACGCCCCGATGGTAGTTTCGAATTCGACCTGATCAACAATAATAACTACCTATTGATATTACAGGGAGATGAGTTTTTTAGAATAGAGGAGGTATTTTTCTTGGACGGGGATACCGAGTTCAACCTAGAGGCCTCTCCCATATCCAGTAAGCTCAAGTTCGAATCCATCGAATTTGAAAATGCGGCCTCACAACTTACCTCTGGCATGTACAGTGACCTGGACAAAATGGCAGACTTCATGCTGGACCATCCTGACATCAAGCTAAGGATATCGGGACATACCGACTCAGATGGCCGAGAAGAATTCAACCTGAAGCTTTCTCAGGAGCGGGCGGAAAGCATCATGGAATACTTAGTGTTTTTCGGTAAGGTACCTGCGGATAGGATAACGGCCAAGGGATATGGTAGCTCCAAGCCCATCGTAGAAGAAAAATCCATAGAAGACAAGACCCTGAACCGAAGGGTCGAGTTCGAAATCTATGCGGATAAGGAGAACCGTTGATTCTAAGGAACTGTTTTGGTAGCTATTATTTTAGAAATTTATTCTAGCTTACTTTTGAGAGCCGCGAACGTAAAAAAATTTCAATGAACATTTTAGTAATGGGGCAAGTCTATCACATGAGCCATTGACAAAGATAGCAGCGCTACCGTCGGGAATCCTAACAACATGATGTACTAAAAGAAGTACCTGAAAAAATGAAAGAGATACCGTTTATACTCAAGCATAAAATAAAATCAGAATCCGGCAAACACTTCGATGGTCTCACTCTGGGGCGCTTTGTATCAAAATCATTAGAGAATTCTGAGTGAAACCAATTGCATTTGGGCATAAAACGATCTTTTAGTATGACAATCGATTTGCAACTGTTCAAGTCCGTAATAGATTTTCAAACCGAAGGTTTATGAGCTCCGGTAAAACAAACACAATAGTGAAAAAATGCATGATCCGGGTTCAACTTTCAAACCTTAGCCAGTACCGATGAGCTTACGCCAGAACAATAGATCAGGTCCCTCCCCCTTCATCCGTTTACAGTACGACAGCCTCCTATCTACTATCCCTATCCACACTCCAGCAGGAAAGACGATAGCAAAGAGAAGCGCAGTCCTCTACATAAGCCTCTTCCTATTTTGTCTATCTTCCTGTTCACCACAGGTGGCCGATACGAAGGATGCTGCAAGAAAAGTCGAAAATTTCAATTTTGGCTGGTTTTTTATCCTTAGTGACAGCGTCTCCCATCCCTTTGACACGCTGATGAGGGGAAATGATTGGAAAGCGGTACAGCTGCCCCATGACTGGAGTATCGAGCAGTCCTATAGCCAACTGCACACGGGAGCTTCTACAGGCTTTCTTCCCGGAGGCATCGGTTGGTACAAAAAGACATTTCGGATTCCCGATGCACAAAAAGATAAACTTTACCGCATCGAGTTCGATGGTATCTACACCCGTGCTACAGTATGGGTGAACGGTCAGCTACTGGGCCACCGCCCCAATGGCTATATCAGCTATAGCTATGACCTGAGTCCTTTTCTTCACTATGGTACCGCAGCCAATGTAATCACGGTAAAAGTGGACCATTCTCAGTACCTGGACAGTCGCTGGTACACGGGGTCGGGCATTTACCGCAATGTCCGCTTGGTCAGTACGGAAAAAATCCATATTCCTCAGTGGGGAATCGTTATTTCCACTCCCGAGGTCAGCAAAAAACGAGCCGGCATAATCGCCAACATAACAGTGAACAGCAGTATTCCCAGCGAAAAAGAAGTGCTGTTGCATACCAAAATAATCGACCCTAATGGTGCGGAAGTCGCCACACATACGTCATCGGTCCGGCTCGGTGAAGGTACACGGGAAGTTGCCCATCGCTACTCCCTGAACGAACCCTACTGCTGGGATATCGAGCATCCACAGCTTTATCGTATGCTGGCGGAGCTGGAAGTAGCAGGAGAAACCATCGATACCCAAGAAGTCAGCTTTGGACTGAGAACCTTTCGATTCGATGCGGATAAGGGTTTCTTCCTGAATGGTAGGCCGCTCAAACTGAAAGGGGCCAATCTACACCATGATGCAGGTGCCGTAGGTGCAGCTGTACCCACAGCTGTGCTGGAGCGTCGTCTGAAAAAACTGAAGGGCATCGGGGTCAATGCCCTTCGAACGGCTCATAATCCACCGGCACCTGAATTCTTGGACCTTTGTGATCAATTGGGCCTTTTGGTCATCGCAGAGGTTTTTGATGAATGGAACCGCCCTAAGGCCAAAAGCCTCCTCCGCTTAGGAGACAACAATGCGCCTGCATCCGTTTCGGATGGGTACAGTACGGACTTTCCGGAATGGGCCGAGCAAGACCTTAAAGATGGTATCCGACGAGATCGCAATCATCCCTGTATCATACTCTGGAGTATCGGTAATGAAATCGAGTGGACCTATCCTTCCTACTCCCGAACTTATGATATCGTCAATGGGAAACAGGAGTATTACGCTCATGTACCCTCCTATGATAGCGTGGCTATCGCCAAGACTCTGGACAGTCTAGTCCAAGGGCAGGACAGCTTGCTGATAATCGCGCAACAACTGAACCGCTGGGTCAAGGAGATGGACAGCACCCGTCCAACTACCTGTGGCAATGTACACCCTTCCATCGGTCTGGCAGGCGGGTATGGACGAGCGGTCGATATCCTTGGGTTCAACTACCGCGCTATAGAGTACGACATGGCACACAGCACCTACCCTCATCTCAAGATCTACGGTTCGGAGAACTGGGGTACTTTCCCCGAGTGGCAAGCCTGTCTGGACCGCGATTTCGTCGCCGGTATATTTGTATGGACGGGCATTGCCTATATGGGGGAGTCAGGGCCATGGCCGGAAAAGGGGCTGAATGTTTCCTTTTTTGATTTTGGGGGTTTCAAGACTCCCAGAGGTCATTTTTTTGAGGCCCTATGGAGTGACAGGCCCAAGGTATACGCTGGCACGGTACCTTTGGAGGCTTCCGAATTTGCATATAAAAAAGAAAAAGGCTGGTCTCTGGACCTGAAGAAAGATTGGATACGGCGATGGCAATGGTACGAACTCTATGATCATTGGAATTATGGTCCTGAGGAGAAAATACTCGTTCAGGGCTATACCAATACTGAAAGTGCCGAGCTTTTCCTCAACGGGCAGAGCATGGGAGAGCGGCAACTGGCCGATACCGATGACCATATCCTGAAGTGGGTGGTTCCCTTTGCGAAAGGCAAGCTGCGTATCGTGGGCAAGCAGCAGGGTAAAGTTGTCGATGAGTACACGCTTTCTACCCATGGGCCTGTAGCAGACATTTCGCTCCGTACCGAGCGACAGCGTCTATTGGCCAACAGAGAAGATGTTGTGCATATCGTGGTCGAACTACGGGACGCAGCGGGCCATCGCGCTTATACTGAGGATGACACACTATCGTTTACCATCGAAGGTCCCTACCGTCTATTGGGTATGGATAATGGTGCCTCCAATAATGTACAACATCATCTCAGTGATAAGATACGAACCCATAACGGCAGGAGTCTGCTCATGTTACAATCCACTGGAACACCGGGCGAAATCAAGGTCAGCGCACATCTGGGAAGTAAGCATTCCAAAACACTATCCATAAAAAGTATAATACCCAATCAATGATAAAACGAACCCTGCCTTTCTACGAATTTACCCTTATCATGCACTAGAAATACTCGTTGGGGGCATTGTCAGAGCTCCGTTTTATGCCAATAACAAATTACCCACAAAATCCATTGACTCATTTTATGCAAAATAACCATTCAACCCGGATCATGCGTTGGAACTTCGCAACGAGGTTTTAACTCAAAATGATCAATAGCCTTCCTGTTTATTTTACTGATTTGAAGATTTTGAAGCTGTAAAAGAAGGACAGACCGAACTTTAGTTCAGTACTGAATCAGTAGAAAAGTATTGGGATTTTGGACCTGTTCATTGCCAATAAGGGCAAGTCCATAAAAGCTGTTTAGAATTTGAACATTTCAAGTAGTAGCGATTGTACCCGGTCCCTCTCTTCCTTCTCCAATTGGCCGATTTTTCGGGTCAGTCTTTCTTTATCTATGGAGCGTACATGGTCCAGGGCAACCGCTCCTTCTTTGCCATTGACCTTTATCTTGACCCTTGTGGGGTAGTTCTTCAAAGAAGTCGTTAATGGGCATACGATTACCGTTTTTAGGTTTTTGTTCATCACATCAGGGGAAACAATAACAACAGGTCTCGTTTTCTTGATCTCGCTGCCGATAGTCGGGTCCAGGTTTGCCCAATAGACTTCATGCCTTTTTACCATTCCCATTCTTTGTCATCGAAGTCGGTACCTACGTTCTGCCAATCCGAGAAATCATCATCGGGTGTATCGCCCCTATTCGCTGATGCGAATTGCTCCTCCCATCCATGGCGGACGGTAGCTATGGGTCTTATCATGAGGCCCTCCTCCGTTTCGATGATTTCCAGCTCATTCGACAGGGCATATTTATCAATCATCGCCTTAGGCAATCTAAATCCTTTGGAGTTACCGATTTGTATCAATTTCACCGTCATACAACAAAGATAAGTAATTATATTGTAATTACAAAAATCATCAACCTACACTCCTCTGCGCTTTACAAAAAATCGCGAATTTTGCACTCTACTGATTTTCACATAGACCAATGACTCAATGGTGATGGCCGTTGAACGGGTACGATAGCTATATTTTGATTTTCTGAAACCTTGACTTACTTGAAAAAGTCATTGATAATCACAAATGCCATCAATGCCAATAGCAGTATCATACCGACTTTCTGTGCTGTTTCCAAAAACTTATCTGCCGGCTTACGTCCAGAGACAATTTCGTAGGTCAGGAACATCACATGTCCTCCGTCCAGTGCGGGAATGGGCAATAGGTTCATAAAGGCCAACACCATGGAAAGTAAGCCTGTCATGCCCCAGAACCTGACCCAGTCCCATTCGCCACCGAACTGTTTGGCGATGGCCATGGGGCCGGACAGGGATTTTCTGGGGTCGATATCACCGGAGAACATTTTCTTGAAAGCCTTCAACTGTAGACCGATAACCCCGAAAGCTTTTTCAGGTCCTTTTACAAAAGATTCCGCGAAGGTATAGTCTATTTTTACGGTTTTGAAATCTTGCGGTGTACCGGCGATACCAAATATGGAATCGTTCTCCATCGATGGGTTGAACTCCATCACTTCACTACCTCTTTGTATCTTGAAAGGGAGCGGTTCAGAGCGGTCATGTTCCTTCACTATAGCGATAACCTCATCAAAATACCGGATGGGCCTGTTTTTCATTTCTACAATTCTATCTCCTACTTTCAGACCGATACGTTCAGCAAGAAAAGGTTCGCCTTCGTTATCTTCCGCAGAGGCCACAAGACCAATTTCGCTGGTATGCCGGTCTCTGACGAAGGAGTAAACGGCTTCCTTGGTATTGAACTTCTCTATAAAATCTTTGGGAATCTCAATGTCCATCGTGTTTCCGGACCGTTCTATGGTATAGTGTGCGTCCGGCTCCAGCATCTTGTTGACATCTGAAATATCACGAAAACGCTCGAACTCCTCATCGTTGATCTTCAAAACCTTATCCCCACTCTTGAGCCCGATTTCCTGCCCTAGGTCCAAGGCGTAAATACCTCCCTTATTATTGATTTCTTCGATGGGCACATATTGGTCTCCAAGAAAAAAGGTCATGAGGATAAAAATGAATACTCCCAGAATTACATTGACAATAATTCCGCCCAGCATGACAATAAGCCGCTGCCAGGCCGGTTTGGAGCGGAACTCCCACGGTTGAGGTTCCTTGCTCATGGCCTCGGTATCGAGTGATTCGTCAATCATACCGGATATCTTCACATAGCCTCCCAGCGGGATGGCACTCAGGGCGTATTCGGTCTCACCGTAAGTGAAACTGAATACTTTCGGGGGAAATCCAATGGAAAACTGCTCTACTCGCATCCCAAAGGCTTTTGCTGCCAATAGGTGCCCCATTTCATGCAACCCGACCAAAATTGACAGGCTCAATATGATCTGAGCGGTCATGATCAATACTCTTAATACTTCTTCCATTTATTTAATTGATTCTAATGCTTTGATTCTTGTTTCTTTATCGGTGTTCACATAATCTTCATAATCTGGCCTGTCGACGAAGGACATTTTCTTCATACAGGTTTCCACTACTTCCGACATTTCCAGAAAACCGATTTTATCTTTTAAAAACGCGGCTACGGCGATTTCATTTGCCGCATTGAGCACGCAGGGCATATTCCCTCCTTGTCGTAATGCGGCAAAGGCTAATGATAGGTTACGGAAAGTAGCCGTGTCCGGTTGTTCAAAATTCAGAGATGGGTAGGACATAAAGTCAAATCTAGGAAAGTCAGATCTCAACCGGTCAGGATAGCTCATGGCGAATTGTATGGGCAAGCGCATATCGGGCAGTCCCATTTGCGCCTTGATGGAACCGTCTTCGAACTGTACCATAGAGTGAACGATGGACTGTGGGTGTACCACTACCTCGACCTGTTCGGGACGAAGGGCAAACAGCCACTTTGCTTCAATGACCTCCAGCCCTTTGTTCATCAGACTGGCCGAATCTATAGTGACCTTGGCCCCCATATCCCAGTTGGGGTGTTTGAGTGCATTGACCTTGGTCACGGACAGCAGCTCTTCTCTCTTTTTCCCTCTAAAGGGTCCACCTGAGGCCGTGAGTATGATTTTTTCTATTGGATTGTGAAATTCTCCTATCAAACACTGAAATATAGCGGAGTGTTCCGAGTCTACGGGATAAATATTCACCCCTTTTTCCTTTGCCAGCCCCGTCACTAAGGCACCCGCGACGACCAGCGTCTCTTTGTTAGCAAGGGCGATGTGCTTTCCCGCTTCGATGGCCTTGATGGTAGGCAGGAGACCGGCATAGCCCACCAGCGCTGTCAGTACCAGATCGATACTGTCCATCTGTACTACGGAGGCCAGTGCTTTGTCGCCGGTGTATACTTTTATATCCAAGGGGTCCAGTGCATGCTGTACCTGAGGGTACAGCTCTTCATTGACGATAACAACGGCATTCGGACGAAAAGACTTGGCTTGGGCAATAAGTAGTTCTGCATTGTTCTGTGCTGTCAGCACTTCGACATTGAACTGGTCGGGATGTGCCTTGACTACTTCCAAGGCCTGGGTACCGATAGAACCTGTCGAACCTAAAATCGCTATTTTTCTCACAGTCGGGATGGTGATTTTCTACGCATGATCAATCGTGTTGATGACATTAATTAGTCGTTTATCAAAAAAGCTTCTAGACCCTCCGCCAGCTTCCTATCATTGGATAGTCGGGGCACTTTATTCTGCCCTCCCAATTTTCCTTGTCCTCTCATATAGTCTATAAAGGCATCTTTACGCAGACAACGCACCTCTAAGGCCTTCAGTACACTTCCTGTCAGCAAATCGTCATAATACGTATTCAATTTTTGAAGTTGTAAATTTAGTTCTTTTTCAAAGGATGACAAGTTATTGGGCGCATTAGCAAACTCAACGTACCACTCGTGCAATGGTAGCCCTTCTTTTGGATTGACCTGAGGGGCTACGGTAAATTCTACCAAATCGGTCTCGGGAAACCTGCTCATGGTGGTTTTCATTGCTTTCTCCACTTCTTCGCCGATGACGTGTTCGCCAAATGCGGATATAAAATGTTTTATCCGGCCTGTCACCAGTAGTCTATGAGGTTTTTTGGAGACAAACTTGACCATATCTCCTATAGAATAACCCCATAGTCCTGCGTTACTATTGATGATGAGTGCATAATTGACACCCAGTTCGACTTCGTCTATACTGAGCCGTCGTGGATTATCATCGTAATACTCTTCAGCGGGTATAAATTCAAAAAAGATACCACTTTGCAACAGAAGCAATAGCCCTTCCCGGTCTTGCGTATCCTGATAGGCGATGAACCCTTCTGAGGCAGGATAGGTCTCTACAGTGTCTATCGGTCCGCCGATGGACTCCATCAGCTTCTTGCGGTAGGGTTCGAAGTTCACACCACCATAGACAAATAGGGAAAAATGAGGAAAAACCTCTTTCATGGTCTTTCCCGTGCGATGGTGTATTTTGTCAAAATACATTTGCACCCAAGGTGGGATGCCCGATATCAATCGCATGTCTTTTTCTAGGGTTTCCTCGATTACCTTGTCCAGCTTGGCCTCCCAGTCCTCGATACAATTCGTGGAAAAAGAGGGCATCTGATTGGACCGGAGGTATGCGGGCACATGATGGTTGACAATGCCGGATAGCCGGCCTGTGTGGAGACCGTTTTTCTGAGTGAGTTCAGGACTGCCCGATAGGAACATCAGCTTTCCATCGAGAAAGCGCGAGTTTCCCGTAGCGTGTACATAACTTAGCAAGGCATCACGCGCACTATTGATATGATTGGGGATGGAATCCTGCGTAATCGGAATATACTTCACCCCGGAAGTCGTACCCGAGGTCTTGGACAGGTAGAGCGGTCTTCCCGGCCATAGTACATCTGCTTGATTGCTGAGAACCTTTTCGACATAAGGCCTCAGGCCTTCATAATCCCGTATGGGCACCTGCCTCTTGAAATCATCATAGCTTAGGATATCCGAAAAACCATGGTCCCTACCGAACTGCGTCCCCTTCGCCTTATCGATCAACATCTTGAACACACGATGCTGTGTTCTCTCCGGTGAGAGAGACCATTTCCTTTGTTTCCCGACGATATACTTGGCCAGAGGTCTACTTAAAACAGATCGAATACCCATAGGGCACAAAAATAGTAAAATTCATGGGCAATTGTTGGAACTTCCTTTTTACAAGGGAAAAGAAATAATGGATTCGATGAAATACAAGTCATCACTATGCCGGTGCGCCATCTTAAACCCAAGAAAAAGTGAAATGGGTGTTGGCGGTAAAGCGACAAAATCGAAAACGGGCCTACGGTCATGAACCGGTGGGGCAGTAGGACTTTTTATGCTCAATACACTGGAGTATACATTAACCCAAAATAATCGATAGAAATCGTGATGAGCGTATAAATAGCAAAATACCGGCCATTTGGATTCGTTCGGCAT
>CANLOE010000064.1 GCA_947492745.1 uncultured Cyclobacteriaceae bacterium | reverse complement strand
AGAGGGACACAAGCGGACGCTTGCGCCAGTGGTGCTTGAGAATAATGGCGTGGATTGTTGATGTGGGCGATAGAGGTATCATCGGTTATCAGAAAATGTAGATGGGTATGGACTAGAGGGACACAAGCGGACGCTTGCGCCAGTGGAGGAAGACCTGCCAGTTTTATGGCTTACAAATCTTAACTAAACGACATTGATGATCCGGGTTAAAATTGCCAATTGTTCATTGTTCACTAATGGAGTACTTCAAACCGCAGCATGACACTATGGTTGCCTTCCATCAATTGTAGGTTATAGAGGCCACTGAGCAGATGCTTCGTTTCGATACTAACATTGCTTTTCCCGACAGGTACCATCTGTTCCTTTACCACCTTTCCCAAGGCATCATAGATGAGCAAGACATGCTCTTTCTCTAAGGGACGAGCGAAACGCACGCTTAAAATATCAGTAGCAGGATTTGGGAATAAGGTCATTCCCTCCTTCCTATTACCTTCGAAGAGGCCTACGACGGTGCTGTGCGGTGGTGGGATATTGCTCAGGGGTATGGTATCCACTCTTACCTGATAGACTTCCTTGGTAGCATTGAAGCGGTCTTCATTATAAACATAGGTCACTAAAAGGATCGTATCCACAACACCATCGCTCCCATCGGTATCGACATCGAACCTTGGGTTCCAATAAACGGTCTTGGTCTGCGGGGCATCGCTCTCTCCACTGGCGGACCAGTCCCCGTCCATGGTGACTCCCGTAGCATCGGGCAGTATCTTTCGGGCAACATTGGGGTACACTTTGTCATCGATTTGAACTCGGGTCTGCACAATGACCGGCTCGATGATGACGAACTCATCAATAGGTTCCAAGGTACTGTTCTTGGTCACGGTGATGTCGAACTTCAGCCTTTGTGTGAAGTCTTTGGGCACTATCTCTTGTCGCACATCGATATCAAAGGCAGCAGAAGTCAGTGCTTCTTTGTCATAGATAATGTTCTTGTTTTCCAATTCGCTGAAAGGCATAGCTATCCTTTCGAGCGGAGAAAATCCGTTCAGCACCGTTCTGGGAAAGTATCCTATGCCATAGTGCAATGCCTGTGCCGAGGGAAAGGTATTATCAAAATCAGCGATAGGATCATAATTGTTTATAAGACGGATATGGTACTGGATATCGATGGCTTCCCCCTTTCGGTCCAGCGCAAATTGATGTACGAACCGGTCTTCATCAATGTGCTCATGGTTGCCCCTCATGTTGGTAAAATGCTCCAACAGATTGATGCGGTTGCGCTCCTGTAGCTGAAAGTTATCAAAGGCGAATCCACTAAAGGTCTCTTCTTCGGGATTGTCTCCATTGCTTCCAAAAGCAATTCGAAAGCGTACCTTGTCGGCACCCGCTTCCTCCTGCACCGCTGAGAGGGCATAGCGCGCATTGCGCCAGGTACTGTCTCCATCGGACCAGCCGAGACGGTCGATATTGCTGCCCAAGCCCGGACTGCCCGTGATATTGTCCTCGGTATACCAGTTGATGCCGGAACCTTGGTTATCCCCGAGCGGCTTCCATCTGATTCCATTGTCCGCGGTATAGAGTACGACGGCACCGTCTTTTCCTTCCTCTACATCCCCGAGAATATCCAAACTTAGGAAGGGGTGTTCAAACCCTGAAAAATCAAAACAGGGGCTTTCTATATAGGATTGTTCATTATTGGCATAGGTACTATCGCCCTGCGCCATTGTCCTCCAGATGAAATTGCCCTCCGTCCCTATCAGTTGCCATGAAGAGATCTCGTAGGGCGCAGTCTGTCCACTATTGCTCCAGCGTTGTGCTACGGTCTCCGGTGTGTCGAAGTTATCCGCAAAACCGTCCCCGCTCACTGAAGGAAAAACGAAGTAATTCTTACTGATGGTGTCAGAACAACCAAAACTATTGGTGGGTATCAGGTCGATGGTCGTAAGTCCCGATTCGGATAGAATTACTTCTCTTTTACTACTACTGTTATCAATATAATTGTATGCTGTTATCTTTTCGGTATTACTGCCGCTTATACTCCATGCAATATCATCCACACCTTCATCCTTTGGAATTCTAGGTGCCAGTACGGTAGCATTTCCTTCACAGAGGCCAAAAGACTCAAAATCACCTTTGGGTATGGGTTTGATGGTCACTCCCGAATTGAGCGAGCTTCCCTTACATGTTGATACAGAATCACTTTTCACAGTCAATGAAACTGTATTGGTACCTATAGTGGCATAGCGGTGTTTGGGAGATACCTCATCACTGGAATTACCGTCTCCAAAACCCCACTCCCAGGTCCAGCCTTTGGTAGTATTGGGGTCATAGGACTTGTCGCTATAGGTGAATTTCACAGAGTCTCCAAAACAGAGAGTAGTTTCATCCACTTCGAACTTACCCGTCGGGGGTGGTGTTACACTTATGGTGTCCAGCGCAGAACTTTCCTTACAATAATCAGAATTGCCATTGTACGTATATCGAATAAAATACTCACCCGTTTCAAAAGCTCCAAGTACGATAATATTATCAGGAAGTGTCCTGAAAATATCTTCTTCCCCTCTTTTCCGATAAGAAAAAAATCCATCGGAAGGGTCGGGGATGGATAGGCCCGTTTTAGCTTTTGTTATTGGATTCAGTTCTATGAACTCAGGCGAACCTTCGCAGAAGCTATCCTTGGTAAGAGTTTCGATATCGGGTTTTGCAGAGTTTCTCACATTGATTCGTGAGACATAGCGCGAAGTCAAAGTAATGGGGTCTCTGGTAAATTCGCAGGTTTCCGGAGCATCGGTATTTACGGCAATATCATACACGACTTCCGCATCCAGTTCCAGTGTAACAAATACAAAGGGGGATTCTATAACGTTTGGATGGAATTTCCCCGACACTTCATAATACGGTGACGTAGGATCATCCTCGTTGTACGATACCTGAACGTTGCTCATCGCATCACTGATTTCCCTATCGGTTTCACCTGAAAATGGGTCAATAACATAGGCGCGTTTCACAGGATCCGTATCTGCCAGTTCATTCCTGACCCTATACTTACAGTCGCAGGTACTCTTGTCACGAGAATCCTCGCATTCTGTATAGTAGTATTCGTCAGTTCCAGGTCTTACCTTTTCAAAAGCTTTGGTAAAAAGGCGAATCGAAAAACCCACAGAAGCAATATTATCACAGTATTCATCTTTCAGGTCTGTGGTGATTTTCGTATCCTCATCCAGAACATTGATATTCAATGCTTTCATATCCGAACAGCCATTGTTGTCCGTATAGGTGTAGGTGATTTCATAATTACCACTGGTAGGAGAAAAGAAGTAGTTCATGTCATCATCACGATAGACACCTGGTCCAGAGTAAACCCCTCCATCGGGAGTAGCTGCATCAAGAGCCACATCGGGGAGCGAAGTGTTGAGGTTATTGACATCGACATTCTCATCAGAGGACAAGCGGTCAAATACAACATTATTAGGTTTCGGGTGTATTGTCAATGATATCGTTTTACTGTCTGCAAAACCAGCTATTCCAACCTTCACTTTCGCATTACCTTTGTTCAAGGCATTAAAAGTATATGTATCCATGTTATTATCTTGAGCCTTATTAAAACCACTTCCCACGTCTACCCAAAAGGTATACTCGGTTTTCCCTTCCGGCAGGGCCAGAAACTTGATTTCATCCCCTTCGCAAAAAGTAGTATTGGAGGGATTGCTCGCTGCGATGATAAGCTGGGCCTGTTTCGGGGAGCCTGTTGTCACGTTACCATTTCTCGATGCACTATTCCCACCAGAGTTTTTCGCGGCAACACGGTAGTAATACTTCGTATTTTCTTTCAGGCCTGTGACCTTGATCTCTGTATCGGTAACATCGTTTTTAGGATAATCTGCCAGTGGCGAGGAAAAATCATTGTTTTCCGATACCTCGACTATATAGCTTTCTGCTCTTTCAGGGGCATTCCAAATTAGTTCAAAGCTATTGGTCCGCACATTGATGGCACGAAGGTCTGTGATGGGACCCGGTGCCTTGGGATGGGTGGTGGCACTGATGGTGGGTATCGTACCATCCGTTTTGTAGTTGTAGGTAGCGTCGTCGTTTATGCCTTTGTTGAAAGAAACCAAGGTATAGCTATAGGTTGTTTCAGGCTTTAGACCTGTATCGTTGTAGGTACTTCCATCGGTAATGATAACGACCTTGTCCACTGCTGAACCCAATTCCTCCGCTGTTGGTGGTGCTTTCCCATCTTCCAACAATTTCCCATCAGGAGCCGTATTTCCTTCTTTTCTCAATAGAACGTAACCATCTACAGTATTTTTGGGAAGATTAAGTCCAGAATATCGTAATTCTATAGACCGGGAAGTTTTGCTTTCTAATTCAAGAATAGTAGAATGTCCAGGAGAAGGGGCTAAGGTCCAAAAATTGTATCCCTGATTACTGATAGTAGCTATCTTCGGGTCGGTTACATTCAAAATATAGGCTTCGTAGAAATAATGCTTTTTCGGGTCAAGGCCTGTGACATTTTCCACTTTATATTCATCCGTTCCCGTGGTGAGGTTGCCGCCCATGTTTTTGTGTGAGATTCGCAGGTCAATATCATCTATAGTTTCCACCTTACTATCTGCTTTAAAAACTACCCCCCTTTCCGTAATTGTACCCGCGTCCGCACTGAGGTCAGTTCCTCCCACAAGTGTTATACCATTAGAGGTAGGTATTTCTGGACTTATCGCTTTGACGGATTGTTGTGCCTGTAATTTTCCAACAGTGATCAAAACTGTACTAAAAATAAAATACTTTGTGAAATGAAGCATAGATTAAAGTTTTACTTAAATGGCACTTTATTGAATACCCAATGGAGATTATTTATCTTTCAAACATCGTAAGCAGGCAAAATCTTCTTTTGGCAGGGTGGAAGAGGCTGAAACCACTTCATCCTTAGGACCTATAAAAATGTTGCGACCTTCTGTATCATCCAATGAGACCCCCGTAGCCCAAAGCACATCCCATTCATCGATCAGCTGGAATTTGTCATCGTAATATGCACCACCAAGCTCAGTATCAAATCCGGAACTACCCCCTTTGATCAGCTTCTGCACTTTAGCGGCATCATCATCACCTCCGATAGCTTCAAACAAAATATCATAGTCATCGAAAGAAGGCAAACTCCAATTTTTGGGACAGGCCACCTGCGCCGCATGCCAAGTGTACATAAGGCCGTACTTTTCACAGTTTTCGGCAACATCATCGTAACACTTAAAGGCGGCCGAATCAGGGTCAACCCTTAGATTCTCCCCCATCCAGATCTGCTCGCCTATCTTTACGGCTTTGTAGCTCCTATTGTCGCGCTCGTCCACGAACTGTTGTAGGCTGGCCGCACTTACAGCGGCGGTCTTGGTGCAGCCGCCCGCATCCTTTACTGTCACCGTATAGTCCTGTACGGCCACATTCTTGAACTCTGCCCCGCTCTGAAAGGTCGTACCGTCTATGGAGAATTCATAGGGTGCCGTACCGCCTGTGGCACTGGCCTTGACGGAAAAGGCACTGCCAATGGCCGTCAGCTCCAGCGAGGCACAGGCATCCACCGAATCATCATCGCCGCAGGAACTCAGTAAAAGGCCCATGGAAAGCGACAGTAAAAAAATGGCGGTAATAGATATCAATTTGGTTTTCATGGTTGGTTTGTTTTTATATTACTGTTTTTTAAAATTTGCTAGTTCACTAATTATTCAAAGAATAGTAGGCATAGCGCCTAGGGTCACCCTTATCCCCGATAAAATGGGATAGTGGAAGAACCGATTTCAATCGGAGCAAAGCGTTCGATATACATCAATGGAACTGAAATCTACAATTCTCTAAAAATCAAATATATAGAACAAATTCATGTTATCTTTGGCACAATATAATAATTAGCTATACAAAATTACACTATTTAACTATAATTTTAAATTAATAATGAAGGCACCAAAGTAATACAGAAGCATAAAACCCCACACAAGGTATTGACCCATTGATGCTTATAACTACATTGTTAAATCATGAAGCTTACAGATTTTTATTTTCAGTCCCAACCCCCAAGCAAAGGGGCTTGATATGCATTTTGGTTCAGGCCGGAAGTCAATAAAATTGTAGCCTTTGATTTACAACATAGTATTACATTTACTTATCTTTCAAACATCGTAAGCGGGCAAAACCTTCTTTTGGTAAGGTAGAAGCTGTTGAAATCACTTCCTCTATTGCGAAAAGTTTTTCCACTGGAAAACACACCGAAAAAATTTGTCCGCTGACCAAGAACACCTATCCTACTACAGTATACCTAACACATATAGTAGGTAAACTCACCATTGGTCCAGTATCATTATATTATATTCAATTCCTAGATTATTCAATAAACTTCAGGCTTTAACCCGGATGATACATTGAAAAATCTACTGCGGATCTAAATAGCGGCAAATCGGTCGTTGCACTAAGCTTTTTAAATTCACTATAGCGGTGCTATGCTAAATCCAATAAAACTACCTGATCTATTGACATTTAAAACCTCGTTACGAAGTTCCAACGAATGATCCAGGTTTATCTGCATGAGAATACATCAAAACACTATAGTGTTTTTTTCGGCAAGTATACCATAAAACATTGACAATAGGTCCCTTTTTCAAAAATTGTGGGATAGGGTCATCCTTATAATTGCTATGAGTGGCCAAACCCATGAATGTACCTATATTTGCGCATGGGCATCCTGCACATTGAACTTAGACTGATTTTGACACATTGTTTTCTCATCGGAATCAATCGCTTTCAAGCATGATTTCACAGCACGATATCCCTTCGGCAAGCATTGTGGACATCCATGGCAAACATTTTGTTATTCCAACAGGCATCCCATACTGGCTTATGACCCGATATTTACCCTGTCCTATGTTGAACCCGGATCATGCACAGGAGAATCTACTACGGATCTAACTATCTGCCAACGGGTTGTTGTACTGAGTTATGGCTATTTATACTCAACAAAAAATGAAATGGGAAATTTGAAGTTCCGGAAGTCTTGGACAAATCCTGCATTTTGTTGACCGGTCATTAGTTGATCGGTCATTGGGACCGTTCCGGGCAGAACAGCGTTTTCTTGATCATTTCAGTATGTCCCAAAACAATTTCATCTGGGTATAAATCCTCTTTACGAAGTTCCAACGCATAATCCGGGTTAAGATACCAACTACAAACTTAAAAAAATGATACTGCAAGGCTTTACATACCATACCCTTCCCATGGAAAGGGACTACGAAGGTGAAGTAGTCGCCACACTTATCAGCGATAAGAGGAATAAACCCGAAAGACCTACGGTCCTTTATCTCCATGGTTTCATCGACCATTTCTTCCATCCTCACCTAAGCCAGTGCTTTCAGGACCATGGTTACAATTTCCATGCGTTGGAACTGAGAAAGTATGGCAACTCACTGCTGCCCCATCAGCATCCCAACTACTGTCGGGACCTGAGAGAATACTTCGGGGAGATTACTATAGCTATCCGAAAGCTACAACAAGAACAACCTTCCGAGCTTTTGCTCTTGGGACATTCTACTGGAGCGCTCATCGCCTGTCTGTATGCCAAGGAGGGTTCCAATAGGTCCGATATCAATGCGCTGATCCTCAACTCCCCCTTTCTGGAATTCGATATCCCCGAGTTCATCCGAACAATGACCCTGCCCCTTTTCAGGTCTATCGGTAAGCTCTTTCCCTATGCCTGTCTCCCGAACGTACTCTCTTCACTTTATGTGGAAAGCCTCCACAAGAACTATCGTGGCGAGTGGGGGTTCAATCTCGATTGGAAACCGCTGTACGGTTTCCCTACCTACTTTCCCTGGCTAGTGGCCATAAGTGAGGCCCATCAAAAAATACAGAAAGACCTGGACCTAAAACTGCCCATACTACTGCTACACTCGCAGCGCTCCCTGAAACCGGGCAGAAGATGGAACGAGGAACTACGCTATGGCGATGCCGTGCTCAATGTAGAGGACATGAAACACTATGGCTCCAAGCTGGGAAATAACGTCCAATTGCAGGAGGTCGAAGGAGCTTTGCACGATATATTCCTTTCGGTTCCCACGGTCAGACAACAGGCCATGGCAAGGATGATGGAGTGGGTTTTGGGGATGAAGGTAAGTTAGTACCCTGAGCTGAACTATTGGGAGCTTGCCCCTACTTGGAACGGGGAAAGGTCCGAAAAACACTCTGCTAGGGTACAGACCTGAAAATCTACGGAATCAACGTACTTGGGCCATCAGTTTTTCCACTAAGTTAAGTTTTTCCACGGTCAGTGGCTTGGACAGAAAACCGATGACATTGCTATGGGCCATGGCCCGCTCTTTGTCCTGCTGTAGGTCCGAACTGGACAGCATGACAATCTTGCACTTTTCCTTGATGGGGGGGGAGAAGGAATTGAAGGCTTCCAGAAAATCAAAGCCATCCATTACGGGCATATTGATGTCCAGAAAAAGAAGGCTAGGGACTTCGGTAAGGTTATCGTGGTACTGCTCAATATGCTTGAGTGCTTCCGTAGCGGAACTTTTTACCAATAGCGCATTGGCAAATGATGACATGGTAACAATCTTTTCGTGCACGAACGTGTCGATTTTATTGTCATCCACCAACATCAGTAGCTCTACATTACTTTTTTTTTTCTCCACGAAAACCTGAGTATCCATTTTAATTTACCTTGCTATTTTAATTATTCTTTGGTCGGATTCCTATAGGCTGAATAGATAAATTCGACAATCAAAACAATGTTATGACGAAAGCACTCTTCTTTAAGACCAAAGGTTCTATGCTTTTCACTTCAAAAGAGTATATTATCACTGGCCTCCAAAATTTCAAGATTTCTTATAGAATCTTACACCTTCCTATAGTACAACGTCATTGCACCATTACTTCTTATACTTTTTTATTATGGTTTATGTACTTATGCCTTATTTTTTTAGTGAGCAAGGTATATAAGGGGTCTGGGAGACTGTTTTGTTTCAGGATTTGAGCTGGAAATCGGTTGAAAGAAAGGGCCTTATCAAAAGAGCATTTTGTATACTGCTCATTGATGGATTGATCATTGAGGTTTTTTTATGCTAAATCAATCTTTAATAAGCAAACCTCTTTCCTTGGCCTAATGATGTTATGGTATTATACCAAGCCAACTTACAGGAAATCTGAGACATCGACTCTGGAACAACATCTTAAGGGCTGCTTTGAAAGCTATTGTTATAACTTGGGTTCAACCCAGATCATACATTGAAAAATCTACTGCGGATCTAAATAGCTGCAAACCGGTCGTTGCACTACGTTTTTTTTATTCACCATAGCGGTGCTATGCCAAATCCAATAATACTCCCTGATTTATGGACATGTAAACCCTCGTTACGAAGTTACAACGCATGATCCAGGGTCAATGGGGATAAACTAGGAGCCAAAGGAAAAAGCTGTTCCTTTGAGAGAACAGCTTTTCCATTAGTTCATGAGGTAATCCTAAAATTGCCACTGGTTTTCCCGGTCCGGTATACCGTCGATGGTATACGGCAGTATTTACAGGATAAAGTACTTTTATATTTTTTTCACTTTTCCGCTACCAGAGGTCTTGCTATTGATTTTACTTGGCGACCCTTTATAATAGACACTACCACTACCGGAGACCCTGGAGTTGATTTCAGAATTCACATGAATACTACACTCTCCGGACCCAGAAATGGAAACCTGATACTTATCCGCCTCCAAGCCCTTGGCTTCCAGATCTCCCGATCCGGAAATGGATACTGAATTGTTCTTACTCTTACCTTTGAGTTGTACATTTCCCGATCCAGAGATACGTATCTCCATATCATCCGCGTCTACATCCATTTCTATATCACCACTACCGCTAACCGATAGCTTAAGATCATCCGTAGTGAACTTATCACTGCCGATAATACTTCCCGAACCACTGACGCTTAGGGCTTCCAAGTCCTTCACGGTAATGTATATTTTCAATTTTCCGCTGGAATTGCTCCAGCCCCATTCATTACTCTCTGTTTTTATGGTCAGTTTTCCATTTTTCACCGATGTCTGTACCTCTTTCTTGGCTTTTTCACTTCCTTCCAGCACTACGCTCTGTACTGCACCCTGCTTAAGGTATACTTCTGCCGAGGTACGAAGTGCTATACTCGTAAATGTGGGCAAATCTTTTTTGATATGGGCAAAAGCCGATAATAATGAGATGGAAGAAAGGAGCAGCAGAACGACTAACAGAAAGTTTTGGTTTTTTAAGCTTTTCATAAATGATAGTTTTTTGTCTTTACAGAGATATTTTGTGTTAAAGATGAATCTCTTATGAAAAGGTTGCTTGAAACCTATATTTTTTTTTCTCCTTGACGACTGCAGCGGTCTTTAGGAAGTCTCTCACCCTCTAGCACAAAAAATACCTATCTTAGTAACCTTGTTCTATTATTAAAGATAAAAAAGAATGTTTTTCTTATTCTTGTGTATACTGGCCAATGTAGGGATTTTCTTGACTTTCCGCTACTTTGGGATTTTCAAAGTGGAAACTCTGGAGGCTATCGTGGTCAATTATATGATCTGTGTCATTACAGGACTGACCTTTGTCAAATCGCAGGGCATCGACTTCGGTGGGGAATTGGATTTTACCGCCTCTTGGCCTTATATAGGTATGGCACTGGGGGTGGTATTCATAGCTACCTTTTACCTGATGGCGGTTACCACACAGAAAATGGGAGTGACGGTATCTACTGTAGCCAACAAAATGGCCCTTGTCATACCCGTACTTGTCAGTCTGTTCGTGCTGAAGACCACCAAGAACTTTTATGCCATCAATTACTTGGGTATCATTCTGGCCTTGGTAGCAATACTTTTGACCTCTTTGAAAAAGAAAAAAACAGATACAGCTCAGCAAACATTGGGGTCTGAAAAATACCTATTACCACTATCGGTGTTCTTGCTCGGTGGGGTCATCGATACGACCTTTAGCTATGTAAATACAGTACATCTAAGGCCTGAGACCGCACCGGTATTTCCCATTGTTGTTTTTGCCACTGCCGGCATCGTCGGTACATTAGTGCTTACTTTCCAAAAAAGGGTTCCGAACAAAAAAAGTATTATCGGCGGACTGGTATTGGGACTTATCAATTACTTTTCCATCTATTTTTTATTACAATCCCTAAATGCTTTCGATGGTGACGGGGCCATTGTATTCCCTACGGTCAACATAGGCATCATTGTTTTTTCAGCACTGCTCTCCATAGTACTGTTCAGAGAACTGCTTACCCGGCTGAATATCTTTGGACTACTTTGTGCGGTATTGGCCATTGTCCTCATTACCTATCAGGAAGGATTCTTCTCATGACTACTGAAGGAAAGGCAGAATACTACCATACAATAGCTACCCCTACGGAGGGCTTTTACAAGGAAAAAGGCAGTAAGTTCATTGCTCACGCTTACCCTGTTCGCAACCTAGAGGAAGTAAAATCAGCCATTGATACCCTTCGCAAGCGCTATCATGATGCCCGTCACCACTGTTATGCCTACTTACTCGGCGCTGAGGGCAAGGAGTTCCGTGCCAACGATGATGGAGAACCGAACCACTCAGCAGGTGATCCCATACTCGGTCAGATTCGTGCCTTTGGACTCACACAGGTACTGGTGGTGGTGGTACGTTATTTTGGAGGCACGAAACTGGGTGTAGGTGGTCTTATCCACGCCTATAGGACAGCCTCCGAAGCAGCACTGTCCGAAGCACAAGTCGTTAAAGTAGACATCAGCATACAACTGCACCTTCACTTTGACTATGAAGCGACCAATGAAGTCATGCGCTGCATCAAAGCTTATGATCTGGCTATAGTAGAGCAGCAGTATGAAGCAGACTGTCATTTGATCGTAGCGGTCAAGCTGGGGCAGGAAACTGAGGTAAAAGCGAAGATACAACTATTGATGGATACGGGACATCATGTTAGCTTCCGTACGGAAAAGGAGGATAAAGACGATGCCGCTTCTTAAGAAAAATGGAGCGATGATGATTCTTGTTCCATTGTTCGGGCTTGTCAGGGACAACAGCAATCCCTGCCAAACCTGAGGCATATGTAATATGCTATGACAAATCGGTTTGATGGTAATAGAAACTTGCCTATAACCGGTAGCGGTAAGGCTATTTCACCTAGTATCGGCAATTTACAATTTATCCATTTTCATTGCCCCGAAGTATACGTTAGCGCTTCGTCATGAAGGCTTGGAAACCCCACAAATCAGCGCGTTTTCTTGGATTCAGCATAGCAATGCTAAGATTGACTTAAAAAACACGTCCATTTCACTGATTTGAAGCTTTTGAACCCAAATTAATCGATAGGATTTCGTGATGAGCGTATAAATAGCAAAATACCGGCCATTTGGATTCGTTCGGCATAGCACCGCTATGGTGAATGAAGACAGGTGGGCAAAGCTTCTGATATGAAGCTATTTATGCGCGGAATAGGTTCTCTATTGATCATTTTGGGTTGAACCCAACCCCTAACTTTCCATAGCTGTCCTGCCCGTAGTGGTGTTGATATCCTTTGTGGCCAGGGTAGCGATGAACTTCCATTCGGCCTTGGCACTTCCAGCATCAAAGATTACTTCTAAAAAACCTCTATCAGAAGCATTCAAATAGTTAAGGTCATCAATGAGCGCTGTATTGGCGGCTTCTATGCCTCCAATGGCTGTGGGGTCATTATCAAAAAAACTTTCCAGACCTGGGGAAGAAACCGAAGCTGTGGCAAACTCTGCCCCAATCTTATCCCCATGCTTATCGGACAGTTGAGCATGCCAAGCATTATGAGTATCGCCCGCCAAAGCAATCACCTTTTTACCTGTGGCAGCCTCAAAAACAAGTTCGCGTTCTATGGGATAGCCGTCCCAAGCATCCAAGTTATAGGGCAGTACATTTTCGACCCTAGCGATATCCTCTTCTTTGAGTGTAGGGTCACCTAGTGTCCTACGTGCCTTAATGGTTACCAGTTCTGTAACCACTTTCGTATAATGCTCTTGGAGTTCAGCAGTATTCCCACCGCCATCGGCCAATTGAGCCGTAAGGGTGAGCAGTTCTTCGGGTATTAGGTACTTTCCCATGAGTACCTGACTGCCCAGCACTTGCCATTTCGCAGTACTGCCTTGCAGCTGCCCTTTGAGCCACTCGCGCTGTGCCGTGCCCAGTAGTGTCCTATTTTCGTCCTGCCAGTCTTTCAGAAAACCTTCCCTATCGACTCCTGTGGCCGTCAGGTAATCCATGTAGCTCAGTTGTTTTTCCCTTCCTACGATACGGGTATCGAGCATCATCAGGTTTACGATTCCGGCCATATCAAAGCTCCTATATATCCGGGCATTATCGCTGACTCTTGCCGGTAGGTATTCATGCCATACCTGGATGGCACTCCTCTTTCTTTCTTCGTAGTCGCCTTCATCATCCTGATGGTTTTCAGCCCCATCGACATAGGCATTATTGGTCACCTCATGATCATCCCATACACAGATAAAAGGCTTCAATTGATGCGCTTTCTGTAATTGCTCATCACTCCGGTACTGACGGTACCGCTCTCGGTAGTCCCCTATAGTGAGGATTTCATATGCAGGTTTATGAAGTCTTCCCAAAGACTCGGTCAAATCGTTCGAGCCGTATTCCCTTTCTCCATATTCATAGATGTAATCTCCCAAATGTACGACCACATCCGCTTCGGACTCTGCTACAGCACCATAGACGTTGAATAGACCTGCCTGGAAGTTCGCACAGGAGACCACTGCCAAACGTACCTGTGTTGCCTCACCTGCTGCGGGAAGGGTCTTGGTCCTACCTATTATCGATAGTGCTTTTGTCTTCTCATTTCTGAATCGGTAAAAATACACCGTATTCGAGGACAGATTACTCAAATCCACATTGATGGTATAATCACTATCCATGTCGATGTCTACGGTTTCACTGGCTACTACCGCTTCAAAAGCCTCGTCACTAGCTACATCGAGTATGATTTTTGGTCGGGTTTCTTCATTGGTGGCCGGTGTATATCGCGTCCAGAGAATTACCTTATCCTGCGTAGGGTCGAAACTGGCAACTCCCTCCATAAACCCAAAGTCACCACTGGGTTCGAAACCGGTATCGGGGTCGGTATCGGTCCCAATGCTGTCATCATCGTCACAGCCCGTCAGTGCTACGGGTATCAGGCCTACTCCGGTAGCAGCGATTACGGAATTACGTATGAATTTTCTTCGGCTCAGCTGTTTTAGGTAATCTTTGCTCTTCATAAACGAAATTTTGAGCAAAACTAACTAGATATATGCAATTTAACTTTAAGCTCACATTATCAGTAGGTTATAGTTTGATTATCCCAAAATGGTCAATAGGATTTTGTGATGCAAAGTACAATAAACCCGGATTATGCGTTAGAGCTCATTTATGAGGGTTTAAAAAGCAATAAATCAGGGCGTTTTATTGGGTTTGGCATAGCACCGCTACGGTGAATTCGAAAAACGCATTCATTTTAATGATTTTCAGCTATTTAAGACCAAAATAGAAGGGCTAATACATGATCTGGGATAAAATCAGCGGTCTAGGTGAGGAGGCCTAGCGTATTAATAGGGTGACAAACCTGCGTAGTGTAAAACAGCTGATTTTGAAGCAATTTATGTTCGGAATAGTAAGGCTTTGACTATTTTGGGATTATTATATTACATGAAATCCGCCTCTTGGAGCTGTAGTCTTATATGAAAAAAACTACCCTCAAATGAGGATAGTTTTCCTTGAAATGTTTTTTATACAAACTTAGCTTTCAAATATCGCATATCTTCCTGTTCATTTTGCTTCACCCTGCGTTGACAATCCTCGGGATAGCGCTGCTATCCCTGCGGTTATCGCCTTGATTGAAACAAAATGACCAGCGGAATCTTATACGACATTTGAAACCCAAATTTGTATTAGCCGTTTTTCTCTTCAAAGAGAAAACATTTTTTAGCTTTGTTTAGAGGCGATGTATTCATCGACAAAGTCTTCGAGGGTATTCAGGGGCAAAGCCCCATTGGTCAGTATCACATCGTGAAATTCGCGTATATCGAATTTATCCCCAAGCGCCTCTTGTGCCTTTGCTCTAAGCTCCAATATTTTCAACATACCTATTTTATAGGCCGTAGCTTGAGAGGGCATCACGATATGTCGTTCTACCATACGGATACAGTCGCGCTCACTATCAGGGGTATTGTTTTTGTAATAATCGATGCCTTCCTGACGGGTCCATTTTTTTTCATGGATACCCGTATCTACAACCAAACGACAAGCTCTCCACAACTCCATTGCCAGACGTCCAAAGTCGGCATAAGGATTACTGTAAAGCCCCATATCCTTGGGGATGTATTCACAATAAAGCCCCCATCCTTCTACATATGCGGTATAGTTTTGGAACTTCCTGAATTTGGGGATTCCCTCCAATTCCTGAGCTATCGCCAACTGCATGTGATGCCCTGGAATGCCCTCATGATAGGCCAGTGCCTCCATTTGGTACTTGGGCATGTTCTTCATGTTATAAAGATTGGCATAGTACAGACCGGGCCTAGAGCCATCAGGTGCCGGTCGCTGATAAAATGCCGTACCGGCGGATTTCTCACGAAAGGCCTCTACTTTCTTTACTTTGATATTTGCCTTGGGCTTTGTCAGGAAAAGCTCGTCTAACCGGTCACGCATAGTATCAATGATAGCCACGGCACTATCGAGGTAGTCCTGTTTGCCTTCTGCTGTATTCGGATAGTAAAATTGGTCGTCGGTCCGCATAAATTCGAAGAAATCATGGAGATTGCCCTTAAAACCTACCTTTTTCATGATTTCTCTCATCTCACTGTGGATACGTACTACCTCCTTTAAGCCTATTTCATGGATTTCATTGGAGCTAAGGGGCGTAGTTGTTGTTCTCTGAAGTGCATTATTGTAGAAAGCACCACCATCGGGAAACTTCCAAGCACCATCCTCATCGGTAGCTCTGGTAGCCTGTTCTTCCAGAAAGGCAATTAGTTTTTCATAAGCAGGTTTGACGACCTCGATCAAGGCAGTACTGACCCGCTTTTTCAGTGTCGCTTTTTCTTCACCTCCGATATCCAGTTGATCCACTTTGGATTCGAAGTCTGCCATAATCGCACTGTTCTTTTTGGAATTGTCGAAAGGGATTCCTGATATAACATTTTTGGAATCATCGATGACTCTCGGGAAAACGAACTTGGGGGCAACGATACCTTTTTCCTCTCTCTGCCGCAGACCGACCAAAAGCTCGTCGAACAGTTCACCCACTTTTTCCAAACGGGCCGCATAAGCTTCGGCATCCTTCGTATCCGTTATCTGGTGTATATTGATTAAAAAAGAAGGCACGTTCGAATGCAAGCCCCTCATTTGATTGACAGGGTAGTTATGGAACCTATACTTGAAATCGCTGATTTCGTTTTCCATATTGGTAACGAAAAGATCATAACTGATTTTTGTCTGTCCGCTCAGCGCAGCATAATCAATGGAATCTTTGAGCCATTGCAAATCCTTTTTCTTGATCTCAAGTTCTTTTTGGGCATGTGCATCGGAGATATCGTCCCACTTATCATAATCTTTCTTAATACCTAAATAAGCCTGAGTCAAGGGGTTTCTGCCCACCTGTTCGTTAAAAAAGCGTTCAAAAAAATGGTTTGCTTTCTCGTTTTCCTTCGCAATATCTTCTTCACCGTACAAAGGTACAGCGGTAGTTTCTTCTTTCGTTTCTCCTGTACAGGCGTACAGAAGAAGGGCTGTTATGAGCCATAGGTAGTTTGACTTTAGGAAATCCATAGATTATAGTATTTATTATGATTTTCAGACTTATATACACAGATATACCAAATATTTTAACAATTGTCGATATATCTTCCGTTGGACTTATATACTTGGCTATAGGATTATCAATGTTGCTTCATTTTGACCATATCAATATACATTCTTGCCGAAAAACACCTTTTCATTGCCAAAATGCTAGAGGACAGCTTTGTATCTACCCTTTGGTCTGTTTCGCCTCAAGCCGGCTGGGCTCTTACTCCTGCGCGGCAGACCGGCCCCTTCGCTGAAAGGGTTCCCCGAACCCTTTCCTTACGCTCGGTCCTATTATAAAATTAAGCAGGACGAAGTCAGAGAAGACTTCGGGCCAGCCTGTAGGGTGCAGAAAATTTTAAACTCACGATAGCACAGCTATCAAGCGCTTTGGGTGGAAGCAAAACAATCTGTGAAATTGTATATAATCTTCAAAGCCAAGTTTGGATTACAAAGGTCACCTGAGGTTTGACGGAGAATGGCATCCGTCATAAGCTTTTATTTTCTCTACTCTGCTCATCGCCGTAAGTGCTTCTTTCAGTGTACAATTCGATAGAAATTCGTAGATAATGATGCTATCTTTATCAATCTCTCGCCCGGCAAGCTGGCCCCCTTCACTAATACTGTCCTGAGGGCATTATTTTCGCGCTCGTTCCTCCCTCCAATAAGCGCTAATAATTTCTTTAACCCAAAATGTTCGTTGGAACTTCGTCATGAGGACTTAAATGACAATACATCAGTGCGTTTTCTTGGGTTCAGCGTAGCACCGCTACGGCGAATTCAAAAAACGCATTCAGTTACTGATTTGAAGTCAGTTAAGTCCGGAATAGATTTTCCAATGGACATTTTAGGGTTTAAATAATCTCAAGCCCGTTGCTGCCCTAAAGGAACACCTCTGCTCCCGTACAATGCCCCCTGCGCTACATATAGCGATTTCCCGACTTGATGGAAATCAAACCAAAATCCTTGAAACACACTATACCTAAACGCAATTGATTGGGGACAAGGTGATTCGTTGACTTAAGTGCTACTATTTTCTAAAGACCCCAATGACACGTCTGCGGGTAACCGTTCAACGCTATACGGATTCTTCTCCTTGGGCATTGCCCATAAGGTTTTTTATTTTTTCTTGAGTACAAAACATTCGTTGCCTCCATAGATAGTAGGAATGAGCGGGCCATCCACTAAAGTTGGTAGACCCAATCATGCTTATCGGGTATCATCCCTGTTTTGATTCCATCCAGGGTCTTGAGTACTTTTGTAGAGAAAACCCTGTCGGCCACAGGTGGCAATTTATGGTCTTTCCCTTCATGAGCCAAAGTGTCTATATGTGCAATGGTGGCAGCAGTACCCGTACCGAAAGCCTCCTGCAACCGTCCTGCCTCGATGGCTTCGACTACTTCCTGTACGGCTATTTTACGCTCTTCTACCTTCATGTCCCAGTCTCTTGCTAGCCTAAGAACACTTTTTCTAGTGATGCCATTCAGTATAGTATCTCCTGTAGGAGGAGTGATGAGTACATTGTCGATAACGAACATGACATTCATCGTTCCTGACTCTTCAATATAGATATGCTCTTTACTGTCCGTCCATATCAGTTGATCATAACCTTGCTGTTGTGCCAATCTCGCGGGATACAAAGAACCCGCATAGTTTCCCGCTGCTTTTGCATAGCCGGTACCTCCCGGTGCTGCTCGGGTATAATGGGTTTCTATCTTGACCTTAACAGGCTTTGAATAATAAGCCCCTACAGGACAAGTGATGATCATGAAGGTAAAATTATCCGAAGGGCGTATGCCTATATATTCATCGGAAGAGAAAATGAAGGGTCGTACATACAAAGCAGTACCTTCCAAATCCGGGACCCATCCTTTATCCAAGCTCACTAAAGTCTTAAGCCCTTCCATAAATACTTCCTCGGGTAAGGCAGGCATGCAGATGCGCTCACCGGATATATTCAAACGTTTGAAGTTTTCATCAGGCCGAAAAATTAGGATTTCCCCACTACTACCTTTATAGGCCTTCATCCCTTCAAAAACGGACTCTCCATAATGCAAAGCCGGGCTTGCAGGACTAAGCCGCAAGTAATCATAAGGTTCTATCCTAAAATCCTTCCACTTTTCACCATCATAGTCCGCTATGAACACATGGTCGGAGTAGGTCTTTCCGAACTGGATGTTCGCAAAGTCCACTTGATCGAGTTTTGATTTATCTATCTTTGTAATGGAGATATTTACTGTCTCAGTCATAGTTTTAAAATTGTATGTTTTTTTTGCTCCTCGGGCCGGTTGACTTCAAGCGCCTTCAATAAAAACCTACTGTCTTTCTTTCCGGTGATGGATATAACAACTACCACCGGTACATTCTGCTAGGGGCTTCCATGCGTCCATATATGAGCTTAAATACAGTATATAACCGTAAATCCCTCATGCAAAAATACATGTCCCTTTTCTTGATACTCTATAGTAATACTTTCAAGAAAACACTGACAGTCATATACTTGCAATCTGAACAATGGTATCCGCACGGAACTTCAAGGTACAACCGACACCCTCTCAATGATTGAGTAATTTAACAATAATAACAAAAAACACCTACGCTTGTCTTTTTTTTGCTTACATCTTCGGAACCCAAGGTATTTCTTCGGCATTTACTTCCAATGAAATGGTCCTTGATAGTACAAACAGGTAATCGGACAAGCGATTGAGGTACATAATAACATGGTTATCTACCGGAGCTATTTCGTTAAGGGCTACTACCAATCGTTCGGCACGCCGGCAGACACATCTGGCCACATGGCAATAGGATACGGAAAGGTGCCCTCCTGGAAGAACAAAATGGCGCATGGGTGGCAGTGTTTCATCCATAGTATCCATTTCTTTCTCCAGCAGACTTACATCTGTATCCTGTAGCTGCGGGACTTTCACTTTATCGTTTCCGGGTTCGGTAGCCAGTATGGCTCCCAAAGTAAAGAGGCGGTCCTGTATTTCTATTATGATATCTTTTCTATGAACATTCACGGGCTGGTCACGTAGCATTCCCATATGGGAGTTGAGTTCATCCACTGTTCCATAAGTATCAATGCGTAGGTCGGACTTGTTCACCCTTGCTCCTCCGAAAAGCGCTGTGGTTCCATTGTCACCTGTTTTTGTATATACTTTCATCCTTATCCTTTATTAGTATTGCTGACTCTCAAAGATAGCTTACGGAGGCTTAGGGAAGTTTTGAAATATATCTTTTATTTCCAAGGGGCACATGGAATTTGCTGGAACAACAATTAAACCAAGCTTTTGCCTTCCCCATGGTGTTCATAGCTATAGGTACTCTTGTCGTGCGTAATTTCGTTGAAATTTCCTCTAGCTAGCGCGACATGCTATCTTTATCAATGGCTCACGCGGCAGAAGGCCCCTTTACTGATAATGCCCTCGGGGCATTATTGTAACCCAAAATGTTCGTTGGAACTTCGTCATGAGGACTTAAATGGCGATAAATCAGTGCGTTTTCTTGGGTTCAGCGTAGCACCGCTACGGTTAATTCAAAAAACGCATTCAGTTACTGATTTGAAGTCAGTTAAGCCCGGAATAGATTTTCTAATGGACATTTTGGGTTTAACGCTCGGTCCTATCCAAAATAAGTGATCATAAATTTTAAATATAATTTCAAAACTTCTCTGAGCATTGCATGGAATAGATAGTGGTACAGTGGCCATCAGTCCACCTTCGTAGATCGTTTCCACTAAATCAACCTCTACTAAAGAATGACCTTGACATCGTATTGATAGTAAGCATGACAGCTTCTAAGTCAATACTAGGTATGCTTTCCAAAAGAAAGTGCCTTTTGACCTAAAATCAAAGTATCGTAAGTATGCGCTAAGCACCCATGGCAGCCCTGTCCCCGGTCTTGGTGATATTGGCATTGATGACATCGGTTTCAACGAGCCCATCTCTTAAACGAATGATGCGATGGGAGTAATGAGCGATATCGTCCTCATGCGTCACCATGATAATGGTATTTCCTTTATCATGTAACTCTTGGAAAAGGTCCATAATATCATAGGACGTTTTGGTATCCAAGTTACCCGTCGGTTCATCGGCAAGGATTATACTTGGATTATTGACCAAGGCCCTAGCTATGGCCACTCTCTGACGCTGCCCTCCGGAAAGTTCATTGGGCTTATGCGAAGCCCTATCGCCCAGCCCTACATTCTCCAGTGCCTGGAGCGCTCTTTCTTCGCGCTCACCTCTACTATAACCCGCATAAACCAAGGGTAAGGCTACATTTTCCAGTGAAGTAGCTCGGGGCAATAGGTTGAACGTCTGAAAGACAAAGCCGATTTCCTTATTTCTTATTTCTGCCAGTTCGTTTTCCGTAAGATCACTGACATCATTTTCGTTCAGAGTGTAAACACCCTCCGTGGGCGTATCCAAACATCCGATAATATTCATTAGCGTAGACTTTCCCGAACCCGAAGGCCCCATAAAGGCTACATATTCACCTTTATCGATAGTAATGGAAATCGATTTCAAAGCTTCCACGGTCTGTGTACCCATTTTGTATATTTTCGAAATCGCTTCCGTGGTAATCATTTTATTTTCGGTCATAGCTTCACGGTGTTTGAACCATACTGTGGCTTCGTTTTCTTGATAGCACAAAAATCAACAATGCAGGACGATAGTCCCATAACTCTATTATAAAGCTAAACTTATAAATAATCGAGATGAAATTATATGATACCTATTTAATTTTTATGAGTGGGGATATATATCTTCCAATAAGCGTTGATCTAGAAAGGATAGGGAAAAGATACCTTATACAAACTTAGCTTTTAAAATCGCATATCTTCCTGTTCATTTTGTTTCACTCTGCGTTGACCATCCTCGGGATAGCGCTGCTATCCCTGCGGTGTTCGCCTTGATTGAAACAAAATGACCCGCGGAATCTTATACGACATTTAAAACCTAAATTTGTATAAATAATAAAATATCAGCCATTTGGATTCGTTCGGCATAGCACCGCTACGGTGAATGAAGACAGGTGGGCAAAGCTTCCGGTATAAAGCTATTTATGCGCGGAATAGGTGCTCTATTGATTATTTTGGGTTTAAATCCGAAGTAGATTTTTCACTATTCCATTGATTCCAGAGGTGTTCAGGAAACACGATGATTTGCTGAACCCATAAAACGCACTCATCTATGGTCACTCAAAACCTCATGACGGATTCCCAATGCAGGATTCGGATTTAAAAAAAAGCACTGATGAGTACTTTGATAATAATGGATTTTCCATCATTATCACTCCTCTAAATCAATCCACTCCGTGGCACAAAGAGATAATTTACCCTAAGGGCTTCATTACATTTCTTCGGTCTCTTCGCCTTCGTTTTCCATAAGTATCCTATGATAATTATCATGGAAACGTTCATACTCCTCCTCTATCAGCGATAACTTCAGCTCCTCCAATATGTGCTGTGCATAGGTATCAAAACCCAGACGGGCACATTGTATCACATAAGCTTCCAATAGGGACACTGTATTGGGATTGGTTTCTGTGGCTTTCAGCAATACCTGATAAGCTTCCAGAGGATTTTGTTGGTGTATATGATTTGCTGCTGCTATAATTCCTTGTTCATAAAAGGGATTTTTTTTCGCCAATTTGTCATAATACTCATTTGCTGCTGCGGTGTCGTTTTCATGTACTGCCAATCGTGCCTTGTAGTGCAGGTCATTGCTTATGGGCAGTTTTACTGCATTTTCCCGAGCATATTCCAACTCTCTCTTCAGTGCTTCCCACTGTCCTGCCAAGACCAGCATTTCCATCTTCATTAGGAAGAGGTCCTGTAGCAATCGGGAGTCCGTGGTATCGTAAGCACGATTTGGGATCAATCCCCAGTAGGCCAGTGCCGATTCTGATTGGTTGGCTTCTATCTTTTTATGCACAATCTCTATGATACACCTCCATTTTAGGTCCTCGTTGTCGAAAGTTTCCAATAAAGAGCGAAACCGCAGGCTATCCTGACTTTTCCGAGCATATTTCCAATAGCTGTATTTTCCATAATCGGTCAACGCTGACCAATCCAGTGTATCCGTATCCGTTGTGTGAATACGGATCATATGCTGTTGCTGTTCTTTTTCGAGTGAAGGATGATTGCCCAGTTGCCGCCAAATCTGCCCTGCCCGCTCCGCTTGCCCATCTGTGGACAGTGCTATCGCATAATTCACATTAGCTGCGGGATAGTTATTCTCAATGGCCTTTTCGAAAAAAGAAACGGCCAGCCCTGATGCCCATTGCTCTTGCGCCCACAAACCCAGTATATTGTAATAGTAACCTGACTTCAGGTCATAGGTATAGGCTAACCGGTCCATTAGCCGGAAGGCATCGCCCAACTCATCGTTATGATAATGCGCCAGTGCCTGTAGGAAGGTCAGTCTCTCCCTAAAATTGATATTGCCTTCATAAGCGGCGTAGGCTGCCAATGATTGGGTATCGATAGGTTCGTCCGTGTAAAGTCCGTTGAAAATACGATCATACAATAGGGCAAAGGTCGGATAAGTCAGCAAACTATCGATGGGCAGTGGTGAGAGCTGAATATCTGTTGCTCTTTGATTGTAGAGTACCAGTAAATTAGCTCTATTTGAGTAATGCGCGGGTATCAGAAAACGGGATTTGACCTCTTCCAGCTCGGGTTCTTTTTTTTTCTCGGCCAGCAAGGCGATATAATTAGTGGCCGCACTTTCACTACTGTAGCTTTTCTGTTCTGCCTCTGATAAGGCCACAAAGGTAGAATCGTTTTCGTTTACCTTTGCATAGAGTAAGCCTAGATTGTTCTTTATCCTACCGTCATCGGGAAACTTCCTAAGGCCGTCTTTGAGTATGAACAGACCTTCAAAAAAACGGTCTTGGCTCAAGTAGACCTGACTCAGGTTAATGAATCCTTGTGGAGTGGGCCTTTTCTTGAGTGCTACGTCGTAGTAGTAGACGGCGCTGATGTCATTCTTCTCCTGATTGCTAAGGTAAGCGAGGATGTAGTTGGACCTATGGTTCTGATATCCCAGATCGCTGGCTTCTTTATAATAGGCCTTACTCAGCAGTTCTTCCCCAGTGAGCGAATGCAGGTCGCCAATACTATTATAATACCCGGACAGACTATGGGCATAGGGAACATCCATGTTTTCCTTAAGGACAAATACTACCGTAAGTACGATAGCGCTGAGCAGATAGGCTACATAGGGCATATTCTCAGGCTTGTACAGAATAAGGTGTACCTTTAGGTTCTGTGCCAATGGTGTCATAAAATTAGCCAATATATACAGTATAAAAGCCAGAGCAAATGCCAGATGAACATACAGGGTCATCTGCTCTATGATATAGAGTATGGGGTCGTTGGCAGTCATCAGGAAATAAGCAATGGTCGTAAAACAGAGCAGGCCCAACAACAGGTATACCCATGCCCCTATTTTATCAAAGGTCAGGTACTTGAGGTATTGGGTTTCCCTACTACGAAAACCCCATATGCCCAGTACTGCCGAAACCACTAATAGAAAATAGGGATGAAGGGGTATGATCTCTAAATGAATACTCGATGTCCTATCCAGAAACATAATGACCAGCTGCGCAATATAGATGGCCATCGCCACAAAAAAATGAACCGAGCTGTTCTTGCTATAAGCATTGTTCGCGTTGGTTACCAGCACCATGATTCCTCTGGGAATTTCCTGTGCCACAAGTACCAAAAACAGGAAAATCAATAAATACGGAGCTAGAACACCATAATGCACCAAATGCAGTAAGGGTTTCTCCACTTCTCCATAACTATGAAGCAAGCCAAGAAACAGTCCTCCCACAAGACTGAATGCCAATATTCTTATCGGCACTTTTACATCCGACTTCAGTGCATGGAAGAAATAGCTCAAGGGTATGTAAGCGAAAAAGGCGATGATCAGTGCTGTCTTATTCGTCAGTCCGAAAAGTAAGGTAATCTCTAACTTGAGCATCATCAGAAAAAGGATGAACAGTACCATACCCGCGATATAGGCGGTACGCTGAAAAGTAGTCACTAAACTGACCAGTAAGGTAATCAGAACAAAAACCAGTAGACCAAAACCATAAGAGAGGCTGGGAACAATGCGAATCCCTTCTGTAGAGAACCACTCCTTGACCAGATAGTTCTCAGTCAGATAACCCATAGTGAATATACCGGAAGAAAACTGTCCGTGGCTCAAATTTAGGGCTGTCATCTCTCCATAAGCAAGCCAAGGAAAGACAGTATCATTGGCAGAAAAATGAGCATAGATCAGACCTAATAGGCTCGATATAAAGAGGAGCAAGAGCAGACGGTATACCCCTTGTTCCAGCTTAGGCCAACTCTTCCAAAAGTTCAATTGTTGCATTGATTTGAATGAAATCTAGGATGTGCAGTTAAAAATAAAGTATACAAGGGCAGGGGTGGATTTCATGAAGCCCCCATTGGGGTTTTCCCTGACAGATCTTTAAATCAAGTATCTTTCCATTGTCCTTGATTCAAAGCCAATGGAGAAAGGTTATTATGAAAAACAATCAGTCCAGTACTTTGGGAACCCTGAAGTAATCTTCATCTTTCTTAGGAGCATTTTTCAATGCCCGTTCATGGCTCAAATGGGGTTTTGGGACGTCCTCGCGAAACACATTGATCTCGTAGGACATAGTGGTCAGTGGCATGACACCTTCGGTATCGACTTCTTTTAGTTTTTCCACCCATGTGACGATTTCGTTCATGTCCTCTATCATCGCATCGGCAGAGGATTCATCAAACTCCAACCTTCCCAAGTGGGCCATTTTCTCCAAGGTATCCTTGTCTATTTTCATGATTCTTGCCTATGTAAACTTAATTCTTTTGTGATGATATCGAAGACCTCCTGCTTTAGTGCCGGCAGGGAGTCCATTCCCAAGCCCTTGGTTTCGATGGGTTCATGGAAAATTACCTTTGCTCTATGAGGCTGCAACACATATCGTCCATTATCAGGTAAAATTATCCAATTATAGGGAATCGTGACAGGAATTAGGGGAATTTGTTTTTCGATGGCCAACTTGAAAGCACCATTTTTGAAAGGGACCATAGTAGGAGGATTTTTGGTATAGATACCGCCTTCCGGAAAAATCACAAGGCTCATCCCTCGGTCCACAACAGCTTTGGTCCTTTCATAGGTGCTGTGCCTACTTTTCAAACTGGACCTATCCACGGTAATATGGATTTTTCGGTACATATAGCCGAACAGAGGTACCTTTGCCAATGAACTCTTGCCCATAAAAACAAAAGGGGAAGAGGCATAACCTACCATAGGTATATCCATATAGGAGGCATGATTAGGGCAAAAAACCATTGCCTGCCCCTTTAGGCGCTTCGTATCGCCCCTTGTTTCGACCTCGACGGGCATGAAAATCATCCCAAAGAACACCTTGGCCCAGAACTTATTGAGGTGATAAGAGGCTTTATGCCATGCACTACGCTGTGCGATAATCAAAAATATAGGGAAGAGCAACAAAAAAGTAAGGACAAAGAGCACTAGGGCATAAAGGGTATATATTCTACGAAAAAGATGGTTCATACTTTGGTGTTCGCTCATGGACAGATGCCCTTCCTTTCAGCGCACTGTACTTTCGAGCTGTTTTAAAATTATTCTGCCATAAAATCAGTGTTCGTCCTTCATGCGGATTTCACAACGTTCGTTTTGAAGCATGTCCAGAGCGGAAGTGGTATCCAATTCCGACCGAGCTTCGTCCATTTCAGCTTTATGGGAGAACTTCAGTTCCTTTCGTTTGATGGCCTCCGCAAAGCGCCTTACCTCTGTTTTGCTTTCCAGTATCAGTCCAGGGACCCGCTGGGGTTTATCATTATCTCCTTTGGCTACCATGGTCACATAAGAGGTATTGGTGTGTTTGACCAGCCCATCTTTGACATTCTCCGCGATTACCTTTATGCCCACCACCAAGGAGGTATTCCCTACATAGTTGACCGATGCCTTGAGTGAAACGAGTTCTCCCACCTCTACTGGTTGTAGGAAATCTACCGTATCCACCGATACCGTGACACAATAGGCTCCCGCATGCTTACTGGCACAGGCATAAGCTACTTTATCGATCAGCGACAACAGTATCCCTCCATGGATCTTCCCTCCAAAATTGGCGTAAGAAGGAATCATCAATTCGGTGATGGTCGTTCTGGAATAGAGCGAAGATCGAAACTTGGGGATAAGGGGGTTTTCCGCGTTCATAGTAGTTTATTACTTGTTTTTCGATTATATCCTAACAGTGTTCAAATACGGTATGTCCTCTATGCTCGGTAGGTCCAAATTGCCTCAACACGATATAAAAGCGTTGAGGTCGATGCTGATTTTTTTTGTTTTATAACCGTAATCGCTAACAATACTGCCTTACTACTGCCCTGAAGCAAGCTCTTTGATAAGGATATTGCATTCATGAAGTTCAGTAAGGTCGAAAGATAGTTATTTTGACGGATTATAGACAAGTAATCTCCATTGTAATGTAGGACAGTGACCTAGTTCAAAGACCGGCTGAGGGAATTAAAACGAACAAAAAGTGAAACGGCGGCTATACTCAGACCGGTCAGCAGGCCTATCCATATGCCTATACCCTGCATTCCCTGCCAAAAACCCAGAACATAGCCCAAAGGCAGACCGATCAACCAGTAGGCGATAAAGGTAATGGCCGTAGGTACTTTCACATCGGTAAGCCCCCGGAGTGCCCCCAAACCTACTACCTGTATCCCATCGGATAGCTGGAACAGACCCGCAATGACCACTAGACCGGCGGCCTTATGGACGACCTCCGCTTCATCGATATAGAGCATTGGCAAAAAATTACGCCCGACAATCAGTATACAGGCACAGAAGGTCATAAAGATCAAAACCATTAAGAACAGGGAAAAGGCCACTTCCCTGAGCGCTACGATATCGTTTTTCCCTCGCTGATTGCCGACGCGTATAGTTGCTGCTGCCGATAGCCCCGTAGCCATCATGTAGCTTACCGAAGCCAAACTGATCGCTATTTGATGGGCCGCCAATGTGGTGGTGCCCAACCAGCCCATCATGACCGCAGCACAGCCAAAAGCCCCGACCTCAAAAGTGAACTGTAACCCCGAAGGCAGTCCTATTTTCAGCATTTTTATGAGAATATCATTCTGGTACCTGCCCCATGAAATACCGGCGCGATAGGCACTGAACAGTTGACTTCTAAGTATGTAGGTCATCATGGCCAATCCCATGATGACTCTGGAAATCAGTGTCGCCCAGCCCGCACCATCGAGCCCGAGAGCGGGCAAGCCCAAACGTCCATAAATCAGTGCATAATTTAAAATGACATTGACGACATTCGCTACCAGACTGATATACATGGCCTGCCGCGTAAAGGATAACCCTTCGGCAAATTGACGAAAGGTCTGAAAAAACATAAAAGGTATAATGGATAAGGTAATAATACCCAGATAGGGCAATGCCAGGGCTACCACTTCGGCCGGTTGCTCTAACAGGTAAAGAACATCACCCCCAAAGGCCACCAGAGCGAACAATACCAATGCAGAAATCATATTGATCAGGAAGCCATGCTTGAGTATCAAAATGCTACTATCGATATCACCTTCCCCATCGGCGGCGGCCACCAGCGGAGTGATGGCATAGGAAATGCCCAGACCAAAGGTCAATAATACGTGAAAGATAACGTTGGCCAATGATGCGGCGGCCAATGGAATCGCCCCCAGTTGTCCGACCATGGTACTATCTGCCACACCGACCAGTACATGCCCCAGTTGGCTGAGCATTACCGGAAAGGCCAAGCTGAAATTTTTACCGAAATGACGAAGGTAATGCTGCTTTTTCATAAAATACAATTCATTGATAAGGCTATTAGCATCCTTTAACCCGGGTCATGCATTGGAGAATCTACTGCAGATCTAAATAGCTGCAAACCGATCGTTGCACTACGTTTTTTGAATTCACGATAGCGGCGCTATGCCAAATCCAACAAAACTCCCTGATGTATTGCTATTTAAACCCAAAATGATAAATATCCATGATGAAAACCCAATGGGGCTTTCAGGCTCGGCCCTTTAGTGGTCTCTTAAAGTTTATGGCTATTGGAAGCTATTTTGAACGGTAACTCTTTTACTTTCCCCAAGGATTTGTAATGGCATTTTTTTTCTGTCTCACTGCAACACCATCATCGCCCACATAAATCATTCCCTTGGAAACCTCAGCAGGTAGCGATGCCGTTCCTAATCTATCCTTCACTCAAGGTAAGGGATAAAAAAGTTCAACTGTGACTCCGGAACAGTCCTTTGCATGAGTTTAACTTAGCCCTTTTAGTCTGGCCACTTTCAGGATAGCAGCTATACTCATCGCATCGGTGATTTTACCCTCCATGACCATCTGTAGTGCTTCCCGAAAAGGAAGCTTCCATACCTTTAGGTCCGATTCCGATTCTTCGGGTTCGGCCATTCCCTCCTCCAGGTCCTCTGCCAGAAATATGAAGCCCTCCTCATCCGTGACCGAGTTGGAAGTATGTAATCGTATGATTTTCGTCCACTGCCCAGCACTGAGTCCTGTTTCCTCTCTCAACTCGCGTTTCGCAGCATTCAATAGGTCTTCCCCTAAAGGGCCACCGCCTTCGGGAATCTCCCAACAGTATTCATCCAGTGTATAGCGGTATTGACCGACCAACCAAGTGTTTTCCTCTTTGTCCAAAGGAACCACTCCTATGGCCTTGTTCTTAAAACTTACTTTTCCATATATCCCTTCCCCACCACCTGGGTTGATGACATCATGTTCCTGCACATTGATCCATGGATTATCGTAAACCTCCTTTTTGCTAAGTGTTTTCCAAAGATTGGGTGTTGCTTCCATTCGTTCTTGATCGTTTTTTTGAGAAAATCAGTATCTAGGCATCGGGGACAAAGTAAATCAATTCCGGTGACAATATCCGTTAGTTTCCAAGGTAACATGAGCCTCTCTTTTCGTACGTCCTATTTCCCTAGGTAAAATAGACAAACCCAGACTGGTCTTCGAGGTAAAACAGATGTTCCTGTTGAGGGGCCAAGGAATCGAATGTATACCTAAACGCAATTGATTTGGGACAAGGTAGCTTGCTGACTTAGATGCCACTATTTTCTAAAAGCCCTAATGACAAGTCTACCGGTAACGGTTCTGCACTATATGGATTTTTCTCCCTGGCCATTGCCGATAAGGTTTCCCATTTCATTTTTCTTGAGTATAAAACAGCAGAGAGGGCTCCCTCACCGCAAGAATAACGAGAAGAAACTGTTGTCCATAGAGTCGGAGGCAATTGTTTCCTAAAAAGTATAAGCGGAACAGTACTGAGATCCACATAATCCCAGATCATGCATTGAAAAATCTACTGCGGATCTAATACAAATTTAGGTTTCAAATATCACATATCTTCCTGTTCATTTTGCTTCACTCTGCGTTGACAATCCTCGGGATAGCGCTGCTATTCCTGCGGTTCTCGCCTTGATTGAAACAAAATGACCCGCGGAATCTTATACGACATTTAAAACCTAAATTTGTATAAATAGCTGCAAACCCGTCGTTACACTACGTTTTTTGAAGTCACCATAGCGGTGCTATGCTAAATCGAATAAAACTCCCTGATGTATTGCTATTTAAACCCTCGTCACGAAGTTCCAACGCATGATCCGGGATAATCCAAAGCTAAGGGAGAGAGAAAACCGTGACTACAATGGCTTTCACCCTATAGGTAAACTTACTAGAGTTACCTAACTTGGCATTATGTTGAAATCTTCATTTTCCAATAAGTATGTCGAAGCGGGCTGCGATGAAGCGGGCAGGGGTTGCTTGGCAGGTCCTGTAGTTGCCTCAGCGGTTATCCTGCCTATGGGTTTCAAGCATGAGCTATTGAACGATTCCAAACAGTTGAGCAAACGCCAGCGTGACAGCCTCCGCATTGAAATCGAGGCGAGGGCCATAGCATGGAGTGTGGCTTCGGTCAGTGAAGTGGAAATCGACGATATCAACATTCTCAACGCCTCATTTCTGGCCATGCACCGGGCAGTAGAAAGCCTATCTACCCTCCCCGAACTATTGCTGATTGATGGCAATCGGTTCAACCCCTACCCTAGTATCCCTCATGAATGCATCGTCAAAGGAGATGCAAAATATTATGCTATCGCAGCTGCTTCAGTGCTGGCAAAAACGCATCGCGATGAGCTCATGGCCCGCTATGCCATGGAACACCCACAATATGGATGGGGTAAAAATGCCGGGTATCCCACTGTAGCTCATCGCGATGCCATCAGGCAATTTGGGGTAACGCAGTATCATCGCAAGACATTTAAGCTACTCCCGGAACAGCTGGACCTCTTCCAAGAAGCCAAACCCAAAAAGTAGATATACCCAAAAGAAAATGAACAGGGAGGCAGCTCATCAGGAGAGCGGTCAAGTGTAATGAAGCATAGGGATGAAAGGGTCACTGGGAACGTTTCCATAGTGATATCGTTTCATCGAAAAAAAATCGTTCCCAAACCAATTTTACCCAATCATAAACCATTAAACCCAAAATGTTCGTTGGAACTTCGTCATGAGGACTTAAATGGCAATACATCAGTGCGTTTTCTTGGGTTCAGCGTAGCACCGCTACGCTGAATTCAAAAACCGCATTCAGTTACTGATTTGAAGTCAGGTAAGTCCGGAATAGATTTTCTAATGGACATTTTGGGTTCAATACAAACTTAGCTTTTAAAATCGCCCATTTTCCTGTTCATTTTGCTTCACTCTGCGTTGACAATCCTCGGGATAAAAAAACCTCGTGATAGTACTTATATCACGAGGTTCAGGCTTTTTCAGGGTAAACAAGCAAATACCCTAGTCATATTTCATTGTCCATACAGACAAAAAACGCGAATCATGCATCGGAAAATCATTATTACATTGCGCTTATTGAAACTCCAACGCTTGATCCAGACTATACAAATGTTATTTGACCATAAACTTACGACTGATAGGGCCGGATTTGAGGATATACATACCCGATGGTAGGTCTTTGGTACCCACTTCCATTTCACTTATCTCTTGTGAAGATTCGGTAACGATTTCTTTCATTATCCTACCTTTTGTATCAATGAGGTAGAAGCGCTGTCCTCCCTTGTAAGCCACATGTATGACTTCCCCTCTTTCTATGGGATTGTTCATCAACTCAAAATAGAAATCACTTTCTATGCTATTCTCCAAATCAGCTGTGCTGGACTTCAAAGACCTCTGTGATGGAGCTGTCGGCCAAGCAGACCATTTATCGAAATTGATGACTCCGGCACCTTTCACCTGGATTCTTACCAAGTGATTTCCGGAGCTTACGGAAATATTGGGAATGGCAAGGGCCTTGAAGGTTTTCCAGCCTTCTGTAGTCGCGGCAGTTACTTCTTTTAATTTGACTCCATCAAGATATACTTCCACTACAGGAGCTGTATTGGGTAGATCATGTGCATATACAACGTAAAACGTATAGTCAGTAGATTGCGTAGCGTTTATGGAATACTCCAACCATTCTCCGGGAAGGAAATCGAAAACGAAGTAATCATCAGTCGATTTCTCTCGCAGGTCTACTGCTTCGTCTGCTCTGTAGACACTTCCTTGATTGGTACCGTCCGTATCTTTATAGGCAATACCTTGCCCTCCGATATCGAAATCTTCGGCCTGTATAGCGCCGGGGATAGTCCTTCTCAAAGATTGGAATGGGCCCTGAGCAGTATCATCACCATTACTGGGAGGAGTACTCGGAACAGTCGCGTCCAAGGTACCTACATGCCAACCCGAACCCCAAGAGGCCAACCAGAATTTAGATTTATCCTTAGGGTCGGGCTTAAAGTCAGTAATGGAATAGTTGTGTCCCAGTCCTCTGTTGACTTTCAACCAAGAACGGCCCCCATTTTCTGAAATATAGGCTCCGGGATTATAATGAGTTGCGCCTCTGTCCTTATGGGGCAGTGCTGCAACAACTGTCACCAAGCTAGGGTCAAGTGGTGAAGTTTCCACCTGCCATACAAAAGGCATTTCGAAGATTTTGGCCCAGGCACCGGTACCTCCCTTCATCTTCCATACACCGCCTTCTTTATTACTTCCTTTCGACCGACCACAGGCGATATATAGATCTTCGGTCTCAGCATCAACAAATACATTGTTGACTGACTTTATCTCTGAAGGTATCGAGACCTTAAACCAGTTCTTTGCCCTGTCCGTTGTTTTGTACAGTCCTCCGATTTCACCATTAGGTCCCTCGTTCAAAGCTGCGTATAGTATCCAAGGCTTTTTCTTATCCATAAAAATACGCCTTACGTTACCTTTAGCCGGTATACCATTGTTCATCTTGCTCCAGGTCTTCCCTTCATCAGTGGTCTTATATACACCATCATGACTTTGGATTCCGGGAAAACCGGAATTGCCCGCTCCACCAAATACTTCCGATATAGGTTGAGCGATAATATTAAAATACATATCCGTAGGGCGCAGAGGGTCGATAAGTAGTGAGGACTGAAATATATTGAACTTCCAATCGTTTCTGGGATTTAGTCGAGCAGTGATAGGCTGAGATACATTCTCCCAAGTCAGTCCGCCATCTGTCGATTTACGGAATTTACCTCTATGGCTCTGTCGAAACTGAAGGGTATATATAGTCTTGGGGTCTTTAGGGTGAACTGCTACAGTCGCAATGGATGTGGCAGGTCCTCCATTTACATGAGGGCTACTCTGGCCATGAAGCTGATGTAATGCCACTCTGCCTTTAGCGTCCCTACCTCCAGATACACTACTGGGAGCGCTTTGCCATAATCCATGTTCTCCACTACAGAAAAAATATCTACCTTCCACACCGGTATCGAATAGAATAAATCGACCGGGCAGGTTGGAAGCTCCTTTGCCATACCAATATTCGCTCTTTCGGCCATTGACCGTAAGTTCTACCAAATCATCATCATCCTGCTTCCAAGAAGCACCACCATCGGTAGACTTGAGTGTCTGTTGTTCTACACCGGCATATACAACGCCCTCTGCATTGACTTCCAAGAATCGCATACCAAAGTTCTCCGTACGATTTTTAACTTCAGAATCGAGATGTGCAAACTTGGCATTGGGACGAGTGGGATGACTCCCTGCTCGCGTGGACCAGTAATTTCCATCAGTACCGTTTCTCCAGTCTTTACCCGAACGAATGGTCGGATACCAAGTATCTCCACCGTCGTCGCTCTTCCACAGATCACCGGGTGCGAACCCATAAGCATGCTTAACATTCTGACCTAGGTAGATTTCCTTTGGATTCTTTGGGTTTACTTTAATCCTATTAAAAACAGAAAGAACGCTTGTAGGTAATGGTTTTTGTCTGTTCACATTAGCGCCTAACCAATGGTTGACCGTGGCAAAGAACTTCTGTTTGGTAACACCTCTATTGATTTTACGCATATTGATACCGAGGTTACCTGTAATATTGGTCCATGTACGACCTTCATCAGTACTTTTAAAAACTCCTCCTTTAGATTTTACTGCACCGTTGACCAGCTCATAAAAAGTCTGCTCTACCAGATAGAGTGTCAGTTGTCGGGTAGTAGTATTATAATGCGAGGTCATATCCCTTGGAAGATTATTGGGAAGCCCAACAGGAGCTGAGAACCATGCATCACCTTTGTTGTTGCTGGCAAAGACTCCTTGATTCGTAGCAATAATCAATCTATTTGGGTTTTTCGGACTGACAACAATTTCACCTATATCCAAAAAATTGGACTTTTTATCGCCATCGGGAACGGGCATGAGTTTTTTCCAACTGTTACCACCGTCAGTAGTACGATAGATAACCCCATAAGTAGCATAGGCATAGTACCTTCCCTTTTTACCGTTTTTGGTCCTTTGGTTGGCTTTGACATTCCAAAAATCACCACCACCGATATACCATATGTCGTCATCGGTTGGATCTACGGTAACCGTTGAGTATCTTCCTTCCAGGGCAAAATCCTTCTTTGGAGTAGGGTAATTTCTTTTACTGGCATGATGTTTCTGGATTTTCCAAGTTCGTCCACGATCAGTGGTCTTGAACAGGCCTCCCGTATGATCGACGGCAAAACCCAGGTCAGGATTCTGTCGAGAGAAATCCATGTCCTTGATCTGTCGCAGGGCAAGACCACTACCATCATAATCCTTGATGGTCTGCCAAGACTTCCCATTATCCCAAGTACCGTAGCTGTTGAATAGATCGGGGGCTTGGAACATGACATTTTTATCAGTAGGATGACACCAGTAGAATTCATTATAACCGGACAGTCCGGGGCCAATAGGCACCCAACTCATACGATTACTGGAAGTAAATTTCTGGGTTTGTAAAAGACCGAAACCACTATTGCCCGATAAGATGACACCCTTTTGAGGGTCAGTGGTCTGAGACTCAGCCTGAAGTCCTAGCAGTACAAACACAAAGAGTACAGCTATTGCCTTTAGCCGATGATTATATTTTTTTATTCTCATTATCCAATTAGTTAGTTCTGTTTAAGAGTGTATTTGATCCTATACATACAAATATTGATTCGGTAACACCCTGAAAGCAATTTTATTTCGACGAACTTCGGATATGACTGCTGATTTTGAAATTGATATCGGACAGCATAGCTGTTAGGCTTTGAAAAACTGTTTTGAACTGTATCTCCTTTATTTTCATGTGTATCTATTGGTATTGTCTTACTGCTCGGCACCACCCTATCCTGTACACAGGATAAGCGATGACAAATTCTAACCCAAATTGATCGATAAAAATCGTGATGAGCGTGTAAATAGCAAAATACCGGCCATTTGGATTCGCTCGGCATAGCACCGCTATGGTGAATGAAGACAGGTGGGCAAAGCTTCCGGTATGAAGCTATTTATGCGCGGAATAGGTTCTCTATTCATCATTTTGGGTTGAACTCATAGCGGCATATAAAGTCCAAGATTTATGATAATCCAAACTTTCATTACCAAATTTCGATGCATCATTCGGGTCTACGCGCTAATCGGTGATGTTCATAAAAAAAACCTGAGTAGTCAACTCCTACTCAGGTTTTTTGATTTTTCACACAAAACAGGGTTTATTTACCTTCTGCGTAGCGCTTGCTTACTTCCTCCCAGTTGATTACATTGAAGAAAGCGTCTATATAATCAGGTCTTTTATTCTGATAATTCAAGTAATAGGCATGTTCCCACACGTCAAGACCGAGAATAGGAGTACCACCACAATCGGTCTGTGGCATTAAGGGGTTATCTTGATTGGGAGTAGAACACACTTCTACTTTCCCTCCGGGATGTACGCAAAGCCAAGCCCAACCCGAGCCGAACTGGGTAGCTGCTGCTTTGGAAAACGCTTCTTTGAAACCATCAAAAGAATCATAAGCTGCGTCGATGGCGCTGGCCAGCTCTCCGGTAGGTGTCCCCCCTCCTTTTGGAGACATGATTTCCCAGAACAATCGATGATTGTAGAAACCTCCACCATTGTTTCTAACGGCGGCATTATCCCCTAAGCCTTTCAGGATTTCCTCGACGGACTTACCGTCCATATCGGTTCCTTCTACAGCTGCATTCAGTTTATTGGTATACCCTGCATGATGCTTACCATGGTGAATCTCCATAGTACGTGCATCAATATGCGGTTCCAAAGCATCGAAAGCATAAGGCAGGTTGGGTAATTCGAAAGCCATAATTTTATTTTTTTTGGTTTAACATGTTATCATGACAAATACAGGCCTATTTTGTTCATAAAATAAAGCTAACCAATACTTGCCATGGAAATTTCTATCAAAGATAATCAGTAGTACGTAAATACAAATTAAGCAAAGGCTTCTTTTCCATTATATGTTTGGACCGGAGTTCACCTGTCCCGCAACTGAGCAAAAAAACGGGAGACCAGTGCACTGCATTCCTCAGCCATGACTCCTGAGGTGATACTTGTTTTGGGATGGAGTATTTTTTCCTTTTTTCCGGAAGGGCCTGAGTTTTCCAAGCGTGAAAACCCCCTGCCTGGGTCTGCTGCTGCATAGACCACTCGGGATAACTGCGCCCAATAAAGTGCACCGGCACACATGACACAAGGCTCCAATGTGACGTAAAGGGTACAATCCATAAGATACTTGGAACCTAGGGTTGCTTCTGCGGAGGTGATGGCCATTATTTCCGCATGTGCAGTGGCATCCGTCAGGGTCTCTACCTGATTATGTGCCTTGGCTATGACTCTATTGTTACAAGTGATGACTGCACCTACAGGCACTTCTTTGGCATCCATGGCCAGTACGGCCTGCTTATAGGCTTCTTTCATAAAATATTCATCACTATATACACTCAGTGGCATCGTTTGTTCGGTTCTGGTTATACAAAGAGAATAGTCTTAAGGTAATGTAGCTACTTGCTCGGTATCACTCCGATTGATTCAGTGCTATTGTACTTTTTGGGCACTCCGTCCCTGAATTACCTGTACTCCAAATTTGTTTTTCGGATTTCATTTTTTAGGATGGAGTGGCCCAATCGCTCAAAACCCGCTCTTTACTTTAACACTTCCCATCATCTTACGAATGACAGGCTGCCAGGTCATTTTTTGCTGCTTTGGACAGGAAAAAGAGAAGACCAAGGTCTTTCCGTCGATAAGGGTATATTGTACATAATTGTATTTTTGCTTAGAATCGAATTCAAATATAGCATAAGGCCTTTTATTGATTTCGCTGATTTTTTCCTCATGAAAGTTTACTTTCACATAAAGGTTCAATATACTGGATTTGAAAAAATCCTTGACCATAGGCAGGTCTTGGCTACGCCATCGGGTAGCGGAGACATTGATACTATACTCCACCAAACGGTCCTCACTGGTGTAAGAAGCTAATGGTTTCCTAACTGAGGGCAAACGAAGGGCAATATCGCCATCGGTCATCGGATGAAGGTTGGCCGGTAGCAGTCCCGAAATACCTGTTGCGTACTTTGTACGGCTCATTTTCACCTGTGCCAGCCCTTGAACATGGGGGCCTAATGAAAAGAACAGCAATCCCATGGAAAAATAAGTCAATCGTAGCATCTTCGTGAGTCGCTGGCTTGGGCTAGATAACATAATCAAAATTTAATTACTAAAAGGCGAAACAATTGTTAATTTTACGCTGCTAAATTAACTAATAAACGGATGTTACGAACACATAATTGCGGAGAATTAAGAATTGAAGATACAAATGCAAAAGTAAGCCTTTGTGGATGGGTACAGACCATAAGGGACAAAGGTAGTGTATTGTGGGTCGACTTGAGGGACCGTTATGGTGTGACACAATTGATTTTCGAGCCGAATGAGAGCAATGAGGCATTGGTAGCTCAGGTCAGGGCCCTTGGAAGGGAATTCGTCATCCGGGCCAATGGGGAAGTAATCGAAAGGCATTCGAAAACCAAGAAGATTGCCACTGGAGATATCGAGATCAAGGTGGAAGACTTGGAAATCCTAAACGCATCCAAGGTACCTCCCTTTGTAGTCGATGACCTGAAAGATGGAGGAGATGACCTTAGAATGAAATACCGCTACCTCCACCTTAGGAGCAGCCAAGCGCGGACCAATCTTGAACTGAGGCATAAAATGATGCAACAAACGCGCATCTATCTCGATAAGCAGGGATTTATGGAAGTGGAAACTCCAGTGTTGATCAAGTCCACTCCCGAAGGAGCACGTGACTTTCTAGTTCCCTCTAGAGTCAACCAAGGAGAATTCTATGCACTGCCCCAGTCCCCGCAGACTTTTAAGCAGTTGTTGATGGTGTCGGGCTTTGACCGTTACTTCCAGATTGTAAAATGCTTTCGTGATGAAGATCTACGTGCCGATAGACAACCTGAGTTCACGCAAATCGATTGTGAGATGTCTTTCATTACGCAAGAAGATATCCTACAAATGTTCGAAGGCCTAGCCAGACACCTGTTTCAAACGGTAAGAGGGGTGACATTGAAAGACTTTCCCAGGATGGACTATGCCGATGCCATGAAATACTATGGCTCAGATAAACCGGACACTCGGTTCGGGATGAAATTTGTAGAATTGAACGAGGTAGCTCAGGGAAAAGGGTTCAATGTATTCGACACAGCCGCTCTCGTTGTCGGAATCTGTGCAAAAGGTTGTGCCAGCTATACCCGAAAGCAGGTCGATGCCCTGACCAATTATGTCAAGCGACCTCAGATAGGTGCCAAAGGACTCGTATATGTTAAATGTAATGAAGATGGCACTTACAAATCGTCCGTGGACAAATTCTACACGCAAGAAGACCTACAAGCTTGGGCAGAACAGTTCGACGCTGAACCTGGCGACCTTTTACTTGTACTTTCCGGCGAAGTCGATGCTACCCGCAAGGCACTCAACGAACTACGTCTATATATGGGTACAGAGCTTGACCTGAGAGATAGGAATGCTTTCAGTCCTTTGTGGGTCGTAGACTTTCCGCTGTTGGAGTGGGATGAGGAAACACAGCGCTACCATGCCATGCACCACCCCTTTACAGCTCCGAAACCCGAAGACATCGACAAGCTGGATTCGGCTCCAGGCAAGGTCAGAGCCAATGCTTATGATATGGTTATCAATGGAGTGGAAGTAGGTGGAGGCTCCATCCGTATCCATGACAAGGAAACACAACAGATGATGTTTCGCCATCTAGGCTTTACCGAAGAAGAAGCCAAAGCACAGTTCGGATTCCTTATGGAAGCCTTTGAATACGGTGCACCTCCTCATGGTGGCGTAGCCTTCGGTTTTGACCGTCTATGTGCCCTTTTTGGTGGCACCGACTCCATTAGAGACTATATCGCCTTCCCGAAGAACAATGCCGGTAGAGATGTGATGATAGACTCTCCATCCCCCATCGATAAAGTACAACTGGAAGAACTAGGTATCGATATCAGGGAAAGTGAAGGTAAATAGTACCTTCTGCCCCATACTGCTATGAAAAGTGAAAAAGGAATCAGGTTCCGGTATTTTGATTTTACACAAAACTTACCATCGACCTTCCTTTTTCCAAATCATAAACCCGCGAACAGATTAGTTCTACCTGTAAAGGTATATACACTGATGGATACGACTTCGATATCTAACATCATAGCCTCCCGAATCATGCATTTAGTTCAAATTCTATCGATTTCCATAGGTGTCTCATGGAACTGTTTTCAATGCACTCCCTGTAGGAGTATATACAAAGTAGCGGCAAACGATAGTTCGATGACTCCTTCGAGGAACAAACAAAGCGCTATCAATCTCCGATTGAACCCAAATTGATCGACAGGATTTCATGATGAGGGCATAAAGCACATCAAACAACGCTTCAAGAACAGGGTGTTCAAGGATATGGAGGCAATCAGGGAATGGCTGGGCAAAACCGTTAGGGACATGTCGGAGAAAACCATCATTATATCACAGAATACAATGCGAAATTTAAAACCTAATTTAGTATTATTGCTATTTAAGCCCTCGTTACGAAGTTCCAACGCATGATCCGGGCAATGTCGTTTAGTTAAGGAAAAAGTGTTAACTTAGAATTGTAAGAAAAGGGGGCGAGAATTTTTCAGTAGCGCATTAAAAGTACAGAGATCTTTTAACCCTCATAAAAACAGAGATCGAAGATGGTTCTGTCTAGGAACGGTTCAGGGTTTCCGGAACGGATTTCACACGCAACAGGGGCCTGGGGTTTTCTTCCTTGGTCCGCTTCCCGTTACCATTGGGCAAGGGCAGCCTTCAACCCAAAATGTCCATTAGAAAATCTATTCCGGACTTAACTGGCTTCAACCCAAAATGATCAATAGAGAACCTATTCCGCGCATAAATAGCTTCATACCGGAAGCTTTGCCCACCTGTCTTCATTCACCATAGCGGTGCTATGCCGAGCGAATCCAAATGGCCCGTATTTTGCTATTTATACGCTCATCACGATTTCTATCGATCAATTTGGCTTCAAATCAATAAATGAATGCGTTTTTTTGAATTCACCGTAGCGGTGCTACGCTGGATCCAAAAAAACGCACTGATGTATTGCCATTTAAGTCCTCATAACGAAGTTCCAACGAACATTCTGGGTTCAACAAGAGCCGGATGTATAGTTTCAATCACGGGACATTTCATACACAAAAGGTGCACTGGGTCGGCACCGGTCCAAATTGAAACCTTCCCTGTTCAGGCACCCGGACACACTTCAGCGCGACTTTTACTGCTCCAGGGCCTCGCATATAGCGAAATGGAAGGGTTTTCGTTTGGTCGGTATTGATGGAAGTACGGTCCCATTGCCTTACGGCAAAGAACCTGTTGGGGATTTCGGTCATTTTGAAACAGGGACCGAAAACAACGGGAAAGTGGTCCCGGCCCGTATCTCCCGGGCATATGATGTCCTCAATGGGATAGGCATCGATGCCCGGATAGAACATTACCGCACAGGTGAGCTGTCACTGTGCGAGCGCCACCTTCCCTGTCCAGGCCCGTCGGACCTGCTCATTGTGGATAGGGCCTATGCTGCTTTTTGGCCCATGGCCGCCCTTCATCACCAAAAGAAGAGCTTTTCGATCAGGGTAAAGGCCAATCGGTGGAAGCCGACCAGGCAGTTCCCATCTTCTAAAAAGAATGAACAGTTGATTGAAGTAGGCCCGGGCGTTAAAATAAGTACATAAGAAAGAAAAAGATACATTTTAAAACAGTCTCTTAGACTATAAATTTGTAATACTGATTTTTAAATCAAGCAAATAATCTTTTGGGGGTTACTCGCTCCAGTATACCACAAAGACAAGTACAGTTTTCAAATACCGGATGTCATAAGTTCATTCAATTCGTAAGGATACAGTTTTCCCAGTAAAGAGGGCCGAGTGTGTGATAAGAGAAAACTTATTTTACATACATTCACTTGTACCATATATAAGGTTCGGTTGGGTATACGCTATAAATAGCTCCCCAAGAAACAAAAAAACGAACATCATAGCATGCAACAATAAGTCGGGAGAACGAAAACCGAAGTACTTTGTATAGTGATTTGGATTGTTTGAGGTAATAATAGGGGCAGTATGGAGTGTATACATTTGACTGGACAGTAAGAAAAGCTCAATAGGGTTAACTTACAGAAAGAATGAAGAAAACAA
>CANLOE010000063.1 GCA_947492745.1 uncultured Cyclobacteriaceae bacterium | reverse complement strand
CCGTGAAGGGCTTCTCTCATATTATCCGCGATACAATCGCTTTCCTTTCATGTTTTGAACCTCATTAGATCCTCGTTCCGCTCACGCTAAACGAGGACCAGTGGGGTAAACTATAGCGTTTTACGCTTGGAGAATTACAATAAAACGAAAAAAAAAACCCAAGTCTCCGTGAAGGGCTTCTCTCATATTATCCCCGATACAATCGCTTTCCTTTCATGTTTTGAACCTCATTAGACCCTCGTTGCGCTAACGCTAAACGAGGACTAGTGGGGGTAAGCACTTTTCATTTTAGAAAGGACCAATTCTTTATCGACTTTCCCATTTTCCACCAAATCCTTGAAGATGGAGATTATCAACCCTAGCTTTGAAGGGTCACCGGCCCCTTTGAACGTATTCTGGTGGATTTTAAAATTCACCCAGTTTGATTCAGATATTTCTATCAGTTTCGGAGCTATTTCTTTAATGACAGTATCCGTATAGTTCAAATCAACTGTTACGCTCCAGCCCGGATTGTCTATTGTTAAGATTTTAATGCCATAATCATGTTCCCAATTTCCATCACATTGGTCGCGGTACCAGTTTTGCAGCCATTCTATCATAATAAGTTCAATTTATTGTTGAGACCTTTCTTTTGGTATGTCCTCTCCGGGCACAGCAGGCCTTATTTCTCCTAGAGTACTTTTTTCATGCACATGAGGAGTCGGGGAGTGGCCCGCCATGGGGAAGCTCACCCTTGTCTCGGGCAGGTGCGCTTTTGCCAAATAGAAAAAGCTCAAGGACAACCTTTGCGGACTGATATTACAATAAAACAATAAAAGCCCCCCACGTCTCCGTGAAGGGCTTCTCTCATATTATCCGCGATACAATCGCTTTCTTTTCGTATTCTAATGCTCGTCCGGTCCTCGTTGCGCTATCGCTAAACGAGGACCAGCAGGGGATTTGTTTGGTAATAATTCGTAACCTCTTTTACATTGTCAGGTATCTCTCTGTCAACATGGTCACCTAAATCACCAGAAGCGGGCCCCTTGGCTGCGTCCACGGTAACCAGCAAATCAACACTAATCCCAACCTCTTTTAAAGTTTCTGCTATTTCTACGCCTGTATCACCGCCCCAACTGTAGCCATAGATAATCAACTTTTCGTCGGACCCAACTTCGTAATTCTCTCTTATGTAATTGATAATGTCACCTTTGACATTATCACCCACATCAGCTGCAAATGCTCTGGCGCTAAAATCCTTTACCCCGTTTTCACTGGCCCAATTATTAAGGTTTGCAATTAAATCCCCAGAACTCCCCGTATTGCCATTACTTAAATAGTCGATACCTCCCAATGCAATAATTACATCGTTCCCATCAGGATCAATAAACTTCAGAGGGTTGTTCAAAACATAATTGTATGGAGAATATGAGTGGTATTTGTCAGACAAAGCATCAACCACACCCCACCTCCCGATGTCGGGCATATAGAACCTCGCCCCATAGTCGTACCACCCCAGGTCCAGTTCCTCAATCTTCTCCTTCCCGTTATAAAGGAACTGGTTCTCCCTCCCCTTCGCCCTGTTATAAGAGTTAAAGGTCATCCCGAAGGGATAATAGTCATCCGCCTGCACCACCGTACCTTCGCGGTGCACGATCTCCAGGTCGTCAAAGAACACCCTACCTCGGGCCTGCAGCCCTTCGTAGGAGACATAAATATAGGCAAATCCGCTCTCTTTTACCTCGATGGGGTCGAAAAAGAGCCTTTCCCTGGCGAACAGCCCTGCCCCTGTCACGGGGCGGTGGCCCATATCAAGAAGGGTCATGTCCCCATCGAAGAGGAGGTCATATTGGACAAAATAAATCTTTCGTCCACTTCCCCCTTCTCTACTAGGTCTCTGAAAATCGATAGTATCAGTCCCAGTTTTGAAAAATCACCCGATCCTTCAAATTTATTCTCACACACTTTAAAACCAACCCAATTTGATTCTGTTTCTTCTATCAATTTCCATTTCTTATCTTCAATTTCTGTACTGGTATAACTCAAATCTACTTTCACATCCCACCCAGGATTATCTATCGTGGAAATTACAATCCCGTAGTTATGTTCCCAATTTCCATCACATTGGTCGCGGTACCAGTTTTGCAGCCATTCTATCATAATAAGTTCAATTTATTGTTGAGACCTTTCTTTTGGTATGTCCTCTCCGGGCACAGCAGGCCTTATTTCTCCTAGAGTACTTTTTTCATGCACATGAGGAGTTGGGATTTTTTCACCTGTGACCCTATTCCTATGGGCGCCTCCTTGACGATCTACCCTTTTCACTGTTTCAAATCCGACGCCCTGACTGTTCGTATTCGGGTTGTTTTCATTTACCTTATAGGTCGTTGTCCCATTCTCGTTGATGACCGTGTGGTCTCCCGTTGCTTCATCATCGGGAACTCTGTTATTCGACCCTCGGCCGCTTCCGCTCGAAAACAACATCCCCTCAAGTGCATTTTTGACCGTGTTCACCCCGTGCCCCGCAACTGCTACACCTGCCGTTGCCGTGGCAGCTCCCGCGACCGCTCCCACACCTGTCGGGGCCGTGACCACACCGCCCACCGTGCCGCCCGCAGCTGCACCGCCACCCACAATCACCTCTACAGCACCTGTGACCACTGACAGTGCATCACCTGCCGTCTGGCCGAACGCTTCGGCCGTTGTCCTTGGGTGGTTCCTTTCCACCCCGACAAAGACATCGCCCGCAGGTGTGCCAAAGGTAGTGGCATTGGACAGGAAAGCATTGGAAGCTCCATTCAGGAACTCCCTACCGGCCTGCAAGAGCCCACCACAGCAGTTCACGTTCGAGGGCATCATCCCATCGGGATCTATAAAGCGTATGGGATTGTCAAAGGCATAGTTGTAGGGCGAGTGCCGCCGCATCAGACCGGCAGCGGGGTCCACGTTGAGGAACCTTCCTGTGGCCGGGTCATAGTACCTGGCCTGATAGTCGAAAACGTCCCAGTCCAAGGCCGTCTGTTTCTCGAAGCCGTTGTAGAGGTATCTGTTCTCCCTTCCCTTCGCCCTCCTATAGCTATTGAAAGTCATCCCAAAGGGATAATAATCATCCGCCTGCACCACTGGACCTTCGCGGTGCACGATCTCCAGGTCGTCAAAGAACACCCTACCACGGGCCTGCAGCCCTTCGTAGGAGACATAAATATAGGCAAATCCGCTCTCCTTTACCTCGATGGGGTCGAAAAGGAGCCTTTCCCTGGCGAACAGCCCTGCCCCTGTCACGGGGCGGTGGCCCATATCAAGAAGCACCATGTCCCCATCGAAGAGGAGGTAGTTCAGGTAGGCGGCGGGCGCTTCGGGATGGGCACTGTTCCCGCCCAGGGCCAGTCCGGGGACGGCGGCCAGGGCATCGTGGACGAACTGCTGTACCTCCGTGCCACCGTTGATACCGCCGAAGGCCGCGGCTATGCCGGCCACCATGGAGGTCGGCGCAAGGGTAGCGGTATTGCCGCCATGGCCCTCGTGGTAGGCCCAGACCCCGATATCGAGCCGGTCTCCGGGACCCACCAGCAGGGTCTTGGCGGGGCCGATGCGCCGGCCGATGTGCGTTACATTAGCTTTTTTAAGACACTTTCAATAAAATCCAGATTACAGCTGACCATTGGTGCATAATCGGAGGCACCTGGGATTTCTATTTCAAACAGGTAATCAACTCTGTCCCTAAGCAAATCATACTTCGTTCTACCCTGAAGTCTGTTCAGGTCCATATAGTGAGGTGGGACTATATTCGTTTGAACGATTTTTACGGTCTGATTTATATGGGGGATTACTTTTATAAAGTCAGCTGTGTTCATCAAATATTCCATTGACATATTTCTGACCTGTACAGGCTCATTGTCTAACATCTTCCCATACAGGCTATGGCCGTAAGGTGACCAGCTTGACCTAACTTCATTGTGATTAATGCCCCAAATGAATTTGTAGGACATATCCAAAACCTTTTCCAGCACCAAAGCATCCGGAAACTCTAAGATAACTTGATAATGACCTTTATAAATTTCTTCTATCTTATTGACGTGTACCATTGATATATTCATTGGTTATAAAAATCATAATAATGATGCTGTTTTAGCTTATTACCGGACTGGCCTCCATTAAAGTGTGGACCTTGATCTCCTTTGCTCCCTTGGTTATAGTTTGCTGGTTTATCTTGACGGATGGTCACTTTTTTCCCTCTGCTATTGGTATATTCGTATTGTTTCACATTTCTACCATCGAGCCCTGCCGCATCACCTTCTGGAGTGTTTGGCTTTATAGTTTTATCAGGTTGTTGACTCCTTGGTATGCCATTTTGTTCCTTAGCTTTCCTTAACGATTCATTAGCGGTTTTACTTTTAGTATCCTGCTTTCCTCCAAAACTTCCCCCTACATTCACCCTCCCATTCCGGCTGGCCAGACTTGCCGCTGCCTTCCCGACCAGTGCACCACCGGCAACCGCGGTAACCACACCGCCCACAGCTATGGTCCCGCTTACGGGTGCGGCCAGTCCCCCCGAACCTACGGTCACCACGGCACCGCCGGCCGCGGCACCCGTACCGCCCTCTATCATGGCGGCGCCCACTGCTACCATCGCGACATCCCCTTGGTCCTGACCTGTATTGAAGGAAGAGGCATCGCCGGCGTAAGAGGCCGCCGCGCCCCGTACGCCGGTAAGGCCCATGGTAACATTGTCGATCACGGAAGCCCCGAAGCCCAACCAATAGGAACCACAGTCCACGCCCGGCGGACAATCGCCCATCGGGTCATTGTACCTTATCGGGTTATCAAAAGCGTAGTGATATGGGGCCCAACCGTACTGGTTGTCGGCATTGGCCTTCGGGTCCACGTTCAGGAACCTCCCAAGTGCTGGGTCATAGAGGCGGTACTTCGTCATGTCCCAATCGACACCAAGGTCCGATACCCTTTCCGTGTTGAAGGTAACATCCCCTGTGCCTTGATTATAAAGGAACCGGTTCTCGTTCCCCATGGCCCTTTTGTAGAAGTTAAAGGTCATCCCAAAGGGAGAGTAATCTATGCAAAAAAATGAGCTTGCGGGATTTTCTTCTATGTCCCTGCAAATTTTTAAAGGCGAACTTTTTATAGTGCCTTCCTCCTGGTCATATGGTATTTTTAAACAGCCCATCCTATTAGCCGTCAAGATAAGAACATTTTATACGTAATGGAAGCGTAGACGTTTTTTTGAAGGGCAAAAGCCGTTACAAAAACGTCATTTTGAAGGACTCACGTAGTGGGCTTTTGTCATTCAAAAAAATGATCCAAGCGGGCAACTGATCTTTGATCGGGGCAATAATGTTTCACCCGCGCGGAAGGTTTAGCTGAACTCGTCATGTAGTCTTTTTTGGTAAAACAGTCTTGAGCTAACGGCCTTGGGTTTTGAGCGTTGGATTCTTGCGGGCCGCCTGCGGGTGCCACCGACAGCCTGCCAGGTAAAGAGACCAGAGGGAACGGCTGGCAGTGCGTACAGCTTTGGGATGTGGGTTGGCATTGCGCGAGCTGTACGGTACTGGCGGTGGCCGCAGGCCCGCACAAACATGGGCTGAGAAGCTGTCTTTTTTCCTACCTGCCGGGGGCAATCAATTAGATCAAAAAGACAGTGAGAACAGCCGTGACGAGGAGCGGATGGGCAGCAAGTGGAGTAAAATGCAAATGGCCTTGTGTGGGGGCTAAATATGCGCTGCACTCTGATACCGCTTTCCCTGCTGTGCTTCAGCTAAAGCTGGATCATATCAAAAACCTATCAGTGTGGAGCGCATGTTTTAAGGCGGGGGATTTGCATTTTTACGGAGCGCAGACTGACCAACGCACCACAGGCACACCGCTTTACCAAGTTGGTTGGATTGCCCCCCGATGGGGCTTTCCAACTAAAAATACTCACTGTCAGGTTGCACTGAACTTTGCATGGCGACCCATAGGGAGCCAACTACTGACCCTTCCTAACCTAACGGATGATATTGCTGAACTTCTTCCTGTAGCCCTTCCATTTCATTCTCTAAAAAGCTTTCTGTACTGCCGATGTAGCGATGACCTGCCAGATATTGAACTTCTCTCAGGTTGTACCTTTTCAGCCATTTGGTGATCACTGATGCCCTTAGTTGTTTGGCGTTTACCACCATTGGATTGAGCTTTCTTGCTTTGATCATGAGTTGGGTCATAAAGTTGCTAAAGCTGTAACAGTTCCCACCTTCTCCGATAAATAATTGATCTGTTTCCTGTTTCTGTTGGCTTTTCCTCTTTGGGTTCATTTGCAGGATTTCCGGCCGTACCTGTAAGATGTAGTCATACATGTCCATTACCTGATGGGCTTCTAATCTCATGTCTCTACTGTTGCTTCTGATGCCTCCTGGAACGTCTATTTTTCCTTCCCTTAGATTGATATTGCTTACTTCCAGTTTCGCTACTTCATCCGTCTTTAAACCCTGATAAACCAGTAGTCCCAGCATCACTTTGTTTCTTCTGTCTTTGAGCGTTTCCGATGGATATTGATTGTAGAGCTGGTGTAGTTCATGAGTTTCCAGGATGTGGTAAAGTGCTTTTCTTTTGACTCCTTTTACCTTGATGTCAGAAGCTGGATTAGTACTTACTTTTTCTTCTCTGATCAGATGTTCGTAAAAGTGCTTGACAACTCCCATGTAATGCTGCAAGGTTCTTTGTGATGCTCCTTTTTGGCTTTTGTATTTCATGTACAACATCAGGTCATTGTAACTCACTTGCTCAGCTTCCAGATTCTCTTTTTCCAGCCATTGCCAGAACATCCCGATCACGACCAATCTTCTTTCAATGCTCTTGCTACTGAACGCTTGGGATTTTAGATAGGCTTCAAAACTCTTTTTCATCTTCTGATAATTGGATTGGATCATAGCTTTTCAGGTTGTTGAACGGTTGTGCTTTTTCCAGTGGGATTCCTGCTACATGGGTGTACACTTGTGTTGATCCCAAGCTACTGTGTCCTAAAAATCTACTAATGCTTTCCAGCTTCATTCCTGCTTGTAAAAAGTGTGTGGCAATCGAGTGCCTGAGTGTATGGAGTCCTATTTCCTTTTGGATCAGGTCTTGGTTTCCTGTTTGATATTGCAGGTTTTTAAGCCTGATGAACAAGCTCTGTCCCTGCATTCTTTTACCGGTCGTGTAAGCGATGAACAGAGATTCTGTTTTACTTCCTTTCGTTAGTTCTGGTCTGTGGTCGTAGACGTATTCGGTTAAATATTTCAGATTGGTTTTGCTGATCGGAACCAGCCTCTCTTTGTAGTTCTTTCCTTTTCTCACATGCAGGATGGAACGATCGAAGTTGATGTCTCCAATGTCTAGGCTTACACCTTCCGTTCTTCTCAAACCACAACCGTAAAAGATGGCGAGCATTGCCCTGTCTCTTGATCGTATCGCTTCAAAAACTGCTTCTGATATGTTAGGCTTTTTCTCTGGTTTCTGGTAAGTGGATCTGAACAGTAATTGGATTTCTTCTTTGGTCAGGTAGATGATCTTGGATTCCGTCTCTTCGTCTTTCAGATTGATTTCCGGTATCTCCAACCTTCCTACTTTCCGCAGGTATTCGGTAAATCTTCTCAGGCTCTGGATGTGCTTATTTAGATGTGCATTGCTGATTCCACCGCCACGCCTTTGATTGCTTCTTTCCTTTAGCTGCCGGTAATAACTTTCGATGTGCTTACTATTCAGTTCTTTGATGTGGTGGATTTCCTTGGTTTCCAGGTAGTGGAGCAGTTCCCTGATTTGATTGGGCAGTACATACACAGTACTTGGTGCATAGCCCTGAACGTCCAGCCATTCTTTAAAACTCTGCTCTAGGTAGCGATAAGAGGCATTTTGTAGGATTAACTTCTTCATGATTGCAGTAGATAATTGTTTGTCGAGGCTCTCGACTTTTTTCACCTCGGTATGTGTTTTCTGGATTTTTGAACTTTTACTGTAACTGATTGATATTCTATGGATTTACTTGTTCATACTATCATTGAACTGGTTTGAACTGCTATGAACCCTGCATCAAGTGCGGGGCAGGCTATTTCTTCTTGAGTCCTGCCAATATCTTGTCCAGTACACCGCTAATGCCGTCTTTTAGTTTTTCGTATTCTTCTAGGTTGGTAATCTCATAATGGTGGGTTTTGCCTTTCTCTCCTTGTATTTTCTGCACATAGTCATGGTCCTGTAGCTGGATCATGTACCGCTTTTGATTGCTCGGGTTGATGCGGATATTCTGCCTTACTTCTTTGTTCGTGAAGCTGGTTTTCTTAGAGATATTCAACCACGTTTTGAGCCATTCCAGATACTTCCTACAGGCTGAGCTTAACGGATCACTCTTGCGTATCAATACTTCTTTCATGAGCTTATTGGCTTCTGCTATATCCTCTAAAGTTGTCTCGATATACATTTCCCCTGTTTGGGTGTCCACCTTGGACTCTCTTTGGTATTGGTGATAAAAAGTCACTGCTTCGATAAATGCCAGATAATGCGCATTGGATCTTCTCGGCTTAAACACTTCTTCGGGGATCTGGAGCTTTTCTGCATAGGGGTTTCTAATGCTCACGGGTACTAATGTTCTTTGCATATTCTGGAAGGTATCACGGACACTATTTTGTAATGACACGTCTATCTTTCCTGCTGAGAGCTTTCTTTGATAAGCCATGATTTTACTATCCTGTTCTTTGCTTTCGTCTATATAGATCAGGAAGGATCTGTTGGCATTATCCTCATAGAGTGATTCTTTAGTGGTGCATCCTGCCACACAAACGGGGCCTTCTACGGTCAGGCTCACGGTTCTGGTTTCTCCTTTGGTATTCTTGACTACTACAGTCTTGGTGATCTTTCGCTTTGATTTGATTTCTCGAAGTGGGTACAGCACTTCATCTGCTCCGTCCAGGTCCTCTATGAGTATGAGCTTGTTTCTTAGTTCCTGCTGACCGAAGTAGTAAAAGGCATTTCCGCTTAGTGTAGTAATTTCCAATTTATCTTCTTCAGGGATCAGTGCAGCTACCTTCTCTTGTAAATGGGTCTTTCCGATTCCTGAGCTTCCAAGACTGATAATGTGCAAAGGATGCTCTCGTTTCCTGCTGGTAAAGATGATGTACATCAAAAGTCTGTTGATCTCTTCACCGATCACACCAGCTCTGCCGATGTCTTCCATGGTTCGTTGCATTAAGTTTGGAGCAGACAGGTAGGTTTTCGCTTCTTTGATTTCTTGTGGTGTGAGCAGCTTCTTTTGGCTTTTATTACTCATTTGTTGCTTCTCGATTTCTTGCAATCTGTACTGCTCTAGTTCATCCGTCAGGTCTGTGAGTGCGGATGCTGCTACACTCGTTCCGATTTCTAATCGCTCGGCTATTTTTCTGATCAGTTTTTCGGTTTGAGTGTCATTGTATAAGTCCAGATTGTGGCGTAAGCTCAGGTGTTCTACTTGTATTTTCAGGGTAGCTCTCATCCTGTCCAAGCCTTCTAAGCGGATACCGCCTAACACGGTTATGTCCATCGGTGGATGCTGATAAGTGATGTGGTCTGAGTTGGTTGTGTTGAGTTTGCTTTTCATGCCTTAGATTTTTTGTAATTTTTTTCTCCACTTATCAGTGGATTTTTTGATTATACAGTAATCTATATTTAAGTGGAATAATACAAACATAAAAGAACTATCAGTACTCTGATTAGTCTTTAACAGTAGGATTAAGGTGTTTTTGAAGCTATATTTATAGAAAAATATATTTCTATTCTATGGATTTTGGAACAAGGCTAGCGGATACAAGGAAGGAGAAGGGTTTCACGCAGGATGATCTGGAAAAAGCGACTGGTATTAATAAGCGGTTGATTTCTCGCTATGAAAAAAATGATACCATGCCTTCTATTGATGTGGCTCGTAAGTTGGCTTCTGCTTTACAAGTTTCTTTGGATTACCTCACTGGGTTGGGTTACTCGCTGTTCATCAATGATCCTGAGATGACCAAGCTGCTAAAAGGATATGAACAGCTAAAGGACGAGGACAAACACATCATCAAAAAAATGCTGAAGGCTTTCAGCTTCTATTCTAAAATTGAAGAGACTCAGACCAATCTGGCGCAATAGAAAGCCCTGCCGAAGCAGGGCTTTCAATAGTATCATCTTATTTGTATTTGAACCTACTCGCCTAAAGCAATGGCATGGTAATAAAACTCTGTACCATCATTCAAGTAAAAAACTTCTCCTCTTTGACCGAGATCGGTTTTTTCGTACTTGTAGGAAACCTTATCTTCAAATTCATCGGCCTGCTTATTGTGCACTCTCACCTGGCCTACTTTTAACAGATCGTAAAATGTCAGGTAAACCAGTAAGTGAGAGCTTTTCAGCAGGTCGTCATTTACGTCTGAAGAAAGTTTAAGTGGGAAAGAAAGGGTATCAAAATTTGATTCTTTTACCTTTTCATAGGCATCCTGTAGAAGTTTCCCGGTCTCTGCTCTCTTTTCATTTTCTATTTCAGACTTTGCTTCTTGCAGTACATCTTCTTTAGAAAAATATAGGTCTGCTTTCTCCATTTCAAGGACAAAGTATGGTCGCTTAACACTAGATTGAACGTCTATCATTTTACGTGAACAATCTGTGAGCAATAAACAAATGATGGGCAGAAAGTAGTATAAAATCCTCCTCATAACTACCTCCCAGAATTTGGCCCAACATATCTTATTTGAACTGGATTACTTATCAGGTAATTATGCCCAGTCTGTGAGTTGATTGAAGTAGCTGGCCGTAAAAATCTCATAAAACCAGCACCGGATGCATCACGGGTATAGAACTGCCTTAGAGGTATTCCATGTTCACTCCTTACCTGATTCTCAATATGCGCAGCATTAAGCTCATCATTCGTAACTCGACTCAAGTTAGGGTCTGCATGTCCAGGTGCAAAGAATGAAAGATCTTGCCGCCCCTGCTCTGCCATAGAGGCATGCCCCAATTCGTGGGTTAGACCGATGAAGCTCGGCCTTGCTGTATTCCCCAGTTGATTAGGGCCTGAATTACTAGCTCCCGGTTTCCAAAAAATATCACCTCCTGATCCGGCCATCGCTGCCATACCTGGAGCCTGTAAAGCTAAGCCTGCCCTTGCAACACTTGAAGGTTCAAATCTATTGCTGCCTTTCTGAATAGTAAAATTAAAATCAGAACCTTCTAATTGTCGTAGCAAACCCTGGCCTGAGGTAACTGTATTAATATCATCAAGTGCTCCCTTAACCTTTCCAAGGTATCCTTTAACCTTTCCTGCATAAGCTGATCCGTCTTTGTTGTAGAGGTTTCCATTTTCATAGAGAAGAGTTCGTTTTCCGCCTAACCCCAAAAATCCAGTCTTGTGAGTTACCCAAAGACTATCACCGTTGACATCAATATATTTGATGGGATTGTTCGCTCCATACTGATAGGGTGTGAAATCGTAATACTTCTCCGCGAACCTGTCCGGATTGAAAAACCTGCCCAGAGCGGCATCATAGTTTCTTGCCCCATAGTCGTACCACCCCAGGTCCAGTTCCTCGATCTTCTCCTTCCCGTTATAAAGGAACCGGTTCCCCGTCCCCTTCGCCCTGTTATAAGAGTTAAAGGTCATCCCAAAGGGAGTAGTTCCTTTCCACCCCGACAAAGACATCGCCCGCAGGTGTGCCGAAGGTAGTGGCATTGGAGCTCCTTATTCTACATTTAAATGCCGTCTATTGAGGATAATCTTGTTGTAAACCTAGATAAAGATAAATCACCAATAAAAGCAAATGCGGCAATGGAAGCAATAAAACCATTTTTTCCCATATCGTGGAAACTTTCCTTTTAACCAATAGATATATACTCAGTGGTAAAACCAAAAAAGGAAGAACAATTATCAGGAAGGAAAACATAGTTGTAAGAAACTGGCTTTCAAAATTTATAAGCTTGCCACCATAGAAGTACTCATCCCAAAAGAAGACAGCAAAAGAAATTGCACTAAACGGAATCGCAGCTAACAGTATCTTCACCAAATTAATCATTGCCTACCTTTCTTTTAATCTCTTCTATAACAAGAGGTTGAACTTTTTCATCAATGTTGCTATGAGTAACATCCTTATCTGCCACTCTTATGTTTTGTACACTTGTCTTCTTATCATCTTCCGCTTTCGCTTCGCCTCCGCGAGACCTTATCTTTGAGGGATTTGTTTGGTAATAATTCGTAACCTCTTTTACATTGTCAGGTATCTCTCTGTCAACATGGTCACCTAAATCACCAGAAGCGGGCCCCTTGGGCTATCGCTAAACGAGGACCAGTGGGAGCTTTCCCAGTATTACGAAGTTAAAAGCTTACGGCAGGGGGGAAGTTACTCCAACCTGAATTTCCTGAACATGTTCCTTACATCAAAACATTGTTTATTTTCTTCCTCGCAAGGAGAATAATATTCAATCACCAAGTGTTGGTTCAATAGGACGAAAAAATCTTTTTCTTCACGATACCCACTATCGGTTATTATCGATAAAGAATGTATTCCTGGGCTTAATTTAGTTTTTAAAAGCTCATATTTGAACGGATTATTTGCAATGGAACCTTTGAAAATTTCTTTTTCATCGATGGACACCTTTATTGGAAGCTCATTCAGTTCTGCGTTTGCAATGCCTAGATAAACGGTAACTTCATTTGTTCTAAAAAAGAAGGATGCAGATACAAGCACCAAAAGACCCAAAGTTGATATCACTATTTTTTTTCTCATCTTTATTTCTCTTAGCGTATAGATAAGCCTACTTGGTTAATATGCCCGACACTTCCACGGTATCTCAGTATGGGATTTGGGATTCTACGTCGTGTAAAAGAATCGGTGACTACATTGGCCCCTAAGTTCAGTGAACCTCTTCGGTTTAAACTTTTTTGAAGTTGCTCATCGCTTAAATAACTTCCGCGAGCACCCTGTTTCATAAGATTCAAAAACCCTCCATTATGCTCTAAACCTGATAAGTGTCCAAATTCATGTAAAACAGATCTTGTATTAGAAATTCCGAAAAAACCTGATATACCCCCTTTTTCTGGAAAGTCACTGGCATCTGCATGTATTACTTTTCCTCCAATCTGATTGGAAGATGCCCTAGCGGAACCTTCTTGACCCGTTGCATTTGCCAATACTACTAGATGATCAGATGCTTCAACCTGATCTATCGATGTAGCCTCTGACAATTGAACATTCGTACTGAAAGATGCTTCTTTTCCATTTACCGTTACCGTTCCACTGAACGAGCTTGAGATGCCATCCGATATGTCACTGATAGCTTCATCAACATCCACATCCCTACTGGAAGCATTGAGTACTTTACCCGTAACGTTCATGGTGACTCCGGTAATCTCGTTCTGTTTGTTGCGCTGAAAGGAGAACCAGATACTATCCCCATTGACATCAATGTAATTTATAGGATTGTTGGCCGTATATTGATATGGAGAAAGTGGGTAATACTTCTCTGCGAATCTGTCCTGATTGAAAAACCTGCCCAGAGCGGCATCATAGTTCCTGGCCCCATAGTCGTACCACCCCAGGTCCAGTTCCTCGATCTTCTCCTTCCCGTTATAAAGGAACTTGTTCTCAGTCGATTTCGCCCTTTGATAGGAGTTAAAGGTCAGACCGAAGGGATAATAATCATCCGCCTGCACTACCGGACCCTCGCGGTGCACAATCTCCAGGTCGTCAAAGAACACCCTACCGCGGGCCTGTAGCCCTTCGTAGGAGACATAAATATAGGCAAATCCGCTCTCTTTTACCTCGATGGGGTCGAAAAAGAGCCTTTCCCTGGCGAACAGCCCTGCCCCTGTCACGGGGCGGTGGCCCATATCAAGAAGGGTCATGTCCCCATCGAAGAGGAGGTAGTTCAGATAGGCGGCGGGCGCTTCGGGGTGGGCACTGTTCCCGCCCAGGACCAGTCCGGGGACGGCGGCCAGGGCATCGTGGACGAACTGCTGTACCTCCGTGCCCCCGTTGATACCGCCGAAGGCCGCGGCAATGGCGGCCGTCATGGAGGTCGGCGCAAGGGTAGCGGTATTGCCGCCATGGCCCTCGTGGTAGGCCCAGACCCCGATATCGAGCCGGTCTCCGGGACCCACCAGCAGGGTCTTGGCGGGGCCGATGCGCCGGCCGATGTGCAGCTCGGCCACCCTGTCGGGGGAGTGGGCCGCCATGGGGAAGCTCACCCTTGTCTCGGGCAGGTGCTCGAAAAGGGCCTCCTCGCGTGCTGCCCGCGCATCTTCCATCGTGGCGGTGTACACCAGGGTATCGGGCGCGGTGGTGAAGGTCAGGCGCACATTGCCCAGGTGGTCGCGGAGGTGGTACTGATAGGTCCATTTGGACTCTCCCGAGGGGGCCTTTCCGGCGACGAGCCGGCCCTCTCCGTGCCGGATCAGGGCGGGCCGCCCGTCCTCAAGGACGAGCGGCCCTACGTAATCGCGCCGTTCGGCCACGGGCACATCGAGCAGCTCGATGCGGATGTCCCTGACGTAGATGAGGTCATCGTCCACAGCACCCGTGGCATGGCTCCTGAGCAGCCCGTCCTCGGTCAGGTGCAGGCGTACCTGTCGGTGGTGGTCGGCGGGGAGCTCGAAGCTCAGTTCCTGCCAGCGCTCCGCCGCGCTGAGGTCCGTGGAATGGGCGGCCCCGTCCACGGAGAGCCGTACCCCGTTGATGTGCGTATTGGTCGTGGGGATGTAGACAAGGGTGGTGATCCTGGCCCTCTGTTCATAGAGCCCCTCATCGAAACGGTAGAGGTACCTGTTCGAATGACCGGGGGCTGCCCGCACACGGAGCACACCGCTCTCGCCCAGTACGCTCCCCGCTACCGTCTCCACGCTTGCCCCGAAGGGGGACCATCCGTCACGGCCACGGCCGAAGTCGGCGCGGTGCCGCTCCACGTCCCCTATCTCCACGGTCTTGCTGCCGAGCTTGTTGCCCATGGCATCATAGGTATAGGTGATGTGGCTGCCATCGGCCCTGACGATGCGCTCGGGCAGGTTGAGGTAATTGTAGCGGATGGTGTCGATTTCTTTGTTCGCGTCCGAGATGAGGTTGCCGCCGCCGTCGTAGCGGTAGTCGGGGCCGCTATGGGTACCGTCGCGGAAGCCCCTGGCGGTATCCCCCGAGTCGGTGACGGCCCGTAGGCGGTTGCCCCCCGCCCCGTAGTCGTAACGCAACCGGTCCATGGGGCCTCCACTGGCATCGGAGCGGTGGAGCGAGCGTATGTTCCCGTTGAGGTCATAGCTCAGCTCCGATAGGCCGTGGGCAGCAGTGGCCGACCAGTCCGTCCCGTGGACGAAATGCCGTGCCGTTTGCAGACGGTCGAGCGCATCGTAGCGATAACTGTGGGCCTTCTGTCCACCCTGGGCACCCCCCAGGGCCTTGCCCCAGACCTGCGCGGCGATATTGCCACCGTATTGGGGACGGCCCGCCAGGTCCGCGGGGGGGCGCTCATAGTACAGCTCCATACCGAAAAGGTCCCTGGGGCCGTCCACATCGGGATTGTCGGGCGTACTGTCCAGCTCCGCACTATTGATGGAAGTGGTCCAGCCGCGGATGTTGTAGCGGTAGTCGATGGACTGCCGGAAACTGCCGTCCCCTTCTCCGTGCAGGTTCTTTTCGACGAGCTCGCCGAGGGCATTGTAGTGCTGCTCGGAGAGGAGTACCTTCGGGCCTTCGTCCACGCGGTGCCAGGTGCGCAGGGGCCGTCCCGCATGGTCGCGGTCGAAATAGCTCCGCACGGTGGCCAGGGTCCGTTCCGCGCCCGGTCCGAAGCTGAGTTCCAGCCCCGAGACGCCTACGCCGGGACTGTGCAACTTCACTGCGGCATAGAGCACGGGGTCTCCCGCATAGGCCACGGAGAGGAAGCGGTCATTGTTGCGGTAGTAGTGGATGCGGCCCTGCCGCTTGACAATGCGGAACTCATCGCCGGGGACATAGCCGATGCCCGGTACGGTGCGTGCATTTCCGTGGGTATATATCTGTATGCCGCCCTGTCCCGTGAAGAGCAGTCCATAGTCGAGAAAGGGGGAGTCTGCCCCGGCCAGTACGGCCGTGGATAGCCCGATGACCCTCCTGCCCCGGTCCCGGTCGGTGACGGTATAGCGCAGACTGCCCTCTTCATCGGGGGCCAGGCGGTTTCGGCTATGGGTATGGGAACCCCAGCCCATGGCCCCCGCTTTGAGGACGGTATTCCCTTGATAGGTCACCGCTGTACCGCTCTCCCAATCGGGCACATGGCCTTGGGTATAGTGGTCCTTGGTCTCCAGTACACGTCCCTGGAAATCATAGCGCGTGGCAGCGGTATGCCCGCCCAGGTGGTGGCTTTCCCGTACCTGTATGGGCCGATAGCGTTCATCATAATAGGTGACGCTCTCCAGCCAGCGTTCCTCACCGAGTACCCTGACCTTGCTCCCCGTGAGCCGGCCCTTCACGCGGGGTTCGTGCCGTGGATTCAGTTCATCGGCGCGGAAGGGATAGCTTCCAGCATGGGGAAAATCATAGTCATCGTAGTAGTTGATCTCATAGCAGTCCTCTGGCCTGAGGTCACTGGGAAAGCCAGAGTAGCTGTAACCATGCAGGGTGGCCCCGCTCTTGGCGAGGATCTGGTTGTAGACCCCGCCATCAAAGTCCACGATGGCCTGGGGGTCCACTTGGACGGTATGGCGGTAGAGCCCCGACAGTACGGGCCGGTCAAAACTATCGTACTTGATGAACCTCCATAGTTTCCCTGCCCTCAGATGGGCATCCTGGGAGAGGATGAGACGGTCCCGCCTATCGTATACGCGGTATTCCCAGCCCGCTCCGGGGACTTTCCGTCGGGTGATGCGCCCCCGACCGTCGTAGCGGTACTGAAAGGCCCAAGTGTCCAAAAAGGCCCTATCGGGTGCTTCCATGTCTTTTTCCTCCATCTCGGCCACCATTTGCGGTGGGAATACATAGCGCAGGTTGCCCACGAGGTCATAGAGGTAATAGGTATCGGCCCAGTCGCCCGAACGGTAGGTGACCGTATCCACGGCCGCAGCGGCCTGGACCCGCTGTAGCAGCAGTTGGCCCCGGATATCGGTATAGCTGATGGTGCGGCGGCCTTCCTCATCGGTGAGGATGTCCCTGTAGAGGGAGGAGCCTTGAGGGGTCCTGTCCCATCGGGGCAGTCCTTCTCCGTCCAGGGACCAGTAGCGGATAGGCAAGGGCCCACTGCCCACTTCATGGGCAGTGGTACGGGCATGGCCATTTTCGGGCTGCCATACCTCTCCGGGAGCGCCCTGTGCCCGCACCCGCTTCAGGGGGCTGGCCTCAAAGGTCCGCAGGGCATAGGGGGAGCGGTCATGGGCCACATGGGCCGCTCTTAGATAAAAATCGGCCTGTTCCTGAGCAGCGTTCCTTCGGTAGGCGCCCCTGTCCGCTGGTCCCTCATAGGGCAGTAGCGCTTTTGGGCTACGGCCCAGGCCATCGATGGTATACATTTGTACGAGGTCGCGCTTTTCGGGGGAGGCCTGTCGCTGTACCCTTTGCAGTACGCGGCCCAGACCACCGATGTACTCGGTGTCGACCATGACCTTATCGGCAGGGGACCCGGTGTCGATGACCTCGGAGATGTTCCGAAGGGGTACCTGGGGCGTGTAGGTCCGCACATGGTTGGGGGCCGGGCTGTCCGTGCCCAAACGGTCCTGTGCCTTTGTGGGCAGTAGGGCCAGCAGGAGGAGCACCGTACAGAGTATCATCGGGAGGTAGGGCAGGACGATAGGCCGTGGATTATCGTATTTTTCTATATTCATGGTTCGCTATGCTTGTATTTTCTTTGGATTTCATGTAGTGTTCGGGCTTTTACTATAGGTTCTGGGTACCGTCAGTAGTCGATTTCGAGCTCACTACAGGGGGATGAGGGGGTTTCACGGTGCTCATAGCCATACGAATAGGCCTTGAGTATGTGTCCTTTTTCATCGCTAATGCGTATGGGGCGGTGCAGGCAATCGTAGTGAAAGTAGCGTACCCGGCCATTGGCATCCACGATGACGGTGGGCTGCCCATTGTCATTGTAGAGACTGCCCTCGGCCCGAATATGGGGCTTTTCGGTATTCAACAGGGCGATGGCCGTCCTGAGGTCCTTGGCCCCTGCCGTTGTTCCCTGCAGTTTTTCGATGAGGGTACTCCCCAGTACGGTTTCAAGTTCCTCACGGTGGGCCTGCTCGGCGATAAGGGTAGGTAGTCCCTGTGCATGGGACCAGATATAGGCGGTTCGGTTACCGTACTTGCGCTCTACTTCTCCGGGCCTGCCCTGCTCATCCTGGTACAGGTAGTTTTCTTCCTCCCGGTACAGGGGCAGCAGTTCCTCGGGATGGTCTCCTTTATAGACATGCCGCCCGTTGCGGAGGATGCTCTTGCGGGCATCAACGAAGATATCCCCATTGTATTCGGTCTTCTCTGCACTGTAGAGGTACTTTTGACCTTTTTCCTCAAACCAGGTGACCTGCTCCAGCGGTAGGTTCAGTACATGGCGGGCCTGTAGGAGGGGGTCGCCCTGGGCACCGGGGCGGTCCCCGGGATAGTAGGTACGGGTGACCTTTTTCCTATCGGGGCTTTCCAGTTGCTCCATGGTCCGTGTTCGCTGTAGGTGTTCGTCGTTGTCATAATGGTAGGTGGTGGTCCTACAGGTTTTGATATCATCATCGGTCGTGCCATAGCTGCACTCTATCATCGCGCTCGGCCGTACCAGTGAGGAGCCTGTGGCAATGGGTACCTTGCGGTAGTCGCTCAGCTGTCCCCGTCGGCCCCACCCGATAAAGGCAAATTTATGTGCGGGCGGGCCTTCGTAGTTATCGTAGCGGTAGCGGTAGGCGGTACTTTGCAGCAGCCTTCCTTCGGCATCGTAGACCTTGACCTCATCGGCTTTTCCCAGCATGGCGGACCGGTCCTCTGCGCGGGGGAAGGGGTAGTAGTCGGGAGAGGTGTTCTCCCGGTCGAGTGGTCCGGGGTCGAGAAAGGTGTGCACGGTCCATCCGTTTTTTGAACCACTGCCCTCGGTGACGATGACCTTGGTATAATAGGGGCCTCCCGAGAGCCTCCCGCTCCTGATCTCGCTCGTGCGGGTCAGTAGCGGGTTGGAGGCCTGTCCTTCGGGGGGAAGGTAGCTTACATGAGAAAGGGAAGGCAGTTGCCGTCGGATACCACTGGATACCCTGGAGTCGAGATCTTTTTTATAATGAAATGTCCGGATGCGGGGCCTGGGGTCATCGGTATGGGCATAGTCGGCGATTTTACGGATGCGGAAACCACCGATCCATCGCTCTGGGCGTCGGCCCGTGTCGGGTTCGTCGGAGCGGTTATAGTGGACCGTGATGGAGCTACTGCCGAAGTAGTCGTTGGCACTGGGATTGCAGCCGAAGTCACTGGGATCACAGGGGGCGGGGACATTGGCCTGGGCCAACAGATAGTAGGTACCTCGGGTCAGCCGGATACTACGCTCACAGTAATAGCGGCGGCTTGTGCGGGAGCCCGTACAGCTACAGCCATCGCTATTGTTACAGGCTTCTTGGCCGATATTGTCCCGTTGGAAATAGGACCTTCTACCTCCGTCCACGCGTTCGTAGAGTCCGACGGCCAGCTTCCGACCGTTGCTATGGTTGTTATCCGAAAAGAAGGGACCGTTGATCGTGCTGGTGATGCGTATGTTCTGGTCCGTTTTCAGGGTGAAGGTCCAGGTCTTTATCCCTTCATCGGAACCGACGATATTGTCAAGGGTATGGTGGGTATCTTCTCCGGTGTATTCCCAATAGGTACGGTCATAGTCCCATACGAACGCTCTATCTTCGCGTGGGATATAGGCGCTGCGGGGGTCAAAGTCGTTCGGTTCGAAGGCATAGGTGCTGTACCCTCCCGTAGGATAGCCGATGCGCTTCAGCAGGGCAAAACGGGCGGCGGTATAGTTCGGCCGGCGGTCGGCACCCTCAGCGGTCTTCAGTATCTTCCTGCCATCAGGGTCCAGGGGCGTAGCGGTATAGAGGAGTATTCTCTGCAATAGGGTATGGGCGCCATTGGCATTGTAATAGCCCCAGAAGTCCTTCTCTCTGGAGTCGATGGGGGGTACTGTGCTATCGTCATAGTCGAAGGTATAGGGTGGTATGGACAGTGCCTCGCCGCTCTCCTGTATCTCATCCAGCCGCAAACGGACATTCACGCCCGTGCCAGTGCCGAAGTAGCTGTAGCGAAAGTTCCACTTCCTATGGGCCGAGGTGCTGCCGGGATTGATAAGGATGGCATCCAGTGCCCTATCAGGGGTACTGCCCTCATGGGGCAGGTCCTTTCGGACTGTTGTCGCGGAGAAGCGTACTTCGTCCTTGGAGGAGTGTATGGACTCAAGCCGGACGGTGGTATAGGCCACTGAGGCATCGCAGAAACTCTCGCTGTACCGATTGTAGGACTGTCCGAGCAGGTAGGCACTCTCCGATTCGTTATAATGGCCCTTGGTCTTGAGGGTGTAGGCTGCGCTGTAGCGCAGTGTAATGGTATCGGTCCCACTGGCATCGGTGATGGAGGTCAGGTACCAGCTGGAGTGGTAGCGGTACAGGGGATGGGACCTGCGGCTACTGCCCCCGCACTCGGACTTGGTACTCGTAGTGATGGTCTCCGAGAAGGTATAACGGGTACCTTCCTCCGTGGTAATGGTGAAGGTGTCGAAATCGTTCCGGCCCGGTGTGATGGCGCTTTCGGTATAGTCGATCTTGAGGGCCATGTGGGGGATGATGCTCTTTACCTGCTTGTCGGCATCCAGAATGAACTTCCCCGTATGGCCCGCAAAATTGAAGGTGAACACATCGGGTTCGGCATCATAGATGCCTTCGGCGTATTTTTTGATCAGTGCCTTTTTGTCGAAATGAGCGGGGTCATCGTAGCGTGGGGGAACGAGGGCGTTCCCGGCCCGGCCCCGGGCAAAATAGCCTACATTATCGACGATATCGGGTAGGCCGTTGACCTGCCGGTTGATGACGCCCCCGGCGTTCAGGCTCCAGCCCAGTCCCACCCAAGAAGCGGACTCGGAAACACGGTGGCCCCCAGAGTAATAGGAGAGACTGATGGGGAGACTGAGCCGGTGCCCGCGCAGGGTATAGATGGGAATGGAGATCTGGGGCATGCCCGTACTCAGGTTGACGGGGGTCTCCCCGTACTTCCCGAGTGCCGCTGCGGTCGGTTCGGGCGGAATAGTGGGCAGGAACTGGCGCTCTTGGGCCTTCAGTGGAGAAAGTAATAACAGTGAGGCCGTGAATATGACCATGGGTATCACCCCTTTCCTCATGAAAGGGAAGTACCGGTAAGGGAACTGTCGCATTGGCTGGTATTGATTTTTATAGAGATATCGGATGATGGTGTCCGTGCTGTATTTGGCCGCACCGTTTTCACATAAACAGCCGCAAAAGAAAGAGAGAGGAAAGTCCGAAGCAAAAATGTATGTGCTTTTTTTATGAAAAAAAATGATTTTCTTGATTGTGTGCAATATTTTTCCACTCAGGTCAAAATAATACTCTTCTACTTATGTATCTGTATATAAGCATTTTATACTATTTTTTTTATAAAAACGTAAAGCTGTCTGGCTTGTTCGGCCCAGATCATGCGTTGGAACTTCATAACCAAATGAAATTGTTTTGGGACTTACTGAAATGATCAAGAAAACACTGTTCTGTCCAGAACGGTCCTAATGACCAATCAACAAATGCAGGATTTGTCCAAGACCTACGGAACTTCAAATTTCCCATTTCATTTTTTGTTGAGTATAAATGTCAATACATCAGGGAGTTTTATTGGATCAGGCATAGCACCGCTATAGTGAATTCAAAAGACGTAGTGCAACGACCGGTTTGCAGGTATTTAGATCCGCAGTAGATTTTCCAATGCATGATCCGGATTCAGGCCAGTGAGCTGTCCACAGTAGCCCGCTCTGCGATGGATGGGGTATGGGGACCTCTCCAGCGATGGTCTCCTATGGGGAGAACCTATTGTTATCGTATCGACAGTGTTTCGGTCCGGACGGGCGACCATGAGCTATTTAGAGCAAAAGGAAGTCCCTAAGGACTTGTGGCTATACCATCATCTCCGGTTTCTCCTCTAATATGTCGGAGTACTGTCCTGTATGGCCTTCTAATAGTAAATTTTTATTATATTTTTTGTACCTAAAATTTTATTTTTACGTTTTTGTTAATGAACACCATTTTATAAACAACCAAGTCGCAGGCTATCCCTTGTACAAATTTGAATGAACATGCTTTAGAGAAAATAAAATGGGGCACTCAGCGGAGGCGTCAAATTATCCCATCGGACTGTTTACTGCCAATTCCATCGTTGGATGGGCCATCTGGTTTTTCTCTGGGGTGGAATGGTATTTTTCTGCCGATGTCTTTTGTTCAAGGTCGATTGTCTTTGGGGATGATTTTGTGATAAGAGAGTGAATCCGTTGATGCCTAGCCCTATAACTGACAGCTTAACGGTACCGATAACCGACGAGTTTTTAACCCAGAATGTTCGTTGGAACTTCGTTATGAGGACTTAAATGTCAATACATCAGGGCGTTTTCTTGGATTCAGCGTAGCATCGCTACGGTGAATTCAAAAAACGCATTCATTTACTGATTTGAAGCCGGTTAAGTCCGGAATAGATTTTCTAATGGACATTTTGGGTTGAACCTATAAAGAAAAATGAACGTCTGTCCTCGGGTGAACTATCCCGTACAAATGCAAAATCATACCATGCCCTGAAAATAAGTATTGATGATGTAAAAAAACAAGTTTCAAAATAGATGAACAGACTTATATACATAGCTATGCCAAAGATTCTAACAGTCGGTCAACCTATAACCCCGTTTTGAGGAAAGCATTTTGGATGTGGTGCGTTTTCATCGTTCTAATCGGTTTCAATATGTTCTCTATCCGCCCTGAAATCCGTTTTCGCCTCAAGCCGGCCAGGCGCTTACCTTTGCGCGGCAGACCGGCCCCTGCGCAGAAAGGGTTCCCCGAACCCTTTCTTTACGCTCGGTCCTATTGATAAAATTAAGCAGGACGAAACCCATAGGGATTTCGGGCCAGTCTGTGGGATGCAGAAAATTTTGAAAACGCTGCGCCCGAACAGAAAAATTTTCAAATGAACTGCTGAAATTCAGATTTCGTTCAACGCTATACCGGATTCAATGAAATGACTGAAATACAGTCCACATAACTAAGCATATAAGTCTATAGATGAATTCCTAATGATAAACTTAAAAAAAAGAACACGATGATGAAGAAAAAACTCAAAATAACCTCTTTAAGCTTGGAAAGCTTTATTACTTCCTTTTCTGGGCTCAATATTGGAAAAGGTACGGATAGGATACGGGGAGGTATAATCCCTTGGGACCCTATCGACCCTGGGGATAAATCCATTCCCGATACAGGGGACAGCATCCCTACGGGCATTGCCCAGTGCTATCCTGAATCATAAACACTGTCTGATAAGGGCCGACCCGATGGCCTCCGACCTCTGTTACCGGAATATTGGGATAGTTGTTGTCCGGATATTCCCGTCGGTCCCAGAGCCTTGAATGAGCAATATCAGTGCCGCTCTATCTTGATGGGGCGGCACTGTGCTATCTATCTTCGGTACATGGGGCGTACCCGTCCGGTAGGCAAAATGATGCCTGCTCAGCTACTGTGCCCTTTTTGGGTACAGTATCAATTGCCCAGTTCCAATTGGTTTTTTACCAGATTATAATAATCTCCCCGCTTGTCCGTCAAGGTCCTGTGGTTGCCCACTTCGGTGATGACACCGTTATCCAGTACGATAATCTGATCGGCATTTTTGACCGTGCTCAGGCGATGTGCAACGACGATGACCGTTCTGCCCTCAAAAAAGCGATCGAGGTTTTCCATAATGATTTTTTCATTGTTGGCATCCAGTGCATTGGTGGCCTCATCGAAGAACATGTACTCCGGGTTTTTGTAGACAGCCCTGGCAATCAATATTCTCTGGCGCTGACCTTGGCTCAGGCCATGGCCATCGTTACCGATTTTGGTATTGTAGCCCAGCGGTAGCGATTCGATGAAACCTTGGATATTGGCTGTTTTCACGGAGTAGATGAGTCTTTCCTTATCGATGTATTCATCACTGACGGCAATGTTCTTGGCGATGGTATCCGAAAAGATGAATCCGTCCTGAAGAACGGCACCGCATTTTTCCCGCCATAGCCGATTACTGAAAGTGCTCAGGGCGATATCTCCCAGCCGGAGTTCTCCTTCGGTAGGTTCATAAAACCGTAGCAGTAATTTGACCAAGGTGGTCTTGCCACTACCGCTGGCCCCTACGATGGCCGTAATCTTTCCCTCGGGAATCTTGAGGTCGATATTTCTAAGTACGGCCTCCGAGTGTGGTCCTTCGTACTTGAAACTGAGCTGATGGACATTAAGGGACTGGTCCTCGGGAAAGATGGTGAGCTTACTCTCTCTCACGTCTTCTTCATCCTCCTTGCTGTGGATTTCCCCGAGTCTCTCCAGTGAGATTTTGGCATCCTGGGCATTGTGGATAAAGCTCACTAGCTGGTTGATGGGCGCATTGAGCTGTCCGATGATGTACTGGATGGCGAGCATTTCCCCTAGGGTCAGGTTGCCATCGATGACCGCTTTGGCAGCAACAAAGGAGATAAAGATGTTCTTGATCTCATTGATAAAAGTAGAACCTGCCTGCTGGTACTGATCGAGGGCCAGACTTTTGACGCTCACTTTGAAAAGCTTGGCCTGAATCCGCTCCCATTCCCATCTTTTCTGTTTCTCGCTGTTGTGGAGCTTGATTTCCTGCATGCCCGTGATGAGCTGTATCAGACTGCTCTGATTGTCCGACATCTGGTCGAAGCGTTTGTAGTCGAGTTCGCGGCGCTTCTTCATGAAGATGAGTATCCATGCCACATAGACGGCACTGCCGATAAAGAAAATGGTAAATATGGTCAGGTTATAATAACCAAGAACAATGGCAAACACGATGAGGTTGACAAAGGAAAAGAGGATGTTCAGTGTCGATGAGGTCAGAAAGGATTCTATCCTTCGATGATCGCCTATCCTTTGTAATAGGTCCCCGATCATCTTGGTATCGAAGAAGGACATGGGCAGCTTCATCAGCTTGATGAGAAAATCCGAAATGATGGAGATGTTGATACGCGTACCGATATGCAACAGTATCCAGCTACGGATGAACTCTACCGTGGTCCGGCTCAGGTAGAGCATCAGCTGCGCTACCAAGATCAGCGTGACGAAGTTCAGGTCCTGGTTATAGATACCGATGTCCACGATGGACTGCGTCAGGAAGGGAAAGATGAGTTGCAGTAAACTGCCCACGACCATCCCCAGGACGAGCTGCACGATAAATTTTTTGTAGGGGTTCAGGTAACGGAAGAAAAAACGGAAGCCCGCATTTTTCATCTTATCCTCTTCGTCCTGTGCATAGAATTCGGGGGTCGTCTCCATCAGGAGGACTACGCCCGTTTCCTCACCGGAGTCCTTATCACTGATCCAGCCATCGAGAAACTCCTCTTTAGTGAACTTTACCAGGCCATGTGCGGGGTCGGACACCAGTACCTTACCCCGCTTGAAACCATAGACCACTACAAAGTGCCGCTGCCGCCAGTGGGCGATAAAGGGTGTGGGTGCTTCTTCCTTGAGTTTATCAAATGGGATTTTTGCCGCCAATGTACGGAAACCAATGGATTCGGCGGCATCACTGATGCCCAATAGGGAGACCCCTTCGCGGGTGATGTAGCTGCGCTCCCTGATGGTCTGTAAGGAATAGCTCTTTCCATAATGCTTGGCGATGATGCGCAAGCAGGTAGGGCCACAGTCCATGGTGTCCAGCTGGCGGTAAAAAGGAAATCTTCCCATACTGTAATTTCTAGATTTTCTCCGTAATCAGTAATGCAATACTAGTAAATAATTACTAAATATTATATATAATATTGTTTTATTGCAATATAATTTGATTTATTGCCTTGCTATAGCAGTACTCTCATGCCTCATGGGTCTAGCGATACTGCTTCATTTTCCATTATGAAGGAAAGCCCGAAAACAAGTTCACCCTATACCACTGAGGGTATAGGGTGATAGAGTATCTGTTTGGCTATAAATGTGACGTTACATTACCTGGGGGCACCTCTTTCGTTGATCTGTAATGCCCCGTAATAACCTCTTATGGCTTCTTCGTATTTTTTGGCAATCTGGGTCGCTCCGAATCTTTTCGCGGTCCTTTGTAGCTGGGTCAGTATCTGCAAGTGTCGCCCGATATCATAGGGGCTGTACCCGTTCTTCTCCATTTGTGCTATGCTGTACTCCAGCTCTTCGTTGATCCTATCACCGTAGGTAGTGGCGATTTCATTGGCTTTCTCCGTTTCGTCCAGCGTATAGAGTATGCGCATGGTCTCCAGTGAGGTGACATCATAGGGGATGGCTTCATCGGGCATCTTTTCTAGGTTAAAGAACAGTGCTTTTTTGGCTTTTTCTTTTTTGCCTTCGTCCATCAGTGCCCTGCCCAGCGTATTGAACGAAGAGCGGTGATTGGCCACAAAATCCCTGTAATCCTCGGTGTAATATACGTTCGGATTGTCCAGTTCGCGATAGTGGAAGTTCTCGGTCATGTTCTCGAACATCAAATCGGAGTTGACAAATTCCTGCTGGCCCTCTGGCATCTTTATGGGCAACAGTCGGTAGGCATTGCCTTCCTGTATGGTGTAGGGTCTCAGGTTCAGTTTGACCTGCGCCAGAGAGGTATTGTTGAAATAAATGGGCCGCTTCCAGTCATTGGTAGCGATGATGTCGAGTATCATCAGGTCTTTCTTCTCCAGATTACTGCCCTTGAGGGTAAACTTCATCTCGTCTACCAGTAAGCTGTCCATACCAGGGGGGACAATGCCCATTTTCCGTACGGCATCCTTGTCGATTTTTAAGGTCAGGGTCTTGCTCGGTACGGCATTGTATTGGTTATAGACCAGAAGTCGGTTATCGTTTTTCTTGATGAGATTGATATATTGCTTCAGGTCCAGGTCCGTATTGACCATTTTTTGATAGAAGAGGATGTCGTTTCTGCCTCCTTGGATGTAATTTTCCTTTTTCAGGGTAAAAGGGAATGGGGCGGATTCGTAGGCCTGCTGGCTCATCTGATCGATGTACCAGTCAGTGTTGAAGTAGCTCAATACCACGACCCGTACATCGGTACGGTAACCTTCTACATCCTGAGAGTACCATAGCGGAAAGGTATCGTTGTCCCCGCCCGTAAATATGATGGCATTTTCCTGACAGGAGGCCAGAAAGTTTTTGGCAGAATCTACGGAGAAGTAACGATTGGAACGGTCATGGTCATCCCAGCCCTCTGCCGCCATGATGATGGGAGCCAGCATGCACAGCCCAGTGGCGGTCATTGCCGCAGCTTTTCCATTGTTCTTGAAGACCCTGCCCAGTAGTTCTGCCAAGCCCAGCACACTGAAGCCTATCCATATGGCGAAGGCATAGAAAGAACCGACGTAGATATAATCGCGCTCTCGTGGTTCCATGGGGGGCGAGTTGAGGTAAATGGTGAGTACCAGTCCTGTTAGGAAAAACAGCATGGCCACTACGGCAAAGTTCTTCGGGTCTCTGAGGTATTGGAAAATCAAGCCGATGATGCCCAGCAACAAGGGAATCATAAAGAAATTGTTTCTGGCACCGTTTTCCTTTAGGCTTTGCGGTACTTCTTTGAGGGCATCCCATGGTGCCTGCCAGTCCGCGCCATTGATATCGCTCTCTCGTCCGGAGAAGTTCCACATGAAGTAGCGCCAGTACATATGCCCCATCTGATATTTGAACATAAAATAGAGGTTATGTCGGAAGAACTTCGGCGGTTTCATTTGTGGGTCTCCGTTGCGCTTGGTCTTGATATTGCCGAAGCGGTCTTTGAGTGGCTCTTCCGTATAGCCCGTGACCTCTTTGTACTTCTGGATATGCTGTGGCGAGGCACTATACATTCTGGGAAGTATGGTCAGGTGCTCCTCATTGTATTCATAATTGGTCTTATGGTCGGTCACCTCGTATTTCTCCTTCCCTTTGGTATAGACTTCTTCACCTTCTTCTTGATCGACGACCTCTGCGGTGAAGTACTGTCCATGCGCGAGGGGGCGGCTACCGTACTGTTCTCTCTTGAGGTATTTGATGAAGCTCATGATGTCCTCTGGATTGTTTTCATCGATGGGGGGGTTGAAACTGGAGCGGATGAGTATAATGGAGTAGGAAGAATAGCCTATCAGGATGAAAGCAAAACAGAGCATGAACGTGTTCATGACCACTTTTTGATATTTGGCCGAGTACCAGATACCCGCGACTACCGCAGTAACGAACAGCAGTCCAAATACCAATGCTCCCGAGCCAAAGGGCAGCCCCAGTTTATTGACAAAGCTGATTTCGAAAGCTCCCGCGATAGTGGGGAGGCCAGGGATGACGAAGTTGTTCACCAAGATAAGGATAAATCCGCTGATGCCCAGACAGGCCAGGATACCTTGAAGGGTAACGGGATACTTTTTGAAATAATAGATAAGCCCCAGGGCGGGAATGGTCACCAGATTGAGCAAGTGTACCCCTATGGAGAGTCCCATCATATAAGCGATGAGGATGAGCCAGCGGTTGGCACGGCCCTCGTCCTCTATAAGTTCCCACTTGAGGATGGCCCAGACAACGAAGGCCGTGAAAAAAGAGGACATTGCGTATACCTCTGCCTCTACGGCCGAGAACCAGAACGAGTCGGAGAAGGTATAGGCCAGTGCCCCTACCGCACCACTGCCCATGAGCAGGAGTGTCTTTTCTTTCGATACTTCTTCGCCTACCTGGACATGAAGCAGCTTACGGCCTAAAAGGACGATGGACCAAAAGAGGAACAATATGGTAAAGGAGCTGCTCAGTACACTGGATACGTTGATCCAGTAGGCCACTTGGGTCACATCCCCGAAGGAGAGAAAGGAGAACATACGGCCCACTAATAGGAAAAAGGGAGCGCCCGGTGGATGGGGCACCATCAGTTTGTAGGAGACGGCTATGAACTCTCCGCAATCCCAAAAGCTAGCGGTATCCTCAAGGGTGATGAGGTATACGATAGTGGCAATCACAAATATAGCCCAACCGGTTATATTGTTTGTTTTTTGATAATCCATCAGAAAATAGTTGTTAGCGCTGTTTCTACTTGATAAGGTGTCCAGGTCACAGGCGGTATATCTCCTCCGCTAGGGAAGTATAAGTACTTGAATAGTGAAGGGGCCATGTTTCGCACTATGAAATCGAACAGGTCGATAATCAGATTAGTTAATTGGCGAAAATAGTAAATAATTGAAGAAAGATTCTATAAAGATACAGATAGAAGTGATTTAAACTTTTTGTTTTATAGCGAAAATCAAAGATTTTGTGTTCTGTATAAAGCTTTTTTTGAGGAGCATAGCTAGGGATAGATCGCGATTATATTCAAAATAAAGGGTATGCCCGTTCAATTTGCAGACGAAAGAAAATTTCGAATCCCCTCATAGGGCACAAATGCTTCTATCTAGGATGCCATAGGAGTTCTATTTATAGACCAGTACATAAAAGAGAAGCCACAGTAAGAAGAAGAAAATATAGCCTGTAAACACAATGAGCTGTGCAGTGCGGTATTTTTTTCCCTCACTGATATGGATGCCCGCTATGAGTAAGTACCAATAGAGGACTTCGAAGAGGTTCAGTGCCTTGAGCGGATAGTGCCACTTGTCCGCCAGTTCGTTAGGGTCGAACAGTGTCAGTAGCGATAGGGGGTAGAAGGCTCGGATATCGAAGATATCGGGGTCTCTTGCCACCAAGAGAAACCAAAAGAGCTTGATCAGTTCAGGGACCAGGAACAGTAATTCGCCCATCATGGCGATGGCCCATGCCGATCGGTAGTTGACCTTATAGCCGAACATAAAGGAAGCGATCCATAACAGTAGTCCCGTAAGGGTAAACTTATAACTGTAGAACAGCGGTATAGAAAAATACTGGAGTCCATTGACAAAATGGACGGCTCCCATCTCACCGCGCTGTTCCAGTATCATGAAAGCGACAGTCTCGTTCTCTATAAACGTTTTTTTGACGAACAGTACTAAGAGTGTACCCGCACATAAGGTGATAAAAAAGACTATCCGGTTAACGGACAGTAATTCCTCCATGGTTTTGACAAATGGCATAGGCTTAATGGAAAGGGGTAGTGTGGAATACGGTTTGTCAACAGATCAATCGTATATCTGCTATACAGATCGGGATGATGCATTGCGTTCACTATCGGAATTCATGAAGCTTCGGTTGCAGCTTCAGAAATTTCATATCGGTAAACTTCAGTGTAGTGGTATGCTGAATCGAAGAAAACCCACCGATCTACTGTATTCCGAATCTCTATAATGAAGCTCTCAACACAGCGTATTCAAAAAACACCATAGTGAGTCAATGCATAATTCGGCTTAAACCCAAAATGATCAATAGCCTTCCTATTACGACCATAAACTGCTTCAAAATCAGCGATTTTACGCTGCGCAGGTTCATCACCCTAACAATACGTTAGGCCTCCTCACCTAAACTGCTGATTTTATCGTACTTTATGCCCTCATCACGAAATCCTATCAATCAATTTGGCTTAAATTTAAGTGGTTTTGTTCACTTTAGCCCTACCGGGAAAAAATAATACTTGCCCATCAGCCTGAAATAATGCAATATCCTTCCGGAATTACGCCCTTTCCGAAGAATGCATTACATTTATGAGATAGCGATCATAACATTGGCCTTCATTTTTTCGTTTGACTTGCTTTAAGGGAAATTCCGTTGTGGTCGGTTTTCATTTTGTATCTTGACACAGCGGGAGAGAAGCTATAGATTTTATGGAGTACCTATGAAAAAACTAATGATTTTGTGCGCTGTCCTCATGGGACTTGCCGGCCATGCTCAGGAGCAGTCCTCCACCTCCGCGGAGAGGATCTTGCTTACAGATATGAAAGTGCAGGTAGAGGCCACAGAGGCGCTCAATGACATGTACAATTTCAAATTTAAAAAAGCGCAGCAGGAGTTCCGTTGGTTGAAGCAAAAGTACGGTTGGCATCCGCTGCCCTATTTTCTTCTGGGTCTCTGTGAGTGGTGGAAGATCGTCCCCAATATACACAATACCGCTCACGATGCTCGGTTCATGGCCTATATGGATTCTACCATACTCATCGCCAAACGCCTGTACAATGTAGAGAACCACAAAGTGGAGGCTTCTTTTTTCCTAGCGGCCGCCTATGGCTTCAAAGGCAGGCTGTACTCGGATGATGAGCGGAAGAACTGGCGCAAGGCCGCCAGTGCGGGAAAGAGCGCCCTCAATTACTTGGAAGAAAGCAAGGGAAAGCATGACCTTAGCGCCGAACTCCTGTTCGGCGATGGGCTGTACAATTACTTCTCGGTATGGATACCCGAAAACTACCCTCTGCTGAAGCCCATCTTATTGTTTTTTCCCAAAGGAGACAAGCGCCTGGGCATCAAACAGCTGAAAGAGGTCTCCAATAATGCCTTCTATACCCGTATCGAGGCGCAGGTATTTCTGATGCGTATTCTGAACAGTTATGAAAAAGATAAAAAAGGAGCCTTCCGTATCAGCCAATACCTGCATCAGACCTTTCCCGGCAATCCCTACTTTCACCGCTACTATGCCCGTATGCTGTATTCCATGGGTTGGAGCAATAAGGCCAAAGAGGTATCCCTCGACCTACTGGACAAAATCGATGGCGGTGCCACAGGGTATGAGGCTACCAGCGGCCGCTATGCGGGCTTTATTCTTGGGCAGGTCTGCGAACGTCAAAATGAACTCGACGAGGCCAAGAAATACTATGCCCGCGCTATTGATTTCTCGGAGTCGATAGGGGCCACCGATACGGGCTATTACCTCTACTCTCTACTGTACTATGGAGACATCACCGAAAAACAAGGGGACCGCGCTCTGGCGAAGACCTATTATAGAAAAGTCAAAGAAAACTCGAAGAGGAGCCATCCGGCAAACAAAAAGGCCCGTAAGCGATTATCGCGTAAGGGGAGAAGAAAAGGGTAAGGAAGGACTATCACCATCGTAAACACTTGAGGGAAAATTGCCATCGGTTTCGGTGTAGGTATATATATAGTACGCTGAGGGTTTGCTTTCATCGCACTGTTCCTGATAGACCAAGGGTAAAATTGACGTATTGGTGTTTTTATTTTACTGCAAAAACAATTGTTCCTGGACAGGCTGAAAATCAGTGGGGAGGCACTGTTCCGCACGGAACAATCCCAACTACTTTTCAACTGATGACGATAGTGCAATACAGGGTTTTCCCATTTTTGCCGAACCCCAAATTTCCCAATTCACTTTTTTTTGAGTATAAACCCAAAATGATCGATAACCTTTCTAATTGCGAGTATACCATCTATAGTATGGCTACTCAATAGGCCTGGGGCCATTATCGAGGGGAATCGAGAATTACTTTTGAACTGTCCGGTTCGAATACACTTGAGGACACTTTCGTTTTATGAATGGATGTGGCCTCTTGGGCCGCACTGAAAAAAGGTAAAGCTCTATTTCGTTTTGGACACTTATGGATTTGGGTTTTTTGACAAATAGGTGCCGGAATTCATCGGTGTACGATCGATACAGCTTTGGGTTCAGCCGATAGGATGGGTTGTAATACAAACTTAGCTTTTAAATATCGCCTATCTTCCTGTTCATTTTGCTTCACTCTGCGTTGACCATCCTCGGGATAGCGCTGCTATCCCTGCGGTTATCGCCTTGATTGAAACCAAAATGACCCGCGGAATCTTATACGACATTTAAAACCCAAATTTGTATAATAATACTTTCCCCGAAAGTACCGGAAAGAGGGTTTCTGTCCCGTGGATTCATAGTGAATAGTGATGGACCTACATAGTTCTCCCAGCACCTTTTTTTTATGCTTGGTATTTACAACGGACTCTAAGTACATCACAATTGTTTTGTGATATTTAATGTAAGGTATTGGCACTGTTTATTTCAACTTCGATATTGTCGAAATTTTTCGTATATCCCTTCAAATCCCTGTCTATCCAATCCAGTAATTCATAGATTTCATTTTTTATCCTAAGTACAGGTTCAAAACTAAGGACATCCCCCTGAAAACAGATAGGTTCATTATGATAGACCCTATTCCTGAATTCCCTTATCCTATTTAATTTTTCTCTCAAATGATTCCGGTTTGCGCAATTGGGTTTGTACGGAAAGGTATGGATTACGGCCCCTTGAATCAACTTGTAGTGGTGGCTATCGAATAGGCTGGTCCAGAAGCCCAGCGACTGTTCTGCGATAACTTTACCGGTGCAGACAGCTATTTTTTTGTTTTCTAGCGACTGCACTGTTTTTTTGATAGATTTTCTCAGGAAAAATTTTGATTTTTCTAAAGAAAGGTCGCTCATGAACCCTTTATTTTCAGCGGCTTCATCGATAATCCAGTTCGGATTTTTGAAGTGTTCCGACATCCTGTTATAGACAGCATTGCGTAGAAATATCTCGAACAAATTCAATATCGGATAAAAGGAACCTGCTACTTTCAAATTCGCTTCGTAGAGCTGTTGCGCCCTTTCCCCTGAATTCTTACCCGCAATTAAAAAACGGCTCATTCTAGGTGGAGATAGGAAGTGTTCCAGTTTATCGTATTCCAATAATGCTTACTTTTATTTGTTTATGACAGGGAATTTTACTTATTTCGTACTGTAATGCTTAATCAAGCCTCTTTCTTCTCAAGGAAACGTAATTAAGTAAAAGAATTTAAAAACCTCTCCATTTTTGAAGAGGTTTTTATTTTTTCGAGATTCCCTCCGCTCTATAAACCTATCTTATTTTATGATTTCATCGATATCCTGCGGTCGGTTCAAGGCCTTGGAGAATAGGACTGCTGACTTTGCAGTTGTTTCCGCCAGCATACCCAGTGCCTTGCGTATTCCGTTTTCCTGCGGTATTCCACCTATTGTTCCTATGTTTTTCTTGTTATGAATATTCGGTGTAGTACGTGGATTTATGAAGTGATTTGGACTTTTTCTTCTGGCTGCAAACAATTCTTGTTTTACCCTGATTTGGGCTTTTTCTCCTGACGTAACCTTGGCTATGCCACTCAAAAAATACTTCATCAGGGCAAAAAATCTCTTATTTTCGCTACAAAATAAAAAGCCCAAATCACTTCAATATGTACTGATTGCTCGCAAAGAAAAGAATACGCTTCTCGGCGCATTGGCATCAATTCGGTTAGATTTAGCTCTTCGATTTTTTTTCTAACTCTATCTGGACGAAACTCATTTCTGCGCTCCTTTTCAGATAAGTGAAACCACATTTCTCTTGATTTTGGGTAATCGGAGATGAATAAAAAGACTAAATTGGCTATTTCGCCAATACTTCTCAGGATGTTCATACTTTCATCATAGAGTCCACTTCTCAATAATATAAATGAACCCAGAGATAAGTTATAGGTTCTTCCTGCATAAGGTTCAAGTACGTGTGTACGGCCTTCGCCAGGGCATCCAAAATAACAAGTGGAGTATCTGAATAGATAGGACAGGGAGGTGCCAAGCAGCTCCAATTCATTTTCCAGTTGGTTTTCGGAAAATAGACGATCATGATCCCTATTGTTTTTGGCTTCACCCAAAATTGTGGACATAAGATACTCTTGACCGATTGGAAATTTCATAGCTGTATGGTGTTGGTAATAAAAAAACAATCAACTGACCTTTCTCGTGCAGTATCAATATACAGGAAATGGCCCAGCCGCAAAAGTGGAAAAGAACGGGAACAGTACAGACGACAAGCTTGGGTACAATCCCATGATCTTTGAAATTTTCCGAACCTTCCTGTCCAACCCGTATCATGCGTTGGAACTTCGTAACGAGGGTTTAACCCAAATTGATCGATAGAAATCGTGATGAGCGTATACATAGCAAAATACCGGCCATTTGGATTCGTTCGGCATAGCACCGCTATGGTGAATTCAAAAAACGTAGTGCAACGACCGGTTTGCAGCTATTTAGATCCGCAGTAGATTTTCCAATACATGATTCGGGTTCAAGTATGAAAAAGTTTGGGAAACCATTCTTCCGGTATCCGGCTTCCTTTCCTATTACTTCTTAAGGGTCCTCAGTGCCCGTTTTATGATTTTTCCCGTCTCTGGGCCAGGCGATTCGGACTGCCATCGCGCGCACAGTTCAGTCACAAAATCGGGCCTGGACTTACTGGCATCGTTCAGCCAGTTGCCGACACTGTCCTGCACATATTTGGAAGTATCCGATTTGAGCGGCTCCAATATCGGCAATGCCCGCTCGGGCTGCTCCTTCAATGCTTCGATGTGCTTGCACCAGACCCCTCTAGGTCTGGTCGATTCGGTAGTAAAGCGCCTAATGTTCTCATCGGATTCTTGGGTCCACTGGCTCAGTAGGGCAATGGACTTTTCTAGATGCTGCTCTATTTCGGGCCTTAGGGCCATCCAGACGACTTCCCGAATACCAAAATGCGTATCGGCGATCAGGCTTCTCGATTGCACAAGTTTCTGTGAAATGTCCAAGTCCGTATCTAGGGCTATGAGGTAGGTGGCATAGCCCCTGAGCGTGTCCGACACATGCCGGCTCAAGTGGTCAAGTGCCAGGGCCAAAGTCCCCGATGGGCGGCAATGGGTGTAAAGGCACTGTCCGACAATTTTTGTGGAAGCCATCGCCGTGGGCTTTTTCTGTTGCCCGACCGCTGTGGTGATGGCTTCGATGCTGTCCCCCAGGCCCATTTCGGGAAAGGTGGCCGCCACCAATTGGCGGTGGTCCACGGCCAGCCATTCGGTCAGGTTGACCGTAGGGATTCTGCCCCGGTTCAAAAGGTCCAGCACATCGGTGGGTACGTCCTGCACTTTTCGGGCTCCTTTTCTGTTGTAGATATCCTTTTCTATCATTTTTCTGTTTTTTTTGTCCAAATACAAAGGGGCTTTGCCTGATGTTTTTTTGAGAACGGTGCCACTTCTGAGAAATCACTTCGTTATCACAATACGATAACAGATACACTAATGACTACCCTCCGGGCAGTCCCATAAGGTCCGATCTTCTTCGAAAAGACCTGTAATCTGTTTCATCTTTATTAGCTTTATAAATAGCGTCATCGACACCATGGCCCAAGACTTCATTTTTAGTATTCATCATATCCCAATGGGCCAAGCTCCTATCGTCATGCGCTTGAAAATCAGTGATGCAAAAGAAGTCCTGGTGTACTGTTGTTGAAATGGTGACCTTTAAGAGCATGTTTAAAAACAAATTTGAATTGTACCCATAGCGGAAAATGCTTGACTTCATTGTGTTAACTGAATGAAATTCAGTTATTTAGTATAGTTTTCATTTATTCGGAGCCGTTTAATGGCTGACCTTGAACAAATTGCGTTAAGAAAATCATGAAATGGAGCGTTAAAAAATATACGCTGTCTGAGCGTAGCGAGTTTGTATATTTTAGCGCAATGGAATGATTTTTAGCCTATTTGTTCACAGTCTTGACTTTTTTGCTTCGTTTTTGGGTCAAGCCAAAAATGAAGAAGCCGACCTATCTTGATAGGCTTGGCCCAATTACTGAACTGACCTAAAATCAATATTATTCGGGTTTTTTAAAAAAATCAAAAAATAATATATTAAACCCGGATTATCAATGTCGTTTAGTTAAGGTTTGTAAGTTATAAAACTGGCAGGCCGAGATCGTCAATTCCGATCAAGGGGTTCAGTTTGCGTGCAGGGAATGGGTATCAGGACTAAAAGAGGCCTATATCAAAATCAGTATGGATGGGAAAGGAAGGGCCATCGATAATATTTATATAGAGCGTTTCCGGAGAACATTAAAGCAACGGTATATATATTTAAACCCAGCGGAGGACGGACTGGAGCTGTTCAAGGGGATACAACAATTTATGGACAGATATAATAACAGGAGACATCAGGGAATCGGTAGAGTAACCCCCTGATCACAAATACCAAAATGCTGCTTGATGCTAATGAAAAAAAACTTAAACCGGCGAAAAACCGGCCCTAACATTGGGGGGTGCTATAGTGTTCCACCAAAAATCCCAAAAGGAATAAACAAACAATATGTATTAGTTCTTGTAGAAGTTTATTTAAGCAATGGAAATGGAATTGCTTGGGATGCTGAACCAATCTATAGGGAATTAATTGAGCATTTTGACAGCAGACAAGCGACTATTGCTCTTTTTCCATTTACAACTGACCAAATTAGCAGTTCCCTTCAAATTAAACTTTGCAAACAGAAATACATCGAACTGCTTAATTATTTGAGACCTAAAATAACGAATGTTTCGACTGTTGAACTTCTCGATTTCGTATTAGAATTTAACCCAAAATGTTCGTTGGAACTTCGTCATGAGGACTTAAATGGCAATGAATCAGTGCGTTTTCTTGGGTTCAGCGTAGCACCGCTACGGTTAATTCAAAAAACGCATTCATTTACTGATTTGAAGCCAGTTAAGCCCGGAATAGATTTTCTAATGGACATTTTGGGTTTAAGGGTAAATATTCAGAAATGAGAAATGACAGTCGAGCAAAAGGGGTGCTAAAGAATTTGGGAATTTTAATAAAATAAAAACGGTACCCAACAATGGCTATAAGTAATTGCTTGTTCTTGTCTACTTCGGAAATTCCGCTGGAATTTCTAACCTTGTGTGTACTTGCAAAGCTAAGTGCTAATCCAGGCAACTACTCATACCCGAGACCGATACCATCCAGTATTTATTATTGTCAAAGATATTGAATATAATTTAATGATTTATCGGCCCAAAAACCCTCCTTAAGAATTGACCATATATTATCTAAATATTATTTAAGGACTCTATCCTGGATACCTTTCATCACATAAGCCCACCGATACCGGGGATACGCTCTCCAACCATATAGGCGGGCACTTCGATGTCGAAGTTCTCCAGCACACTGGGTGCAAAGGCACGGGTATCCACATTTTTCACCCGCTCGCCTTTCGGGGCCGTATCCTGCGGGTCGTAGATGAAAAGGGAGCCTTCCGGGATATGGTAGGCCGTGCCGGAGGCCTCTTCATCTATTTTTTCATTTTTCAGACCTAGGCTATTTGCCGCTACGGCTCTGCCCTGAAAAGAGATGTCCTCCTCTCCCAGATTAGTATGTCCAAAGTCAAGACTGACGAAACCGCCCTCTTTCTCGCGATAGTTGAGGGGCTTGCCATCGATGATGAGCTTGCCCAAGGCCCCTCTCAGTCGTTCCAAATGCTCGGGGGTATGGAGTTTCACATTGTACTGCGGATGCATGGCGGGCAATAGGTCCCACACTTCTGCCGATAGTCCCAGTGCGGTCATCAAACGGGGGAGGTCCTCGACGACCAGTTCGGTACTGAGCAGTTCTGCCTGTGTAGCTTCCTGTCCCATGCTACTGGCCACGACGAGTTTGTATCCCTTGTTTTTTTGGGTAAACTGAACCAAGTCCCCCAGAAAACCATCGAACTTGTGCATCGCAAAATCGATCTCTTCTTGGTAGGTTTCTATCCATTTGTCACTCAGATTGTTCTCCTCATAGTCATCGGGAAAGGTCGCCGCCCAGTAGCGGTGCATGGTCGCTGCCACATGATTGGACAGGTAGGTGCTGAAACTGGGCTTGTGCTGGTTCAGCAGCTTCATATAGATATCAAAGGCCAGCACCGACTGGAAAGTTCTCCTGCGGGTGGCTTTCCAGGGATGGGTGCGTTCAGCCAGTAGTTGTTGTAGTGTACTTTTGAGTGTTTTGGGTCGAATACCCAGCTTGGGAAGGCTCAGGGCCAGTTTGGCGGCAGATTTTTTGTCGATGCCGCTATCTACGTTTCTGCCCGAGCGTCGGGCCATCGATAGGTTGAAGGCCTGAAAGGGTTCGATACTCTTGGGATGGCAGTGGCTGGTCTGCGCAAAAGGGTCAGGTACATAGAAGTTATAGTCCTCCATATTTTCGGGTGGAGGATAGCTGTGCATGGAGGCGAATACCCCTACACTATAGTTATGTGCTACCACCTGTTGCCATAGACTGGGATAGTCCCGGTCCATTGTACTGAGGTCTTCCCCGAAGTCCTTGATCTGATGAATATCATTGGCCACGCCACGGTGCAGTGTGGGCCAAGTGGTCCAAGGATGCAAATGGCCCTCATCCTTGGTCAGGGTTTCGTATTGCCAGCTTTGGGGAAGTATGGTGGCGAGTGTGGATTCCGGATATTTATGACAGTAATGGTCAATGACCCGAAATGGGACCTCGTTCAGTTCAAATAATATAATACTACGCATCCAGCTTGTTGTTTTTACTGCAATTTAACAATTAGTAATGAAGAGACTATTTTGAATTGTATCTTTTATTTTCAGAGGTGCTTATTGATTTCCAATGGTCATGTGGCATTCGTATAGTTTGCATAGACGGTATTCACTTCAAGTTGAATGCACTTTAACCATGCTCATTGCTGTACCTACTTCTTTTGATGTATAAAGTGCACTAAAATGAGCCGTTTAGGTGAAGGAGCTTTTGCATCATTAAGGTGTAATACCAACTTAGCTTTTAAAATCGCCTATCTTTCTGTTCATTTTGCTTCACTCTGCGTTGACAACTCTCGGGATAGCGCTGCTATCCCTGCGGTGCTCGCCTTGATTGAACCCGGATCATGCATTAGCCCTTCTGTTGTGGCCTTAAATGGCTGAAAATCAGCAAGGTGAATGCGTTTATCGGATTCACCGTAGCGGTGCTACGCCGAATCCGATAAAATACCCTGATGTATTGCTTTTTAAACCCTCATAACCAAGAGACTGTTTTGAAATTACATTTGAAATTTATTATCACTTATTTTGGATAGGACCGAGCATCAAGAAAATGTCCTGAGGGCATTATTAGTGAAGGGGCCGCTCTGTCACGTGAGCCATTGACAAAGATAGCATGTCGCGCTAGCTAGCGGAAATTTCAACGAAATCAGGCACCAAAAGAAGAACATAAAGAAAGAAAAAGATATATTTTAAAACAGTCTCTAAGCTCTAATACATCATCCGGGTTGAAGCTAATATGACCCGCGTAATCTTATACGACAGTTGAAACTCAAATTTGTATAAGATATAGCCTATGGCATAGGCAGACTATACAAGATTGGGGTCTTATTGATAGACCTTGTTTGTCAAGCCGTAAATGGAATCATTGAAAAATAGCATGATTTGATTTAGATTTACATTCAATCTGGAATTGTCATCAGGATTTTGTTACGGAAGGATGAGCCAGCATAGCAGCGGTGCATCAAACTTGAAGACCAAAATTGGAGTATAAAGCTGATGCTAACGATGGGCTGTATACCTTCGGGTAAGCTGACCTAGAGATAGGAAAATCGATGACCATTCTGGATTTGGCTATTACGCGATAAGCGAATCCATCTACAGGTCCACTGCATGGTACTTAAAGACTTTCTGGTTGCTCCCCTTTTCTTGATGCTGATCTATTTGCTGGCATTTATGATCCGTCCTATGGTCACGGATGCGGTGACAAAGAAGTATTTTATGCCGGCACTGAGCATCAAGTTTTTTGGTGCTATTGCGCTGGGGTTGATATATCAGTTCTACTATGGTGGTGGTGACACCTTTGGGTATACCACTTTTGGTAGTAGTCACATATGGGATGCATTTTCGGACAATCCCATAGTGGGTTTGAAACTTATTTTTTTGGATAACGAATACCGTCCTGATACCTTGAGCTATGCGCTGAAAATGTGGTATTTTGATGATGATCCTACTTATTTTGTCGTTAGGGTGGCGGGTTTTTTGGGTTTGTTGACCTTCGATACCTATTCTGCTACTGCTTTGTTCTTCGCTACCTTTAGTTTTAGTGGTCTCTGGGCCATGTTCACTTCCTTTTACAGGAAATTCCCAGCGCTTCACTTTCAATTCGCCTTAGCGTTGTTCTTTGTTCCATCGGTGGTTTTCTGGGGTTCAGGAGTGATGAAGGATACGCTGACTCTGGGCGCACTGGGCTGGGTGGTGTATGCGCTTTTCAATATTGTATTGCTGAAAAGAAAAAGAGCGATTTCCTACATACTTTTTTTCCTGTTTTCCTATATTATCTTCAATATTAAGATTTATATACTATTATGTTTTTTGCCAGCGGTATTGCTATGGTTGTTTTTCTCCAATATTGAAAAAATACCCTCCGAGTTACTGCGCATCGTACTGTTTCCTATTATACTGTCCTTGGCAGTGGGCATTAGCCTCATCGGTATCGTTCAGCTTGGCAAAAGTAATCCAAAATACAGTATTGAGAATATCTTATTGACTGCCGAGGTGACTGCTAAGGACAATTCGATGTGGACAGTACGTAAAGAGGGCTCGGGTTATAATTTAGGAGATTATGACTTTAGTCCCGAAGGGCTGTTAAAGAAGTTTGCACCCGCCGTGATTGTCACTTTGTATCGCCCCTACCTATGGGAGGTAAGTAGTCCCATTATGCTACTTTCTGCTCTGGAAAGCTTGGCCTTGCTCATTTTGAGTCTTTTTCTCGTCATTAAGAACGGTCTTTTTAACAGTATACGATTAATAGTAAGAAACCCCCTTCTGGTATTTTGCATTACTTTCACGGTTTCGTTTGCCTTTTCGGTAGGGATTACTTCGGGGAATTTCGGCTCTTTGGTAAGGTACAAGATTCCTACGATACCTTTCTTTTTGATTGCTCTGTTCATTATGGGACACCTGACTCAGCTACAGAGAAGAAAAACGGTTATGCTCAAAAATGTATTGGACGAAAAGGTTTAACCCAAATCGATCAATAGGATTTTGTGATGAGGGCATAAAGTACACTGAAATCAGTGGTTTAGGTGAGGTGGCTAATGATTATTGAGGTGTAAAATCGATTATTTTGGGCTGAATGTACCCCCAAACGTAATTGATTTGAGACCGATCGGATACACGAAAATTCCGAGAATTATCGAGGCATGAACCCTAATGATCATACTACTAATGACTTATCCATCAAACTTGGTAATGGTCATCCTTTTGTCTCTGGACAACGTTTTTCCAAAATACGTTCTCTTGAGTATAAACCCAAAATGATGAATAGAGAACCTATTCCGCGCATAAATAGCTCCCTACCGGAAGCTTTGCCCACCGGTCTTCATTCACCATAGCGGTGCTATGCCGAACGAATACAAATGGCCGGTGGAGTGTATACATTTGACTGGACAGTAAGAAAAGCTCAATAGGGTTAACTTACAGAAAGAATGAAGAAAACAAG
>CANLOE010000062.1 GCA_947492745.1 uncultured Cyclobacteriaceae bacterium | reverse complement strand
ACTCCAGAAGAGTTTAGTAAAATCAATTATTCAAAATGTGCTTAACTTATTGTCCAGTTTTTTATTGCAATTCCACTTCATCGAGGTGCCCATTACCCGTAAATATGATTTGATGTTCAACCCGGATCATGCATTGGAAAATCTACTGCGGATCTAAATAGCTGCGAACCGGTCGTTGCAATACGTTTTTTGAATTCACCATAGCGGTGTCCTGCTGAATCCAAGAAAACGCCCTGATGTATGGCTATTTATACCCAAACGCAATTGATTTGAGGCCGATTGGATACATGAAAATTCCAAGAATTATCGAGGCATGAACCCTAATGACCATTCTACTAATGACTTATCCATCAAACTGGGTAGTAGTCATCCTTTTGTCTCTGGACAACATTTTCCCAAAATACTTTCTCTTGAGTATAAACCCTCGTTATGAAGTCCCAACGCATGATCCGGACTCAAGTCAGGTGTACATTACAATAGTCTATAAATGACAGAGGAATACTCGGAACACTGCGGTGACAATTCAACGAGATCACAGTGATACCGGCGGACATAGCAGTATTTCTCACCCCAAACCCAAATGCGTTCAGCTAGAGTAGGAAGATATATACTCCCTATCCGTATATTTACGTGTCAATAAATACGATAGGGAGTCCAAATGAAAATAAAAAGGATAAATTAGCTTGTATTGAACACATCAAAATCGGAAAAATATTTGGTCAGGTTCCTAGTCTGGAGAATCAAACACTTCAATGACAGACATCTTGTACTCGTACTCAGTGGTATCATAGGGGTTATCGTGGGTTTTGCTGCCGTAACCCTGAAAACGGTCGTGCATCTGATTCAGGACAAACTGACCAGCGGTTTTGCTATAGGTTATGCCAATTATCTCTATGTAGGCTATCCTCTTATCGGTATAGTGATTACCGTACTCATGGCCAAGGCACTTCGTGAGAAATTGGGCCATGGGATTACGAACATACTGTACGCCATCTCTAAAAAATCCAGCATCATCTCACCGAGCAAAATGTTTTCGCGGATGATGACCAGCGCGGCTACCGTCAGTTTGGGCGGCTCTGTAGGACTGGAAGCCCCAGCGGTGGTCACCGGAGCCGCTATAGGCTCCAACATCGGCCGCATCACTCACCTTGGTCAGAAAAAAAGGACCGTACTGATCAGTTGCGGATCGGCAGCAGCGATTTCGGCCATGTTCAACTCTCCGGTAGCGGGCGTTATTTTTTGTATGGAAGTTATCCTTGCAGAAGTGACTATCGCCACATTCATACCTTTACTGATCGCTTCCGTCTTCGCTTCTCTGGTTTCATTGACGCTACTGGGGGATGATGTCCTCTTTTCCTTTAAGGTAAAGGATAGTTTCAAGGCCACGGACACCCCCTTTTATATCCTACTCGGAGTCCTCTGCGGCCTAGTATCGGTTTACTTCACTAGGGTAACCTACAAAGTGGAAAGTCTCATCGTCAAGATAAAACAGCGTTTTCCACGCGCTTTGGTAGGTGGCCTGGCCTTGGGCCTCATTATATTCGTGTTTCCGCCCATCTATGGAGAGGGCTATTATACCATCAAACTATTGCTTGCGGGCAAAGGAGATCAAGTACTGCACAATAGCCTTTTCTTTCATGAAATCCATAATATAGCTTTTCTCATCGCCTTTTTGATAGGTGTGGTTCTCATCAAACCTTTGGCCTCTGCACTGACCATCGGTGCCGGTGGTAATGGCGGCATTTTTGCCCCATCACTCTTCATAGGGGGAATCACGGGCTATAGTTTCGCATCGCTGACCGATACACTTGCTGCCAATGCGGTAAGCCCGAGCAATTTCACACTAGTGGGCATGTGCGGAGTCATGAGCGGAGTACTTCACGCCCCTCTGACAGCGATATTCCTGATTGCGGAAATAACGGGAGGCTACGAACTCTTCGTCCCATTGATGTTGGTATCGGCTATTGCACTGAGTACCAGCTCCTTCTTCGAAAAGTACTCGCTGTATGCCAAACACCTCGTCGAAAGTGGTGACCTCATTCAGTATGACAAGGATAAGCAAGTGCTCAGTCTGATAGACCTGAAGAAAGTCGTAGAAAAAGACCTACTGACCATACATCCCGAAGCCAACCTAGAGGACATGACCGTACTGGTCAGGGCCTCCAAACGAAATATCTTCCCTGTGGTCAACGAAAAAGAAGAACTTCTGGGCATCATCACTCTGGATGATATCCGCAATATCATGTTCGATGAGGAGAACAGAGCCTCCATAATCGTCAAATCGTTAATGCACAGCCCACCCGCTCATGTGTCCTCTCATGAAAATATGCAATCGGTTATGAAAAAATTCGAAGTTACCGGAGCTTGGAACCTACCTGTTATCGATGAAGGGAAATATGTCGGATTCTTGTCTAAGTCACGAATATTTAACACCTATAGAACCAAACTTATCAGCCAGAACAAAGAGTAGTCAATAAAAAAATACCTTTAAATTTTCGTCAATTCAGGTTGTTACTGTGAAAGTGATGAAGTAGATTCTTCGTATGGCCGAAACACAGCATATCCATGTGTCAAATCGAATGGGGAAATGAAGAGGCTCAAGTTGTCCACAAAGTCGTTATTTAAATTAAGACATTCAAATCGTTGAATATCAATGAATTATAGATAAATTATTTGGCTGTGTGGATAACTTTCGGGAAATGTGGACAACTTTGTATTGATTTTCCCGATTCTTTTTTTTGTATAAAATCTTTAGAGGACATAGAGAAAAAAAACGTTTTCATGAGTTAAACTTACACTGTTCTTACAGACCTCACTTTGATAGTTTTTTCAATCGCATGACCGAATATAATAGACGTATTCCCACTCTCTTTATATTATCTTAACATTATTGCAATATTAACCAGTACGGCATTATTAATTTCTCAATTCAAAGAAATCATGGAGTCTTTATTCTGCACTCAAAGGATGCTAAGTAGCTATTCTACAAAAAGTTATATTTTAAGAAAGAAAGAGAATTGCTTTCCAACCTTCATACGATTTTCTACGTTGATTTTAGGGTACCTTTATTTTCCAATAACCTATTTACTAATGTCAAAAATTATATTTTGTTTTTGTTTTTTCATAGCACTCTGTGTTAACGCCTTAGCTCAGGACAAAGTAGAGGTCATCAAGATGGATGCTCTCGAATCGCTCATTCATGATACTTCCGAAGGTATAAAGGTCATCAATTTTTGGGCTACGTGGTGCGCACCCTGTATCAAGGAACTGCCCCATTTTGAGAAGGTAGGAAAGGATTATGCCAAAAAGGGGGTCGAAGTTATCCTGATAAGCTTGGACTTCGCTGAAAAAAAAGAAAAAGTAGAACAGTTTATCAATAGAAAATCACTGACCTCCAAAGTACTGCTTTTGGATGAAATCGACTACAACTCATGGATTAATAAGGTAGACCAGCGATGGTCCGGAGCAATTCCCGCCACTTTAGTGGTAAAAGGAAACAGTAAGCACCGAAAATTCGTTGAAAAAGAACTACAGGAAGGCGAACTTCGTCAACTCATTGATGAATTGGTGGACCAACAATGAGTCATTTCCTATAAACTAAACCTATAATGACATGCTAAAAAAAAGAAAATTTTATTTGCCGGCGCTAGCCGCATTATGTTTACTCGTCTTCTTTGCAGGTAACACTACGGAAAGTGGCTATAAAGTAGGCGATAAGGCTATGGATTTTAACCTGAAAAATGTCAATGGTGAGATGGTATCCATGGCTTCCTATGAAGATGCCAAAGGTTTCATTCTCGTGTTCACCTGTAATACTTGTCCTTTTTCCAAAATGTACGAAGACCGTATTCTGGAGCTGGACAAGGAATATAGCGCAAAAGGCTACCCGGTGATAGCGGTCAATTCCAATGATATCAAAACAAAGCCGGGCGACTCTTATGAAGAAATGGTCAAGCTGGCCCAGGAAAAGAGCTACTCTTTCCCTTACCTGCACGATGAATCGCAAGAAGTAGCCAAAACCTATGGAGCTACCAATACGCCTCATGTATATGTCCTCAATAAAACAAAAGAAGGCCTGAAAGTCGCTTATATCGGTGCTATAGATAATAATGCCAAAGATGCCTCTGCTGCGGATAAGAAGTATGTAGAAGAAGCCGTAGGTGCACTCTTGGATGGAAAGTCCGTGCCCACCGAGCATACCAAAGCTATCGGGTGTACCATAAAATGGAAAAGCACCTGAGCTATTATAAAGTAAATGAACAAACGAGCAAAAAAAGCAATCCTTTAGGGATTGCTTTTTTTATGCCCGACTATTCTGACGAAAACAGAAGGTTTTACCCAAAAACATCAGGCCTCTCTTGGAGTAGGTCCCGCTAAGCTGTCCTACAAAGACCTATCCATCAATACATTTACATCGCTCTAGACCTTTATTTTTTCCCGACAATTTTTCTTCCATTGTTGGAATAAATACCCGAATGCAACAGCCTCAGGATATAAAACACTGAGTATTGAACCCAAAATAATCAATAGCCTTTCTATTCCGAATATAAATTGCTTCAAAATCAGCGGTTTTGCGCTACGCAGGCTCGTCACCTTAGTGATACAAAAGCCTCCTCTCCTAAACCACTGATTTTATTGCACTTTATACGCTCATCACACAATCCTATTGATCCATTTGGGTTGAACCGATTATGGGGTGCAACTTACCTATTCGATCTTGGAAGTCAATGACCCTATAGATTCAACGAGCACCTACTGTCAAGGTACTTCAGCGTATCGAGAACAGAAACTCCCTGAAATTCAACCGAAAGTTCCGAACAGGACGAGGAATTTTCCTGATATTGGAACATCATTGTAGCAATAATTTTTATTCAAGTAAAAATATGATTATTTTGAGCAGAATTTAAACAAAGAAGCTTCAAGGAAAAATAAACAGAACCGATAGGCTATTATTCTACTGAATTATGCAAAAACTCTTTTATTCTATTTTAGGTATGTTGGGAGTGCTACTGGCGAGTACGGCCTCCGCCCAAAATATCAATTACCTCACCGCAAAGCCGCTGAGTACAGCGGTGACGGCCTCTTTAAGAAATGTGAGTACCTCCTCTACGGTTAAGGTGCCCATTATTACTTGGGGTGGTGATATGGCTACCGTTCTGGCCAAGGAGGAAGGCCTTTTTGCCAAACAAGGCCTGAATGTCAGCCTTTTCAGAGAAGATAATTTTACCAAACAGGTATCAAAATGTCTTTCCGGCGAAACCCCTTACCTTCGCGGTACCATGGGTATGATCAATGCCGCTTCGGAAGTGTTCAAAAAGAAAAACATGGAACTGGTGGTCATCTATCAGATGACCTGGTCGGTAGGTGGCGATGCCATGGTGGTACGATCGGGAAAAAACCTGAAAAACATAAAAACTGTCGCTGCACAATTGTATGGCCCCCACATGGACTATGCTGCCAACCTTTTCAACAAAGTGGGCCGCCTGAACAGGGTCAGTTTCAAATGGCTGCCCGAACTGACATTACCCACTGTGGATACCCGAGGCAAAATCGTCGACCCCGTATCTGCCTTTCAGTCAGACACCAAGCTGGACGCGACCATGTGTATCATCCCCGACGCACTCATGCTGACCTCCAATGGCGCTGTGGGCACGGGGGCCGAAGGCTCCGTGAAAGGGGCCAAGATACTGCTGTCCACCAAGACTGCCGGCCGTATCATTGCCGATGTATATGCCGTACGGAAAGATTATTTTGATGCGAACAAGAGCAAGGTCATGAATTTTGTCAAAGCTTTAATGCAGGCGGAGGAGTCCATCCGCAAGGTAAAGAAAAGTCCCTCCGGCACAAAGTACCGCTCATTGATGTCCAAGTCGGCCGAGATTTTTTTCGGAGCCTCTCAGGCTTCTGCCGACGCAGCGGCCCTCTTAGGAGACTGTGAGTTTGTCGGCTATAATGGTAATGTTTCCTTCTTTACCGGTAAGGGTACCTCAAGGAATTTCACTACACTGAACCGAGAGATCCAAGGAGCTTTTAAGTCCATGGGCCTGATGACGGGAAGTGTCTCCCTGAAATCAGCGGGGTGGAACTTTGCCTCACTGAAAGGAGGCCTCAGCTCCGCGGGCAGTAGTAATGCCCCTGTCAAAAAGAAGTTCGACAAGCAGAAAGTGACCAGCAAAGTAGAGGAAAAAATACTGGCCGAGACCACCTCTTGGGAAGAAGAAGGTACACTCTTTGTCGTAGAGATCAATTTTGCCCCGAACCAGAGCGAGTTCAGTGCCTCAAAATATGCGGGTGATTTTCAGAAAGCACTGGAAATCGCCGAAACCTATAGCGGAGCACTCATCGTCATCGAAGGACATTCGGACCCTTTAGGGGTATTGAAATCAGAGCGCGACGGTGATTCGAAGCAGGTCATCAATGCAAAACGGCAAAAAGCCAAAAACCTCTCGTATCAGCGGTCGCAAAATGTACGGAGCAATTTCATCGCTTATTGTAAGCAAAAAGGAATCAAAATCGATGAATCACAATTCGTTGCGGTAGGTTTCGGCACCAAAACCCCAAAGTACAACCCTCCGAAGACCAAAGATGAGTGGGCGGCCAATCGCAGGGTGGTCTTTAGGATAAAGCAGGTAGAAGCAGAACTGGAAGAATTTGTACCTCTGGATTAAGGGAGCATTTTGAAACGTGTCTTTTATCTTCAATGGCCACATGGAATTCACATAGAGCATATTCATTTCAAGAGGAGTACATTCCCTATCGTACTCATTGTGGTATGTGCCTTGTTAATACATAATCGCATTGACAACTTTTCATGATAGCGCTGCTATCTCTGTCAGTGATGCTCACGCGGTAGGCTGGCCCCTTCGCTAGTAATGTGCTCTGGGAGATCTTATCAACGCTCTGCCCTATTTAAAATAAGTGATTACAAGTGCTAACATAATTTCAAAAAAGTCTCTAGGCCCCTTAGTTATGAAAACTTATCAGTATAAATCTACTTTTCGATGGCAGACCTTTGTTATTGCTTGGGCTTTTGCTGCACTTTTTTCCTGTGGGGGCCGTTCCGGACAGCACTACGGAGAAGAAGAGTATACGGACAGCCCGGCACAGGAGCCCACCGTGGAAGAGGTGGAAATCGTTTTTGATGAGGAAGAAGGCGAAGCTTCGCTGGTAAGGAACTTTTACTTTATCTTCGATGCCAGTGGAAGTATGGAAGATGTGTGCTCTGGAAAGCGAAAAATCGAAGGTGCCAAGGAAGCGGTCAATTCCTTTTTGACAAAGGTCCCCAAAGAAGCCAACCTGGGGCTATTGGTCTTCGACGGAAGCGATAACGAGGGTTTTCGTGAAGTAGTCCCTATCGGGCCGGGCAATAGGGAGCGCTTCCGCAATGAAATCAATGCCGTAGCGGCCAATGGAGGCACGCCCTTGGCAGAAGCTATGCACTTCGGGGTAGACCGCATGATAACACAGTATAAAAAACAGTTGGGCTATGGAGAGTACCGCCTGATCATCGTCACGGATGGCGAAGCCGACCATATCCCCAAAGCAGCACGCTATGCGCTGAAGTATAAAATCCCGATTTATGCCATCGGCCTGTGCATGGACAATCTGCACCCATTGAAGAACTATGCGCTCTCCTATCGTGAGGCCAATAATTATGAAGATTTGGCGAAAGCCCTAGAGGAAACCGTGGCGGAGGCGGAGTACTTCGATGCCACCGAATTTAATTGATCAGCGATTTTTAGAACATTACCCATAGAATATATCCAATGCAGAAACTAAGAGGTCCCATTTTTTTATTTTTGTTTGTTGCCACCTGTCTGGTCGCCTACTACTTTGGCAAGGACCTACTGTTCGATAAGAACCAGATAGACACCTCTGATGCCACTACCAGTGCCCAGCCTATCAATGTGGCAGGCGATGGCTATCTGGGCTATTGGTTCATCAATTCTCCCAAGATGAAAGCCATGGCACCACGAAAGGGTTTTCATATCAACTTTAGTGATGATGGTGGTGCCTACGCCGAGCGATTGGAAAAGTTTGCCGACGGCACTTACGACTGTATCGTACTTCCCGTCAACTCTTACCTACAACATGGCCTGGACCATAAATATCCCGGTGTTATCGTGGCTGCCATATCCGAATCCAAAGGGGCCGATGCTATAGTGGGGTTCGGCGATGTGCTCCCCACAGGGAAAATCAATGAACTGAACAACTCCGACCTGAAAATTGTCTATACGGGAGAATCCCCCAGTGCCTTCCTATTGGACCTGACCATATTCGATTTTGATTTCGACCGATTGCAGCGGGACAGGAGCTGGAGAAAAGAGGTCGGCAGTTCGGAGGAGGCCTATGAGCAGGCCCGAAAAGCCCTGAAAGACCGTAGTGTAGGCGATGCTTTTGTATTATGGGAGCCGGAAGTATCCAAGGCCATCAATAAGCTGGGTATGAAAGAACTATGGAGTTCGAACAAGTTCGGAGGCTATATCATCGATGTATTTGTATTCAATCGCAAGTTCGTATCCTCCAAGCCCGAGGTCATCAGCGATTTTCTCACTACTTATTTTCGTGTACTGGGCCATTACTCCTCGAATAAGGAAGAAATGATCAAAGAAATGAGCCGTTCGACCAAGCTGGACCAAGACGTGGTCAAGACCATGGTGAGCAAAATAGACTGGTTCGACCTTTTCGAAAACGGCAATGAGCAGTTCGGTGTGCAGCGCAGTCCCGATACCAAAGTAAGCGACAAAATCGTCAATACCATCATCGCCTGTGCCAATGTCATGGAGAACACGGGAAATTATGACGGTAGTGACCTGGACCCATACCGTATCATCAATAGTAGTTTCCTAGAAGCTTCCATGCAGTCGGGAATCCGGGGACTGGGACAGAAGGGAAACGGCGCAAGGAGCTTCGATGCACTGGACGATAGCGACTGGGGAGCATTGGCAGAGGTAGGGACCATGCGGGTAGAACCCATCAACTTCCAGAGCGGTACGAATACGCTCGATTATGATGGCGAAGAAGTGGTCGACCGTGCCGCCAAGATGCTGGTGAACAATTATCCGCATTACCGCGTCATCGTGCGCGGTCATACGGGAAATGGCGATGCACAGGCCAATGCGGCACTTTCTTCCGCGAGAGCGGAAGAAGTAATGAAGCGCTTGGTGAATCAACACCAAATCGCCCCGGAACGGATCAGGGCGGAAGGGGCCGGGGCCACGAAACCTCCCGCAAGAAAAGCGGGTGAACCCGAAAGGGCCTATCGTTTGCGTATGCCAAGGGTAGAGTTTATTTTAGTCGAGAGTAATCCTTTGTGATGAGACCATAATGAACAAAAACCCAAGCCCCAAGACATTAGGAAAGAAGGAAGAGCCTAGCCCCGAGTACGAAGACTTTATGCCCAGGGCATTGAAAAAAGCATTGCTGAAACATAGTCTGGAACATTGGACCTTTCAGTACTCGGTCGTCGGTGTGCTACTGTCCGCGCTGTCCATACCCCTGTTCGGTTTTACGGAACCGATATTTCTGGCATTGGTATCCACCTTTGGCCTGAGTGGATTTTCTTGGATATGGAACTATGTCATCAACTCGGAGAAGTTCATCCATAAACATGTAGAGCGCCTGCAAAAAAGCATTATCCACCAGACCAATAGAAAAAGGAAGCAGCTCAGGGAGAACCTCAGGCATCACAATCACAGTAAGGGGGTGGAGCAACTGGAGCTGGTGCAAAAGAAATTTGACACCTATATTGAGGTACTGGAGCTGAAGTTCAATCCTAGAGAGCTGACCTATAAGCGCTACTATGGTATCGGCCAGGAAGTGTTCCTCTCCGCGATAGACAATCTCTCTGCCGTGGTGCTGTCCCTAAAAAGCCTCGAAGGAGCGGATAGGTCCAGAATACTGGGAAGGATAAAACAACTGAATGAAAAAGATAAGGCCAGCCTCGAAGAGAAAGCCGCCCTGATGCGGAGGCTAGACCTCTATGATAAAGAGCGGCAAAAAGTAAAACAATTGATGGCCGAAAACGAAGCCGCCATCACTCAGATAGGAGAAACGACCATCGCCCTGTCGAATATCGATGTCAAAGATAAAGAAGGAAAGATAGACATGGAAAACTCCATGCGGGAACTCATCGATATGACCAAAAGAGCAGAGGACTATTCCTCCTGAGAAAAGAGCATTATGTCATCACTAACTTGTTAAACTATGGAAGAGAAAGCGCAGTACCAACCCCAGCCGATGAAGATGGAATCGGAAGAAGATATCAAAAAGGACCTAGGTCTGAGCATCTCCGAAGAGAAGCCGACCAATGTCACATTAGACAAAAAAGCCGATGACTTCCTGAACCGTCTGCTGGACAACAGTATCGATCAGGCCATGAAACGAAAGGCCGTGGATGAGATGGGCATGCGTACCCAAGAGCAAGCGGCCAATCTGAGCAAAATGCTGGACGAACCCATAAAGAACCTGGCCAAGACGGGCGAAACGGGTGGCCCTGTGGCCAAATCCCTGCTCGACCTCAAAGAACAAGTGGAGTCACTGGACCCTATCAATTACGATTTCTCCAGTGCCAGCGGTTTTATGGCCAGTGTGTCTAGGCTACTTCCGGGAGGGAATAAGTTGAGCAGGTATTTTGCTAAGTACATGTCCTCCGAGGCGGTCATCAATAGTATCATCAAATCACTGGAGCAGGGCAAGGACCAGCTGAAAAGAGATACGACCACCTTATCACAGGACAAGTCCAGAATGATGACCTCCATGAACAAGCTGCGCGGTACCATAGAACTGGGCCGCTTGCTGGACCAGAAACTACAATATAAGCTGGACCGTGAGATTGCCCCAGAGGACGATCAGCACCGCTTTGTACAAGAAGAGCTGATGTTCCCACTGCGCCAGCGCATTATCGACCTACAGCAGTCGCTGAACGTGACACAACAGGGCATCTTGACCATAGAGGTCATCATCCGCAATAACAGAGAGCTCATCCGCGGTGTCAATCGAGCACTGAACGTAACCATCAGCGCATTGCAGACCGCAGTGGCCACTGCACTGGCCCTGAACAATCAGGAAGTGGTGCTCAAGAAAATAGAAGCCCTGAATCAGACCACTTCCAATCTGATCGCCCACAATGCGGAGCGCCTGAAAACCCAAGGGGTAAAAATCCACAAGATGGCTTCCGAATCCATGCTGGACATGGAATCACTGGAGCGTGCCTTTGCCGATATCAAAACGGCAATGGAGGATATCTCCAAGTTTAGACAAGAAGCACTGCCACGCATGGCGAACAATATCGTACGACTGGATGAACTCAATGAAGAGGCCTATGAGGCCGTCAAAAAAATGGACCGTGGCAATGCTGCCCAATCGGCCATCGTCATCGACTTGGAAGATGGCGACTTCGAGGTCGTGAAATGAGACGCCCAGCAAAGAAGTGACAAGTCAATAGAATCATTTTTTCATAAAAAAACTCAAACAACAATGAACATGAAATTCAATAGTACAGTACTGCTTGTCTTTGCGCTACTGATGGCGGCCTGCTCTGCTGACAAGAAGCAGGAAGAAGGCACTGAGGCCACCACAGAAGCACCCGGCACCGAAGAAAAAAAGAAGTTTACCGTAGCCTGGTCCATCTATGCCGGATGGCAGCCATGGGACTATGCCGACCAATCGGGTATCCTAAAAAAATGGGCCGACAAGTACAATTTGGATATCGAACTGGTCAAAATGGATTATATCCCCTCCATAGAAGCGTATGTCGCGGGTCAGGCAGATGCCTGCGTGATGACGAATATGGAAGCGCTGGACATGCCCGCCGCTTCGGGCGTTACCAGTACGGCCATGATACTGGGCGACTACTCGAACGGTAACGATGCCATCCTGACGCGTGATGGCCTCGGTCTGGCCGACCTGAAAGGCAAAGAGATCAATCTAGTGGAAATGTCGGTATCGCATTACCTACTATCGCGGGCACTGGAGATGAACGGACTCCGTGAAGAAGATGTGAATATCGTCAATACGGGAGATAGTGATATCGCTCCCGCTTTCATTGCCAATACCGACCAGAAGGCGGTCGTCACCTGGAATCCGCTCGTTATGGAAATCAAAAAAGAGACCGGTGTATCCTCCATTTTCAGCTCAGCGGACATCCCTGAGGAGGTCATGGACCTGATGCTGGTCAAGACCAAAGTACTGGAAAAATCCCCCGAACTGGGCAAGGCCCTGGCGGGCGCTTGGTACGAAGTCATGCACATCATGTCCAGTGAAGAAGAGAAAACGGCAGAAGCCATGACCATAATGTCGGAGTCGGCAGGCTGTACCGTGGAAGAATACAAAGAGCAACTGAACACCACGGCCATGTTCTACGATGCCCAAAAAGCGGTGGATTATTATCAGGGAAATACCATCACCGAAAAAATGGACTATGTCCGCAAGTTCTGCTTCGAACACGGCCTCTTGGGTGAGGGAGCACAGTCCGTGGACGAAATCGGCATCCGCTATCCCAACGGCAGTACTCAAGGGGATGAAAGCAATATACAGCTCATCTTTGATGCTACCTATATGGAAATGGCAGCGAAGAACACCTTGTGATCTTGGTATAAAACAGTATAACACCTAAGTCCTGCTCGGAAAAGCACAGTTCTGGGCAGGACCTCAAATTCAGCCCTTCTCCTATGTTCGATATACGCGCCACACCTGGAAAATCAGTCTCCTATCTATTACCCGTACTTCCTTTTTTGATCAGTATACTGTTTTACATCTATGCTTCCGGCGAAAGGCATAAAGAAAACCCTAAGGACAAGCTGGTACCCACTGTGGGGCAGATGGCGAAGGGTTTTGGGCGGACTGCTTTCGAACCCGACCGCAAGGGCGACTATCGCCTATGGCTAGATACCTGGGCCAGTACCAAGCGCATCGCCATCAGTATGGTCTTTATCTTTCTAGGGGTTTTTATCGGTCTATATATGGGTATGTTCCCTTATCTGGACAAGCTGCTGCACACTTTTTTCCTATTTTTCGATAAGATACCCGCCTTGGCCGTACTGCCTATATTGTTCATCGTGTTCGGGCTGGGCGAAGTATCGAAAGTGGCCCTCATCGTCATCGGAGTACTCCCTACGATTGTACTGGATACCTATATCCGCGTAAAGGCAGTCCCCAAGGAGCAGGTCATCAAGGCCATGACCCTCAACGCCAGTACGCAAGAAATCGTGTACCGCGTGGTCTTCCCGAAAATCATCCCGCAGGTACTGGATACCATCCGGCTCAACTTCAAAGCGGTCATCCTATTTCTGATAGCGGGCGAGGCACTGGCCGCTACCGCAGGACTGGGTTATCGCATCTTTGTTGTCCGGCGGTATATCGCTATGGATATCATTATACCTTATGTGATATGGATCAGTCTCTTGGCATTTATGGTCGATTTCGGGATGCAGCGCTGGATAAAATACCGCTACCGATGGCTTAATAAGTAAGAGCTTGTTCAAAAACAAATTTTCAATAATTATCATTTGAATAAATATATAATATATACTTAATAATGTGGATATAAATTACTTTAACCCAAAATGTTCGTTGGAACTTCGTCATGAGGACTTAAATGACAATAAATCAGTGCGTTTTCTTGGATTCAGCGTAGCACCGCTACGGTGAATTCAAAAAACGCATTCAGTTACTGATTTGAAGTCAGTTAAGTCCGGAATAGATTTTCTAATGGATATTTTGGGTTTAATACAATAATAAATTTAAATAACAATAAATATGTTTGACCTTGAACAAATGGCATTAAAAAAATCAAGAAATGTAGCGTAAAGAAATCCACCCTGTCTGACCGTAGGGAGTTTGGTGGATTTTAGCGGAATGGGTTGATTTTTAGCCTATTTGTTCACGGTCTTGACTTTTTTGCTTCGTTTTTGGGTCAGGCCAGAAATGAAGAAGCTGACCTATCTTGATAGGCTTGGCCTGACCACCAGACCAACCCAAAGTAGATAATATCTGGTTTTCAAGAGTAAAGCAAAATTATATATGGAGAAATAAATGAAATATATGCCCATCATTTTTAAACATGCTCTCAATCAAGGAATCGTGGGAAAAGGAGTTTCAAATTTATCATAAGAACAAATAATCGAAAAGGTATGGACAGAAAAGAAGACTATTTGATCAAGGTAAAGCATGCCTACCAGCGCTATCAGGACAAAAAAGGCAAAAGCTTTACCGTACTGAACGATATCAATCTCCACATCCGCGAGGGCGAGTTCGTCACTGTGGTAGGCCCCAGTGGCTGTGGAAAATCCACACTCATGCGGTTGATATTGGGTTCGGAACTGCCCAAGGCGGGGACGGTACATATCGATGGGAAACCCGTAAAGCGGCCCGACCCCTCGCGAGGCATCGTCTTCCAAAAGTACTCCTTGTTCGAAAACCGAACGGTGAAGCAGAACGTCATGTTCGGGCTCGAATTGGGAGAGTTCAATCTTGTCCAGCGGCTGAGCAATGCTCTTTTTCCCAGTCAACGGCTGAAGACCTTCGAACAGATGGCCGACCAATACATAGATCGTGTCGGACTCTCTTCCAATGCAGATAAATATCCGCATCAACTTTCGGGTGGCATGCGGCAGCGGGTCGCCATAGCGCAGGCCATGATCCTCAATCCGAAGATATTACTGATGGACGAACCCTTCGGTGCCTTGGATATCGGCACAAGGGAGCAGATGCAGGTATTCGTACTGGAACAATGGGAGAAAACAAAGCAGACCATTCTTTTCATCACGCATGATCTGGAAGAAGCCATCTTTCTGGGGACGCGGGTCATCGTCCTGTCCCAGTACTTCAACAATGCCGATCCTTACGGAGGAGCAAAAATCGTAAAGGATACTGCCATAGACTGGCCACATCCACGGCCAACGGAATTCAAGAAAACCAAGGCTTTCCGAGAGCTCATGGCCGCTATACGTCATGAAGGCCTGAACCCGGAACACCTACAGGATATCGAAAATTTTGACCTCTCCCACCAAGATGCAGTAAAGTAAAATACTGACAATCAGCATCAAAACACTACAAAGCCTTTCTTTTTAGTGTTTTAATGATATGCACGGCCTTAATTCATACCAATAGATACCTACAGTAGATAAAATGGACGACAAATCCCCTACCCCTACCTTTCACTAAGCCAGTAGACCTTCTATGTCTTCCTTGGAGAGGCTCTTGACAAAGCTTTCCTCTGTAGTGATGAGTTCGCTGGCCAAGCGCATCTTGCGATTCTGCAAGGCCAGGATTTTCTCTTCCACACTGTTCTTTGTGATGAACTTATAGGTAAACACCTTGTTCTCCTGTCCAATGCGATGCGCACGGTCGACGGCCTGTTGCTCGATGGCAGGGTTCCACCATGGATCGAGAATGAATACATAGTCGGCTTTGGTCAGGTTGAGACCCAGCCCTCCTGCTTTGAGCGATATCAAAAACACTTTCAGTTTCGGGTCGTTCTGGAAATTCTCTACTTCGGCCTTTCTGTTTTTGGTCGACCCGTCCAAATATGAAAAGTCGATGCCTTTGTCCTTGAGGTACTGACTGAAAATGCTCAAATGCTTAACAAATTGACTGAAAATCAATATTTTATGATTTTCTTGAATAGCATTTTCGAGCATCTGGGTGACATCTTCCAGTTTGCCCGAGTCTTCGGTATAGTTCTCATCGACCATTTTTGGATGATTCGCGATCTGTCGTAATTTGGTCAGCCCTTGTAATAGTATGAACTGCGAACTGCTCAGTCCCTGACTATCGATATGCTCCAGAATCTTGTTTCGGTAGAAGGATTTGACTTCTTCGTATTCATCCTCTTGTGCAGAGGTCATATTAGAGTATACTAGGTTCTCTATCTTTTCGGGCAGTTCTGTGGCTACCTGTGACTTATGCCTTCTTAGAATAAAGGGCTTGATGATGGTGTAGAGTTTCTTGATCTTCTCCTGATCGTTTTTCTTTTCGATGGGGTTGAGAAACTCGTTTTTAAAAAAGGACTGTACTCCCAGAAGACCAGGGTTGACAAAGCTCATCTGCGACCATAGGTCCATGGTACTGTTCTCCAGCGGGGTACCTGTTAGTATCAATCTGGCACGTGAGTTCAGCTTTTTAACGGCTTTGGTAATGATAGAACCCGGGTTTTTTATGGCCTGGGACTCATCGAGTATGATATAGTTGAAGTAAAACTCGGTCAGTATGTCGATATCCAAACGGATGATTCCGTAAGAAGTCAGTACCAGGTCATAGTTTTCGAACTGGGTGATATCTTTTTTACGATTGGTCCCCGTGTAGGTAAATACCCGTAGTTCGGGGGTAAACTTCTGCGCTTCCATCTCCCAGTTATAGACCAGAGAGGTGGGCATGATGAGTAGGGAAGCTGCCTTGTTCCCATCATCTTTTTGCTTCTGGAGCATGGCCAGTGTCTGTACGGTCTTTCCCAGTCCCATATCGTCGGCCAGACAGCCTCCGAATTTGTACTGATTGAGGAACTGTAGCCAGTTGTAGCCTGCTTTCTGATAGGGCCGGAGCTCTCCCTTGAAATTGACGGGCATGGCAAAGTCATCTATCCGGTCAAAGTCCCTGAGTTTTTCCAGTTTCCTATCGATGGTGACTTTGGCCAGATTGCCTGTCTCCAGGTCCTGGATAAGAGCGAGATGATGTTTTTTCAGTTTATGAAGGTCGCTATCATCATTATCCATGAAAGCAAATAGTTCGGAATACTCCGATATCCATGACTCAGGTATCACTGCCACCTCTCCATTGGGCAGGATAAACTCCCTTTTCTTTTTCAATATGTATTTGCGCAGGTCCTTGAAAGGTATCTCGTAGTCTCCGAACTTGATCACGGCATGGATATCGAACCAGTCGATATTCTCATTGACCTCTATCTTTATGGAAGACTCTCCTATAAAGTATTTTTTGCCATTGAGTTCTTTTTGATTGACGATGAAGCCTTTGGACTGTAGTGCTTCCTTATGCTCACTGAGCCAGGTAAAAGCCTTGGGCTTCGGTAGGGATACCTTTGAATTCTTTAGGTCCAGTCCTGTTTCTATCAAAAAGTTGATGACTTCTTTTTCGGCTTCCAACTTCCTATTGACCCGATGAAAGATATAGTCGTCTCCTGTCCGTTCCACACTCACACTGATGGGGTTATGATGATCCGCTCTGAACTTAAAGGTCCCGTACTTGAAGGTAAGCCCGAAGACGATTTTCCCCTCATCATGCGAACGGTGCCCATTACTGTTCTTCTTTTCTTTATCAAAAAGCGTGAGTGTTTCTCCACTATTGTTGCCCGCCAGTTCCGAGAAGGAAAGAACGGGCGTGGGCTCATAGCATTCGCTATTGATTTCGAAGCCTTTGGCATACACGTCAAAGGAAGCTATCAGCGGGGCCACGAACTTGTTATAATAGGTTTCTTCTACATTTTTAGGGATAACGATAAATTTCTTGTTGAGAAAAGGGGACAGTTTCTTACCGTCTACTTCTTTTTCAAAACTATAGAGCTTGCCATTCAATACCATCCAAGCGGGGTCCTTACAGATAATATAGGCCCCTTTGTATTGAAACTCCACTTTCTCACCTTTGTATTTTATAGTGGGGAAATAATGGGTATTTTCCTCATTCCTTCTAAAGTGAAACAGTACCGTAGCTTTTTCTTCCAGTACCTCGATACGCTTCCAAGCGGGTTCACCATCATTTCCCATCTCAAAGACCCACTTTCCATGTATCTTTTCCAGTATCTTGGATCTTCGTCTTTCCAGATAGGTCTCGATTTCTTTCTGGAGTAGCTTGTCCCCTTTATTTTTATCGTAGATCTTCAGAAAAAAATCCGCTGGCTTGATATTCTTTTTCGTAAAGTGTTTCAGTACAGCATCCTGCTGCATGGAGTCCATGATTTTTATCAGGTCATAATCGGCACCGTCCAGCCCTCTTTCAAACTCTTGGGCGTTTTTGGAAGAAATGTTCTGATGCTGAAAAGTAAGCTTCCCATTCTCGTCCAGATGTACGACAAAGGACTCGAACAGGTACCCCAGATACTCGTGCTGGTACAGAGAGTAGATGATCTGAAAAGGTTGGGCAGAAGATATTTTCATATTTTTAAATAAAATCCGAGATGCAAATTAAATATTTTAGCTAAAAATAATAGTGGATTCTTCTTTAAAAACTTACCACGGCTTCCAAAACCACACTTCAAATTGAAATATTAAGATATTTTTATTAAAGATTATTTATTGAATTGTATCGTGTGGCCATCGCTGCCGGTCTTATGGATACCGCCATGGTTATCGCTACTATGGTCAAACAGGTGTACACAAAATCCATCCACTGGACCTTTACAGGGTAGTTATCCAGCACCGAAGTCTCCATACCCATAGAGACCAATCCGTAGTGCTGCTGTAGCCAGCAAACAACACCACCTATCGCTAGCCCCAGAAAGGCGCCTCCCAGAGATATGATGGCTCCTTCGGCCAAAAAGATACGGCGGATTATCGTATCGTGGGCGCCCATGGCATAGAGTACCGCTATGTCCTTTTTCTTATCGATGGCCAACATCGATAGGGAGAAGAGTATATTAATGGACCCTATGGCCAGAATTGCCGATAGTGCAATGAACATAAATAGTTTTTCCAGTTTCAACAGTTTGTAGAGGTCGGCATGTTGCTCTTCCCTGTTCTCCACCTTATAGTCATCGCTCAGCTGCGTACGTATCGCTTTCTGGACCTTTCGGACAACACTCGGGGAAGTGGTCTTGATTTCCAGTGATGTCCTCTTCTCTCCATAATCCAGTAGGTCCACGGCAAAATCCAGTGGGGTCAGCATATAGTTTTCATCGATATTCTTTTCTATGGAAAATATGCCTCCAGGAAGTATCAGTTTTTTATTGTACGATTTGCTGGGGTCCAATCGACCCGATTTGATGTCTTTGATATAATAGACCTGAATAGGATATAGATCATTGCCGATATTGATGGACAGTGCATTCTTTATGCCCCACCCGATAAGGGCATAGTTGACATCGTCCATTTTCAGTTTCATCTCTCCGCCGATCAGTGCGGTATCCATTCGGTGCTGCCCCAGAAAATTATCTCCGACACCTTTGAGGGTGACGATCATATCGGCATCACGATAACGGATGTAGGCATAGTCTTCGACAACTTCGGTGACGATCGCCACTCCTTCTATGGCCTCCAGCCCCTCGATCATACCGGACTCAGGTATGAAAGACTTGCCCTGTGTGGCAGTGACCCGTATCTCAGGGTCGAAGGAGCTGTACAGGCTCTTTAGCAGTCCTTCTAGGCCATTGAACACGGATAGTGCTATGATCAATGCCGCAGTACAACCGGCCACGATGAACATGGACAGTCCCGATATGACATTGATAAAATTCCTTTTCCTTAGGGAGAAGAAATACTTTCGCGCTATAAAGAATGAAAGGTTCAATGAGAGATAAGCTGAAGTTTATGGTTGGGACAATCGATTATAGGCCCTAGGGTATAGTAACAGTAGGGTGATGGGAAACTATTCGTCGCTATCTTCGGGTGACTTGGGTATGTCCAGACCTTCGATGAGCTTATCGATTTTTGATGCCCTTTCCTGCACCTCATCGACTAAAAAGAGAAGATCGGGAACGATACGTACCTGTTTTCCTATCTTATTGCCCAGTATTCTCCTTATTTCGGACTTTCTTTCGTTGATGGTCTCGATCAGCCCCACTTTATCATCGACCATCATCATACTGAGGTATACCTTGGCCAGAGCTAGGTCGGGGCTTATATGTACATCTGCAACGGTAATGAACGCATTGCCTAAAATACCCCTAGTGTCCTTTAGGAAAATATCGCCTAGGTCTTTCTGAATCAATTTTGCAAACTTCTGCTGTCTCTTACTTTCGTTCATAGGGGCAAATATCCGATATAATTTATATATTTCTCAATATTCCATTAATTTCGTGCTTTAGAGAAGCATTATCAAACCCAAAATAGAAAAACCCATCATTTGATCAGTTATTTTAGACTTAACGACCCGTATCGGCTTATTGGTATATTCATTGTTCTGGTACTATTGAGGCTACCCGTCCTTCTTTCCGACGATATGTTGACACTGCCCGAGTTCAGTGCTATGCTTCTGGGAGAAAGGATGGCAGAGGGGAGTATGCTGTATATGGATGTATGGGAGAGCACTGCGCCTCTTTCGGCATGGGTATATATGGTCATGACCTATATGTTCGGACGATCACAGGTGGCATTTCAGCTGGTGGCCCTGATCGTGGTGGCCTATCAAAGCTATCTTTTCAATCGGATGATGATTTCCGTCAAGGCCTATAAAGAGAATACTTACGTTCCCGGGCTTGTCTACGCGCTGCTAATGTCCCTCTTTTTTGACTTTTACTCCCTGTCGCCGCTGCTGTTGTCGACCACTTTTCTACTCATGAGCCTCCATAAGCTTTTCGTAAATGTAGAACTTAGGGACAAAAAAGATGATGGCATGCTCAGTATCGGTCTGTACCTCGGTATAGCGGTACTGTTCTATCTTCCCTCGCTTGTCTATGGCATCGCTACTCTACTGATATTGTCCATATTCCTAGGGGCATCACTGCGCTACTATCTACTGATGGTTTATGGACTCTTGATTCCGCTTCTCTTCTTGGGCTGCTATTATTTCTATTATGGAGCTCTTGGGAATCTGTACTCCTGTTATTTTCTGCCCGTACTGACGTTCCACAAAGACTACTTGATGGAACTAAGGTCCCTTGCGCTCGTTTATGCAAGTCCTATCGTATTTTTGGCTATAGCCATCCTCAGAATGAACCAAAAACTGCGCTTGACCAACTTTCAGTCCCGACTGGTACAGGCCATGCTCGTATGGCTTTTCTTCTCCTTGGTAGCGCTACTGTTCGTTACCGAGTTCAGCCCGTCGGTCACCATACTACTGGTTCCTTCTACAGCATTTTTCATTGCCCATTACTTTTTGCTCTTACGTAAGCTCTGGATACGGGAGCTGTCTTTTGTCACCATGACAACGTTGATCGTCTTTGTCAACCTAGGTACTGTCTTCGGTTTTTCGCCGACTAAGGACTGGATAGATTTTGAAGGACTGCTGGTAAGGGAATCGCCCTGGTCAGCGGTATCCCGGGATAAAAAAATACTGGTCCTGGGCAATAGCCAGGAAGCCTATCAGGACTCACAGTCGGTCACACCGTATCTCGACTGGTATCTCTCTTCTCAGGTCTTTACACAACTCGGGTATTATGACAATCTTACGCATATCTACATTCACCTGATGGAGAGCAGACCGGAGCTGATCATAGATGAATCGGGAGTGATGCCTGCCGTATTGCATAAAATGCCTCAACTGATGAATCGGTACAAGAAAAATGGAGATGGCATCACCTATAGTCTTACAGACTAAGTAGCCTATGTGCTATCTATGCACTGACTTATTATACCCAAACGCAATTGATTTGGGACCAATCGGATACACGAAAATTCCGAGAATTATCGAGGCATGAACCCTAATGACCATTCTACTAATGACTTATCCATCAAACTTGGTAATGGCCATCCTTTTGTCTCTAGACAACGTTTTCCCAAAATACTTTCCCTTGAGTCTAAATACGGGAAAGGCGGGCGGCTATCAACACCCGATTTTTCCCACTCGACGCCCGTGACGCCCACCTTCAAAATCAGTTGAAGAAAAGGCCTTGACGATTTTCTTTGCTGTCTCGATGGTAATGAACCTTGCGGGAATACAGACCACATTGGCATCGTTATGAGAGCGGGCCAATATGGCCAGTTCTTCTTCCCAGCATATAGCGGCACGTATGTTTTGATGTTTATTGGCTGCCATGGCGACACCATTGGCACTACCGCAGATAAGTATGCCCCAGTCGGTTTCTCCTTTTTCCACAGCTTCGGCTACGGGGTGTGCAAAATCGGGATAATCAACAGAATCCTCGCTATGGGTCCCTTTGTCATCTACTTCGAATCCTGCCGCTATCAGTTCTCTGGACAGTTCTGCTTTATAGGTGAAACCGGCATGATCTCCACCGATGGCTATTTTTTTGGACATGATGATACTACTTTACTATGGTAAGAAACTATTTTTCCTCTGGATGTGGGTCCAGTCTGTCTTGTGCATTCTTTCGTTCTTTTTCCATCCTGCGATGTACCCTGCCTGAAACGATGATACTCAGCTGGTAAAGGCCATAAAGTGGAATGGCTATCAGCACTTGGCTCAATGGGTCGGGCGGTGTCAGGATGGCTCCTAATATCAGTATGACGACAAGGGCATGCTTGCGGTACTGCCGCATCAGCGCAGGGGTGACGACGCCTACCTTGGAAGTGAAGTAGACGACTATCGGCAACTGGAACAAAAGACCGCTTCCCAGTACCAATGAAGACATCGTGGAGATATAGGAGGTGATGTCGAATTCGTTTTTGACCAGTTCGCTGACCGTGTAATTGGCCAGAAAGTTGAGTGCCAGTGGCGACATGATATAGTACCCGAACAGGACTCCGGTAATGAACAGAAAGGATACCGAAAACACCGCTCCTCGGGATACTTGCTTTTCGTTGGAGTATAGTCCGGGTTTGATGAAACGCCAGAACTCCCAGAACGTATAGGGAAAAGCTATAATCAGCCCGATGATAAAGGAGGAGGTGATGTGCATGGTGAACTGTCCCGTCATCTTTCGACTCTGTAGGTCCAAGGGTACATCTCCGATACACAATGATGGTGAATTCAACCAATTGCCTATATGGCACAGGACCTTAAAAGTATAGAATTCCGGTTTGGCGGGTCCAAAGATGACCGTGTCGAACACAAAGTTCTTGGCCGCAAATGCAGCAATGGTAAATATGAAAATAGCTATGGCCGAGCGTATCAGGTGCCACCTGAACTCCTCGAGATGGTCTATGAAAGACATCTCTTTCTCCTCCATTAATAATTTGTTTTATGAATAAAATCGAAAATCACTTCTATACAATAAGCGCTGTTAAGCGTCTACGGCAGTAGTCCTATACAGGGGAAACTGTGCCATCCATTGATTGATCTCTTCTTTGGTGGCGGCTATCTTGGCATCATTGTCATGATTCGATAGAACAGTGTCGATAAAGTACACGATTTTTTTCATATCTGTTTCTTTCATGCCTCTGGTCGTTACTGCGGGAGTTCCTACGCGCATGCCCGAGGTGACGAAAGGTGACTTATCATCGAAGGGCACCATATTTTTATTGATGGTGATGTCTGCTTTTATAAGGGTGTTCTCGGCAAGTTTCCCGGTCAGTTCTTTGGACCTCAAATCGATAAGCATCATATGATTGTCCGTACCTCCTGAGATGATGTCGTAACCTTTTTCGATAAAAGCGTCTGCCATGGCTTTTGCATTTTTGGAGACCTGCATAACGTAGTCCATATACTCATCGGAGAGTGCTTCCTGAAAAGCAATGGCTTTAGCGGCGATGACATGTTCCAGGGGTCCTCCCTGTGTTCCGGGAAATACTCCAGAGTCCAGAAGTGAGGAAATCTTCCTTAGTTCACCCTTAGGGGTCTTTATACCGAATGGGTTATCGAAATTGTCCCGAATCATGATCATGCCACCGCGAGGACCGCGTAGGGTCTTATGTGTTGTGGTCGTCACGATATGGCAGTGCTCCAGCGGGTCGTTGAGCAGACCTCTGGCTATCAGTCCTGAAGGGTGCGAGATATCTGCCAATAACAGGGCTCCTACTTCATCGGCAGCTTCACGGAGCTTTTCATAATCCCAATCGCGACTGTAGGCAGAAGCACCGCAGATAATCAGTTTGGGACGCTCCTTGCGCGCTTGTTCTACTACTTTGTCCCAGTCGATAAGACCACTGTCTTTCTCCACTCCATAAAAATGGGGTTCATAGAGCTTCCCGGAGAAATTGACCGAAGAACCGTGTGTCAGGTGCCCTCCATGCGAGAGGTCAAAGCCCAAGATCTTATCCCCTTTGTTCAGAATGGCCAGCATAACGGCAGCATTGGCCTGTGCGCCCGAGTGCGGCTGTACATTGGCCCAAGTAGCTCCGAACAGTTCCTTGACACGGTCTATCGCAATATTCTCTACCTCATCGACCACTTCACAACCACCGTAGTACCGCTTACCGGGCAGCCCTTCGGCATACTTATTGGTCAGTACACTCCCCGCAGCCTCCATTACCTGGGGTGACACGAAGTTTTCAGAGGCAATGAGCTCTATACCATTCTCTTGGCGGTCTTGCTCTTTCTGTATGAGGTCAAATATTACGTTATCTCTTTCCATGAAATCTGATTGCTGAAATTAGCCCTAAATTTAACGGAAGCATTACTAATTAGCAATTGGAGATTGTTTTAAATTTCCTCAGATAGCGCTACTATCTTTATCACTGATGCTCACGCGGCTGGCCGGCCCCTTCTCTGGCCAAATCCTCAAGGACATTTTCTTAACGCTAGCCCCTAATCAAAACAAGCGATGGTAAACCCTCATCATAATTTCAGAGGGCCACTTATACAAACTTAGCTTTTAGAAAGTCGTGTATCGGAGGATAAGAGTAAATGTAAAGCCGACTCACAAGGCCATCAAATAAAAAACTCCGCTATGTGCAATACATAGCGGAGTTTTGGTTCTTTCTATCTTACAGATAAAAAGTGGATTTTTATCGGATGATTACTTTTTCGGTAAATGTTTTGTGGATACCGATGACCTGTATGAAATAAGCTCCCGGCTCAAGGTCGCCTATCTTGATGCTCTGTTGCAGGTCTCCATGAGGATTCTGAAGCAGCTCTACCGACCGGATAATTCTTCCGCTCATATCCAAGAGCATTACTCTCGATGCACTACTGACAGGGACTGTTCCTTTGACGGTCAGTTCTTCCTCACCGGTAGCAGGATTCGGGAAGACTATGAAACCGTCCTTCACGATATCCAAGGATTTTTCGGTCGTCAATGTAGCGGCCTGAACACTGGCGCCACAGGCCTCCAGCTGTTTCCAAGTACTTCCCGTCCACTCGAACAGATAACCTTGATTGACCACCAGATCGCCCACGCCGTAGTTGACACTGGCAGACCAAGCAGCCACACCGAAGCAAGGGTCATTATTACCACACTCTCCCAAGCTCGTCCAGGTACTTCCTGTCCACTCGAACAACTGTCCACTGAATACCACTCTGTCACCTACGGAATAATTGGTGTTTCTGTCCCAAGCCGGCACTCCGTCGCAGATGTCTCCGCCTCCGCCACCATCGCAACGCTGCACACAGCTCGCCGCATTGATCCTGCTGCGGATGATATTTCCGGGTTGTGTACCGAAACCCTTGCTGAAATTGATACCCACATTTGTCAGGTGACAGTAACTCATGATAGTTCCGCCTCCGGAAGGTACACCGGGACGCCCACAGCCACCTTCAGTAGTAGAACATCCATCAATAGCCGTTCCGTTGCCATTCCACACACAGGCATGTGTGTGCTGGGAGCCTAAGTTATGTCCCAGCTCATGAGCGACTACCTCCACGGACCAAGAGTACGTGGGCACATTACTAAAGGTCCTTCGTATACCGGAGACGGCATAGTTTCTGGAGCCGCAGAGTGCATTGACCCAAGCGACACCACCGGAAAAATTATAGGTCACAAAATGTCCCAAGTCACCATTGAAGCTGTTCCTGTTACGGTAGCTTCTGTAATCGTTGATACCACTAAAGGGCGTGGAAGAGGTCCAGGCTGTCATACCGGAGAGCTTTATGGTCACATTTTCATTGGCATAAAGTACGGCGACTTGGTTGAATATGGATTCTACAAAGTTGGCGGCGGCAGTACTACCTCCTTTGTCCCGAACGATGTCGTTTCCTATATCAAAAAATACTTCCGGACACCTTGAAGCTTGCCTGTTTGCACTTTGGCTACTCAGTTTGTCTGCCGGATAGACCTCATTACTGTCAAGAGCCTTACAGGCAAAATCGTTCAAGTGGCTGATGTCCGCATCTCTATACATGATGTGCCGGGCACTGTTTTTCATCTTTCCGATGACGATGTTGCCGCTCTGCTCACGACTACTGACAATACCGGTTACCTCATCATCCATGATACTGAGTGCCACAATAGAGCCTGGGTCATCTTTGACAATACCTCGGTAATGGGTAGAACGACCCTTTGCGCTCAGGATTTTCCCGGAAGGCATCTCCTTAACATAAAAGCCGTCCGTGGTCAGGTCCACTTTGACCAGCTCAAGGGACATCGGCCTAGTACCCGGCAGCTCGAAGGTCATGGTCTCAGGGGCTGCTGAGCGAAGGGACCCTGCTTTTTTTAAGTCCAAGGAAAAGAGGGTGTAGCCTTGCAACTCTTGGGGGACATCGTCACCCAAACGCTGATTTACTTGGGTTTCGAATAGTCGAACAGGTTCAAAAGAAGATTGGTTTTCTTTCTCCACCCGTACCAGTTCGGAGGGTTTGTTGTTCTGTGCGAATGACAGTCCTACTGCCAAGCAGAGCACTGTGAGGAATAATAAAATCTTTCTCATTTGGTGTTGATATTTGTTTAGGGTTGTACAAAGTAAAGTCCTCAAAACTTACTGATTTCGAGCAGCTAATATTTCTCAAGATAATAGCCCACAACGTCTTCGCAAAAAAGAGAATTAGTTTTATTTGTGTTTACACACTTCTCCAGAAATCATCCTTCATTTTTAGTAATTGATAATCAGAATCTTACCACTCAATTCAACTAATGAACTTTTTTACGGGCAAGAACCATAAATAATTGGCAGTGATGGGTACAAAAACGAAACGAGTGGAATCGTTGAAAATAAAACCATTAATAATACCATACCCCAAGAGGTTGTTTCGAATGCTTCGAATGATCTTTATTGAAATCAATGAAAGTCGTTTCATGAACTCCATAGATAATGAAGTGGTTTATACAAATTTGGGTTTTAAATGTCGTATAAGATTGCGCGGGTCATTTTGGTTTCAATCAAGGCGATAACCGCAGGGATAGCAGCGCTATCCCGAGGATGGTCAACGCAGAGTGAAACAAAATGAACAGGAAGATAGGCGATAGTTAAAAGCTAAGTTTGTATAATACGGGGGACAACAGCAAACTCCACCGTTACCGGTGGAGTTTTCCTAGTACTTCAGCATTTGTGGGTCGCCGCGTCTATTGGAGAATGACCTTTTCGGTAAAAGTTCTGTGAATACCGATTACCTGTATAAAGTAGGCTCCCCGTTTTAGTCCATTGACAGGTACTGTTCGCTGTAGTTCTCCATGAGGACTCTGGAGCAAGGACATGGATTTCAGTACCTTACCACTCATGTCCATGAGCAGCACCCTAGAAGTCGCACTAAAAGGAATCGAACCTTCTACGGTCAGTTCGTCCACTCCAGTAGCCGGGTTGGGAAATACGACAAAACCCTGCTCATCAGCCATTGTTGAATGTCCCGGCATCCCTAAAGTGGGTTCGGCACTGGTGCCACACTGAGCAAGCTGTTTCCACTCACTGCCCGTCCATTCGAAAAGATAAGCTCTATTGATTACTTTATCCCCTATAGCGTAACGTCTATCCGCAGACCAGGCCGGGATGTTGGCACAGGGGTCATTGCCATTACATTTTCCGAGGTCGTCCCAGCCCTCTCTTGTTCGCTCAAATAAGTGTCCCCTGTTGACCACTCTGTCACCCACGTCATACCTTCTACCTTCTTCCCAAGGACTGACACCGGCACAAATGCCCGAGCCACCACCCCCCGAGCTATTACAACTCACAACACACCGGGCCGCACGGATGCTGTTACGGATAATGTTACCGGGCTGTCTCCCGAAGCCCTTGGCCAGATCCACACCTACACTGGTCAGGTTACAGTAACTCATGATCGTACCACCGCCCGAGGGCAGGCCGGGGCGCCGACAGTTGCCGTCGGTAGGTTCTCCACAACCATCGATGGCTGTCCCGTTCCCATTCCAGACGCAGGCATGTGTATGCTTCGAACCCAGGTTATGCCCCAGTTCATGAGCAATCAATTTTACGGAGCGGGAGTAGGTAGGTACATTGTGGAAGAAGTCCCTGATACCCGATACTCCATAGTTCCTGGAAGTACATAGCGCATTCACCCAAGCAAGCCCTCCGGGATAGTCGTACGTCACGAAATGTCCTAGGTCACCGTTGAAACTGTTCCTGTTTCTATAGCTTCTATAACCGTCCAGCCCCGTGAAGGGCGTAGAGGAGGTCCAAGCGGTCATCCCCGAGAGCTTGATGGTCACGCTCTCGTTGGCATAGATTACTGCGACTTGATTGAAGATGGACTCTATGAATCGGGAAGCCGCACGGCTTCCGCCTTTGTCCCGAACGATATCATGGCCGATGTCAAAGAATATTTTTGGGCACTTGGCGGCTTGCCTGCCACTACCCCTACTTTGTTCGCTCAGTTTTGTAGGAGAATATGCTTCATCATTGTCCAGAACCCCACACACAAATTTATCCAAATGACCGATATCTGTATCCTTGTACATAATATGTTGGTCGCTGTTCTTCAGCTTACCGATGACCAAGTTATTGTCCTGTTCCCTGATACTGATCATACCCGTCACCTCATCATCCATGATACTGAGCGCAGCAATGGACCTTGGCTCGCCCTGAACAATACCACGATAATGAACGACGCGATTTTCAGGAACGATCATTTTGCCGGAAGGCATCTCCTCGATAGAGAATCCATCCGCATAGAGGTTTGTCTTTACCAGTTCGAGGGATATCGGAGTCGGGCCCGGCACTTCAAAAGTCATGGTCTCGGGAGCCGAAGAACGGAGCAAAGCAGCCTCTTTAAAGTCCAAACGGAATAATGTATGCTCTTTTAGCTCTTGTGGAATACGGTTATCCAGCCTTTGGTTTTGTTGGTTTTTGAACAGGCGTACGGATTCGAAAGAAGAACCCTCGTTCTTCTTTGACCGCACTAACTCAGAGGGCTTGTCTTTTTGGGCCATTGCCGGTCCTAAAGCCAGGTAGAGTAATGCAAGGCCTAATAAAAATTTCTTCATACTTGTTTTGGGTTAAAAATTAGGGAGTAAGATAGATACTGTGCAATGGTGATGGACCCGTCAGATGTCATGGGGGAAATCTGCTATGGAAAATCCCCTGATGAACGAGGTTTTTACCGTAACCTGATCCTGAGTTACCTAGGGCCGGCTTCACCAGTGCTGTGAAACAATGATATCGCATCCAAAAAAAACACCCTACCGTAGTGTTAACTCAGCCCCCAACATGTATATCCTGTTCGGGTTGAATTGTGTAGTGCAAGATAGTAGCCGCTGTTGACATTTCCGATAGTGGTCCCTGTGTTCTTTATGTTATTATATTTTTGATAGAAACACCTGTTTTTTAGGTTCCAAGATAGAAAAGGGAAGCGCTGCCACTTATTCGCCGTAATCGTGCCATGCTGTTTGCTCAACTTTGAACTTCGCCTTATATTTTTGTTAATCTTAACTCGTTTTCACCCCCAAATCCCAGGAATAGTCATTTGCAATACTCCACTGTCCAGTCCAGAATTATCCGTGCAGTAAGACGAAAACGGGTTCAATCCTATAACATCATGCCTTAAGGTGGCCACGGAATTTACAATTTGATAACGAAGCAGAACATGAGCTGAGTCGGTCTCTTGGAATCGGCCACATCAAAATAAATGGTTATCCTTTTGATTTTCAAAATATTGAAAAGTATTAACTAGTTTTGAATAAGGTAAGTTCTTTCTTATTGCCGTATATTAAGTCAAAACATTTTGAATTTATTTATGGCTTGACCTATCTTTAAACCCTATTCAGATTATTAATTTATAGTATCAAGATGAAGGCCAGAGGTTCTGTGGTAGAATCGATTTCCAATTTTATTAAGGTAAATTTCCCTAATCGCTATGATGAGTGGATCAGTACCCTGCCCCCTTCTTCGAAGGCCATTTACACCAATGAGTTGGTTTCAAAGGAGTGGTACCCTTTAGTGGAGGCGGTCATCACTCCAACAGAATGCATCGCGGACCTTTTCTACGATGATATCGAAACGGCTGCGTGGTCTTCGGGCCGCTACAGTGCAGAACTGGCTCTAAAAGGCTTGTACAATGTTTTTGTACTTATCCATACCCCAAGTTTTATTATCGATAGAGCGCAGAACATATTACCTTCTTTCTATGAACCAACAAAAATGAATGTTGTCGAAAATGAAGGCAGAAGTATCACCGTACATGTGACGGAACTTCCAATGACCAATAAACTCCTCGAACATAGAATAGGGGGGTGGATGGAAAGGGCTATGGAAATCTGTGGGTGCAAATCCGTGAGCGTGCAAATTACCCGCTCTATGGAAAAAGACGGATACTATGCAGAATACAAAGTCAAATGGCTACAGGAATAGTCATCTTTCATTGTCGCTATCCAATAAATAGTCTACATCACGTCACTGTAGTAAAAATGTAATCGATTACTTAACCCGAATGATGCATTGGCTCACCGTTGTCGCTGTTTTTAACCTAAAATAATCAATAGCCTTCCTATTCCGAACATAAATTGCTTCAAAATCAGCTGTTTTACGCTGCGCAGGTTCGTTACCTTAATGATGCAAAAGCCTCCTCACCTAAGCCGCTGATTTTATTGCAATGATGCCCTTATCACGAAATCCTATCGATCAATTCGGATTTAATGTTTTGTGAATGCACTGTATTCGGAGCTTCGTTATTAGGACTTATACTCAAGAAAAATAAAAAAGAAAAACCTTACAGGCAATGACCCTGAAGGAGAAAACCCCGGATAATGTTGAATCGTTACGGGTAGACTTGTCATTAGGGCCTTTAGAAAATAGCCGCACCTAAGTCTACAAACTATCTTGTCCCATATCAATTGCGTCCGGGTATAACTGCATGATTCGAGTTTGATCTATCCTGTAGGTCAAAAGAAGCGTACATGGAAATAAAAAGATATATTTCGAGATGCCGCTTGCTCCTTACAAAAAAGCATAAAAAGGTCAATCCCTCTATTTAACAGCGCCCTAGCGCTTTCCATCTAAGCATTTGACTATATAGCAGTTATACCTCAACAACGAAACTCGAATGAGATTTTTAGTTAAGGCATAAGTTTGTATCTTGAGTTTTAGTTTCATCTACTGTCAAGGTCTTATGCTAGTTAAAGGTTCGGTCGTTAAGTCTATCAGCCGTTTCGTCAAGGAAAAACATTCCCAACAGTACGCCTCTTGGTTGGATAGATTACCTGCGGAAGCAAAGTCTATCTTTACGGGAGCCATTCTGGCTACGGAGTGGTACCCTGTAGAGTCGGGAGTCATCGTACCCACGGAACTGATTGCCGATATGTTTTTTTCGGATTCTCATGCGGCGGCCTGGAAGAGCGGGAGATTCAGTGCCAAAATCGCTCTGAGTGGAATCTATAAGGTATTTGTTTTTGTCAGTACACCTGCATTTATCATGTCGAGGTCACGAAAAATCCTTTCCTCCTTCTATCAGCCTACGAATTTGGAGATTGTGGACAGTAATTCCAAGAGCATGACGGTGCACATCACAGAGCTACCTTGTAAGAACGTACTCATCGAACACCGTATCGGAGGATGGATGGAGCAGGCTCTGGAAATCTGTGGTTGCAAGGGGCTGAATATCACCATCACCAAATCCATGGTCAATTGCAGCGATCTTACCGAGTACGAGATAGCCTGGAAGTAAACCATCGATTTTCGCTACCCGTCAGTGGCCCTTCTCTCTCTTTGCACGGAAACAGCAAGACCATTTCTATCAAAATCCTCCAAGATATGTATCTTTGAAGGGATGGTGAAGAGCTGTATTCCTCACTGCACCACTGAACGAACCCTTTATGAGTGCCTACGTTGTTATCACGGTCCTATCTCTGATCATCATCATATCCTATTTTTTCAATATACTTTCCAGCAAGACCAATATTCCTTCGGTACTGATGCTTATAGCTCTTGGGGCCGTTCTGAAACAGCTCTCTCCTATGGATACGGGTGAGCAGCTATTCAGTGTGCTGGAGGTGCTGGGTATCGTCGGATTGATCATGATCGTACTGGAAGCTGCTCTGGACCTGGAACTGAAAAAAGAAAAGTGGCCTTTGATCTGGAAGTCCTTTAGCGTAGCTTTAGCCGCATTGGTAGTCTCCTCTCTTCTGATTGCCGTAGTGATCGATACCTTTATCACCAATGATTTTTTCTCTGCCCTGGTCTATGCCGTCCCTTTATCCATTATGTCCAGTGCCATCATTATTCCGAGTGTTGGGGGGCTGGATGCGAACAAAAAAGAGTTTATGGTGTATGAAAGTACTTTTTCGGATATTCTGGGCATCATGTTCTTTTACTTTCTAGTGGGCTACGCGGATGAAAGCAGTGCGGGGACTGTTGTTTTGGGCATCATTCTGAACATATTGCTCACCGTGACGCTATCGGTCCTGTTCAGTTATATACTGGTCATCGTATTTCAAAATGTATCTACTCAGATCAAACTGTTTTTATTGATCGCCGTACTACTGCTATTGTATGCCGTAGGCAAGATGGCCCACTTGTCGTCTTTGTTGATCATTTTGATCTTCGGACTGATCCTCAACAATTACAAACTGTTTTTCCAGGGTAGGCTGAAAAAATTCATCAAAGAAGATGCGTTGACCTCTGTTCTGCACAATTTCCATATTATCACTATGGAATCAGCATTTGTAGTACGCACGCTGTTCTTTGTTATCTTCGGAGCCACTATCAATCTACATTCTTTACTGGACTATCGTGTGGCCCTGATTGGTCTCACCATAGTCGCTATCCTTTTCGGGGTACGCTACCTATTGTTGAAAGGGTTCATCAGAAAGGACCTCTTCCCTCAGGTATTTATCGCTCCTCGTGGGCTGATTACCATCCTCCTGTTTTTCAATATCCCGGTAGCTTTTCAGGTAGACAACTTCGATTCGGGTATATTGCTATATGCCATATTGAGCACAAGTATCATCATGGCCTGGGCATTGATACGGAGCGGTATGGGCATTACTCCCGTAGAAGAGCCTGTTTTCAATTATTGGAAAAAGGTCGATCAGCAGATCAAGGCATTGCCGACGGACACAGCTGCCCCTGCCGAAGGGGTAACTATGGAAAAGAACCGTTTTAAGGAAAAGCCTACTGAGGGAGGTGAAGATGGTCTTTAGTCCAGCTTCCATTTCCGGACCAAGTGTGCGATGATGTTTTCCGCATGTACCCGAGAGTTTTCGATAAACCATTTGTTGGTCTTCAAACCCCCACAGACTACACCTGCGAGAAATACGTTTTCGACATTGGTCTCATTACTGACTTCGTCATATATAGGTGTACGGAGTCCATCCTCCCTAAAGCCGATACCGATGGATTCCATAAATTCGAAATTGGGTTTATAGCCCGTCATCGCCAGTACAAAGTCATTGTCCAAGACCTTCTGACCTTCCGGGGTGAGGATTTCGACGGTCCTGTCATCGATTTTGATGATTTTACTGTCGAAATAAGCCTTAATCGCCCCTTCCTTGATACGGTTTTCGATATCGGGCTTTACCCAATACTTGACGGAGGGCAATACCTCGGACTCTCGGATGACCATAGTGACTTCCGCACCTTTTCGGTAGGTCTCCAGAGCTACATCCACCGCCGAGTTGGCCGCTCCGACCACTACCAGTTTCTGCCCAAAATAAGGATGTGGCTCATCGTAATAATGCTTTACCTTGGGCAGGGTCTCCCCTTCTACATCCATCAAATAGGGCAAATCGTAAAAGCCAGTGGCCAAGACCAGCGCTTTGGTGGTATACTGCCCTTTGGCCGTCGTTATCGAATAGGCTTCCTTATTCTTTTTTACTACTTTATGTACTGCTTCGTACAACTTTACCTCTAATTGTTGGCTACTGGCTACACGACGATAGTACTCCAAAGCTTCGAATCGGTTGGGCTTGTTGCCATGAGAAATAAAGGGAACCTGCCCGATTTCCAGTTTTTCCGAAGTAGAAAAAAAGGTCATGTTCAATGGGTAGTTGTACAAAGAGTTGACCAGACATCCTTTATCGATAATGGTATAATCAAGGCCGGCTTCTTTGGCAGCAATACCGCAAGCAAGGCCTATGGGGCCTGCACCGATAATAATGATGTCATAAATAGTGATATCGTTCTTCATAGATAGAGTGGTTCAAAATTTTCTTTCGACTGCAAATTTAGCCTGTTTCACTCTAGGAGACTGTTTTGAAGGGTGTATCTTTTATTTTTAATGTTCACAATGGAATCCGCAGTGAAGGTATTCACGCTAAGTTGAGTACTGTATTCATCTGCTCATTGCTGTATATCATCTTCTGGTGTATGATTTCGTTGAAATATCCGCAGATAGCGCTGCTATCTGCGTCAATTAGGGGCAAAGCATTGGTACTGCACCTCAAACTGGTAAAGGGATATTTCCTCTCAGTATTCGATGCTATTATTGCCTTATCATACAATGCTTCGTTTTCATGGAATTTAAACCCGGGTCATGCATTAGCTCCTTCTATTACGGCCTTAAATAGCTGCAAATCAGTAAAGTGAATGCATTTTTCGAATTTACCGTAGCGGTGCTACGCTGAATCCGATAAAACACCCTGATTTATTACTTTGTAAGCCCTCATAACCAAGCTCCAACGCATGATCCGGGTTGAATCAATTCTTTGCCATATGCACATCGATTTGTGGAAAAGGTATCTCGATATTATGTGCATCCAGTGCTTTTTTACCTGCTTCATAGATATCAAAATAGACATCCCAGTAATGTTCAGGTTTGCAATGCGGTCTGACGGCCAAGTTAACAGAACTATCCGCCAACTCTACCACACCGACAAAGGGAGCGGGTTCTACCAATACCTTGTCGTGCTGCGTCATCACCTCCAGTAGTACTCTTTTGGCATCGTCGATACTGGCCGAGTAGCTGATACCCATGGTCAGGTCCACACGTATCAATCCCAAAACGGAATAGTTGGTAATATCCCCGTTGGAAATCGCTCCATTCGGTATGATGATCATTTTGTTTTCCGGAGAGGTAAGGATAGTCGTGAAAATCTGGATTTCCTTTACCACACCCAAGTGACCTTGAGCCTCTATAAGGTCACCGGCCTTATAAGGCTTGAAAATCATCAATAAGGCACCACCGGCAAAATTGGATAAGGTACCTTGCAAGGCCAGGCCTATGGCCAGACCGGCAGCACCGATAACCGCTACGAAAGAGGTCGTCTGTATACCTACCATAGAAGCAACGCTGATGAAGAGCATTGCTTTCAATGTCCAGCTCAGGAGGTTGAGCAAAAACGGCCTCAAGGTAGGGTCATAGTTTCGCTTTTCCATCATGCGGCTCAGAAAGCGTATCACTATCTTGATGACCCTCAGCCCTATCAGTAAAGTAAGTATAGCGCCAAGGCCTTTTAAGAGGTAGCCTAAGATCATGTTCCAATCGAGTTGGGGAATGTATTGTTCGATGTTTTCCATTTTGGTTTTTTTTGATCAAAGATTTCGCTTTTTTCGAATGAAATCGAATAATTTAGATAGAATAGTCTTATCTATCGATAGAACTGTAGGTGCTATCGTCAAAGCATTGCTATTATTGTATCTATCAATGTCTTAAAATCTATCCTTCTTTCACAAAAAAAATGACCATGCGACAATTCTGTTCTTCTCTGGCCTTCTTATTTCTCTTGGTCTATGGCCAAGCACTTCAAGCTCAGGGCTATGAAAAAAAGTTAAAGGATATGGGAATCACACTGTACACACCGACAGAACCCGTAGCCAACTATGTCAAAGCCGTTCGCGAGGGCAATCTGGTTTTTCTCTCAGGACATGGCCCCCAAAAACCTGATGGGACTTCTGTCAAGGGACGTCTGGGAGAAGACATGATCATAGCAGAAGGAGTAGAAGCTGCCAGATATGCTGCTATTTCGCTACTTTCCAGCCTCAAAGCGGAGATAGGTGACCTGAACAAGGTGAAGCGCATCATTAAGGTGAGGGGCATGGTCAATGCCACACCCGATTTCAAAGATCATCCAAAGGTCATCAACGGTTGTTCCGATCTTTTGGTGGCTGTCTTTGGTGATAAAGGGAAGCATACCCGCGCAGCAGTCGGTATGGGTTCGCTACCCTTTAATATCGCTGTGGAGATAGAAATGATTGTAGCCCTAAAAGAACAGTAGCCCTCAACTTGGATTATGCATTAGCACTTCGTTACGAAGGTTCAAATATCCATAAATCAGGGTATTTTATTGGGTTCAGCATAGCATCGCCAAGCATATGATCCAAAAAATATGCCCATTTCACTAATGTGAAGATATTTAACCCAAATTAATCGATAGAAATCGTGATGAGCGTATAAATAGTAAAATACCGGCCATTTGGATTCGTTCGGCATAGCACCGCTATGGTGAATGAAGACAGGTGGGCAAAGTTTCCGGTATGAAGCTATTTATGCGCGGAATAGGTTCTCTATTGATCATTTTGGGTTTAATCCCACAGTAGATTTTCCAATGAACAATCGGGGTTCAAGAACGGATGCCCCTCTAATAAATCAAAACATGTACAAGACTTTTACTGTTCTGATGCTGAGTATGTTTTTACTCCAGGCCTGTACCCAGAACAAGAGTACCTTAGAGAATACCGAACCAAACAGTGGTCAGACTATGAAATTAGAAGTAAAGGACATTCATTCTTTTGCGCAGCCCCATGAAGCGAGGATAGTCCATTTGGACTGGGAAGCCAAAGTAGACTTTGAACATCAGAGGATAAGGGGTGTGGCCCGATGGCAGATCGAGGCCTTGGCCAATGCCCAAAAATTGGTCTTGGACACGAAAGCCCTAGAGATCGATCGAGTGACCATTGGTACCAATGAGGAAGAAACAAGCTACAGTCTATCTCCGGCGCAACCGCACTTGGGTAGAGGTCTGCATATCGATATCAAGGAGAATACCGAATGGGTCACCGTATATTACTCCACTACGGCTGGTGCCGAAGCACTACAGTGGCTTTCAGTGGAGCAGACGGCAGGCAAGGAACAGCCTTTTCTGTTCACCCAGTCTCAAGCTATTCTGGCCAGAAGCTGGTTACCTGTCCAAGATTCTCCCGGTATACGTTTTTCCTATTCGGCTAAAGTAGAGGTGCCGCGCGAACTTATGGCACTGATGAGTGCAGAAAACCCTCAGGAAAAAACGAAGGATGGAGTCTATAGCTTTACTATGGCACAGCCCATACCCGCTTACCTGTTTGCGCTGACGGTCGGAGATATCGAATTTGCTGCCATAGGACCAAGAACGGGAGTGTATGCCGAACCCTCGACACTGGCCAAGGCCACTTACGAATTTGGAGCACTGGAAGCTATGGTCAAAACAGCGGAGGAACTCTATGGGCCCTATCGGTGGGAGCGCTATGACATTGTGGTACTTCCTCCCAGTTTCCCTTTTGGAGGGATGGAAAACCCCAGACTGACATTTGCTACGCCGACCATTCTGGCGGGGGACCGCTCCCTTACTTCCTTGGTAGCTCATGAACTGGCCCACTCTTGGTCGGGAAACTTGGTGACCAATGCCACTTGGAACGACTTTTGGCTCAATGAAGGCTTTACGGTATATTTTGAGCAACGCATCATGGAGGCACTGTACGGCCGGGATTATGCCGAGATGCTCGCCGCTCTGGCAGTAACGGACCTGAAAGAAGAAATAACCAGTATGATAGCCGATGGACAGGGCCAGGACACCCGACTCAAATTGGACCTTGAAGGCCGCAACCCTGATGATGGCGTGACGGCCATTGCCTACGATAAGGGGTATCTTTTCCTAAGGATGTTGGAAGAAAAGGTCGGTAGGGAGATCTTCGATGCATTTGTCAAAACTTATTTTGAAGATAATGCTTTTCAGGTCATGACGACCGAGGCTTTTATCGATTATATGAAAGAGCACCTGCTCGAAAAAAACAGTGTTGACATGGAGCCCATGGTATATAAAAAATGGATCTATGGGAAAGGTCTTCCGGACAATGCACCCCGACCCAAATCCGACCGTTTTGCTAAGGTAGATGCCATTTTGAGCGCATGGCTGGAGACGGGACAGCTCCCAAATACAGTAAAAACTCAATGGAGTTCCCATGAACTACAGCACTTTATTCGGTCGCTGCCCGAGGACATCTCTTTAGGGCAATTAGCGGTACTCGATGAGACCTTTGGCCTTAGTCATACGGGCAACTCCGAAATCTTTGCTGCTTGGATGGTACCCGTTATCCGGCAGGACTATGAAAAAGCCTATCCACAACTGGAGGCTTTCCTTATCCGGACAGGTCGCAGAAAATTTCTTATGCCCATTTACAGTGAACTGATAAAGGGTGAAGAAGGAAGAAAAAGGGCTCTGGATATTTATGCCAAAGCAAGACCCAATTACCATTTTGTCTCCACCCATAGTCTCGATAAACTATTGGGCCATGACATAAAGAACTGAGATTTATCATCCTTTTGGAGGAGAACAAGCAGATAAGCCGAAAGGAAAACCACGACGAAAAGAGTATTTTGGGTTGAATACAAATTGATGGATAGAAATCGTGATGAGTGTATAAATAGTAAAATACCGGCCATTTGGATTCGTTCGGCATAGCACCGCTATAGTGAATTCAAAAAACGTAGTGCAACGACCGGTTTGCAGCTATTTAGATCCGCAGTAGATTTTCCAATGCATGTTTTGCTTCACTCTGACCCTGCGGTTATCGCCTTGATTGAAACTAATGTGACCCGCAGAATCTTATACGACATCTGAAATCCAAATTTGTATAAAATACGGTGATGGGGGTGATTTTCCGGATTCAGTAAAGCATCGCTTTGGTGAATTCAAAACATGTTCATTTCACTGATTTGAGGAAGTTTATTCGGTAATGGAAGGGTCATTGAATAATCTGGAGCAAAAAGCAATAACTTTGCACCTAAGCAATAGCACTCGGTATAACTGTTGGAAGGCACTCATAAAGTTTTCATAATACTGTTATTCTTATCTTCACTGGGCCTTGTGCCTACTATATCGAAAAACGAGTATTACCAGTGTATGTCGTAAACATCATTATTCACTATTTATATAAACAGATAACAAAAATCCCAAACCTATGGCTAAAATAACCTTGAAAGGAAACCCCGTCACTACAAATGCTGAACTGCCCGAAGTCGGTAGTGTGGCCCCTGGCTTCAGCTTGACCAAAAATGACCTGTCCCCAGCCTCTTTAGAGGACTACAAAGGCAAAAAAGTAGTATTGAATATCTTTCCCAGTATCGATACAGGTACCTGCGCTGCTTCTGTGAGGCATTTCAACAAAGCCTCAAGTCAGCTGGAAAACACGGTAGTACTTTGTATCTCCAAAGACCTGCCCTTTGCCCAAGCCCGCTTCTGTGGTGCCGAAGGTCTGGAAAATGTCACTACCTTATCCGACTTTAGAAGTGATGACTTTGCCAAAGACTATGGGATAGAAATGGTAGACGGTCCATTGAAAAAACTCGATGCGCGCGCCGTGGTCGTATTGGACGCTTTAGGAAAAGTAGCCTATACCGAACTGGTTCCGGAAATCGTGGACGAGCCTGACTACGATGCTGCTTTACAAGCTTTATAACATCAAAGGGGCTGCCTCGATAAAGAAGCAGCCCCTTTGTGTAAAAGTAGGTTCGTTCCATGCTTAAACCATCCAATACAGATTTATGTTTTAACCCAAAATGTTCGTTGGAACTTCGTCATGAGGACTTAAATGGCAATAAGTCAGTGCGTTTTCTTGGGTTCAGCGTAGCACCGCTACGGTGAATTCAAAAAACGTATTCATTTACTGATTTGAAGCCAGTTAAGTCCGGAATAGATTTTCTAATGGACATTTTGGGTTTAAATATTACATGGAATGTACATAAATGACATTTAACTCTAGCTTTTTACTTTCTCTGTCATGCTCATTGCTATATGTATTTCTTTTGGCATGTAATTAAAAACAGTTTCTAATTTCACACTCTAATCGGTACTATACAAATATCGCTCTCAACTTTCGCCTATAGTATTGTTCATTTCACCCCACTCTGTGTTGGCAAACCTTATGATTCACGAACCTTACACGAAATTCAAAACCTAAATTTGTATTACTTATTTGTCGATGACCAAATAGGTAAAGGTCTGATTTAATAAGCGGTATCCTATCTCTCCAAATGATACGGCTCCCGATACTCCCAGATCATGCTCTTCCATATCACCAAACAGGTAGTTATAGAGACAATTACAGCTGAATATCAAATCGTCCTTATCCTCTGGTATAGACTCGATGGCATCTTTGAAAGCGACGGGATAATTCGATAAGGGATGTGCCCGCAAAAACTTCTCTCCTGCCACTAGGGAAGAGGCAAACATAACGGTCCTCTCACTTTCATCGAAGGTAATCGGGCTGAAATTGATTTTAGCACCGCTAAGATTACAGACAAATGGAGTTGAAATAGTCAGTAAATCCCTTTCTTTCAGAAAATCGTAAAGATTTCCCTGTTTTCCGTTGATAAGGCAATCTTTTACCACTGGTCCATCTTCCTCTACTTCGATAACAATATCTTCGTTGGGTTCGAAAACATTGATGATCTCCAGACGGGCAGCCTGCCCTTCATCCAGAGCTACGTGAAGAACTACCCCACTATCATCAAAAGATGCTCCCGTCTGCCCATTGAATACTCGAATATTCCTTGCCTCTTGCCACTCTTCCAGTTCCGCTCCGGCAACCAGGCCTACGAGAGGATTATCAAAAACATTGGGATAACTCATCGAATGCTGCGAAAATGAAGTCGTAATATCAGCTTGAGAGGGTAAAATCAAAAAATTAAAGCCGTTTTTGTAGCCGTTTTCGGCCACGGTGGTAATTAATTCTTTATCATAGGATTTTATGTTAAACTCCTTGGCATAGGGTGTAAAATCAGTAACGAAAATCTTGTCATTGTTCATGAGGCCTTTTTGTCCTTGCACATAGAAGTACGGACTAGTTGCTCCTATCCAGTTTCCTTTGGGCAAGCGTTTGAGCACATCGATATGTGCCGTCAATACCATCACCCTGTTTTCTCCGATTAGGGTCTCTACTTGGTTTTGTTCAAATAATTGGTTCGCTATCATATTACCACTCTTTAAAAATTACCTTAAAATCAGCCTGTACTGCTTTGGAGTACTTCTCACAAAGTGCGTATACTTCATCTACAGCAGTCTGTACGTCCAGTTCATTGTTCTTGATTTTTTTACTAAAGTAGGATACTTTCATTTGCAGCACATAATTCTGAAAATAATGTGGAAATTCGTTTTGGACCAATTTGCCCCACTCTTCCCGTTCCTTTGGCGGGAGTGTATTGGATTGTTTGTTCATCTGGTTTTTGTTTTAGCGTTAGTATGCGGTTAGGGAGGTTGAATAATGGCAAAAAATAAATAATTAGTAAATTTCAATTTATGAAAAATTTTGCAGTATTCCCATGGAAATGGATTACTATTTTTCTTAGTGTAATACTTTGGGGAAATTCCTCCATTCTATCACTATAATTATAATTTAGTCATATCTGAAGATTTGCTATCAATGATTATCCTAATAAATCATTTTTCAATAAAAAGCAGATAAGTAATTTTCAAAAAAAATTTCCTCAAATAAAGACTATTGACAATAGTAATCCTATAATTCATCCAACAAAAAAATTACATGAAATAATGTAGCGCTAAACCCATTATAGACTTATATAGATAGCTATGCCAAAGATTTTAACAGTTGGTCAATATATCGTCCGTTGGACCTATAGGGTTATCAATGTTGCTTCAATTTGACCCTATCCATATACATTCCTGCTGAAAAACATCTTTTCATTACCAAAATGGCAGAGGACCTCTTCGTATCTACCTTTTGGTTCGTTTCGCCTCAAGCCGGCCGGGCGCTTACTCCTGCGCGGCAGACCGGCTCCTCCGCTGAAAGGACCCTCCGAATCCTTTCCTTACGCTCGGACCTATCGATAAAAATTAAGCAGGACGAAACCCATAGGGATTTCGGACCGGCCTGTGGGATGCGGAAAATTTTGAAAACGCTGCGCCCGGACAGAAAAATTTCCAAATGAACTGCTGAATTCCGGATTGTATTCAACGATATACCGGATTCAATGTGATAACCGAAATATGGTCAACATAACTAAGTATATAAGTCTAACCCATTATCCTCTCCAGACTTTTGATTTCCACATAAAAAAACATACATTGTTTCATAACATATTTCACATCAATGGATTTAACCCAAAATAATCAATAGAGAAACTATTCCGCGCATAAATAGCTTCATATCAGAAGCTTTGCCCACCGGTCTTCATTCACCATAGCGGTGCTATGCCGAA
>CANLOE010000061.1 GCA_947492745.1 uncultured Cyclobacteriaceae bacterium | reverse complement strand
ATGGTTTCATGTTCGTTTTTGTTATGGTTTGAAATTGATTTATGATGAAAGCCGGCCAATGCCGGTTTTATGAAAAAATCTGTTGAAAACGGGGTTTTGATCGCACACCAAGTGCTGAATATCAAATGGTCAACAACAATGAGAAGACCCTACTCAATGAACAAATGCGTCGATGATTTCGAACCGGTCAAATAATCCGCAACATAGACGACGTACTCACTACCGGGTTTATGACGAGCCGTGTCGACTTTGAAACTCTTGGACTTCCCGGCAGGTATCTTGATGTCACGCTTGATATAGACATATAACAGCGCTCTGTTGAAGGACGAAAACTCATGTATCCGTATTTCGCCATAAAAGCTCTTCTTGGAGGCATTGATGGTGACCTCGGTCGATGCCTTCGCGGGATTAGGACCCAGTTCAAAGGTAAACGAGGCGGGTTTCTCCATGGCATAGGGAGCGGCCACGGGTCCATCCGAGGGAGCGACCACGGGTCCATCCGAGGGAGCGGCCACGGGTCCATCCGAGGGAGCGGCCACGGGTCCATCCGAACCGGACGTGGCGCTTTTGGCGATAGACGTGGACGGCAAACTGACCGAGGTCATAAAAAAAGCCAGAGCCATTACTGTAAGGCTCATCTTGGGTGATGGTAGAAATGATGGTTTCATGTTCGTTTTTGTTATGGTTTGAAATTGATTTATGATGAAAGCCGGCCAATGCCGGTTTTATGAAAAATAGAAAAAAATAGCCTATAGTATACACGTGCCCGCAAGACGGAACGTAAATAACCTACATCCCCCGGGCCATCATGCAAAACACTCCGGCCCGTCGAAACGGAATGAGGAAAAAAAGCATCGACAGGATACCCTCAGGCCTCAAATGTCCATCGCTGCGAGAAAGAGCAGGTTACTCTCATCGGATTGTTTTTTGGTTTTTTGGTTTTTTGGGTTTTTTGGTTTTTCAGACAATGGCTCAAGCCACAGTTCTAAGCGGATGTATTACGCCAAAACTATCACGATGTTCTTGATTACAATTGAAATAACTTTAATATCTGTAACCACACCACTAATATACGGAAAATATGGCAAATATAAGCCATTAAAAGTAGAAAAATCATAAAACCCATCTTATCAAAGCATTATACGCATAGCCCGTTTTTTTTATTCAGCGATGTTGCATCAGCGGAGAAGGGCAGTATTCGATCTTAGCAACATTTATAGACTTATATACATAGATATACCAACTATTTTAACAATTTGCCAACATATCATCTGTTGGACTTATATGCTTAGCTATAGGATTGTCAATGTTACTTCATTTTGACCCTATCCATATACATTCCTGCCGAAAAACATCTTTTCATTGCCAAAATGGTAGAGGACATCTTTGTATCTACCCTTTGGTCTGTTTCGCCTCAGGCCAGCCGGGCGCTTACTCCTGCGCGGCAGACCGACCTCTTTCCTTACGCTCGGTCCTATCGATAAAAATTAAGCAGAACGAACCCCATAGGGATTTCGGGCCGGCCTGTGGGACGCGGAAAATTTTGAAAACGCTGCGCCCGGACAGAAAAATTTTCAAATGGACTACTGAAATTCGGATTCCGTTCAACGATGTATCGGATTCAATGAAATGACCGAAATAAAATCAATATAACTAAGAGACTGTTTTAAACCCAAAATGATCAATAGAGAACCTATTCCGTGCATAAATAGCTTCATACCGGAAGCTTTGCCCATCGGTCTTCACTCATCATAGCGATGCTATGCCGAACGAATCCAAATGGCCGGTATTTTGCTATTTATACGCTCATCACAATTTCTATCGATCAATTGGGGTTAAACTGTATCTTTTTCTTTCTTATGTACTTCTTTTGGTGCCTGATTTCGTTGAAATTTCCGCTAGCTAGCGCGACATGCTATCTTTGTCAATGGCTCACGTGGCAGATCGGCCCCTTCACTGATAATGCCCTCGGGGCATTATTTTAACGCTCGGTCCTATCCAAAATAAGTGATAACAAATTTTAAAATAATTTCAAAACAGTCGCTAAGTATATAAGTCTAAACATTCATTGATTTTGCTTAACCCCGGATAATGCATTGAAAAATCTACTGCGGATCTAAATAGCTGAAAACCGGTCGTTGCACTACGTTTTTTGAATTCACCATAGCGGTGCTATGCCAGATCCAATAAAACTCCCTGATTTATGGATATGTAAACCCTCGTTATGAAATTCCAACGCATGATCCGGGTTGAAATGAGGATACTCGGTTTTGCATTTGGCTCACTTATTGTTTTCAGCTCTTGTGCTAAGGTTTTAACGCAATCAATACCATTCTTTTATGGTCGCTCCTATTTTTTTGCTGAAACACCTCTTCTCATCACATGAGAAAGATACATTTCCAAAAAAGTCTCTGAATTTATGCTACATCTATACCTTAGGGGACCTCCGCAATCAAAGAACGTCTTTTGTATCGAGATATATAATACAAATTTAGGTTTTAAATGTCGTATAAGATTCCGCTGGTCATTTTGTTTCAATCAAGGCGAGAACCGCAGGAATAGCAGCGCTATCCCGAGGATGGTCAACGCAGAGTGAAGCAAAATGAACAGGAAGATAGGCGATATTTGAAAGCTAAGTTTTTATAAATCCGGCATGTCCGTTAGAACTTCGTCATCCAATAACCATAACTCAGTGATTTTATCGGGTTGAGCGTAGCGGTGCTACGCCGAACTCAAAAAAGGCATTCATTTACTGATTTACTTCCATATGATTTTCAAACCGAAGATTCGACGAATACCTTTGACACCGCAGGTTCATGAGTACCATTAAAAATCAATCCAATGAGCGAACTAAATCAATCGATGTAATGAATCAAATTGAAGGTTCATAGATCCCATTGGGAAAACTAATGCCAAACGAAACAACGGACATTCTGGGGTAAAGGAACGATCCTGCTCCGATAATAGCTTGTAACTATACCTTGCCTGCTTCATATGATGTACAGAATCCACAAAGCATAGTTATGTTCTAAGGCTTGGCCAACCGATACAATACTCTACTCCTTATAAAAAAATAGGCGTAAGAAAACCTACGCCCAAAGAACTGTATTACCAATATTGTAGTACGCTTTCTAAATAGAATGATATGTGTTCATCTTACTACCATGAGGATAGACCGATGATCTCTCCATTTGGACCAACGAAAAACGTATATTTGTCACGAACGTAATTCTCATTTTCCAATGCGTACCCTTCTTCTTTCAATTGATCACCAATAGGCCCAATATCATTGACTTTCAGCATTATGTGATTATGATTGGTATTTCCGATAGGCCCTATGGTATGCAGAAATTCAGGTGCGGTAACCGATAGACCGATTTCCAGGTCATCCGCTTTCATCTTCATGACCAGCATTCCTTCAAGTCCCGGACCATGGAGTACTTCGGAGTCAGCTAACTTAAAGCCTAGGATTTCGCGGTACAGCTTCATGGTTTTCTCCAGTTCGAGTACATGTATACTGATGTATCTCAAGCCTGTGACCCGCGCCCGCGGCCTGCCATCCTTCTCTGTGGTAGCCGAATCCTTCGTCTGAGCTGAGCTGTAGCTCGTGCCTATCAGAATGAACATCGCCAAGAGGCAGCATCGTGAAATAAAGTTCGCCCCAGTACTATTTTTTCTTTCCTGCTTACTAATGTCAATTTTCATAATAAATCTTGTAAAAAATATCGTTTTTGTAAAAATATGATATTTTATGGAAACTCATATAAAATCTTAAAAAAGAGAAGGCTTATCCGGCTTCTTACGACAATCGAGTACCTCGTTGTTGTATTTTTGAACAAGAAACTTTCGTCATACACATGATACGGTGAAATATCTCTCAAAGAACAGAGCGAGAAGCATCGACACTTCGGATAGGTAATGGGGAATAGCAACGCCAGCTGCAATGGGTGTGCGTTATAGTAAAATACTATAATGTACTACGGATTTCCTAGCTGTATAAAAATTTCCGGAATGGTTTTAAGCCACTCCGAGCATACCGTCAGGAAAGTTCCGTCTCTCGGCTCAAGCTTGTGAAAGAAAAGCCGATGATTTTTTTTACAAAAAAAATGACTTGGCCAATGGGTTTCGGACATGCTAAGGACTTTTGAAAAAAACAGATGCCCCGTCAGCTATTCAGCTTAGCCAAGTCTAAAGATGAACTACAGACAATTAGGTATTTATAGGATTATGCTTAACGTCTTCCCACTACGAAGCCCGCGGATATACCTCCGAAACACGCCGTACACTGAGAGGGTAAAAAACATTTATTCCAAAAAAAAACGCCCAAATATTGTTCATATCTGAGATGACAATGGTACCTAAAAGAAGAAGATGACGTTTAATGATAGCTAGCCTCCATACCGACGGGGTATATCCGAACAAACGAGGCCTAAGATACTCTTGGTTTCTATTGACGATCAAATTAAACCATCAAGAAACGGTATAGAGACTAGAGTATAGGGTCCAAAATCGTCGCTAAGCGATGGAGCCGAACCTTGGAAAGCTCCTCAATAGGATGACTTATGAAAAGTCGGTCATTGGACTAACTGAATAAATACATCAAACCTTAATCAAATGAAAGATAATAATAAATGGATCATGACTTTCGGCACACTGGCCGAAGCTTGGATAGCGGAAGTGGAAAATATGCTCCCTGCCAATGAAAGAGAAATCGTGCTGACAGAACAGGTCCACACAGGTATAGAAATTATAGAAAAGCTCCCTGACGATGAAAAACAGAACTATTTGGTATCTCTTCTGGTACCTGTCTGTGAACTTTTAGTACTACAGAAGCTGGATTCTACTCAGGATACCGTTAAACTCAGGGAACTCAAAACCTTCATGATGGAACTTCAATAGTTTTTTTGAGCAGAACTGAACTAATGGTGGATTGAGAAGTTATCTCAAACGAACGGCTGCCATTAAGGTACGTATTTTGCATGAATATAGGGTAGATGACAGATTGAGGGATTCATACAGGGCATTATGCACCAATAAACTAATGCCCCCTATTCTTTCCAGGCGACTGCAAAGGGTACATAAACTGCATTTTTACAGCAAGTTAGGCCACCCGCACGGCGGTGATACTGTCATCCTCATGTGTCGCCGGCTTATAGTAGGAGAAATTGAGGTTGGCGATTTCGCTGTATTTTATCATGAAGAGGTGTTCGGGTATGCCATGACGCTTTATACGGTCAGCGGCACTGTCTTCCGCAGAGAGGCCGAAGCTATCTTTCAGGTAGCGTTTTTCTGCCTCTTTCAGGCAGATGAAGTTCAGTCCACCATCGCTGGACAGCTCATAGTCCACTAAGATGCTGTCATAGATGACCGACCCTTCACTGGTCCGTACCAGTGCATCGATAAAGACCAGTTCGATATCCTCTACGCGATTACGCGCCAGTTGATAACCGATACCCGGGAAGTCGAAGAAGTCACCTTTCAGGATATAGTGCCGGACATTTTGAAATCGCAATAGTTTGTGTTTATGGACACGTACGGTCTGTTTCAGATAGTGGCCAGAGGCAGCAGAGAAAGCCAGAATTGTAAAGTGATAAAGGGTGATGTTCCAGCTGTTATCCTCTAGGTTTTTAATAGGTTTCGGGTCTTGGTGCTTTTCCAAGAAGTTTCCCTAAGGGCATGAGGTCGATTTTGAACCCGAACAGTTGGATGCCAAAATACCATAAAAATTGGATAATGATACCGGGCAGAAAAGCTGATAGGAAGACATCAAAAAAAGAGGACCTAAAGTCCTCTTTTAGAGAACTCCTCTGCATAGTAAAAGTACCGGAAAACAATCCCCGGAAGTAGCACCGTAAAAAGGACAATGGAGGCAAAGTTTATTGCTACTTGGTCATTTTTCACTCTCTTCAAATAGAAGTTTATACCTGTGTAGGCTTTCAAAGGAAAAATTTCGACCAAATCAACCTAGATATCAAGACATTAGACCCGCATTTAAGTAGACAAAAAATCGCATGTCAATGCATCTCTCAGGTTATACAAACTTAGCTTTCAAATATCGCATATCTTCCTGTTCATTTTGCTTCACTCTGCGTTGACAATCCTCGCGATAGCGCTGCTATTCCTGCGGTTCTCGCCTTGATTGAAACAAAATGACCCGCGGAATCTTATACGACATTTAAAACCTAAATTTGTATTATACCTGTTTATTGTTTTAACCCAAATTGATGGATAGAAATCGTGATGAGCGTATAAATAGCAAAATACCGGCCATTTGGATTCGTTCGGCATAGCACCGCTATGGTGAATGAAGACGGGTGGGCAAAGCTTCCGGTATGAAGCTATTTATGCGCGGAATAGGTTCTCTATTGATCATTTTGGGTTTAATACTCGCAACACACAATGTGTCACATACCATTGTTACGATCGATTCAATAATGAATGAAAAGACTAGTCAGAAAAAAATCAAACAGGACAATCAGGAAAAGGAAATGCAGGCGGGAGGTCTTCAAAGAATGGAAATAAATCCGGTAGTAATAGACGCAATAATCCCTCTGGAGGTTCCAAAAACTCGAATTCCAATGGTGGAGCCTCAAAGAGCAGCAAAGATAAATGACATTAGGCTGGGCAGCTCAATGGGCCAAGGGTCTGTCTTGGAAATGATTCGGTGGACACGGCGGTACTACGTTCATCATCGGCTCTTTGCTTCCCGCTTGTCGTGTAGGGATTCAGTACAAACCTACTCTCCAAAGGTTGCATAATTCAATAGTTATCAATGAATTGGCCACGATAAAACTTCAATAGCCACGGACCCGTGTTTCTCATGTGCTATAGGGTCGAGGGAACAATCCTGTTCCGACTTTCTTTTGTAAGGATAATTAAAGTGCACAATAGAGTGTCGGGTCAACAAAAATCATTAATTTTATAGGGATGAAACTGCTTTCGTTCCTATTTGCTTTTCATATTCTAGTGCTATCGCTGGGGTGGTGCTGTGCAGACGATAACTGCTCGGACAGGGAACGCTGTGTCAAGAGCGAGCAAACAGAGGACGATCATCATGAGCACGATGACAGCCATACAGGTGATTCTATACAATGCACCTGTTGGACCTGCGCCAGCTTTTATTTCCCCAAAGTTTCGCGTGACCAGATAGGAGAAGACCTTGTCACCCTCCGTTTGAACCACTTCCATAACCCCTCCTTTCTCTCCGGATACTACCATACCATCTGGCAGCCGCCCAAAATGAGTTAATTTACTCTATCTATAGGAAATCCATCCTATCGGAGTGCTACACTCCATTTCATATCCAATATAACATAAACAGACTTATACACTTAACTATCCTACTTATATCTTAGGTACCTCTTTTGAGGTGACGGGATATTCCAAGTACTTTAGTCATTCGTAGCTCCCAACTGAAAATTTTCTATTGAGCTTCAGTGCGTTTCAGTCCTTTCTTTATCCTATAGATTGGTCTGAAACCTCTACGGCCTCGTCCTATCTGCTTTTTTACCGGTAAGGGTCGAGCGTCAAGAAATGTTCAGGGAACAGTTTAGTGAAGGAGCCAACCAGCCGCGCAAAAGTAGAAATACGGCCGGCCTGAGACGAAAAGAATCGGATACGGAACATCAATGGGGTTTGTCCAGGTTTTAGCAACGAAAAAAAGACGTTTCAACAAAATGGAACAGGTATAGGCTAACAGAAAAAAATAACGATAACCCTTGAATCTCGATGTACCAGTAAAGTATACAAGTCCATAACCTTACTACATAGAACCATGAAAAAAATCATCTTACTATTGATAACGGTAATCAATATATCCGTGCTACACGCACAACATTCCTTTAAGGCCATCATCAAAGACCGGGAATCAAAAGAACTTTTGACGGGGGCCACTGCAGTCGTGGAAAAAACGACCATAGGAGCAACCTCCGATACCAAGGGACTAGTGGAAGTGAAGAATATTCCGGAAGGAAAACAGGTCGTATTGTTCAGCTATGTGGGATACGAAACCCTGAAAGTCACTTTTGATTTTCCGCTCCCATCCAATGAAGCCCTTGAAATACTCCTGTCCGGCGCCAGTGAAGAACTGGAGGAAATCGTTATTGCTTCGACGCGAAGCTCCCGGACCATCGATGATATTCCCACTCGGGTCGAATTCATCGCCGGAGAGGAACTGGAAGAAAAAGGAAACATGAAGCCCGGGGATATCCGAATGATGCTGAACGAAAGCACGGGGATACAAACGCAGCAAACATCGGCCACCAGTTACAACTCCTCTATCCGCATCCAAGGGCTGGACGGTAAATACACACAGCTCATAAGGGATGGGTTTCCCCTCTATTCCGGGTTTTCCGGAGGGTTGAGCTTATTACAGATAGCCCCGCTGGACCTGGAACGGGTAGAGGTCATCAAAGGTGCGTCTTCCACGCTGTATGGCGGCGGGGCCATCGCTGGACTGGTCAATCTTATCTCGAAAACACCTAAAGAAGAAAGGGAACTCAACTTCCTGCTCAATACTACTTCTGCACTGGGCATGGATGCCAGTGGATTCTATTCAAAAAGAAACAAAAAAATAGGCAGCACCATTTTTGCTTCCTACAACCTGGGAAGTCCCTATGACCCTGCGGGCATTGGTCTGACGGCCATTCCGAAATTCAATCGTTATACCATCAATCCCAAACTCTTCTTCTATCCCAACGACAGAACAACCGTGTACATTGGTTTCAACAACACCGCAGAAGACCGTAGAGGTGGTGACATCAACTACATCAAAGGTGATGGAGATAGTAAAAACGCCTATTATGAGAAGAACAGGACCGACCGCTTCAGTACACAATTTGAATTGAGCGGAAAGGTAAACGAAAGGTCAAAATTCTCACTCAAGAACAGCGTGAGCTATTATGACAGGAGCATCGAAATCCCGAACTATACCTTTTCCGGGACACAACTTTCCTCCTTCAGCGAACTCAATTACAGTAGAAAGGAAGCAAGAGCGGAATGGATCACAGGTATCAACCTATGGACGGATGGGTTTACGCAAGACGGACAGCGGGGGGCAGATGTGGTCGATTACGATTATGTGACCTTGGGTGCCTTCGTACAGAATACCCTCATCGCTAATGACCGCCTCTCTTTTGAGACCGGGCTGCGGGGGGACTATCACAACGAGTTCGGGTTCTTCGTTTTACCTCGGGTATCGGCACTATTGAAAGCCAACCAGCATTTGTCCCTGCGTTTGGGAGGGGGCATGGGCTACAAGGCTCCGACTGTTTTTACAGAAGATGCGGAGAGGATTCAGTTCAGAAACGTACTGCCCCTTGACCTTTCACAGGTACGGGCCGAGCAATCTATAGGAACAAACTTTGATATCGATTACAAAACCCCCCTTGCTGAGGGATTGTTTTTCTCTATCAATACACTTTTCTTCTATACGCAGGTGCGAGATCCCTTAACATTGGAGGCCAACACCAGCGGTACCGTTGAATTTCAGCAACCCAGTGGCTTTATCGATACAAAAGGAGTGGAGACAAATGCCAAACTTGCCTATGAACCCTTCAAACTTTTCGTGGGCTACACGCTGGCAGACGTAAAACAGCATTATGACCTTAGGACGGATTTTCCTTTAGTGGCCCGGCACCGACTGAACAATGTGTTGATGTACGAAGTCGAGGAAAAATTGAAAATAGGGTTGGAAGCTTATTATTTCAGCCCACAAAAGCTCAATGATGGTACCTCGGGCAAACCCTATTGGATTTTCGGTCTAATGACGGAAAAACTATGGGATCACTTTTCGGTCTTCCTCAACTTTGAGAATTTTACCGATACCCGACAGACACGCTTCGATACGATCAACACGGGCAGCCGCTCAGCCCCTGTATTTCGGGATATCTATGCGCCTCTGGATGGCTTTGTCATTAATGGTGGCCTGAAACTGAAACTTTGATGAACGGCACCTGCGCCCACCTCCAGTGGGAATCGGCGCAGGTGCCCAGCGACTTCACTGCCGCAGGTGGCCGCAGGTCCCGCGTCCGACCACCGATCAGCTATTTGAGAGTGCGTAACGTCAGTTCTTCAAAGCAGGATGATGGCATTTTGATACAATTTCGTTACCTTTCAAATAAGAAAGACTCAACCTGTATCCTGCATTGGAATTTTGTCATAAAGGTTTAAATTATAATGGTTCAGTGAGCTTTTTGATGTTCAGCCTAGCCTATGACAACACGAAAACCTATCTATATCACTGATGGTGATCGGTTTAAACAAATAATGAAAAGTCCGGTGTACGATTGAGGTTGACGTTCATTATATCATAAATGATTCTAACCTCTATACCATGCTACAAAGAAAATTTGATGAAGTAGTTAAAGGATTTTTCCCGAACGCTATGGATGCCAAGGACACCTCCATTCACTACCTTGGAAAGATGCAAATTGAGCATAAGCTTGACATCTCCAAAGTATTGATGGCAACATCGGTATGTTCGGACGATATCAACGTTCCTTCTACCACCTTTTTCAATGTGCTGTTCGGTCCCTTCATTATGGGAGGATTGGGCGGCCTACCATTTGCCGGGCAGACGGGCATGACCGCTTTTGCTCACCATATTCCCGATGATGGGAGCGCATTTATCTTTTATGGTCCGCACATTGGTATTACGCTGGATGGTGACCTGGGTAAAATGTACCGACCCCGCCAAGAGGAGACAGGCAATTCCTGCGGTGCACTCATGCTCGCCCTGAGCCGCTTTCAGGACAGTGCTTATGCCCCAGTGATCAGCGATGACGATTACCAACAAATGAAACTGGAGGAAAGCCTACTACCCTACAAAGAACAGATATTGGAAAGTAATTATCAGGCGAAAGCCATCACCGAGGCAACTTACGAAATCATCGATAAGAAGATTCATCATCATTTGAAATCCTGCAAAGACGAGTTCCATGTGGATAGGGTTACACTTTTGGGAGGAATCATCATCAACACCGATTATGGAACAGACGATTACTTTGATGCCAGAAACTTTGAAGTCATTAATATGAAAAGCCTTTGATCCGGAGGATGCACATAGTGCCGTAAGGTTTTATACTCAGGGAAAAATGAAATGGAAAGTTTGAGGTTCCGTAAGTCTTTGAAAACTCAATACTTTGGTCTCATAAAAGATCTGGAAGTTTTCCATAGTGGAATAACGGGGCAAAGAGGCTGTTTCAAAAGGCAGCCTCTTTTAAGCTCCTGCTTTTCCGAATACCTGAGTGAGAAAGTGTCCCAAATTGCGCTCTTGGCCGAATAGATGGCCGGCCGATTGCTCAAAGGTCAATACCACGGTTTACTGAGCAGAAAGACCTTATTTTGAAATTATCCTAATTTGGTCGACAGTAAACAGTAAGGCCGGCACATTGATATGGACATCACAGTATCCCTGCCCCCCTTAATACCTAATCTTTAGCTGAACCTAATCCAAGCCTTAGGATTGCAGTAATCGGGGAGTGAACCTATCTTAATCGTATAATTGTCATCGACAAGCACCTTTTTTGAGTGGAAACATTGGTTTTGGTCCATTTTTTCAATCCTATTGTGTGTGAAATCCAAAATATTTGACAAATCCCCCCTATCGCAGGTCTGCATAGCTGTGCATCGACATTATCTATCTGATACTTTCAAAAAGTTCCGGTCACAGGGGCAACCCTAAGCTCAGCCTAAAAAGAAACAGTTGTTTCGTCCCGAGTCACGCATCAATAGCCTTCCTATTACGAGCATAAATTGCTTCAAGATCAGCGGTTTTACGCTGCGCAGGTTTTATCCCAAAATGTCCATTACAAAATCTATTCCGGACTTAACTGGCTTCAAATCAGTAAATGAATCCGTTTTTTGAATTCACCGTAGCGGTGCTACGCTGAACCCAAGAAAACGCCCTGATGTATTGCCATTTAAGTCCTCATGACGAAGTTCCAACGCATGATACGAGTTTATTTTATGCGCTAGAAAACCACATTATCCACCACCGCGACCAATACGTGGTATACCTACGCTTAAAAGGAGTGATACCCAAGGGCTATTATGGATGGTAGCATCAAAGTTTGATGGCCCAGGACTCTATATCATCGCGCGATAGACCATGGTTTCGGTAATCAAGGTGGAGAACAAAACATACTATATACCAGAGCTGTGCTATAGATCGAGGTAGGGCAGGTCACCCATAATAAGGCAACCTACGGTATTCTTACTTGATGTTGAGCACAAAAGTCAGGTCAAAATCAGTATCGCCATCGGCCACACTGGAAGATGCGGTCTTAACGTTCGGTTGATGCTGTAACCGGACCCTGAACGAAGCATCGGAAAGGGCCTCTCCGGCCGTCCACTGAGTAGACAATCCGACAGGATTGCTTTTCTCATCTTTATCACTATAGTTGATTTTGTCAGCGGCATTGTCAATGTTCCCATCGCCTTTGGGGTCTTCAAAAGCATCGGTCGTGAAACTGAAGAAAAACTGATGTTCGTGGTCCTCTTCCAGAATTTCGGCTCCTATGTCCTCTACTTCACTAGGGTCCAGAGCATTCAGTATTTCGTAGGTAAGGTTATAGGTGACACCGGAGGTCAGTGTGATCTCGTCCAGTATCTGCAATTCCTCTACACCTACTCCATCCAGATCCTGCGCCCTTGCCGTAACCACATCTCCAGCATCGGCAACATTGGTAAAGACCAGCTTTACATCCGTAAACACTTCCACTACATTTTCCTTTGCCGGAGCTTCGTCATCATCACCACAGGAAGAAAGCAAAGCAGCTCCCAGTAGCAAGGTATACATCCCGTATTTTTTCACGTTTTTTAACAGATTCATTCTGATTTGGGTTTAAAATTTATAATTGATTGTAAAAAGAAAATTTCTTCCCGGTTCATCTGCGAAATACCTCATCTGATTGAGGTAATTCCTATAGCGGATATTGAACATGTTCTCTATCTCCAGCTGACCTCCCAACTTGCCGATTTTCCACTCCCATCGGACAGTCCCTAGAAAATATCCATCCGGAGTGTTTTTGAAATCAAAAATTTCCGAATCGGGCGATATCTGCACTTCCCCACTGATCAACTGCTCGGGCGTAACGGTACGCGGTGCGCGAAGCTGTCTAAAGGTATAGGAGGTCCGCAGACTCAGCTGAGAAAAGTCAAGCCCAAAAAAGACAGGTGTCTGCCAGAAAAGGTCGGCACTGATGTTCAGGGGAGGCTGATAGATGAGCGGTTCCATATCACTTACATTACCCGACCACAGGTAACTGAGTCCCATGGTCCCTTTCAGTTTTTTGGTGAGAGCTTCGGATACTGTCAGGTCCATACCCGTAAAGAAAGCATCGGTACGGGCATGGATAAATACGGGCATGGGTCCCCTGATGGTACCAATGACAGCTACAGGGCGTTCGAAAATGTAGTTGTCGATCTTGTGGGCATAGGCGGTCAGGGTAAGTGTACGGCCTTTCTTTTGGTAGTTCAGTTCATTGATCCATTTGTAGCCCTTCTCCGGTCCGGCCACCTCATCTGCCTGACTGAGTACCCTGTCCGTACGGAGCTTCCCACTTTCGTCGGTATAATAGCGCCATAGACCAAACTGGGTTTTGAAACCATGCTGACCAAAGCTGTACAATTCTGCCATATTGGGTGCGCGCCAAGCAGAGCCTATGTTCATCCGCAGCTGCCAATGAGGGGAAAACTCACGCACCATGCCCAAGGAAGCAGTCACATTACCAAAGGAATATTCATTTTTGAAAATGGTCTGGTTTGTTTCACGGCCCCGTACCGAATTGTATTCCCGGTCCAGCCGTAGACCCAATTCATAGCTGTTGCCCCCTTTTTTTAAGTTTTCCATGAAAAAAACACTGACCCTTCGTGTATTGTAGTTGGGTACGAACGGTGTGGTGCCCGTCCCCGGATTGTTATCATTGTTCTGGTAGAAATATTGCAGGCCCAGGGTACCTTCCAGACCAGCGACCGATGGGTGCTGCCACTCCAGCTGTACATCACTGGTACTCAAGTCCAGGTCAATGATAGGCAGGTCTGCATTGCGCCTCACATCAAACTCCCGCCTAAGGTTCAGCTGATGGCTCAACAATAGTGAGAACTTGCCCAAGTCTGAGTATCGGTCTATGGACGACTTCCATAGGTGGTGGGTATTATTTTGGCGAGGCTCATCGATACGATAGGAAAAATCATTGATGATCAGTGGCCGGTCTGCCGATAACGATCGGGCAAAAAGGGCTCCGCTTTCGGCTACTGAGGAGCGTAATAGACCGAGATTTTGTCCTACATAAGTATAATACACTTTAAAGTCCCAGTGGGACAAATGATAGCGAAAACCCGTATTGGCAGATTGCTCTACCATGCCCGTATTCGTTAACCTATAATCGGGACTCTGCCTATCTCCGACCCTGAGGAAATTGGCTCCCAAGTGATAGCTGAATTTTCTATGGCCTTTACCCAAGTGCACATTGGTCTGATAGCCCTTGCCATTGGTATGATAACCTGTGCCTATGCGCCCATACAGTTTTTCCGAAAAGTTCAATGGATGCCCCTCTACGACTACGGCCCCTCCCAATGCTTCCGGCCCATACCTTACTCCCGAGGCCCCTTTCAGCACAGATACACGATCCACATTGGAAATATCGATTTCAGGGGCATGATCGGAACCCCAATTTTGAAATCCGTGCTTTACACCATTATTGACGATCAGGACGCGATTGCCATAGAGTCCATGGATAACAGGAAGCTGTACATTGGTACCCGTAGAGGCAAAAGTGACCCCTTGGATATCCGCGATAGCAGATGCCAGAGAGCTAGTGGTCCTGCCTGCCAGTGTTGTTCTATCGAGAGTTTCCATGGCCATGGACTGCATGTTATCTTTCGTAGCTTCATCTTCCACGACGATACTTTCCAGTTGTGATACCTCTGGCGCCATATAGATCAGAGGAGTTTCATGATACGCATCATGATGATGGACCACAGGCTTATAACCTATACTGGAGCAGATCAGTACAGGTTCGGTACCACAAAGCTTGGCTAGCAGGAATTCCCCATTTTCATTGCTAGCGACACCATGTTGTGTGTGTTGCACCATCACGGTGGCATAGGGTATCGGCTGTTGGGTCTCTACATCCATGATACGGCCGTGGATAGCATAGGTACAGGAGTCCGTGACCTGTGCGGCCTGTAGCGGGAATGCATACAGGATCGCTCCGAAGAGGAGGAGGGCAGATTGTGTATATTTCCTCCCTTTTTTAGGCGATGCGCCTTTTTTCGGGTTTGCTTTTCCAATGTTTTTTCTTCTCACCACCTTCCAAGTCAGTACCAGTCCCGTGACACTGACACTGGCACCTCCCAATAACAGTAGGATCATCACCAGGCCCCACAGTGGCCTTTGGAACAACAGACCGGGAAAATCCAGGCTGTGCAATCCGTGATAGACCCAGCGGTTGATACGGCTGCTCATCCCATACTTCATCAGAACGGCTGTGGTTCCGGGGTTGACGTAATAACCGGTGCCGACCTCGTCCTCTAGGTCGACCTTAAGCACGGGCAAGGGCTTTGTTCGATGTATATCGTAGTAATAAGCTTCATAATCCGTCAATACGCTTGCCCGTACCTTTGCTTCGGGGTGAGGTGCTCGTACCTGCTGTAGATAAGCTGTTGTTCCGAGTGGCCCCACTGCACTGCACTGCGTTCCCGAAAATAATCGACAGGTACCATCCGCCATCCATACCGGGTAATAGGGACTTCCCGCAAAGTGGGTTAACTCCAGTTCACTGACTTCTCCTTGGCTACCTTCACTAAGTGCAGCCAATGCATCAGCAGGGGCTAGGACAAACTGCTCGGGGGCCAGCCGGCCTCCCCTCCAGATTTCCAGTGCTTGTTCATCCAAGCTGTTGGAGAGGCTCCACTCCCAAGGGTTCATGGAAAAGAGACCACCCAAAACCCAAGTGACGGTAAACAGACCAAATACAAAGCCCGTGTAATGGTGCCACTTGAACCATACCTTTTTATAAGGACTGAAAGTCCATACTTGTCGGTTTTTCCATTTTACGCGAACGGTACCCAGGTATAGACCGACCAGGCACATGATACTGCCTATAATGCTTAGAAAAACGACGACATCACACCACAGTTGTGTATGGATGCGGAGGTCTTTAAAATAGATCCAGTGGGAAATGGCCCCTAGCCATGCCCATACTTTATCGGTGCGGTTCAGCTTTTGGAAAACCTCTCCCGTCACCGAAGAAACGTAGCATACGGTACCACTGTCATCCACCAGAAACACCTTGTAGGCGGGCAGGTAAGGCAGGGACCGCGTACGGGGCGTCCACTGGTCCAGCGACTCCATGATATCCAAACGGGCTATACGCGTACTGTCTCCCATAAAACGACGGGCGATATCTGCGGCTTCCTTTTTTCCCTCAGAAGGGACTGCCTCACCCGTATCCGCAAAAAAGCCGTGAAATTTCCCTTGCCCGCCCTGAAAACGGTATACGGGTCTATCTTGATGTACCCGTACCTTGATGGACTCCCAGCGCTGTTGGGAAAGCTCCTTTTCTATGCTCAGGTCTTTGGGCACGAGCCCTGCTCTGGACAGCGGGATGTGTTCGCTCCGCTCTAGGCTCTCCGACCTGCCCAGGTACGGAAAGTCCCTGTACATCATGACAAAGCCTGAAAGAAACCAGAACAGGAAGGGCAGACTGAGTACAAATCCCGTATACCGGTGTACCCAGAGCAGGTATCGGGTCAGCTTTTTCGATTTTTCTTTGGACATCACTTCAAATGGTATCGGAGGGTCAATAGATGGTTTCCGGTAGCACCGGGAAAGAACTGGTTGCCATAGATAGCATCTCGGAAATAGACTTTATTGGTAACATTGTTTCAGGTTTTTTGCACGGATGTGCAGGTAAGTCGGTAGAACCTTACGTATATTCCATGATCTTGGTCAATGAAATACTTGTATCATCCATCTATCCAAGGAAAGTGGAAATAACACTTCGCCCTCAGCGATATTGGATGAGAAGTAGAGCTGTGGAAAAGGAATCTATAGGTACTAAAAATGCTCCGGGGGAAGTATTGGCTTTCCCAATGTAGGTGATAAATAGTGGGATAGGTATGGAGCAAAGTGCTGGGATATCACGGAACAGCGGACAACAAGCAGACTGACTACTACCGATGGTTCATGGAACAACCCCGGAAAACCATATGCAACGGATCCATGATGGCCGAGGACCATAGTATCCGAAGTAGCAGGGGTGAGCATTTCGCTTAGGACACAGGTAGCCTGACAATGCACATTATGGTAGCGGCCCTGCCGGCACTCCTCTAGGTGTGTATCAAAACGTAGAGAGAAAATAATGTAGGTGCAGGTAGCATTCAAACAGCATAGTAAAAATACAACCGTCAATGCACCCGTGCATTTAGCCCTGAACGTAGGAAAAACGAAAATATTTGTTTTCTTTGAGGTCAACACAATTGCAATATTGAATAATTAAAGTCTTAAATGCAACATAGTTGCATTTAATTTTCATAACTTCGGTTCAGGCTCAGTATCAGTAGTTAAATGACTAGTAAACAGACAAAAACGCTCGGTACAGATAGGGGTTTCAGCGCGGGAAGAAAAGAAATCTGTATGGATTTCATAGTGAGGCTGTTCATCCTACAGTATCCGATTCGGCCAAAGACCACTTATCGTTTTCAAAAGCCTTTGTAGGATAATGCTTATCGACCATAATGTGAGGTATCTCGTGGAATACCCATGAAATAAGCCCGAATTTGGTGTCCCTACACTACAAAGATAAACGAACCTGTGAGGATTCCGTCTCGCGTTTTGGAACCTGTTGTTCATTTTCGATAGCGGGAAATATCCCCTGAAAATCAATTGCATACACATAAAAAGAGTCCTCTTTTTTCACGCTATTAGGGATAATCGGTTTCCCTGCCTACGCACAGAAAATCCCCACATCCTATAGCCATTTGCCTATGATTCCAATACCGATCTTTATTTTGTCCATGAGGGGAAGCGCTACTATGCCGATACGATAGGGCCAAAGTATACACTTCAACCCGGATTATGCATTAGCCCTTCTATTGCGGCCTTAAACAGCTGCAAATCGGTCGTTGCACTACATTTTTCGAATTCACCATAGCGGTGCTATGCCAGATCCGATAAAACGCCCTGATGTATTGCTATTCAGACCCTCGTTACGAAGTTCCAACGCATGATCCGGGATAATCCCATCCATCCGTTAGATTTTTTATGCTCTTGGTGTAAGTTGGAATCCGTATTTTGTTGATTTCTCCGGCAGTAAATTGATTTTATCTTAAACTATATCCAATTATTTTTATTTTTTTACCCTTCTCTTTATCGTAACCCGGTTGATTTCAATGTACTGATTTACCTTCAATGGGTTTTGAAATGTAAATATTAGTATTTTGTTTTGCTGAAAAACAGGAGAATGAGAAAGGTACTTGTTACCGGGGCCTCTAGGGGTATCGGGCTGGCTATTGCTAGGAAGTTGCACAAAGAGGGTTATGATGTTTATGGGACTTCTCGTCACCGCCAACAAAAACTGGAAGAAGAAGGCTTGAAGTTTGTTCAAATGGACGCATTCGACACAGAAAGTATCGCCCACTGTTTCAGCCGGATAGGAGATATCGATATTTTAATTAACAATGCCGGCCAATCGCAGGTAGGCGCATCCGAAGACATACCGGATGCGAAATACAGGCAGTTGTTTGATGTAAATTTCTTTGCCCCTTTACAGCTCACGAAACTGTTCCTGCCGGGAATCAGGCAAAACAAAGGTTATATTATCAATATAGGGTCTTTGGCGGCTTCATTCAACCTGCCTTTCTACAGTGGCTATGTGGCCTCCAAAGCATCACTGCAGACCTATACCAACTCGCTCAGTATGGAGCTGAATGCCTTTGGAGTAAAAGTCACCATCATCGAACCCAATGATATAGCGACAACAATAGAGCCCGATGCGTATTTTCCGGAAGAGAGCAGTTATACGAAACAATCACAGACTGCTTATAAAAAAATGAAAGGTAATGTGAAAAGTGCCGAATCCGCTACCATTGTAGCGGACCTGATTGCCAAACTGTTGAAAAAAGATAAAGTAAAGCCATACTATGCTATCGGGGGTAGTGCCAACTTACTTCTGGCACTGAAAAGAATACTTCCAAAATCCTTAGTGAACAGGATTATCATCAACATGTATACTTAGCAAAATAATACAGAAAATGACCTTCTTAAGCACTCAAATGCCACTGGTTAGTTTTATAATCATTGTTCTTGAAACACTGATGCTGACCGTTCAGTGCTTCTTTTTGCTACAAAGACCTTCCGATAAAGGGCGAAAAAGGTATTTAATGCTTTGGATTGATCTAAAATATTAGAATTCTCATTTTATTTTTCTTGAAAAACCTCAAGTATGAAAAAAGCAAAATTAGCCGATAAGGATTTAGTACTGGATATACTGACTGAATCATTCGATGCCAATAAAAGTGTCAATTATGTTGTTAAGCAAGATAGTAAGAGGAAGAATAGGGTCAGGGGTTTGATGGAATACTCTTTTAATCAGTGCTTTCATTTTGGTGACGTTTGGTTAAGTGATGACAACAAAGCTTGTGCATTGGTCCTTTACGAGGATCAGAAGAAAAGTAGCTTAAAGACCATCGGCTGGGATGCTAAATTGGCTTTAAATGTCATCGGTATAAGTAGGGTGTTTCGAGTACTTAGCCGAGAATCTAAGATTAAGAAAATTCACCCAAAAAGTAAATTCACATATCTCTGGTTCATTGGTGTATACCCAGATCATCAAGGAAAATCAATTGGCAGCAAACTATTAAGAGGAATCATTGAAAAATCGAACCAAGAGAATAAACCGATCTACCTAGGGACTTCAATGGAGGAGAACCTCTCTTGGTATCATGAACATGGTTTTGAAACTTACCACAGAATGGATACATACTGTAAGTCATACCTTCTTAAAAGAAACCAAAATTGATCAAAAGAGAAAACAGACCAAGCACACAACTTTTAAAGCTTCTTAAGGATAATGTCATAGGCACACCGGGCAAAAGTATGCTTTACCAGCATCAATTGGTGGAAGAAAAGTTGAAGCATATTCCGAAACCTCATTTTATCAACTTGTACATTAGGAAAAAATTGATTGGGACCAGTTGCTTTTGTGAAAGGGAAGTAATCGATGCCGGCAATCAAGTAAAAGGTTACTATGTCAGGTATTTTTCTTTTCTTAAAGGGTTTCGCTCAAAAGGCAATAGGGTAAACAACACCGGCAGTAAAGGTGGCAAAATAAGAAAGGAACTGAAAAAAATATTGAATGAATCCGAAACCTTTCTTTCAAACCCCAGCGATTATTTTTATGCCTATGTAGCTCCTGATAATATCCGTTCCAAAATGCTCTGTGAGGAATTTGGATTTAAGAAAGTCCGTGAATTCAGCACACTACTTTTCAGCCGTTTTTTCCCAAAGATAGATTCACGGTTTTCAAAGCTCCCCAAAGAAAGAAAGGAGGAAGTCCGATCTTTATTGAAAGAGTATTACGGTCAGCATACCATGTTGTCATTCGAGAACTACTATTACAATGACAATTATTTTATCCTCGAAAATGATACCGGTGAAGTATTGGCCGGTGTTCAGGCCAATCCCGAGCATTGGAAAGTATTGGAAATGCCGGGGATTACAGGCTGGCTTGCAATGAACCTGCTCCCGTTCCTGCCCTTGATGGGGCGGTTATTCAATAAAGATTACAGATTTCTCTCATTAGAGGCCATTTATCTTCGAAAAGGCCATGAAATGGAACTGCAAAACCTGATATCCTCTGTTTTGAAACATTTCGGTCTATATACTGGAATGATCTGGGCCGACAATCAATCTGACCTGTACAACTCTTTTAAAAAAAATAGTCCCGGGTTACTTCAAAAGCTGAACAAGGAAATAACTGCCGATGTCATTGTAAAAACCCCGGAAAGCGAGATAAATCCCACAAGTAAGTTTGTACGAAACCCGGCCTACATCTCCTCCTTTGATTTGACCTAAGATGAAAAAGTTACTTGAAGATTCGATAGAGCAGTTGTTAAAACCCAGTAGAGAAGCAAAAAGAAAGCTCCTGGTTACGATGAATATGGTATATGTTCTATCAACAATCTTTTTCCTGACTTCAGAAAAATTGGCAACGGGTTATTTAGTTCCGCATTGGTGGATGTTATTTGTTATATACCTTGTTCCTGTAAGCCTAAATATCTTTTCATTATTTTATAATCTTAAGGTATTGCTTCAAGACCGAGGTCAAGCAGCTTCAACACAAAAGAAGTCAAATGATAAAATAGATATGCTCACTGCTTGGGCGAGTATGGTCAGCATAATGTACATGAGTTTCTGCAATATGAATGGAGTTGGAAACCCATACAATGATGCTATAATTACTGATTTTGCTTTAGGCCACTCTTTAATAATCGTTGCCATAATAATAATAGGTAAAAGGGGAGCTTTTGTATGGTTCTTGATTGTAGTTGCTTCCTTAGTATATGATATGAACAATCGGAAAGGTTGGAACTATACATATCATTACATGACACCACAAGAGGTGAATAATTATGAAAGTGCATTAGAATCAAAGGAGGTTTGGGCAATTAAAAGACGGGAGATATTAAAAGAAAATAGGCTTGAGTCACCTAAAGCAACAAGGTATTTCAACACATGGTTAATATTTATAATAGTCTCATTTTTGGTAGCTTACTTTTTCAGTGCCATTACCAATGATTTTATAAAAATCATACGGCCTGTTGTCCATAATATTGAAAATGTCATCGAAGAAAGCGTTTCCCTACAAAATGAACAAAAGATATTGGAAAGCGAACTTAGGATGAAGGCGGAAGAGATGCAAAAGGCGGCCCTAAGGATTGCAAGAAACTCAGAAACGACACAAGAGATTCTAAAAGCCATTGACAGGCTGAGTCACGAAGATAAATCTAAGTTAAAGCCGATTCTTGATATCATAACAGACTATGCAAAAGTCGAGCAAGATTGGGCAGACTTCGAAAGAAATTTTGATTTATTGAACAAAGATTTTTTTAAGATGATTCGAGAGAATTATCCTACTTTAACCCAAGGTGAATTAAGGTACCTAGCATTCACCAAAATGGACATGAACCCTCAAGAAATTATGATGTTGCTGAACATCACGAATGAGAACCTAAGAACCAAAAGATACCGCATCAGGAAAAAGCTTGGGTTAAATGCTCAGGACGATATAAAAGCCTTTATTGAAAAGGTGTAATATTTCCAATATTTAATGTCAACAAATCCATCTGTAACGGTTCGTTCACGCCTAAAGTTCATTTGTAACGGTTTTTTCACGCTTTAGATAGCGCCTGTCACGGTTAATTCACGACACAATTTTCACATCTCATCCTTTTTCCATTTCATTTGACAAAAATCAAATTGAAGGAAATGGACAGAAAACTTTCCCTGATAAGGAAAAGGGTAGAAAGGTTGGCTTTACTCCATAGATTTTTGAACGTCTCGACCGGGACCATGGGCATGCTACTGAAACATGATGAAAATGTAGCCCGAAAAGACTTTGTGGAAAACATAAAAATCTGTAGCGAAACATTGGACGTGGTACTGACAGAGACCATGGAAGAGGTGAAAGCCATGAAAGCCTTGTTGGAGATCATGGAAGAGCGCACCTCCACCAAAGCAAGTTTAAACCCAAAATGTCCGTTAGAAAATCTATTCCGGACTTAACTGGCTTCAAATCAGTAATACAAATTTAGGTTTTAAATGTCGTATAAGATTCCGCTGGTCATTTTGTTTCGATCAAGGCGAGAACCGCAGGGATAGCAGCGCTATCCCGAGGATTGTCCACGCAGAGTGAAGCAAAATGAACAGGAAGATAGGCGATAGTTGAAAGCTAAGTTTGTATAAATGAATGCGTTTTTTGAATTAACCGTAGCGGTGCTACGCTGAATCCAAGAAAACGCCCTGATGTATTGCCATTTAAGTCCTCATGACGAAGTTCCAACGAACATTCTGGGTTAAAGTGAAAACATATATCAACAATCCCATAAAAACATCGCGACACAATGAAACATGACCTCAACACTGCCAAGAAAAGGTGCGAATTTTTCATCAAGATACTGGGCAGGCTCCAAAATGACCTTGAAAAGACCATGATAGATTACTCGACAAAACACCTCGAATTTAGTAATCATATCTATAATGAAACTTATCAGGAGGTGTTTGACAAAGGGGGCGAACTGGAACAGTACATGACGAATTTCGAACTGGTTTCGGAGTTATTGAAAAGTGAACTGAGCGTCATTGCTTCCTCCAGAACCGATTTCCAAGAACAGTTGGACGGGTACATCAGGAGCAATTGATTTCATGGCAATACTATTGGTTTGGTTTAGGGTTGGAACTGTCCGTCCAACGTCACGGGCGGGCAGTTTTTTTCATGCCATACCACAAACGAACAATACATAAAATGAGCAACACAGAACAACATATCAAGGATTTCAATGTAACGGCAGCCTCATGGGTCGAGGAGGTGGATAACATACTCCCCACACAAGAAAGGGAAATCGAACTGACAGAACACCTCCGGAAGGGCATTGAAGCTATTGAAGGGCAGACTACCGAAAATGCGAAACTGAACGGTATCATGGCACTACTCCTGCCCATGGGCGAGCTTCTGGAACTACAGAAACTGGACATCACGCCCGATACCCTCAAGCTCAAGGAACTGAAATCTTTTGTAGAAGGGATGAAAAAATGTGAGGACGGAATGCCTTGACGGAAAAAAACAAAAAAATTGTTCACATTTCCCTCTCAAATGTCACTAATACAAATTTAGGTTTTAAATGTCGTATAAGATTCCGCGGGTCATTTTGTTTCGATCAAGGCGGGAACCGCAGGGATAGCAGCGCTATCCCGAGGATGGTCCACGCAGAGTGAAGCAAAATGAACAGGAAGATAGGCGATATTTGAAAGCTAAGTTTGTATAACTGATAACATCATCAAAATGATACCCTGCCACGGAAATAAAACAATAGTAATGCCGGATGATTCTAATTGGGCTATCATTAGAGTAATTTAGGTGATGGAACAAGATGCTCATATTGTCACGATTAACGATATTCAACCTATGAAATCATTCAAACTTCTTATCACCATTGCCATGGTTGTTTTGATATCAGCGATGTGCAATAAAAGCCTTCCTCAAAAAAATACGGTTGGTAAAGGACGTATGGTACTTAAAATCGGTCCTTATGAGAAAGACGGATATACATTTGGGAGTTTTGCCACGGGTAAGGAAGATTGTTATGCAGTTGTCGATGGGCCTGAAAAACGAATAGTACGATGGGCACAATATGAGCCATCAGGATTTGTTCTGGAAGATTTACTCCCTGGGAAGTATTCTATCACTGTAAAGTACATGGAATTGGACAGTGCCAAGCATATTGCAAAAGAAATTGAAGTGATAGCGGGCCATACTTCTTATGTGAGTGTTCCCATTGATCATAAAAAATTGTTGACAATGAAAAAATACTCGAAAGGCCTCAATACTGTACAGGATACTGTATTGGTAAAAGCAAAAACCTATGTTCTGGTCGATTCATTGACAAACCGTTCCGGTAGTATAAATGGTATCTTAAAGGATACTGTCAACGGCCCGACCACGATGAACAAGAGCAAGTTGGACAAAATACAAGAGGTTCCTGTCTACGAGTTAAAAAATGGAGGGCTGACCGAAAAAACATCAAGTGTAACAGCATCGAGAAGGATTATTGTTATCGGCGATCAGCATCAAGATGATTTCCGTTCGACGGTATGGACTGATGAAAATGGATATTATCAAATGGACGCTCTTCCGGTAGGTTTTTACGATGTTAAGACTCAAATGGATTATAAGTATAACGCTACTGTATTCAGTGTTTTTGTTGGCCCCAAACAGAAGGTATCCTTAGATCTGGATACCAATATATACCTATGTTCTTTAGTTTATGATGCACAAATAATGCAGGAAGTGTTCAACTGTACCGATTACTTCAATTTCCTGGGAGAATACCACCTCTCCGAACCCTGATATATTGACCACTAACTTATAACAAACACCATGAATAAAACAATTCTATGGTGCACAATTTTGTGTACCCTGGCATTGCCATGCCTTTCTCAAAATAGTCAACGGCTCACCAAAGCAGACCCACGATTGCAAATGCTGTACCAAATGCGTTTAGGGTCCATTGCCTCAAAGTATAACAGGACCGGAAGTCCCGGTGAAAAAACAGTGCTCAGGGATTCCTATTATGATGGTATTGTTGACCGGAATGAGTCAGACCCCATAGTACCCGCTATACTATGGTGCGAGTGCAATCCCACTCTATTGCGAGATATGGGAGTAGAGGTAAACAGTGTTATCGAAAACTACATGACAGTCAAGTTTCCATTATCTTCATTGCCTACGATAACTGCATTAAATCAGATCAAAGCCATCGAACTTGCAAGAAGACTTGAAACAACCAATTTGAATCTTGAGGACATTCATAGCCCTACTTCTGCAAATGGTTTATTGACAGATATCAGTACGGATATTATCGGAGCTAAATTGGCAAGGGAACGAACAGGGCTTACGGGTGAAGGGGTAGTTGTCGGTATTGTTGACACGGGTATTGATATCCGCCACGATGATTTTAAAACAGCGGACGGTACCAAAAGCAGAATACAATACCTCTGGGACCAGACAGCTCCATTTGGGGATGGACCCGGTGGGGAGTTGAACTATGGCTTAGAATATGACAATGCTATTCTTTCGGAAGGGAGAGCAGGCACAATCGATGTTGTTGGTCATGGAACGCACATTGCCGGTATCGCTGCCGGAAATGGAAACGCAACGGATTACGGCCAGCCTGCGAACCAATATGTAGGGGTAGCACCGGGGGCTGATCTAGTAGTGGTAAAGCTTACCACCTACCTTGAACCTGGAAGGATATCCAATTTCAGCAACAGTGCCAATGTAATTGACGGGATCAAATACATAAGCGATAAAGCTAAGCAGCTAGGCAAACCTTGGGTTGTGAATTTAAGTACTATCCCTACCGAAGGCCCTAGAAATGGCACCAGTTTATTTGAGTTAAGTGTACAGGCAATAATCAATAATCCTGCCTATGGAAAAGGAAGGGTGGTAGTATCGGCAGCCGGAAACGAAAATCAGGACAGTAGGGATTTGGATGATAAGCGTAATTGGAACCACACCAGTGGACAAGGCACTACCACGCGCACGTTGAACATCGAAGGGACTTTGGAAAACAAGGAAGAAAGTGCCAATTTTCAAATCTACTATCCGAAATTTGAGAATTATAAAGTCACGTTGATCTCACCTTCGGGCAAAAGGTATGGCCCTGTAGAAAAGAACGATGCAATCCTGGAAGATACAGATGATGGCGGGGTTTTCATTTTCAATCTTGAAGACGGTTCCAACCCGGCCTTGACCGATGCTGTGGTATCATTTGGTATACGGGACAGGGATACCAATTCGGATGGCATCTTCGACGTTCAGATCAGGTCGGGACGATGGAAAGTGAAAATTGAAGGTAGTTCCGGTAGCTGGGACATGTACAAAATAGCAGCGGGAGGTCACCCCATCGGGAATTTCCTAAAAGGAGATAACGATAATAACCATAAAATCAGAGAGCCGGGAAGCCTTCAGGAAGTTATCTGTGTGGGAAGTATTGCTTCCAGAAACCAATGGGTAGACCTTGGAAGAATCACCCAAAACCAACCTTCTCAAGCAGCCATCGGTCAAATCAGTTATTTCAGTAATCGGGGAACTTCAAGAAATGGGTTATCCAAACCGGACACTTATGCTCCAGGCGATGTAATAGTATCAAGCTTTTCAGCACAGACTTTGCCGAAATACTTTACAAATAGACTTCTGGTGCAAGACGGAAAACATGTGGTCAAGGCCGGAACAAGTATGTCGGCACCGCATGTGGTAGGGGCCATGGCATTATTATTACAAAAGGATATACAAGAAGGTAAAAATAGGTCGCCCGGACAACTTAAAAACTGGCTTTTGAATACTCGGACCGATGATAAAGTACTGGACGTATTGCAATTGTTAACGGCCAATCCAATAACGGGAATCAATGATAAAGTTGAATTTGATTTTGTCCCCAATAGGATGAACTTAGGTGAAATACATACTTTTAGCGCAAGGTTCATCGACCAGGACGACCCCTCAATACCTCAGCAATGGGAGTGGCGATTGTACCTGGAACACGAAGATGGTCAATATGAAATCGCAAACACCACACATATAACCAACAATGTAACGAATTCATGGACAGTAACCTTACCGACCAACCTTCCTGATGGATACGAATGGAGTAGAGATGAAAACGGTGATATCATATCCAAAGTATCGGCAATAACCAGAGATCAGGATGACTTTGGAAATGGGAACACGGCAACCACTGCTTTGGGCTTTAGGCCCAATGTGCCGATTGTCTTTAACTTTCGTATTGAAAATGGTAAAATAAAGATGAACTATACTGCGCTTGGGGCAAGCTCGTTCAAAGTTTACTATGACACGGATACCGACCTTTCCTTTACAAGTTCAGGAGCTGATATGGGACCATCCCCTATAGTGGACAGTGATTTGCCAAATATAACAATTGATGGATTGAACACCGCCGAGCAGGCCTATCTCAAAGTATCGGCGGTTAACGACTATGGAGAAACCGAAGGCAAGGTTATTTACTCAGTTGAAAATGGCAAGGTAAATAGTTACATGCCTCTAGAAGGGAGCATCAGTGAAGATTTGGTGATAAACCCTTCTCAGTCGTTTCTATTGACAAGAATTACGACAGTGAAGGAAGGCGCAACCTTATCACTATTGCCCGGTTCGGTATTGAAGGCCTCCAAGAACGGTGGACTGGTAGTTGAAAAAGGCTCAAAACTCCTTGCCGAAGGAACGAGGTCCAAACCCATTGTATTTACATCTTTAGCGGCAGAAACATTGAGGAAGGCAGGTGATTGGAACGGAGTGCTTATTTGCGGTAATGCACCTTCAGCTTTATTACCGACTTATAAAGTGTTTGACATAACCACTTCTGGGGGGAGGCAAGTAATGGATGACTCGGGGATTCTAAAATATGTACGCATCGAACACGCAGGTACTTCTTTTTTTACGAATGCGCTCACCTTGGCAGGTGTTGGACGTGGTACTCAAATTAACTATGTTCAAATATCCCAAAGTGGTTATAACGGTTTGGGACTTTACGGTGGGACAGTGGACATGAAATACTTTGTAGGTTATCTCAACAGTGGTACAGATATTATTACGCAGTATGGCAATCGTAGCCGTTTGCAATTTGGGGCACTGCTTGGACAAGGAAACCTTAACGACACCAATGCATCGGTAAAACATGGAATACTATCCTGGAACGGTCCGGAACATAATATACATAGCAACATCAATACATCAACGACTTTCTCAAACTTCGACATTTTATCCATTGACGGTAACAAGGGGTTTTGGCTTATTGATGATAAAACTACCACTTCATTGTTCAATTCTACAGTGGGTGGTTGGGGCGACGATCAAATCTCCGCAAGTAGCAGTCCCAATAAAGTAAAACTAAATGGTACTATTTTAGGAGGGGTACAAACTCAATCGGGATTGGGCCAAACAGGTCACCCGGACTTGCTTATCGGAAATAGCATTAGTGGTTTTGGGAAGGTAGACCCTCTTAATTTTAAGACCCCGAAGTGGATATTGTTTTCTACATCCCCGCTAAACACAGGTGCCGATTTCTCGGGAGCGAGGCTGCAAAATTTCTTTAGAAAAGTAGATTTTAGAGGTGCTTTCCCAAAGGAGCGCGTACCTTTTGCGAACTGGAAAAATGAATGGACCAAGTTTGGAGTAGATATACCGGTTCAAAACCGACTTGGACCTGGTACAAAAAGTGGAAAGAGTCTGAATGGGGCTTTGGTCCTTCACCCAAATCCCGCTTCAAAAGAGGTCAGCATCAATTTTGAACTGGAGCGTGATTCAGAAGTAACCTACGTTATTACCGATTTGATAGAAGGAAAAGAAATGTATAGAGAAAAAGTAGGTCTAAAAACTGCCGGTGCACGCTTTAAGGCCATCAACATTCAAAACCTAAGTCCCGGAACTTACCAGGTTAAAATCATTACCTCAGAGCAGGTATTTTCCGAGAAATTGCTAATAGAGTAAGTTGTAAGTCTAAATTACTGCATATTAAAAATAAAGAAAGGAGGCCTATCAGCCTCCTTTCTTTTATTCATAGATTACAAAACAGAGATAGGGCATTTAGCTCTATCTCTGCTTTGTGTTCTACAATTTCGGCAACATAGCCACCGCCTCACTATTATCCAACATCCCCATTGATTTTAGGTAACGTTCTGTCATCAACATACTGGAATGACGGCACATTTTCTGGATTTTCCTGATATCCTTCTCCTTTTTGTACCAGTTGCAAACAGCAGTGTGCTTGAAGCCATAAATGGTATGATTTTCATCGAGATTGAAATGTTCCTTGACCTTTCTAAAACGCTTACCTATAAAATTGGGACCCATCTTTTCATCGGATGGTCTTTCATACCTTGAGAGCAGATAATGGCCTTGCCTGAAACGATGCAGCTCCATTTCGTCAATAACACTTCTAAGTGACGGCGCAATAGGTATCACCTCCTTTTTCTTGGTCTTACTTTGCCTACCGCTCACCCAGATCAGGTCATTGCGCAGGTCGATATCCTCAACTTTTAGGCGCATCATTTCAGTACCTCTCAAAAAAGCATAGTAGGTAAAGTTGATGATGGTCCACAAATAGGGGTCATGCTCCTGTATATAGGCTTTCAGCTCGACTATCTGATCGTCGGTATAGGGCTTGTTCTTTTCCCCGTAATCCTCGGGCAGTTTTTTGAACTTCCCGAAAGGGTTCTTGGCCGTGGCCCATTCTTCACGGATACAATCATTGTAAAAGGTTTTGAGTGCAGTCAGTGTAAGGTTAAAAGTCTTTGCACTCCAGACCTCATTTCTCATCTTAAAGGCAAAGAAATCCCTCAGGACCGTGTAACTCAATTCATCCAACAAACAATCCTCGTTATTGTCCTCTAACCACTTGGTGAGCTGCTTCAGCCTACTCTTATAAAAAGCTATTCCCTTATCGAAATTTTGAGCTAGTTCCTTGAGTTTGACCACTTCATCTGCGGCCTCACTGACCAGATAGTATTTCTCTATCCTTCTTTCCTGTTTTTGCTTTTGTTTGAGTTCTACCGCTTTGGATTTTCTTCGGTCAATATGATAGCCGCTTTTAAGTAGGTTGTCTATTTTCTTGATCCTATCCTTTGCGTAAGCTTTCTTTTCAGCTTCTGTTTTGTATTGTGATGGAATAGGCAAACGTCTTCTGACAGTGCTGTTTTTTTGGACATCCCATACATAAAATACAATGTAGGAACCCTTTGTTGCCCCTTTGGATTTGACATAACGAGCCTTCTTAAAGGGTTTTACATCTTCAAGTTCTTCTTTTGCCACTAAGTTAAATTGTTGGTTTACTGACACCTCAACTGCCACCTGCGCAGTTCCTAAAAAAGAAAATGCCTCGTAAGTCATTGACTCAGAGGCATTTACATTGGTCGGGATGACTGGATTCGAACCAGCGGCCCCTACTACCCTAAAGTAGTGCGCTAACCGGACTGCGCCACATCCCGAACTCTCATTTATGGTCCAAATTTCTTTGGGCTTGCAATATTACTCATTTTACTTTTAGTACTAAAGAGAAAAAGCATTTTTTTTCCTACGGAACTATTCCAAAAAAATTCATGTCCGTTAGGCGTCATTCTATCGACTCCCCTTGTGGTATAGTGGGAAGCGTCACGATGAACTTAGAACCTTCCTCTTCCACGGAAGTAACATCGATGCTCCCTTTTAGCTTGTACACTGCCTCCTTGACAATAAACAGCCCTAGCCCAGCTCCCGTACTCTCGGCAATACCCCGATGGAACATATCAAATATCTTGGAAAGTTGATCTTCGCTAATTCCTTTTCCGTTGTCCTCGACTGCGATGACAGCCTGTCCGTCCACTAAACTGACCTCAATGTGCAACTTGGGAACCTTGGACAGCTGACAGTACTTGATGGCATTTGAAATAAGGTTGTTCAGGATAATGCTCAGGCGAAACCTATCGGATATAAACACGCCCTCCCCAGCAATTGTATAGGTTTTGTCTACGCTATCGGCATTTTCCAGATAGTCATTGTATTGAAAACACTCTACGATCAATTGTTCGAAAAAAATCCTTTCGGGAATGAGCTGCAAATGTGAATTTTTTGAAAAACTGATGATATCCTTAAGGATAAGGTCCAGTTTAAGCAAATTCTGCTCTTTCAGGGTGTTGTACTCCTTAAGCTTGGCGATATCCTCCTCTTCTTTAGCGAGATCTATCAGCCCCATGACCGAAGCCAAAGGTGCCCTTAGGTCATGTGAAGCCCTGTAAACGAACTCATCCAACTCATCATTGGCTTTTTTCAACTTCTCCATCAGTTCCTTGTTTTCTACACGTAACCGGTAGGCTTCCAAAGCATAATCAATGGTCTTTTTGAGTTCTTCCTTTTTCCACGGTTTGGTAACATAGCGAAACACTTGGCCTTTATTGATGGCCGAGATAATAGCCTTTTCGTCACTGTAGCCCGTTAGGATGACACGAGATACATCAGGGTAGAGATCGGCAATCCATTCCAACAATTCCACACCTGTCATTTTAGGCATGCGCTGATCGGTGATCACCAGTTTGATCTTATTTTGGCGGATGAGGTCCATTCCTTCTTTTGCGGAAGTAGCTAAAAGTACCTCATAATCCTTTCTAAAGATAATCTTGAAACTCTCTAGGTTCTTTTCCTCATCATCGATGTAGAGGATCAATTCTTTTATTCTTTCGGGGGGTTTGAGCAACATATTTATTTACAAAAGGAAAATCTGTGATGCTGCCTATCGGCAGAGGTTAGATGCGGTTTTGGTCTCCAATGTAGAAATATTTACCAAATCATCCAATCAAATTACTAAACGTCTCATAACTAATAACGTTTTGCATTTATTTTATACAAAATAAAACCTCAAATGTCGTATCTATAACTTTTAACATTCTTGATTTCATAAAATCGACTCCCTAAGGAAGTACGAACCACGTTACTCTACCGAACGTTCATTGCCCTAATCAAAGAGCAGCCTACTCTAGCGGTATAAATACCATAAACCCAAAATGAAGCATTAGCTAAAGGGGTGGTCTTGACATAGGGCCCTTCCCACTCTGCGACCATACTCAAAACCCTTGTCTTTTTTTGGCTGGACTCAAACACAAAAAAACAAAAATCCGAAATACTATTTTGAGCCAATGGCGACCTACCGGGAACATCAAGGGGGTTCCCCATCATCGGAAGGGGATATCCATTGGGATAAGTACAGAGGCAAGCATATGCTGAAGGTAGTCCCTTTTCCCTCGTCACTGTCGATTTCCACGAATCCCGCATGGTCCTCAACGATGCCCAAGCTAATGGACAGCCCCAGTCCTGTGCCCTCGCCAGGCTCCTTAGTGGTGTAAAAGGGTTCGAATACCCTGTGCAATTGTTCCTTGGGGATTCCTTGACCAGTATCCTTTATCACAATCTCCACAAAATCCCCTTCTTTTCTGGAGACTTTACGAGTCATGATGGTAATCACTCCCTCATCTTCGATGGCCTGAACGGCATTTCCGATAATATTGACGAATACTTGGCTCAGCTTGTTCGGGTAGCACTCTATATTCGGTATGGTTGCAAATTCTTTGATGATCTCAATCCGTAGCTTATACGTGTTATACAAGATCAGCAGCGCATCCTCTATGATATCACCGATATCCCGCGATTCAATGAGTCCCCTATCGATACTGGAAAATGTCTTGAGTCCCTTAATGATCTCTGTTGCTTTCTCTACACCGGAATTTATATTGGAAAAGATAGTATCGATGTCCGTCAACAGTCCTTCTATACCTATGGACGAGCAGTACGCTTTGACCTCTTTTATTTTCACTTCTGCACTCCCTTCTTCTATGGCCGTGCAGTACCGCAGCACCTTTAGTACATCCTCCAATAATATGTCCAAAGCCTCCGTACCCGTACTGACATAATTGATGGGATTGTTGAGTTCATGCGCTATCCCCGCAGCCATAACCCCCAAAGAGGCCATTTTCTCCGCCTGTACCAGCTGTTTCTGAGTCTGTTTCAACTTATCAATGGTATGTTGGAGTACATCCTTCTGACTTTCCAGACCTTCGTTGAGCAGGGCCAGAGTTTCGCTCTGCTGCCTTAACTCGGCCTCAGATGCACTCAGGCTATCGTAGGCCTCCTGTAGTTCGGTTTCGGCCTTTTTCATCTGGGTGATATTATTGATATAGGCACAATTATAGACGACACCCTCATACTCTATGTTCGAGGCATTGATCAGCGCAGGAAAACGCCCGCCATCTTTTGTATAATAGTCGACCTCTTCGTTCTTTATGCCCAGCAGCATCCTCTCCTGAAATAGGGCCTCCCATTCTTCTTTGCTCAGGCCGGGCACTAAGCTATAGACTTTGCTTTCCATAAAATCCTCCCGTGTGTATCCTGAATCTTTGATCAATTGCTCATTGACATATTCATAGCTTCCATCTTTGGCAATCCACGATATGGATACCGGAGCACTGTCGATGGTCCGCTTGGCCAATTGCAGTTCCCGCTCTTTTTCCTTTTGTTCCGTAATGTCTATCGATATACCTACCAGCTCCAGAAATTTCCCATTATCATCATATATTCCCATACCTCGATCAAGGACCCACTTCCTCTCCCCACTAAGGGTAATGATGGGATAGGTCACCTTGAAACTCTTCTTGGATTTCAACTTATCGTTGATTTCCTTTCGTACCGAATAGGCATATTTTCTGTCCAGAAGATCTCTTTCCACACTGACCCGCCCCTTCATAAATGCTTCTGAAGGATACCCTGTTAGGATCAGGGAACCATCGCTGATATAGGTAGTAGTCCACTCCCCATCATATTGACGGCGGTAGGCCATGCTCTGAAGATTGTCCAGTAGTTTGCTAAAACTCTGTTCGCGTATAACGGCAGCCTCATTCCAAGCCTCTATCTCGGCTGTTCTTTCCGTAACGGCGGCCTCCAGTTCCTCTTGATATTTCAAAAGACGTTCCTCTGCCTCTTTGCGGCGGCTGATATCATTGACAATGACAAAATGCCGACCATCTCCCAAACTTTTACCTATAGCCTCCATGTGGACTTCACTACCATCCTTTTTCTTAGCGCTGAACTGAAAATAGCTCTTGTCCGCAATTTTATCTTTCAGCATAGCATGCGTCGGGGCGTCCAGAAAATCAGCTATATCATTACCGATAAGCTCTTTCTTACTATACCCAGTAATTTCGGTCATTGCCCGGTTCAGGTTCAGGATTTTCCCATCTTCGTACATCAGCACTCCTTCTTGGGCCATTTCGGTCAACATTTTGAGCTGCGAACTCTCTTTTTCCAATTGCAGCCGTTTTTTCTTGGGATAGGTCACTTCCCTGTAGATACCCCTAAGGTGGGAAGTACTTCCTTTATCATCATAACTTATATTGCCTATAGCCTGCATCCAAATATATTTATCCTTTCTCAACAATACCCTGAACTCACTCTTCAGAAATCTTAAGGGTTCTTTTTCATGTTGTTTCAAAATAGTGTCTACCTCCAACTGGTGGGCATCATCAGGATGGACCATGGAGATGAGGTCATCTATACTTCCTATACTGCTCAACAAGTCCAAGTCTTCTACAATACTGATATTCTCCTCCAAATGAAGGTAGCCAGTGGACAGGTCCCAGGCAAAAAGTCCTACCTTCGCGGAGGAAAGGCCCTCTAAAATCCTATCCGTTTTCTGTTTGAGTTGTGAGTATTCTCTTTCGATGACATCTCTCTCCTGCCGCTCTTTCAGCAATAAGTCGATCAGGACAGGTTTATCCAGTTGATTAAGGTGCTGTGGTTCCATAGGTTATCATCGTCTACTGTTCGGTAAGCACTTGCCCCAGTTACAAGCAAGCGCGATTGGTTGGGGACAGGATGTCTTTCAGGAAGTAACTGCACCTTTGGGAAACATTCACAGTGACCCGTTCATCACTATAGAATAGACGGTATACCTCATTACACCTGACCGCTCCTCCGAGCTTTTCCCTATTCACTTTCTCTTGGGTATAAAAGTCGTTTTCTCCTTCAAGGGGGGGCGGGCGCGCGCAGAAATGGTCCATGGGACCAAAACAATACACTCACCAACAGACCCTATCCAGCATAAAATTTAATCATTTCGAAGCATCAAACAAAACCCATAAGCAACAAACCCTTGTCACAAAGTGGTAATATTTATATCGATTCCTTAATTTCGTATTTTTTCGGAAAATAACTTCTTTGAACCTATCCTATGAGAAAAGTCCCTTGCTACTGTCTTCTGTTCTGCATGAGTATCCTTATGTACACCCATGTACAAGGTCAGGCCGGACTAAAAAAGGCCAGCAACAAGTTGGAAAAAGGCGAATTCGACAAGCTGAAAAAGCTTCTCAACAAATCGATGGACAAAGACAGTAGCAATGTGGGCGCGAAATACCTCTACGCTAGGTTGTATCTGGATGAGCGTTTTGAAGGATACAGCCTGGATACCTCATATGCCCATATCCTTGCTGCAAAGCGGGACTATAAGGCGAGCGAAACCAAGACCCTGAAAAAACTGGCCCAGCTGTCCATAGACAGTCTTTCACTCGAACAGCATCAACAACAAGTAGATAGTCTTGCTTTTCAATGGGCGAGACTCGAAAACACCGAAGAGAGCTATAACCGTTTTCTGTCTATCTATACCACTTCTCGACAACAAAAAGAAGCAAGGATACTTCGTAACGCCAAAGCCTATGAGAATGCGCTGGCCGAAAACTCTTCTGCGGCCTATCTTTATTTTATCAACACTTATCCGAAGTCCCTCCAGGCAAAAGCGGCAAAAAAAGCCTATGACCTAGAGCTTTTCCGAGAGAGTACTGTAGACCGTAGTTTGAACAGTTATGTACAGTTCTTACATGAAAACCCCAACTCTCAACAGAAATCCAAGGCCGAGGAACAGATTTTCCAATTGTCCACGAGCATACCTAGCACAACGGCCTATCTATCTTTTGCCGCTCAGTACCCGAAAAGCTCTTTTGCCCGCAAAAGCATCGACTACCTCTATCATATGCTTAAGGATAACGGACAAGAGAACGAACTGCCCAAGGCCCTGATCAGCGACTCTTTACGGCACATTATCTCACTGGAAGAGCGCCCCTTGGTACTGACCTATGAGCAGGGCCGCTTTGGTTTCATGGACGATAAGGGCAGAGAAGTACTGCCTCACCGGTTTCATAAAGTAAAAGAGGCCTATCACTGCTCCACGATAAACGATGCTTATCTAGAAGCGGGCGATGAACGACTCCTGCCCATCTCCAGAAACGGAGATGCTATATTAAAACAAGCCTATGATAAGCTCACCGATATGGGAGTAGGGCTACTGCGTTTTGAACGGAGTGGAAAAAAGGGGGTCGTACACCTCAATGGCGATCTCATCCTGCCCTGCATGCACGATGAAATCCTTTTGACAGAAGAAAATTTCCTCCTATTTAAAAAAGGAGGACAATGGGGAATGTCCACTTTTGCGGGAAGAGTAATCGTCAAACCTTATTATGAAACGATAGAAAGTATCGCTGGGCACATGGTATTCGGAAAAGGAGGAAAATATGCCGTCCATAGTCCAAGCACCATCTTCAAGGCCCTGAAAGAAGGAGGTTTCACGCCCTCATTGCTCTATTCGCACCTTAGTATGCCACATACAGATGTACTGTGGACGCAAAAGACGGGAGAGCACAAGACCTACATCTGGCATCGCGATAAGGAACATCATTTTGCATCGACTTCCCAACCTCTACATCACGAAGCGGGGCATGTACTACAAGACGGCAATACCTTTCGGTTGGTCGGCAAAGATACCGACGTCTGGTCTGCGGGTAATATGGACAGTCTGCACCTACACTATCCTTGGCTTTGGGTACAGAGGGATTCTATTGCGAGGTTTTATCACCTTAAACTGAAGGATAGCCTGAGCTTGCTTGGAGATGCCTCTTTTCCACTACCGGGATGCTTGCTTATCAGGACAGAAGAAAAAGACCTATTCTTCCTTCCTTCAGGGGCCAAGGTACAGTTGCCCCCTAGTGCCAAGTGCAGACTAGTGAGAATGCCCATAACCGATGACAACGAAATGCCCTATTTCCTATGGGCCGTTACAGAAGAAAACAGGACCTATATTTATGATAAAAACGGAAAATCCATCCATGTATCCAAATCGGCCCCCGAGATAAAAGCCATTGGCAACTATCTCTGCTTGGACAGGGGCGGAAAAAAAGGATTGATCAACCTAGCGGGCGAGACTCTTCTGGATATCCGCTATGATGCCATCGGCAACTTCAAAGAAGGTTATGTATCCGTACTTTCCCGAGGTAGATTCGGCCTGTTCCATGAAAAAAATGATATCTTCATCAGACCCTCCTTCACTAAGAACATCCAAGCCTATGGCAACAAGGGCCACTTGTTCATTGCGCATAGAAATGGTGGTTTTGGGCTTATCAATAAGCAAGGGAATACCGTGGTGCCTTTTGATTATGAGGAAATCCGATTTTGGAACGACTCCAGTGCATTGGTCAAAAAAGAGTACGAATGGCGGCTTTACGATATTCAAAACAATGATTATCTACAGACAGGTATCAAGAATCTTTTTTTTGACAATGGAGGGAACAACAATGAAGATAACATTACGGCCGTAGTACTCATCGATAACAAATACGGAGTGATGAGCAACACCAAAGGGTTCGTTATACCTGCATCCTTTGACGATATACTCAACCTAGGAAGCAAAAAGGCCCCGATCTACTTTGCAGAGAAGAGAGTGGAAGAAGCGGGGATGCATGTACTACTCTATTATAATGGCGACGGAGAGATCATCAAAAAACAGGCTTTGGAATCCGATGCTTACCTTCGTTTGTACTGTGAAGATTATTAACAGACAAATTACCTGATTCATGGGCTTTCCTCTTGGATTTTCAGTAAGATTGCTCCTTAAAATTCAATGACAATGGACAATTTCACAAAAAAAGCATCAAGCATTTTACTCTTTCTGTACCTTATACTTAGCATATTCCCCGTTCGGGCGCAGTACCAAAACAAGAAGCCCAAACTTATCGTGGGCATTATCGTCGATCAGATGCGACAAGAGTACCTGTACCGTTTTGGTCGCCGATTTTCTCAAAACGGCTTCAACCGCCTCATCAATCAAGGATATAGCTTCAAAAACGCACACTTCAATTACGCCCCCACCTACACGGGACCGGGGCATGCTTCTGTCTATACGGGTTCCACCCCGGCCTATCACGGCATCATCGCCAATGACTGGTACAACCGATTTAGCGGAGAAGATGTCTACTGTGTATTCGATAAAAGTACAAAACCTATCGGGAAGAATGAAAACGGAAAAAAGGCATCGCCCCATCGCTTACTGACCACCACTATCGGCGATGAACTGCGTCTGGGCACTCAACAGCGATCGAAAGTAATAGGAGTCTCCATTAAGGACAGAGGGGCCGTATTGCCTGCCGGACATATGGGTACGGCCTACTGGTACGACTATAGCGTGGGTACTTTCATGAGTAGCGACCATTACATGGAATCTTTGCCCAAGTGGGTCAGGAATTTCAACCAACAGGACCTTTCCGGAAAGTACCTGAAACAGGACTGGCGCACTTTATATCCCATGGAAAGCTACACGGCCAGTGGGCCGGATGACAGCCCCTATGAGTCCGCACCCAAAGGCAAAGAAAAACCCACTTTCCCCTACAAACTCAAAAAGCTGAGAAAGGAAAACGGTGATTATGGGTTGCTGCCCCATACTCCTTATGGCAACCGTTTCGTGACCGACATGGCCTTAGCGACCATAGACAATGAAGCATTGGGTAAAGATGAATACAGCGACCTGCTGGCCATCAGCTACTCTTCCACGGACATCATCGGTCATGCCTTCGGCCCCAATTCGGTAGAAATCGAAGACACCTACCTTCGGCTGGACCAAGAGATAGAGCGCTTGCTCTTGCATCTGGACAAAACCGTAGGCACTGACAATTATGTACTTTTTCTTACGGCCGACCATGCCGTGGCCGAAGTACCTCAGCGACTCATCGATGCCAAAATACCCGCAGGTTACTTTTCTCAAAAAGAACTCCGTACTTCGCTGAACGGGTACCTGAGCAAAACACATGGAAAAGGGGACTGGGTAGAGAATATCAGTAATCTACAAGTATTTCTGAACCGTAAGCTCATCCGTGAGAAGAACGTAGACCTGAAACAGGTACAGGAACAGGTATCAGAATACCTACTGGATATCGATGGAGTCATCAATGCCTATCCCGCACATGAAATCGCAGCGATGAACTATGACCATGCGGGTCCAAAGGGAATACTGGTCCGTGGTTATCACCAGAAGCGTTCGGGTGATGTACTCATCGCCTTTGCTCCCAGCTGGTTCAGCTCCTCCAGTCATAAAGGCACTACCCACGGTTCGGTATATGCCTATGATACGCACGTACCTCTTCTATGGTACGGCGCGGGCATTCCGAAAGGACAGTCTACCCGATATAGAGCAATAACCGATATCGTACCGACGCTGTCCATCCTATTGCAGACCACCTTTCCCAATGGCTGCACAGGAAAGCCCATAGAGGAGCTATTGGGGTATTGAGCGGGCCTTAGCTTGCTTTTTGTGGCTTCAGTGAAAGTAGAAAGCTGTACTTAAGGATAGACGTTACATACTGTCTCGCGTCACACCTGCTTTCAACTCCAAAATAGATTTCCCACAGCATGACCCGGGTTCAAGCACAAAATGATCAATAACCTTCCTATTCCGAACATAAATTGCTTCAAAATCAACAGTTTTATGCTACGCAGGTTTTATACAAACTTAGCTTTTAAATATCGCCTATCTTCCTGTTTATTTTGCTTCACTCTGCGTTGACAATCCTCGCGATAGCGCTGCTATCCCTGCGGTTATCGCCTGGATTGAAACCAAAATGACCCGCGCAATCTTATACGACATTTAAAACCCAAATTTGTATTACACCTTAATGATGCAAAAGCCTCCTCACCTAAACCACTGATTTTATTGCACTTTATACTCTCATGACGAAACCCTATTGATCATTTTGTGCTTGAACTGTACCCTTTATTTTCAACGGTCATACGGAATCCGAAGGTAGCGGTGCTGCCATCATTGTCAATTTCTCACGCGGATGGCCGGCTCTTTGGTTTATACTGTCCTCATGACATTATCTTCATGCTCAGTCCTACTCAAAACAAGTGATAACAAAATTTAACTATAATTTCAAATCAGTCTCTTAGTCTTTCCTTTTTTGCTTATTATTAAACCCAAAATAGTCAACAGCCTTCCTATTCCGAACATAAATTACTTCAAAATCAGCTGTTTTACGCTACGCAGGTTTGTCACCCTAACAATACTAGGCCTCCTCACCTAAACCACTGATTCTATTACAATTTATGCTCTCATAGCGAAATCCTATTGACTATTTTGGTTAAAGTTTTCCAATCAATAAAAAATGGATAGATGAGCAAAAAAGAAGAATTTAGCAGCCGATGGGGCATCATACTCGCCGCATTGGGCATGGCTATCGGCGCGGGCAATCTATGGCGCTTCCCTAGGCTTGCCGGACAGTATGGCGGAACGTTTATTCTGTTGTGGGTACTCTTCCTGTTCATCTGGTCCATTCCGCTTTTACTGGCAGAGTTCTCTATTGGGAAACGGTTCAAGAAGGGGGTCATCGGCTCTTATGCCAAGTTGGCCGGAAAACCTTATACCTGGGCGGGATTCTTTATCACTTTATGCACTCTTGGCATTGCTTTTTACTACTCCGTAGTGACCGCTTGGGGCCTCCGGTACTTGGGCTTCTCAGTAGAGAACCTCTATCATGAAGTCTCGGGTGGTGCCGGACTGGCATCGAAACTCAACGATGAGCCTGAGCTACTAAACCATTACTGGCAGGAAATCTCCAATGCCAATGGTACTACCATGGTACTCTATGTCGTAGCCGTTCTTACAGGTACTTGGTTGCTCATGAAAGGAATACAGAAGGGCTTGGAAAATGCCAATAAAATATTGATTCCCGGACTCTTCCTTATGTTGCTATTGATTGCCTTTGTGGCCCTGAGTATGGAAGGTGGCGCCCAAGGCTTAGAGTACATGTTCCACATCGACTTCGCACTTTTTCTGAATCCAAAAATATGGCTTGAGGCTCTTTCTCAATCCGCTTGGTCCACGGGAGCAGGTTGGGGACTGATGATGACCATATCCTCCTACTCGCGAAGTGATGAGGACGTGACGCTCAATACCTTCATCGGTGCCTTTGGCAATAATAGCGCTTCCATACTGGCGGGAATGGCCATTCTACCTGCGGTATTTGCACTGTCCGACTCCGCAGAAGAAGCTACCCATTTCCTACAGAGCGGCAATTATGCGCTGACTTTTACCATTATCCCCCAGCTGTTCGGGCATATTCCCGGGGGTAGTTACCTGACCGTACTGTTCTTTCTGGCTTTTTCCATAGCGGCCTTTAGCTCCTTCTTGCCTATGATAGAGCTTTTCATCAGTAACCTCATCGACTTAGGGCTACAGCGAAAGAAGGCGGCCATACTGGCGGCCGGCTTTTGTATCCTGCTCGGCTTTCCCTCTGCCTATAGTCTGGACTTCTTTTCCAATCAGGATTGGGTATGGGGTCTTGGTCTGATTGTCAATGGACTGCTCATCATCATCGCCGTTCTGAGGTATGGGAGTACTTCCTTCAAGCAGGAACTCATCGATAGCGATGCCGATTTCAGGATACCAACACTCTATTTCCGATTGTGCATGGCCTTCAATGTACCCTTTGGACTTTTCCTGTTGTATTGGTGGATGTCTCAAGGCTATAGTGAATACCCCTGGTTCGACAATGAAGGAAACTGGAATGTCATCGACACTTACAGTAATGCCACCATTCTCAGTCAGTGGCTATTGGTCGTTGGGATTGGCGTACTCTTCAACAACTATCTTTACCGCTACTTCGTACTGAAAAAAAATAAGACCTACACAGAATTGAGTAGATGATGGTATGATCATACCGAACAGCATGGATCAATAAGATATAATAAACCCAGAATGTTCGTTGGAACTTCGTCATGAGGACTTAAATAGCAATAAATCAGGGCGTTTTCTTGGATTCAGCGT
>CANLOE010000060.1 GCA_947492745.1 uncultured Cyclobacteriaceae bacterium | reverse complement strand
TGCCCTGTATGAGTGCGTGGAGGGTGTCGGGCATGCGGTAGCTGGAGGCGATGGCGAACAGGAAGAGCCTGTTGTTCTCTTCCCCGACCACTCCCGACCGTCCTATCAGTGCGTTGATCTCCCGCAGCAGCCCGGGCCGTTTCAGGAACTCGGTGCATTCCCGTTTCCGGGTGCCGCTGACCGTGGCGGCGGTCCCTTTCTCCTCCCTTGGGGCCTTTTTTTCTTCGCGGTAGCTGTCCAGCAGGTCGGTGAGTGTGGCCAGGTCGTTTTCGAGTGCCGTCGGGTCGAGCCCGAGCTTTGCGGCGGCCTCCCTTGCGGCCTTGGCGGTCTGCCGGTCCTCGTATAGGTCGGGCCGCTGGCGGCTCTTGCGCCCGTTTTCGGGGTGTGTGGTCACGAGGGTGACCTTGAGGCTGTCCATGCCCTGCCTTATGCCGCCCATGATATGGTAGGTGGCGTTCTTGGTGGCAAGGGTCAGCCTGTCGGGGTTGGAGGTATCCAGTTGCGGGCCTTCGGTGGTCCCTGTTTTTTTGGTGGTGGTTTCCGCTTTTTTCCTTTCATCCGAGTTTTTTTCATCTGAAGGGAAAAAGGGGATCCTTTCCTTTAGCAGCCGGTCGAACACTTCGGGCTCGTGGCCCTGTGCCATGCTGTTGATGTCCTCGTTCTCGGGGGTGTCCACGACGGATACCGCCGTCCCGGGGAAGGTGGCCGTCAGGAAGGTGCCGTGCCTGCGTACGGCCGCTTTTCCGGCCGCGTCGCCGTCGAGGAAGAGTACGAGCTCTTCGGGGGCGGTCAGCTGTTGGATTGCGTGGACGTGCTCGGGGGTGAGTCCGTTGGTGCCGTAGAGGGCGAGCACCCCGTACCCTTCGATGGTCCCCGGCAGTGACAGGAGGGTGGCCGCGTCGATGACGGATTCGGTGAGTATGAGCCTTTTGGTCCCTTTGTCCGGATAGCCGGGGTAGAGCCCCCTGCGGTCTGCGGTGTAGAAGTGCCTTGCCCTTGCGTTGGCCCTTACGCTCCTTCCGTAGAGTGAGTGCACCCTTCCGCTCCCGTCGCGCAGCGGGAAGGTGACGCAGCCCTTCAGGTAGTTGAACCCTGCATTTTTGTAGGGGTTGTATCCGATGTCGAGCCTTTTGTGGTCGATGCACCGTTCCTCCAGGTACTTCCTTGCGGTGGTACTGGCCAGCAGGCTCGACCCCATCCGTTCGAAGTCCCTGTGGTGGTCGAGGCCCTTGCCGGTGCCCGCCGTGGCCTCCTTCGGGCTCTGGGGCATCTCCCCCGCGAGGCGGGCGAGGTACTTCAGGGCCTCATGGGTGGTGGACTTCATCATCCTTTCGGTGAGGGTGATGATGTCCATGGTGCCGGCGGAACAGGCAGGGGAGAAGCAGGTGGCGATCTGGCGTGTCCTGCTGAACTGCAGGGAGGGGTTTTTGTCATCGTGGAAGGGGCAGTTCGTCCGTTGTGTGATGGGGTCGATGGACAGGCCGAGCAGTGCGGCGGTGTCGATGATGTCGAGGCGGGATTTTATCTCGGGGATTTCCATTGGGGGAAAAGTTTTCTTTGGATTGACCTTTTTGGTAATATCTTTCACAAAGAAAGAACATGTTCCCATGATTTCAAAAAATATCTTATATAATTATGAATTATATTTGTCCTTATTTCGTAAAATCAGGTAATTTGCTTCACTTTAAGGTTATATCATGGACATTTCAGGTAGGATGATGCTTCTCAGAAAGGATAAGGGCTGGTCCCAGACCGAACTTGCAAAAGTGGTGGGCTGCTCAAGGGAGATCATCTCCAAGTACGAAAAGGGCGGTGTCACGCCATCGATAGACATCGCAAAAAAGATTGCCGATGCCTTTGGCGTTTCGCTCGATCATCTGGCGGGCGAGGGTGTCAATGCCTCTTTTGACAAAAGGACCCTGCAGCGGATACAGGACATCGAGGATATGAGGCCCGAGTTCAGGGAATGCGTCTTTACCATGCTCGATTCCATCATTAGGGACTACAAGACGCAACAGGCCTACTCATAGGACATTTTCATCTGAAAACAAAAAAGGTCCAAGCGGACGCTTGAACCGGTTTTTTGTTTTGTAAGCTTGTGCTAGTTTGAGGGTTCGGGTTTCAACTGAAAAGAAAAAACAGAAGACTTGGCCGCGTTGCAAACGCTATGGCCTGTTAGATCCGCGTGGCATACGCGGACCAGTGGGGGGCAAAACAGGCCTATTCTTCATGAAAGGCCCTTCCACTGAAAGCAAAAAAGGTCCAAGTGGACACTTGAACCGGTTTTTTGTTCTGTAAGCTTGTGCTAGTTTGAGGGTTCGGGGTTCAACTGAAAAGAAAAAACAGAAAACAAGGACGCGTTGCAAACGCTATGGCCTGTTAGATCCGCGTGACATACGCGGACCAGTGGGGGGCGGCCTTTCTATTGATGCTCTTTATAGGAATGTATATTCAACAAACATAAGCTACTATTGTTGGAAACTGCCTTTTTCAGCACTTTTAAAAAGAAAATTCAATTCACTGCTGGGTTTACCGAACCCTAAAAGGAAGATAAAATTAGCCATCATTTGTTCACCTACAGTAGAGTACTCTGCCGTGTTTATCTCTATATCATGCAGGTTTGTCAGTTCTTTTATGTTCATATTGATTTCAGAGACTTCACTAAATAATAAGGCTTGTGTATCTATTTCGTTCTCAAATCTTATAAATAAGCTGTTTCTTTCGAAGTCAAAATTCAGATTAATCAATGAGCTATCATGATATTCAATATTAACTAGGTTATCTATATCTATATTATCCCAAGCAATTGCATTTCTCATAGTATTCGTCTAATTTCTTTTTATAACTATCCCATTCTTTTTTGTAATCCTTTAATCTCTCAATATATCTTTCTTGTTCATTCATCTGATTTTTTAGAGCTTTTATTTTTTTCCAGTCATCATGGTTCCATATGTTGAGTTTCCCTCTTTCCTTTTTCAAATCATTTAATTTATTATCAGCATCTTGAACAAGATCTGGTATTGCTTGAATGAATGTCTCCCCGGCACCTATATGTGACGGTCCCGATCCTTTTGGCACAGGGTTTCCATGCCTGTCAAGGTAGTAATCTTTTTTACTAGTAGAATTTGGATTCTTTCTATGCCAATGATTTTTGCCTTCCCAGCCCGGTTTTCCCTTCTTACCGGGATCCCATCGAATTTCTTCTCCTGTATCTTTGTTTCTATAATCCTTGCTACCACTTTTATTGTCTGGATGAGTAGTTTCCTCCCAGCTCTCTCCTAAATTTTCTGGTGATGTTGGAGGATTACCCCAATCTTCTGCAGATTCAAAATTTAAATTCTCTATAGGGGGAGTAGGATGTGTTGGTATCTGACTAATACCCGGTCTAAAAATGATAGGTGGAATAGGATAAGTTGGAGGCGTTGGAATAGGAATTGTTGGAATCTCAGGTATTGTTATAGTTGGTCTTCCTAGCCAAAGCCATCTAGGCATTATGGCAGGGCTACTTTCCAAACCATCTACATCAATAGACATCACTGGAGTATTACTTGCAAACTGGTAGGGCGTCAAATCTGGATATTCGGACATTAGCGGATCTGTACTCAAAAACTTCGCCACTGCCGGGCTGTATATCCTCATTCCGTAGTCGTAGTTGGTGGTCGTTCCGAAGTCCCTGATGTCGCGTTCCTTCCCGTTGAAGGCGAAGCGGTACGTTTTCCCGGCCCCGGCATTGTCGGGTACCAGCTTCTCGTGCTCTATCCTCATGTCGTCGAAGTGGGCCTCGGATTTCCCCCCGGTCTCGTTCGATACGTAGGCGTAAAGATAACCATCTTTTTCGGGAATTACTTCCAAAAAGAGTTTTTCATGCTCGACAATTTTTCCTGATTTTCCCGGAACGGTACTCTCCCGGGTCAGTTTCTGAAATCCTTGGCCCTGGACCACAAAGTCTTCATCGAAAAGGATGTAGTTCAGGTAGCCCTGCACCCCGCTGTCTTCCTTGTCCGCAAAAAGGGTTCCGGTAGGGGACAGGAGTTCACCGATGCTCTGTTCCCAGGCTACGGCCCCTTCGTAACCTACGGGAACACCGAATGAGGTCACAAAGGCCGAGGCCAGTAGGTTGGCAGCATTGGTAGCCTTGGCATTCTTCTTGGGTGCAGTGAATTTTCCATAGACTTCCATGCTCACTTTGTCGCCTGCCTGTACCTTGAGGCTCTTGGCGAGGCCGATGATGTTGTCGCTGTCCGTTCCGTCGAGTCTGTAGCTGTAGCGGGCCTTAGCTCCTTTGGCCTCGGGACTTGGGGTATGGTTGAAGGTTTCGGCGTTGACCCTTTGTTTATCATTATAATTATCGAAATCCTTCTTTTCCTCCTCCATACGGGAGGTCTCCATCGTGGCGAGGTAGGTTTCTTTGCTCCATTTCACTACGGGCATGTCCATACCGAAGGGGTAGTAGGAGGATGCGGAAAGGATGAGTGGCTTTGGCTCTTCTGTATTGTTTTCCGAATCGGCTGTTTTCCGGTCACCGATGAGGGCGCGTACATTGCCCAGGTGGTCCTTGAGTTCGTACTGTTTCCGGTCCATACTGCGCCGGAAGGTACCCACGGGGAGCGGGGGTTCTTCCCCGGTACTGCCCACGTGGAATCCTTCCCCGTCGGTGCCGTCATCGTAGCTGAAACCGGGCCCCAGTACGATTTCCGAATCGGGACGGAGTGCATAGGAGCGTCCTTGGTAGTTGCCGATCTGCCTTCTTCCTTCCAGTTGTTGCAGGAGTTCCGTGCCCGTACCGAGACTTTCGGTGGGACGGAAGGTACCGATGCGTTCGCTGCCGTACAGGGGTATTTCGCTGAGTTCCCGTTTTTGTTCTCCTTCTATATCCTGACTTTTGTAGATGGCCATGATGTTGCCACTGGCATCGCGGAGGTAGTGGTCGGAACTGAGGTTGCCTTCTTTGTCTTTTCGCTGTTTGAGTACCCGATTGCCGGCGGCATCATAGAGGAAACGGGTCTTGCTACCGTCTTCCTGTTCTGTTCCTGCTACTTTTCCGTATACGGTCCATTCGATATCGGTCTTTTCCTGCTCGTCGCGGATGAGGTTGCCTATGGCATCGTAGCTGTAGTTGCCCTCTTTCTGGTCTTCCAGGTCCTTATTGTGTTTGTCCTGCGGGATGGTAGCTGCATCGTCCACATGGCCGAGCCGGTTGTTGTCCGTATTGGGATAGTGGTATTTCAGGCGGTCCATGCCTTCGCCGTCGATGTCGTTCCTGTCCAGTTGGAGGAGGTTGCCGTTGGGGTCGTAGCGGAACGAGGTGGCGAAACCGCTTCTCTGAAAGTATTTGTCGTCGCGCTTGGCGAAGAAGCTGCCCTGCTTGATACGGTTGAGCCGGTCATAGTGGTAACGGAACCCGGTATGCACAAATTGATTGTCCGAGGCGAGTGTCGTGGACTGCCAGGTGCTGATGTTGCCGTTGTAGAGTTCGCGGCCTTCTTCTGCCCGTAGCCTGGAGGGGTCGGTGCCGCTGCTGTTGAAGGGCGAGCCTGTATTGGCAAAGTCTCCGTTATAATAGCCGAGCTGCATGGCATAGGCATCTTTGGGTATGCCAAGGTGTTGGGTCAATGTGGAGGGCTCTTCTCCGTTGATGGCCTTGAGCCATCCGTGGAGAGTATAGGTATAATCTATTTTCTGTACCCTGTCCTCACCGATGATGGTATTTTTCAGGGGGCCGTGGTCGAAGTAGGTGTACCGGGCATCGCTGTCCCATCCGAAGTGGTCCCTGGAGGTGGATAGGCTACGTATGCGGTTGTCCTCATCGTAGGTATAGCGGTGAAAGAAGGGGTCGGGCCCGAGTGGATCGTAGGCTACTTCGAGGACGTTGCCCGAAATGAGGTCGTAGTCATAGGCAATGGTCTTGGCTCCGACTTGGGGAAGCTGCTGTTGCAGCCATGCTACATTGCCGTGGGGATCGTAGCTATAGGCTGTGGTGATGGTATCGCCCGTAAGGTTGATGGCTTCGGTATAGCCGACCCTGTTGCGCAGGTAGCGCTGTTCTATTCTCTGGCTGCCACTGCCGGGTTGGGTATTGCTATAGTGGGTAAGGGTCCTTTCGCTGCGTTTCTCTGTGGGGAACCGTTCATCGATGGGCAGGTTTTTGTTGTTCCTGTCCAGGTCGATGAGACCGGAGGTGCCTAGGTCGTCGAAGCCGGTTACTGTATAGGTGTCTCCGTTGTGGGTATAGTTGTTCTCGAATGCGGCTTCTCCTACTTCGGTTATCCTCCCGAGGGCATCGTATTTGGTATAGGAGAAGGCGTTCTTATCGGCTTCGGCCTGTCGGGCGTTCTGCGAAAAGCGGAGCTGGCCCATGTCGTTGTAGAGGAACCGGGTCCTGCCTCCGTCGGGGCTGTGCTGTGCGGTCAGTTGTCCCAGGCTGTTGTAGTCATAGGTGGTGCCCATCATGTGTTCCGGGCCGGTGGACCTGTCGAGCTGTGTCCTGTCCAGTGGCCGTATGCCCTTGGGGGGTATGGTACGGGTCAGGTTGCCCGCCCTATCGTAGTAGTATAGGGTATGCTGGTAGCTACGTATACCATAGCTGAAGGTGACTTCGTCCTCGATGAAGTCGGTGTTCATACAGTATTGTCCATAGGCTGCCCCGAACTTTGAGCTTTGTTGCTCTAGACATTCCTTGGCTTTTTCCTGTACTGCCTCTCCCATTGAGGCTGCGCGGATGTTCAGGGTATTCAGGGGGATGGTCCGATTGGGTGCGGTCTCTTTTTCCTTCGCGGGGGTCTTCCAGCGGAAGGCGATATTGTAGCTTCGCTCCACCTGTGGGTTTTCGATGGTATGGGCTTCTTCCATGGCCAGGCTACAGCCATTGCTGTCGGTGACTTCCACGATATAGTCTCCCGGTTTGGCCGTGTTCGTGGTGGTGGTGGATATCGCTGTACCCTTATCGGCCTGTATTCCCACATCGGTGAATACCTCATTGCGCAGCGTACGTTCGATGGGTACGTTGTCGTACCTTTCTTCTACCTCGTTGTAGACGAAGTTGGCCTCTTCCACGGTCTCCAGAAGGTACCAGTGAAAGGTGTAGGGGGGCGTGCCCCCGGCGTTCTCCAGAAGGGCGGTGACATTACAGGAATTGGGAACTGTTTCCAAGCTGAGATTTCCAAGAGGGGCGGGGGCAGTGATATCGAAGGTCTGTACAAGGGGTTCCGCACAGTGTATGTTCTGCAATCTCAGTCGGTACCGCCCTTCGCTCAGCCCTTGGACGGTAGGCAGGATGGAAAGGATTTCATCGTCTTCATTGAGCCATTGGTAGCCTAGGGGGCCTGTGCCACCGGTGACGGCCACTGAGGCGCTGCCATCGTCCCCGGGCAGGGCACAGCTGGGCGGACGGGCATCGATATCGGCCTTTAGGATGGTACGCTGGATCTCGAAGTCGATACCGGCCGTACAGGTACCCGTGTTGATGCCCGTTCCCGTGACTTCTGCGGTGAGCTTGCCTTCGGGCAGTCCGGTGAGGCTGATGGGATTTTTGAGGTTGGAAAAGGTCCGGACGGTTTTCCCTTCCTGTTTTATGGCGACGTCGAATCGGGTGAGTGCGGTGTAGGTACAGGAACCGGCAGAGGAGGCATCTATTTGCACTTCCACTTCTTGGTTGGCGGCGCACTTTTCATAGAGGGCATCGGGTTCATTGAGCTTCAGGGACATCGCTACAGGGGTGATATTGATGTCCCTTACGAACTCCTCGCAGAAATTGCCCTCTTCCGATAATAGGTGAAAGGTGTAGCTCTCTCCTGTATAGGGAAGTATGGGTTCGGTCGTAAAGCGTTCGAAGAACTTGCCCGTACCTTGCGCGACGGTATTGTCTTCGGTGTCCCTGAGTTCGAAGCGGTACCCTTTCTGTTCCGAGCTGCGTCCACGACGGACGATGATATTCATACTGGACTTGAAACTGCCATCGGTAGGTGTTCCACAGGGGACCTTCCGGGCGCAGATTTCCAGTCGGGGCGCGCCATCCTCTATTCTGACTTTTTGTTGGACCCTACAATCGGTAGCGGGATTGGTGATGAGCAGGCTATAGACCCCACGGGGCAGGGCATCAATGGTGAAGGTCTGTCCATCGGCGATGGTTCCCGAAGTGAAATCCACATTAGTGCTATAGATGCGGTAGTTGTAGGAAGCGGCTCCACCTCCCGTGACCTGAAAAGTGACCTCTCCATCATTGGACTGCTCGCAGGTGGTGGCGAGGACATCGAGCAGATTCAGTATGGGGGTAGGATGGACAATGATGGAAACGGGCGGGGAGGGCCGGCCACAATCGATCTGTACTGAGTAATTTCCTGTCTCGGTGGGCAGGTAACGGTGCTGTTTTCCTGCTGTGGTGATAGGCTGCCCGTTCCTGTACCATTGGTAACTAGCGTAGCTGTCCGGTATGGAGAGTGCTATGGGTGTTCCCTCGCAGGCCTCGGAGGGTCCGGTAATGGTAATGGTCTCTTCGATAGAGGGACGTACCGTAGTCACTGTCATCGTAGCTTCACCGGAGGTGGCGATGAGGGGACAGGAGCTGTTTCCCTCGTCCACACAGGTGGCCTGTCCGTTGATGATTGTACGGGCCTTCACTTCGAATGTCCTGTCAAAATCCGCTTGCCCATAACTCATGTACACACTGAGGTGTTTGGTCTCGTCCGGGGACAGCTCCCCACTGGGATAGTCCCAGCGGAGCAGGGTGCTCCCATCGCTTTGCGGTTGTACGATGGGTGCCGTGACACTGGGGGTTTCACGGGCCATGTTCACATAGTTCAGTCCTTTGGGCAGGGTCACCAGTAGCTGTGTGGGGGAGGACCGATTGAGTCCGGCATTTCTGAGAGTGATATTGGCCGCACCCATCCGGCTACAGTCGTCAAAACCACTGGCGAGCATGTTCAGTTCCATGATATCTTCGGGAAAACCCAATAGTTTTATTTTTTTCTGACTGTCCAGTCGAAGGGGCTGCCCACAATTGGTAGTGCCGAAGAGGGAGAAGCCAATGACTTGGCCCGGGTCGAAATCGCAGTTGCCGAAGAGGTCGAAGCGCAGACGGATACGGTTTTTTCCGGGCAGTCGGGTTCCGGGCAGTTCTCCGTTTTCTTCGGGCAGGGTTCTTGACAGTAAGGTGGCCAGGTCCAGTATGGTCTGTTGAGTCCCATCAGTGGAGACAAGGTCCATGGGCAGTGGTAGAAAGCCGGGCGATGCAAAACTGTACTGTATGCTGCTGTTCTGTAGGGTAATCCCTTCGGGAAGGCTCAGCACTGTTTTCAGTTCACTGACATTGGCATATTTGCTACTGAGTATGTCCACCTCGAACGGTACGGGAGCGCATAGGTCGATTTCCCCGTCCCCTCCGAGTCTTTTGACGGTCCATAGTAAATCGGAGGATTCCTCGCGATAACGGATGTACATCTTATCACTTTTGAGCGGTACTTCACAGCCGATATCATCCAATTGTTCTATAATGCTCTGAGTGTTGTTTTCCAAAGTCGGATAACCATTGCATGACCAACTATGGTGGATATCCATAGACTGTAAACTGTTATCGCTACAGTTGGTATACCTGGCTACGACCTGTATCTCTGTACTGCTGTTGTTTCCCAGTTCACCGAGCTGTAGGAACAAGTGCTTACCCTCTGGGTGAAGCGCATCTTTGGGACCGTAATACGAGATTTTATCCGTGTCCATCCACTGACCTTCGCCATCTTTTATACCTACGATGGAAATACCGTTTTCGCCGTCGGGCAACTCTATCGCTACCCATGAGTTGGCCATGGGCACAGTGAAATAGGTGCTGGAATTGGAAAAGGTAACGGGCCAGGACACCTCGCGTGCATAGGCTTCCTGTACGCTGTTTGCCTCCATTCGGAAATTGACCGAACGGTAATTGGCCCTGTTATTGCGCGAGTCGTTGGGGTCGGTCTTGGTGAGGTGCTTATCGGTATCGGGAAGATAGGCCCTTTCGCTCCGTGTCACCGTAGTATGGATATTCTCAACATCGGGAAGCAGAAAGTTCTGATCGGGCCTACCGTAGATATAGGGATTATCGGTGTTGTCACAATCGGGAATGAATTCGGCAATCAAGGGTTCGTAGTAGAAATAATAGCTTCCTCCATGGAATATGGGCAGGTTGCTCCTATCGGTATAGGTGAGGGTCGCTGTTCTCTTGTCCGTAGTGTATCGAATATCGACACCTTCATAGGCTTTCGGAATGCTAAAGGGCTGGCGGGTCACCGTACCGAAGGTGGGTATCCTGTCGGTATTGAATATAAAGCCATCGGGTGCCGTGACCTCTACGGTCTTCAGGTACTGTAGGGGGCGGTACTCGTTGGGAAAGTTATAACTGTCTCTGGCAGCTGAGATGAGCAGACCTGTACTGCCATCACAGGTGCCTGTACTTCGGCCGCGCTGTGACAGGCCATACCTCGGCTCTATCAGTAAGAAGTCGGCGGTCAGGGATTTGCATTTTTGGCGATTGCCCGTACCATCAAGATGATATAAACTGCCCTGTAACCCTTTCATCAGGTGTTCACCGAGCTTACCACTGCCTTCCAATCGTTCAAAGATGGCCGTGAATCGGACTTCCTGTCCCGGTGTTATGGTGGCGGGCAGCCCGGATTGGCCCATGGGAATGGGAAATGTCAATCGTCTTGTGTTACCATCCAGTGTTGCTGTAGGGGCAAAAGTGTCGGAGAAGGAATACTCCACATTATCTATGAAGAGTCGGGCCGATTTGAAGGACAGTAGTTTTTTTTCGAAGATATCTTCGTACTCGATGGCTACCTGAACATTGTCGGTACTACCGATGGCCATCCACTTTCCCTGTAGGTCCATGGTCACCTCGTCCCCGGGATAGGCGGCATCCAGACGGATACCGGGGCTATCAGCAGTGATCCTTGGTGCTGTCTTGGCAACATAGAGTTCGTCGTAGGTATAATAACGCTTGGTCGGCGGTTCCCACCCGAAGGTACTTCTCTCCGCACTGAAACTTTGGGTCTCGAAGCCGATGTTCGTACAATCGATGCAATCGTTATTGACGGAAAGTCCCGTGTTGGCGGAGAGGATACGGATTTCCGGGCAGGCCTTATTGGCTATGTAGTACATCTTCCATTCAATATTTTCTATACGTGTACTTTCTTCCGTACAGGCTACACTCAGGTCCAAGCTGTACTCGTGATTGATGACATAGTTCTGGTTATGAGTACCATAGTCGATAATGGGGTGTCTGAGCGTGAGTAGTTTACCCGTCTGGTTGGCAACGATATCGAAAGTGCCTTCGGGTGCGATTCCGTGCCGTACGGAATTGGGGACGTACCGGTAGTTATCGGGCAGTTGGATTTCCGAGACGATTTCGCCATTACTGTAATCTATCATTTCGGCCGAGTGATTCCCGATTCTTTTGAATGTGAAGGTGCCCGTTTCGCCGTCCTTTAGATTTTTGGGTCCCGATACTTCGTGGGATATAAAGTCCTTGGTCACAAGATTACTGCCCATATTGGTGCTGAGCTTTGCGCCGCGGCACCAGCTGTCGTATATCGTCCTGACAGATAGTACATTGATGGGCAGGACCTGTTTTTCTGCCGGGTCGTAGGTAATATGTGGGGATAGGGTATAGTCTATCACAAGCTCTATTTGCTGGTCTAGGGGCAGGTCATCGTAGAAGCCGTCCCCATCAAGGTCATCAATGCCCGTCCCGGTGCCGTCCCGGTCCTCTTGTAGCAGTTCGTATAGTGCGGCGCGGGTGTCCCCGGGGCTGATATCGCTGAACAGAGGGGTAATATCGCTGAGTCTACCATTGCTTGGGTTTTTCAGGTATATGTTATTGATATCGATATATTCGTGGTCGTATCCCAGGGCTATCCACAGGTTATAGGCACCAAAATAGGAAGCGGGCGTTTCATTATTTCCCGAGGTGGCTTCATTACGAAAAACCAAGGCAGTTCTCCCTTGGGGGTTGGTACAATAGTCCAGTTTTTGTAGGATTACAGGTTTTCCCAGGGGTACTACATTGGGTGTCCCACCTACTGCGTTGATGTAAGCGGTAGCCTGGCCGTCCTGCTCATCTTCATTACAGAAATTGTCCCCACAGCCCCATAGTGCAGTATAGTTGGTCGCAAGGGACGCTCCGCAGGCTGTGGGAAGTACTTCGTCCATCAGTTTCAGGGACTCGCCCGGTTCGAAAAGTGCATTGCCATTGCCTATCCCGCTGAAGTCCCTGATTATGAATATACTTTTGGTATCGTTTTCGGAGAATGGCTCCAGTTCTGTCAGTGGGTTGTCGCCGGCATCGACGACCTTCACGGTAGACACCTGTAGGTCTCCCATATGTTCCAATTGTAACCGGACTTCGCTCAGCGCTGCCCTTCCTGTATTTTCGAGGTTGAGATGACGCTGTAGGGGCAGGTTGAGCTGTACTGCGGCCTTGTTTCGGTCCTCTTCCTCTACCTGTAGTGCCAGTTCGGGAAAGAGGACTGTGTAGGTTTCCGAACCGGAAGGTTCATCGTACTGTTTTGCCTGCCCGGCCAGGGTATAGGTGACCGAACTTTTGTTGTTGATGAGTACCGGCTCATCGGTATTGAAGTTTGCCCGCGCATATTCCCTCAACCGACAATCTGCTATAGCTTGGAACACCAGTTCCTTGCTATCCGGACCACTGGACATATTGCCTACCGAGAACTGTAGCGGCGCTGTTGAAATCAGGGACATGCCCTGTTCACTGCCTGCGATGTACTCAAGGCCCTCGGGCAGGTCCGTAAAAAATACAATGTCCTCCAGCTCCTGCGAGGATAGATTGCGCAGAGCGACGGTAAACGTAATCGGGTCTTCCGAGCACACGGTGACCTCTCTTGTCGAATTGGTGGTCAGGCTCAGGTCCTGACCAAAGGAAACGGGGCCACTGATACTGAGAATGACCGACAGGATCACTGTTTTTATCGATAGAAAACTATGGTTCATTGCTCCCATTTTTTTAAAATTCTTTGTTGTAGGTGAGGGTTTCGCCCGTTTGCGTGTGGGCAACGATTTCCAGAAAGTGACAATCTTCCCTTAGTGATGGCGGTATATCTAGGGGAATCATAAAGTGTCCTTCGTCGAACACGTAGAACTTGAACCCTTTATGGAGGACATGCGCACCGTGCTCATCTTCGGTAAAGGAAAATGACCGGGTATGCAGTCGTTCACGTCCGCGGTCCACGGCCAGACTGATGTCCATATGCCCATACTGTACTCCTTTGGGCAGGAACATGTCCACCAATACTTCCTGGGCTTCGTTTTGGTCATTGTAGATGACCGTTGGGACCATCAATGAAAGCGTATGGTCTGCCGCATCGTCTGTTTGTGCATTGCTGTTTCCCAGGCCCGCGAACAGACTGAGCAGAACAAGGAGTGTAGGTCGATTGTATGTTTTGAACAGTATCATCATTTCTCATTTTCGGGTTGTACGGTGACATTGATGCCGATAGCGGGCGAGTGGACGGGGCCATCCTCGAAGCGACGTTTCACTTCCAGAGGGTTGCCCTTTTCTACTTCATACTTCGACTTGTCCACGAAGGTACTGCCCTTACGACTATTGGGAGAGGAGGGGGGGCAATCTCCCGAGGCACAGCCATCTTCTCCCACGCTGCCCGCAAAGCCATCGGGGTCCGGTGGTCCGGTTTTCGCGCACCTAGAGGGCATATCGACCTCGAAGTCCCAATGGGCTACCTGTTGTAGTTTGGTATATTCGTACCAAGATAGTAAATGGGGTTCCTTGGTCACTTTATCCTTGGTAAGACACTGTAGGATACCATCCCCATCGGGGTCATTACATAGCGCATCATCCTCAAAGGCGTAAGTAGTATTGGGCTCGCAGAAGTCATCGGTAAAACCACCGACACCATAGTCCAGGTTGAAGCTAGAGGTCGGGGAGCCCAATGTGGTCCGTGGCAAATCTGCATCGCGGCACTGGGTAACCTCACAGGCGAAAGTACTCAGCCGGCACTGCGACATGCAGGCCTCTACGATTCCCTGTACCATGAGGTCGATGTCCGCTTTTGGGATAACGTTATGGGTATCGCAGTCCTCCGTACGGCAACCATCGATGACATAGCACCTGCGCTCCAGCATGGCCATGAGTTCCTGTTCGAAATCGATCCTGCGCTCTTCGCATCCCTCGCGGCAGGCAATCAATTGTTCTTCTATCTGTAGTTCGATGTACTTGAAGGTGACCCGGCCCTCGTCTTCGGGAAAGGTGAGACGGGTATAGTAGTACTGCGCCTCGGGATAAAGGGCCTTGGTGCCTTCATGTGCCAGGTCGGGATAGCCCTTGTCCTGCTGTTCGTCCAGAGGGCCTTCGTAGGTGAACCACTCGTGCGGTGTGTTCAGGTCCTCGCAGTCCAGGTCGAATTTCGGAGCCTTGGCCCAGTCGGGGTCGTTGGGGATGACATAGGCCTGTAGCAGTCTATAGAAATAGAAACGCTCTCCCGCACCCCAGCCTTCTTTGGTATAGGGGCAGCGTACCCGGCCGTTGTTGCAAAAATCATCGACCACCAACTTAGCGGGGGTACCTTCATGATTGAGGGCATAGCCGACGATGTCGGGGGTGATGGTATTGTAATATTCCGTATCCGCATAGCAGCCGGGGCTATCCCACTGTGGGGATGTGGAGCTGGTACAGCAGGGTACTTTCACCGGTTGCCCATTTTTCAAAAGGATCAGTCCATCGGCATCGAGTCGATAGCAGTCGTTGGGGTCCGCGTAGCACATGTTCTGTTCCATAAGCTGATAGTTGGGGTCGGCCACATGGGTATATTCGAAGTACTTGAAGGCGTAGATAGGGTTCTTTATGTAAGGAAATAGGCTCTCAGGAGTAGCGACATACCTATAAGTGCCTGTGGATACCAACTTGTCATGTTCATTTACCTTGAATACCTCTTCGCTTACATATTTTTTGGGGTCCCAGTCGCTAATGGGTATATAACTATAGCGGTGTGCCGTTTCCTTCGGAACAGCAAGCCCCTCTGGTTTGGCTGTTATAAAATAGTCATCATAGGTCATCTGGTTGAGCTGTACGGGGACCTTTCCCTTGGGAATGGCCCGGGTATAGGAAAAGCCCCCTTCCGTATCGACATCACTTGGAAGCGGCTCGGCATCGAAGGGGGTGATGATCTTGGCGAATTTCTGACCCGAACACTCCAGAAATCCTTTGACCAAGTGGAACCTCTCGGGCTGTGGCTCAATGGAGTTCTCCCCTGAGGGTCCGCCATCGGTCTGAAGTTCGCGCATCTTTTTGGACAGTTTCTTCTTTACGAGCCACTTGATGAGGAAAAAGGTTTTTTCGAAGCTCTTGTCGAAAATGTTATCGTGCGTTTCCTTCTCTTCACCATTCGCTTCCGAATGTTTTTCATCGTAGGCGGAGGAGATGTTCAAAGGGCCCTTGGCTGCATCGAAGTCAAATTGACCACAGAGTTCATCTTTGAGCTGGCTCAGTTGGGCGTTCCAGCAGTTCAGCAGTTCTTCTGCTTGGTATTGGACGGTGCCCTGCGGTTCTAGGTTGTCCTTGTTGCCTGTCCTGTATTTGTCGTTCAGCATATGGTATACCATGAGGTTGAAGGTGCCTTTCTTCTCCCATCCGGGCATGTATTCGCTATAGATTTTATCCATGATTCCCGGAATTTCACACTCTTCGAAGAAGGCTATCATGTGCCCTTCAAAGTCGGGAGAGAATTCCTTCACCGGAGGGTCCACTGCCTCCGGGTCCACCAGTAGTCGAGTATTGACGGGGCTGAGGATATCGTTATCATTTCCATCTTCGGGTTCAGCTACAGAGAGGTCGGGTTCGGGAATCCAGTCAATAGGGATGGTTATAGGGCAACAGGGGGTGACCAAGAGGAAATCGGAGGGCTGCTTTCCTTCGGCGATAGTACTCTCATCGAAATCTGCGGGAAAAATAGTCAGGGAATAATCGCTATCATTTTTTCGACCGTCCACCGCATCGATGAAACTCTGATTGAGTCCCACTACGGGAAAGGTGGACTGCCGTGGTGAGTTGTTGAAATCGCCCAGTTTTTTGTCAGAAAGTGCCGTGGAAAGCGCGAGCAGACTGCGGTAAAAATCCTTTTGCTCTATCGTATTTTCAATCGATTCCAACCATAGGGCCACGAGATTGGCGATAGGTTTTACCTGTTTGTTGATTTCCTCGGAGTTATCACGCGTGGCCAGCTCGGGATCTCCGGCAAACAACCGCTTTCTGAGGAGGTATACGCCAGGGTCCAAGGGGATATCGTTCGGTCCTTGGACCTGCTTATATTGCTTACCGTCCACACCGGTACAGGGTACTGCTCCGAGTTCCTGCTCCATCAGCAGGTTGTTGCTTTCCACTTCTCCCTGATCGTCGAGCCGCAGGAGTTCGATGCGTATGGAGAACTTGCAGTCGAGTGTGGCTATCTGACAAAGTTGCTCGAACTCGGTACAGCTCATACGGTAATCGAGGGATAGGGTGTCCGGCCTGGCGACCGAGAAGCGTTTGGAGGCTTCAAAGCCTTCGGGTATTTTGATATTGGTCCTTATCCGGTCTTTGACACGCAGGGTGTTGATGCTGCCTTCTTCATCGAGTCCGTCCAAATTGCCATTGTCATCACTGGTGGTGAGTGCCGTGGCGATGACGTTGCCTTCCTTGGAGGTATAGGTGACGGAGGCCACTCCATTGGGGTCGATAGTCGTTGTCTTGACGACACTTTCCCCTGTAGGTGCCTCGTCCCCGAAGAGGGCGATAAGTTCGTCATCGGAGGCGGTAGCATAGAGGTAGCGGGTGGTCTTTCCACCTATCTTATGTGTTTCTCCTACGCCCGATTGCTCCCGTACACGTCCGAGGGCATCGTTATAGAAGAGGGTACGGGTATAGCCGTGGCCCATGGCATTGGGGATGCTCTTATCCTCGTTATTGGTATAATAGTCGAAAGGTGCCGTGGGTGAGGGGGATAGGTAATTGGCCTCGGTGTCGAAGTCTGCCGCGCTATAGGGGGTATCCTTACCTTTGGCCTTCATGAACCCTTCCCGGTATCCCTGCGCGCGACCGGGCAGGGGCACGGGGATACTGGTGAGGGCGGGCCGTCCCGAGTGGTCCAGTACCGTTTGCGTGACCAGTGTCACATCCTGTGAGGGCAGGTAGGTCTGTGCCTGTCGGGCGTTGAGCAGGACATCCGCATAGGAGATGGTCTCTTTGATGCGGCTGTTTTCGGTGAAAATACGGCTGTAGATCCAGTTTTTATCTTCTTCGGGGTCTTTGAAGAAGAAGTAGGGGAGTGGCGAGGCACTGTTCAGCTCGATGACCGTACCATCGGCTTCGTAGCGGCTCCAGGTTCCCCAATTACGGCTGTCCGCAGGACCTCCGGGATAGTAATTGCCAATGGCCCTGACCCGAAGGGCGTAGATACCCGTACCTTCGGAGATGCTCAGACGAAAATATTTTTGGCCGGCGGCATCTCCCTGGAGCGCTTTGCCTTCGAAGCTCATGGCCTTGTTCCAATCCAGCTGTGCCGTGATATTGTTCTCGGTCTCGGCCGTTGCTTCCTTTGTATTGTACAGGCGCAGTACTTGTAGCTGATAGTAGTCCAAGGGTGAGCTGTCTTCCCATGTGATGTCATGCACCCGGCCCTGTTGTGGTAGGTCGGTAATCGGCCCCGCAGCTATGATCTTGGGAGTAGTGGTACTTGTTTTCAGTCCCAGTACTATGGTCGAGTGGAAGTTCAGCCGTATTTTATCACGATAGTGACCATCGGGTAGGGTGATGGCGGTGACCGTGAGTTCCAACCGGTCAAAGGCAAAATCATGGTCGTTCCCGTCTGCTTCTGTAAGCTTGGAAATATCCGCTACGAAATAGGCTTCGGGTCCGTCCTGTTGTATGCTCAGCTCCAATCCTTCTTTTTGAAAAAGGTCCAGGGGTGTGGCAGCTTTGAAAGCCTTGAGGTCGAAGGTCACTTTGGCCTCGAATTCCACACCTTCAACGGCCACAAATTCTTCGCCCGTATCGAAGGTTACTTTTACATGGCCCTCGATAATGCGCTTGTCGGTACTCAAGGAGGGCAGGGTGAACTCCATCCCCTCGGGTGCACCTATTTGGAGCGGGACGGAACGGTCCCGTTCGATTATGGTGCTGAACTGCTCCTGGGCTTCTACAGCTACCGAACAGAGCAGTATGGCGAGTATAGCTAGATAATTCTTCATTTTTCAGGGGTTTTGTTCCGGGTCAAGTACTATCAGTTCGTAGCCCTGCAGACGGGGCAGTAATGTGTTGTTTTTGGAAAATACATAAGATCGGGCCGTGCCTATTCTTTTGTGCCGGTAATCGTAGTCCACTTGGTGGTAGTACATGGTCCGACGTAGGTATTGGTGCCCATCCTCATATAGGGTAGTGACTTTCAGGGGTTCTCCGGTAGCTTTTCTGAAATCGATAAGCAGTGCTTTGACACCATGCTCTTTTCGGACGGTTTCATCCATGGTCAATTTCGCTTGCCATGGATTTTCCTCTTTGTCATCATTCAATGGTCTACAGTACTGTTGCGCACTGTGTTCAAGTATCCATTCCTGTTGCCGGCCCATATCGGGAATGACCTGTTTCAGCGCCTCCCGGTCCTTGTGCCAGATGATTCTTTTCAGGGGGTGAAGGACTAGAAAGGCTTCTTTGAGATCTTGGTATATCTGTACTTTTTCGCTCTCGAAGTAGAGTCGGTGCTGCCCTCGGTATATCTTGGACTCGGTATGTTGCCGTACATTTGTTTTTTTTCCGGGGGCGGTATCCATGGAGTAGTGCATGTAATAGACCTTCCCTTTCGGTGGTTCGCCCATGGCCGAAGTCGTTTTCACGTATTGTTTCAGCTTTTCCAGACAATGGCCCTGGCCCGAAGCAGCCATGCTGTAGAGCAGGAGCAGGCATCCGAGGGATATTTTTATGGTTTTTATCGTTTTTATGGGGTATTTCATTTGGCCTTTTTTCGTTGCGATATCGATAAGTAGGGTATAGGGCATTGTTCTGCATGTCCTATGGCTTCTTATACTGCATCGGGGTATTGTACTGTGTTTCCTGTATGGTCTTTTTCCCTCTTTCGGTTTCGATGATCTTACGGATCAGTTGTCCTTCTTCATTGTACTGATAGTACAGCCCAAAATGCTGCGCATCGAACTGGGCGAGTAGACGGAAATTGTCCGGATCGTAGACATAACAACTGGCCTCGGCATCCCATGGCTGGAAACGTAGGTCGTCCATATGGATGGTCTGTCCAAAAGTCCCTTCCTTACCGGATATGGTGCAGCCGAAGAAGGCGTCCTCACCGATATCGGCAAAGGTACTGCCGGGGATATGTGTACTGTAAAGCAGCCAATCACCCGTACGTGCCACTTTATTCAGTGTTTGGGGAAATTCATTGGTAGTAAGGACCAATTCCTCTTCTTGACCTTGGTCGAACTTGAGCCAGACCATCAATACTCCACCTTGGTCGACGAGCTGTTGACTGACCTTCAGGTTTTTGAAAACAGGTATATCCGTAAGGACCTTTGCTCCTTTGCCCGAATGTGCCGTACCATTTTCCAGGCCACTATTTTCAAAATCCTGAAAATGGATGGTGTTCTGTCGGGCATTCTGCGCTACCATGACGGGAAGGTGATTGCCGTACTGTTCTCCAAAGATCACCGAACTGTAGATGTCGAGTACATTCTTTTCTTCGAGGGCATTGCCATGGGGAGAGTACTTGGTGACCTCTGCCGTTTTTATCCACTGAGTATCTTCCTGCTCGTCTTTCTCCCAATCGAACATCTCCTCTATATCGAAATACCCGCTTTCATAGATTTTCTTTTCTGCTTGTGAGCTGGCTTCCGCTGTTTTATAGACATAGGAGGATTTGGGACGCCAGACTTGATTCAGCGCATCGATATGGGCCTCGGTACCGTATTTGCGGTTCAGGACCGGGTCGCTCCAGCTGTCGGTCCAGTTGTTCGAAAAGGTCTGTATACTGGCTGCCAATAGATTCTTGGGGTCCAGGAACCAGTCGGGGTCGGGCTGCTTGCCATAGACCGTGAAACTGGCCGTGGTCGTGTTCAGCTGATTGGTATTATCGATATCCTTGGATTTTTGCCCCATTTTCGGATAGGCCCACTCTGCGGGCATTTCGAAATTGTAGATGGCACCGTTATGAGGGGTTTGACGGCCCGCGAGTTTCAGTTCGTGGAAGCTGTCCTCGGTCTTGGTCAGTATGGGCTGCCCCGTGGAGGTATTGAAGGCGATGTTATGCGTGGTGCTGCTGACCCCGTCCTGGACATTGGTCACTTTTTTGAGTATGGCCGGATAGCGGAGTATTTTGGTCGTGGCATGGGTAGCGATGAGCTTGTCGTCATGACTGAATGCGGGCCATAGACTGACAAAGGGTGAAGGTGGCATGGAAAAGCTAAGGTCCAGTTCCAAACTGAAGTCCATGGATACATCCTTGACCTGCCGCGATTCCAAAATGATCTCCATCTCCTTGCCGGGTACCTCAAAGTATTCTTCGAAGGTACCTTTCTCCCTGCTCCAGCGTAGCATGCGTACCTGCTCTCCGGGAGCATAGTATTCGTAATCCTGTGCAGCGACCATGGACTCGGGCACTACGCCCGTCCTATAGGTACCGCTGTACTGGCTCATCTTTTTCATCTGTCCGTGCATACTATTGATGATGAACCGGAAACCCTGTGCGGTATATACCTTGTTGGTGGATAAATTGAATATGCCCAGCGGCAGGGAGAGGTGGTCTATTTCTTGCTGATCGTTCAGCGATGTGTACTCTACACCTTTGCCCTTTGCATCGAATTTGGGAAGGCTCTGTTCCTCTTCTCCCTGATCTTCATCTCCGACACCACCATAGTCGCCATCAAAAGGATAGTTCTCGGCGGTGTGGTATTCGTGGATACTGTAGCCCGTCCCCGTCCTGCCCGTATGGATGTTCTGGGCCACCACACGCGAGTATCCGATACTGGCTGCGGGAAGTAGGGATTCTCCTATGGGTCCTTCGCTCTGCTCTTTGTCCTTACCCACGGTAATTCTGGAGAACCAGGTCTGTTTATCCTTCGCTATGAAGGTGACCAATGGGTTTTCCTCCCTGGCGGCACCGGGTTCTGCAGTGGCGACCCCGCTAGTGGTGCCGTCCTCTTTTTCGTAGTGGTATTCGGTACCAAAGAGCGCTGCGGTACCGGCTTCCAGCCCTGGGTCGTACATCAATAGACGTTTGACACGTACCCCGCCCCCTTTTTTGGCTCCGTACATCGGTAGTTTGAAAAAAGATAGTGGTGCATTGATGACCTCGCACACTGAACGCTTGGACTGGAGAGGATAGGTGATAACGCGAGGGTCAAATGCCATGTCGAGGATAACTGAAATGGCAACGCCGATTTTCTTCGCTTTCCCAAATCCCCCTTTTTCATTGTCGTGCATGGCCGTGATCACGGACCGGTCAAAGACAGCCTCATAGGTATCCTCGACGCATAGGGCATTGTCCAATTTGCCTTGGCGCTGATTGACGACCAGCTCATAGCAGGCCTGACGGGGTATGGCTGCACGGTTTTCGTTTTCGTCCTTCCCTTTGTCGTTCTTGAGGGTGATGTAAATGGTGTTTTCCCGACTTCCGTCCGGATGGTCGAAGGAGCCTACTCTGGCGCTCTTAAAATTGGCATAGCCACTGATATAGTCCGAGCGGCAGTCATCCAGTGATGGATTCCTACCTTTCAGGGCATATAGAAATTTGAAATAGATTTTTTTTCCGGACTTATCGGTCTCGAAGTAATGTTCTATTTTCTGCGCCAGTGCTGCCATTTTTTCCGAATCATTTGGATTTACTCCTAGAGCGCGTACATCGATGGGGTAGGAATGGAAGTCATCCGAGGGGTCGCCTGTGGCTATTCCTTGCAGGTAGCCATCCTGCTCTCGAATGTCCCCCAGTATATTGGCCATGGCCATGGGAAGCCTATCCTGTACGCTCCCGTAGTCATTCTGTTCGTACTGCACGAAGATCTCCCCTCCCGAGGGGAGTTTGATGGATTTGAGCTGCCAGGCGGCAGGGTCGAAGTCCATGGCCTCATCGAGGTAGGCGCTCTGGTCTATCCAGGGAATGCCCATGGCCTTTCGTTCCCGACCATTGATCATGGGATAGCCCCATGGGCTGAGCAGGTAAGGGGAGTAGGAGGGGTTCTGTGCCAGGTCCGATAGCCCATCATAGGCTTCGAAGTAGCTGCGGTATGCTGCATCTACGCTCGAAGAGTGGCGATAGGTATAGGAAAACTCATAAGGGCTTACTTTTGCGGGTACCGTGCCGCCGTATTCGAACCAGACTTTTTTCAGGGTGAGTTTTCCGGAGTTGGCATCTGTACTGTTCCCTGCATTCTCTGCATAGGAATAGTGGCTGTTGCTATTGTTGGGAACGTTCGGTACGAGGCTCCAATCGTAGTCGAAGCGTACCACTTTCAGTGCCCTGTCGGTGAGTACGGCACCTTCCCTGTCCTTGGCATAGAGTACTATTTTTTCCAGAAATTCCAGTTCGGTGTCGCCTTGGACAGGTTTGTTTGCCGTGCCTTTCTCTGCGGCGGGGTCACGTCCCTCGGCCACCGGAGCGGCTCCCAGACCATCGGGGCGTTTTCGTAGGGAACCCTTCAGTTGTTCTATATCCGACCTGCTCGTATTGGTCACGAAATAGGCGATATGGGTATTGGTCTCGATGGATTTCAGGTATTTGACTTCTTTTTCGCCTGTGGTGAGGCTACCCACGTCATCTTTGGTATCGGATAGGGAGTTGGCCTGGTAGAGAAGGCCGTTGTAGGGAGTACGGTAGCGGTACCATTTGTCCTTTCCCTCTCCATATAGTGTATCGTAGTTGAACTTGGTCCAGCCTCCAAAGTCTTTCTGTGAAGGGCCCTTGGTCGCTTCGGTATCGGCATCCACATCGATATAGTCGGGAGTACAGATGGAACTGAGCAAGTAGGTATTGGCGAATTTTTCCTTGCGGATTTCTCCATAGACGGTGTGATAGTCGTGGGAATTGAGTTTGGCCACAGCGTATTGATTGTCATCGTTGGAAAAGGGCAGATGACGAAAGGCGATATACCGCTTTTCCTTGGGATGATCATGCTTGATGTCCACGCTCAGTTGGCTTTCATTGCGTACATAAACGGGCTCGGTGTAGCTATATTTGAGTCCATTTTCATTATGGACCACAAATCCCGTTATTTTGTCGGGTGTACTGCTCTCTGCATGTTCAGTGGCAATAAAAGAGGAGCGTCCCCGGTCTTCTTTTTGCCGGAATATCCCGCCTCGGGCCGCTTCTGATTGAGGTGCAAGAGCTTTGGCACGCCGAAACCCGGGAAATAAGGACTGCAAACCCACAATAGCGCTTTGCTTCTCCGTGTTTTCGGTATAGTCTACTTTACCGCCCATGTCGTTGTTGAATCGGAATATAGGCTTCCGTCCCGCAAAAGTATGCAGGTCGGTGGACCAGGCTCCGATTTCGTTTCTTTGCTCTCCATAACCGATTCTCACGCCGCCACCATTGTTGACACCGATCATGGTCTCGAATCCGATCTGACCTATATTGATCTTGCTCTTTCTAGTATTGGGGCGATAGTGTCCGACTTTGTCTGTATAGGCCCTGAAACCTCCTGAAAGCCCCTCTCCCGTAAGACTGAAGATGTCCTGATTGGCAAAGGGGATACCGATGAAGACATCCCGCTTGTCAAAGGCCGAACCCTTTTCCACAAAATAGTCCATCATGCTTTCTCCTCCGGCTTTATCGGAGTGCAGGTAACCATAGCCCATTGGACTATCGAGGTATCGGTTGTATTGCATGCTGAATCCTCCCTGTCCTCCTTGTTCTACCCCTACAGGTAAGGGAGTCGGATTGAACTGAGTGGAGAAAGACCAATGGAAGGCAAAACCGCTGTATTTACTGAAATGGGTGGGACGCACAGCCTCCTGAAAGGTGAATATCCCATAGTTGGAACCGATACTTCTACCTAAAGTAGACCTAAGCGTTTTGTTCTTCAAGTTCTTCAATCGGGCAGAAAAGCTTCTGTCCTCCAATCCATTGGCGAGCTTTTCAGGGCTGGCATCCATGAATCCGGCACTCTTTTTCCTCAATGCCGAAAAGATACCCATAGGGTTGATATCCGCAGAAAAGGTCGCCCCATTGTTATCGATACTCATGTTCATACCCGCCAGTCCATTGGCCGTCAGTCCCAGCCCGATACTGGGGTAGAACCCTTGGTAATTGTTGAAGCGCAGTGACTTCGACAGCCTGAGGAAATCAAAACCCTTATCTCCATCGACGAGGGCCTTTTTGACTGCTTTCTTTAATTCTTCCTTGGTTTTGGGGTCACCAAGTTCACTCTGTGAAAAAATTTCCAGATTGGTACTGTGGGTCATATTTACGGTCCAGTTGGGCCTTGCCTTATTGTAATAGTCCACTGGAGTACCATTGGCATCATCGGGTAGGCCTCTGGTATGCCGGTTGATGGCCCCGGGGTTCAGTGACCAGCCGTATCCTACCCAGGAAGCCTCTTGCTCTGAGGTAGTTCCGCTTTGGTAAGAGAGGGAGAGGGCATAGCCTCCTCCTTCCGCTCCGGGAATCTCGATGACGGGTAGGTTATAGTTGAAGTCGCCCGTAAATAGGTTGACCATATCCGTAGTGGCGACGGGCGTAAACGAGGAAAACTCGGGTGCCTTGGGGCCACTGGTCAAAGCAAATGCCTTAGTAGAGGACAATAGCATGATGCTAAAATCCAGCACTAGGAATAGGGCAATGATTCTAAGGTGTTTTCTGAAAAAAATCATCTAGATCAAGATTAGTTGAAGGTAGTCTGTTATGACAAGCGCACTAAAGGGCGTTTTATGTTTTTACGATGGACCGTTCCCTATCAGTTCAGCTTAGCGAAGGCAATATCGGGTCTTCGGTCGATATCTTCTTTTCGAAAGTAGAAATGCGAAAGTCCCGTTCCAAAAAGCCTATCATTATATACAAGGTCCAGTTCCCGCGCTGTTGTCAATCGGGGATTTTCGAGATCTTTGTCCGAAAACACAAGATAGATGCTCCGGTGATCGGCCAGTTCATACGTATTTTCCATATGGTGAAGTACGGGAAGGAATACTCCTTTTTCAGTTTTCAATTGGAGGTATTCACCGATGTTGAAGTTGAGGTCGCGCACCCTTTCCTTGTATTCCGCTCTGTTAAGGACATCGTGGAACATGACACTGCGTTCGGGATGCTCCCGGTCGGGGGCTATGGTCAGTAGAAAGGTACGGGAGTGGGTATAGTCATGGAGCAGGCTGTCGAAACCCGATTTGCCGAAACCCTTCCCTTCCCACTCGCGATAGGCCAGGTAGGAGGGGGGCAGGTATTTGACACTGACCTGGAAACCATTGATATCTTTTTGTTTCGTCAGACCATGATCGGGATTATCTATCCACTGGAGAAAGGCCTCCTTACTGTCTACTTTGGGTTGACAGGCCGTACCGAACAGTGCTACCAAGGCAAAGAGTAGCCATCCGGACCCTATTCCGATTGTTTTCATTTATTGTTGGGTTTACTGATACGTATATCTGCTTTCGGTAGCTACCTACCTTTATATTCCTGATTGATGGCTTGGGTCAGGGTTTCGGTGATGTCCATTTCCTTGTTTCCGTAGAGTAGGTTTCCGGTGCCATCGGTACCCAAAATGATATCGTAGCCCTGCTCTTGAGCGAACTTTTCTATAAAACTATTGACTTGGTTCAGTACGCTCTGCATCATGGCTTTGTCTTTTTCCTCGATCTTTCGGGCGATCCCTTGTGCATAGGCCCTGTAATGCTGCTCTTGTTGTTGGGCTATAGCGGCCATACGTTCATCTTTATCGTTCTGGTAGGTATTCAGGCTTCTTTCCCAGGTCAATTTCAGGCTATCCATTTGCGTAAGCATTTCCTGTTTTTCCTGATCGAACCTTACCTTGGCTTCTTGCATGCCCTCGTAGTGGTACAATAATTTTTGTATGCTGACATAGGCTATTCTAGGGCTATTGTTCGGGTAGCCCCAGCCTAGTATCAGTGCCACTGCCAATAAGGCAGGGATGAGCAGCAGTGTTTGTTTCAGTAATCGCTGTTTTGACATTTCAGTTTTCCTCCATGATTGACCGTAAGATAATCGTGACGTTTACGGTCGGTACTTTTTATAAAAATAATTCCATTGACCAGAAGCTGGGCCTGACTACCGACTACCTTAAGCTGGCCGGGTGCTGTGCTTTCCAGTCGTAGTTCTTTACAGACTGCGGCTTTGGTGACCCGTATGCTATGACCGTCAATATGTACGATATCATATTCGCTTGGTATACCGTGATGTGCTTTCCCTTCTTTGGTCAAGGACCAGATGGCCGTATCGCTCCAGTCACCATCGGCGATGGTGTAAAAGTCCTTGGTCCTGTTTAGCGAGAGCATATAGACGGGACTACTGAGATGTGTCCTGGCTTTTGCTTCGGGATGCTGCATGAGGCACCTCAGTGCCGCTCCGTCCAATAGAGCATCTGCGCGGGCAATGGTATACTCCTTGGTATAAACACCGATATCCTGCCATCCTTCTTCGGTCTGCTGTTGCCACCGGTACCGCGTACTGGGCTCTTCATCGCTCTTTGTGTACAGGGTCAGTGGGTCGTTTTCGATATAGGATAGGGTAATGGTATCATTCTCCGGAAACTGCGGATGGTATTTGAAGCTACGGAGGGAGCCTTCTCCATTGTTGCCTTGATAGAGGTGGGGTGCTATGCTCCCATATCCTAGGTGGTTGTTACTGACATTGACCTGAAGTTGCTCTCGGTTTGGACTTAATGTAAAATCAGGTATAGTGGTGAACTTATTCCCTTGTAGTTTCAGGCTTCTTAGCTTGGAAAGGTCCTTTAAGGATATAGGTACGGCCCCTTCAAATCTGTTGTTCCGTACATGTAGTCGCTCCATTTGAGAAAGATTTGCTATGTTTTCGGGAAGTTCTCCTTCGAATCTGTTATCGCTCAGTATCAAACTATTGATTTTCTGCAAGTTGCTGATTTCTTCGGGTAGTCTACCTGTCAGTTTGTTGGAACTAAGGTCCAATATACTAAGATTGACCAACTTTCCTATATCTCCGGGAATATTTCCGGAAAGACCGTTTTTACCCAATTTTAGTTTGCGGAGCCCGGTAAGTTTGCCCAGTTCGCGAGGTAGGCTATCGGTCAGAAGATTGGAACCTAGGTCCAATACCTGTAGCTGGGACAATTTTCCTATTTCCGAAGGTATACTTCCTTTCAGTCTGTTTGTATTGATTATCAGTTTTTTAAGTGCCAAAAGGTCGGCCATAACTTCGGGGAGTGGGCCGTCCAGATTGTTTTCGGACAGGGATATCTTTACGATATCTCCTTTTTTCGTAGTAACACCGAACCACTCGTTGATGTCCGAAACGCTACTTACCGATGACCAGTCATCGGGCCATCCCTCATTATTGTTCCAGTTCTCTCCATGCGTAGTGCTATACAGTACACGTAGTGCAGCTATCTCCCGAGCATCTTCTACAAACCCTCCTCGGCTATCGGTGGACTGCCCTTTTGCGTTCGGGGCGAGAAAACCTAGCAACAGTACGCAACATGCCGCTGTCCTCAGGCCTTGAAGTTGTAATATAATGGCGGGTATCGTTTTTGCGTACCTCGTCCCTTGATCGTTTAGTATTCTCAAAATGAAGTGATTATGTTTGTTCAAAATTTTATCCTGTTTTTACCTCTGTGCTTGTCTCCATCAAAGTGGACAATCAGTTCCCCTAAACTCTTTTCTACCGATGGTATTTAAGTAATCTTGGGTTCCAATTATCGTCCATTGCTACGGATTTCTACATGCTGTTGGTCTATGTTACAATAGAGGATGGTTTGATAAATATGAACTTTTGAACAAAAGTATATAAAAAATTAATCCTTGCAATGAAAAATATTCCAAAGACAGTTTTTTTTTGTATCCAAAAATCAAAAAAAAGTAATTTATCAAATTAAAGTACACGACCATTATAACTGTAGTTTTATACTTTTTCTACTCATGAGGTAACCGTTGTGGTTGATATTAAGCTTTTTGTGTACTCGACGATACAAAATGTAGACCATGAAATAAAGTATGGATTATTCATTATATTACAATAAAATCTTATTTGAGGGCATTGGGGCAAAATCAGTGTATACTCAAGAGGAGGTATTTTGGGAAAATGTTGTCCAGAGACAAAAGGATGACCATTACCCAGTTTGATGGATAAGTCATTCGTAGAATGGTCATTAGGGTTCATGTCTCGATAATTCTCGGAATGTTCGTGTATCCAATCGGTCCCAAATCAATTGTGTTTGGGTATAAATCAAACCTGATTTACTGCTATTTGAGTCTTGATTACAAAGTTCCGATACGAAACCCTAGGTTATCCGTTGATGGGTATTGTCTGCATAGTAGGAAAAGCCATGGTCAAAAAGGCGGGAAAACCCCATAATACCACTAGGAATACCTATCTTTGCGCGACTAAACTTCGGGCATGCATTTTTACAGCTGTTTGGACAGTTTGGACACAGAGTATGCTCCGTACTTCCATCGGACCAACTGTAGGATAATCGGGCAGTACTGCCCGAAGTGGTTTCGAGGATTCTTCGGACATACGTTTAATAAGAAAATCAGTATTACCCCTATTATAAATAACATTATGCCCCTAATAGCTCCTTCCGTTCTGGCCGCCGATTTTGCCAACCTACAGCGCGATATAGAAATGCTCAACGACAGTCAGGCCGACTGGATCCACATCGATGTGATGGACGGCATATTCGTCCCTAACATTTCCTTTGGGCTTCCTGTCGTGGGAGCGATCCAGCGACATGCCAAAAAAACGATGGATGTACACTTGATGATAGAAAAGCCGGAGAACTATGTGGAGGCTTTCCATGCGCTGGGGGCCGAGGTCATCTCAGTGCACTATGAGGCCTGCCCTCACCTGCACCGTAACCTACAGCAGATAAGAGCGCTGGGCTGCAAGGCAGGGGTGGCCCTCAATCCCCATACCGATGTGCGTCTTCTGGAAGATGTCCTGCACGATATCGATATGGTATGTTTGATGTCCGTAAATCCGGGCTTCGGAGGGCAGAAGTTCATAGAGAATACCTATAAAAAGACACAACAGCTCAAAAACATGATCGAGACGGCCGGAACGCAAACCCTGATCGAAATCGACGGTGGGGTAAATGCGGGCAATGCGGGCCAACTTTGCGCTGCCGGTGCCGATGTGCTTGTTGCGGGTAGTTTTGTTTTCAATTCAGACCGGCCCAAAGATACTATTCGGGACCTGAAAAGCGTTTAACTCTGAAAGACGGCTTCAAATGGTGTCCTTATATGGGCCGGTACATTTTTTAGCTGTAGAATAGCTGACCCTATGAAATCAATAACATCGTTAAAATCCTCTTTTCCCATTTCATCATAGGATAGATAAATTATGGAAAATCCCCGTACCGCCCAGAAACGAACCTCCTTATACGAACCTTATTAAAGAACAACCTCTGAATGAACCTTACCAAACTATATTTCACCTTGTTTTTCATCCTGCTGGGAAAAGGGCTTTTCGCACAGACAGCTACGGTCAGTGGAAAAGTAAACGACGAACAGCGTCAGGGCCTCTATGCGGTCACTATTTTTTTAAAAGGGTCCGGTAAAGGTACCACCACGGATGAAGCGGGCAGATACACGTTACAAGTACCTGCCGATAAGGATGTCGTGCTGGTCTACCGCTTTGTAGGTTATACCGGTCAGGAGAAGAAGATGAGGCTGGCTTCAGGAGAAAAAAAGGTACTGAATATCGATATGGAGCTGGCGACCAAACTGCTGAAAGGGGTAGAGGTACAAGGAGAAAACGAGGCTGCCCGCGAGCAGATCAGCATCATGACCCTAGAACCCAAAGCGGCCAAGGCGCTGCCCACTCCCTTTGGGGAGTTCAATAAGATACTCAGCACCCTTCCCGGTGTGGCCAGTAATAATGAGCTGTCCTCTGCCTATTCCGTAAGGGGCGGTAATTTTGATGAAAACCTGGTCTATGTCAACGATATACAGGTCTACCGTCCTTTTCTGGTGACAGCGGGCCAACAGGAAGGTCTGAGTTTCGTCAATACGGATCTAGTGGATAATGTGGCCTTCTCTGCGGGTGGATGGCAGCCCAAATATGGGGATAAGCTGTCCTCTACACTGAACGTGTACTATAAGGAACCCGAGGAGTTCGGCGGTTCAGTGACTTTGGGCCTTTTGGGTGGGGCAGCACATCTCGAAGGAGCCAGTAAGGATAAAAGTGTATCCTATATTCTCGGTGTCCGGCATAAATCGGCGCAGTACCTGCTCAATACCCTCGAAACACAAGGGGAATACCTGCCACGATTTACCGATGTGCAGGGCTATGTCCATAAAACCTTCGGCAAACGCTTAAAGGACGGTTCCCAGGCCACTAGTTTAGGTCTGCTGACCTCCTATGCCCGTAACCGTTACCTGGTACGTCCCGAAAATCGCGAATCCGAATTCGGCACCTTCAATGTCGCCCTGCGTCTGATTGTCGGTTTTGATGGGCAGGAAATCCTCGAATACGATACTTATCAGGCAGGCCTGAAACTGGAGCATCAGTTCGATACCCGACTGAGGACCAAGGTCATCCTGTCGGGTGTCAGCACCGAGGAGAAAGAGTACCAGGACCTCGAAGGCGGCTATCGACTGTGTGATGTGGACAAGGACCCGAACTCCACTACATTTGATGCCTGTCTGACTACCCGTGGTATCGGCACGGAATACGATTACTCCAGAAACAAGCTACAGGCCAATATCATCAATTTTGAAAACCGATGGGAGCTGGATACCAAGGAAGATGGTCGTTTAGAGTTTGGTCTGGGCTATTCCCTGCGCGATATCGATGATGAACTGGACGAGTACTCCTTCTTGGATTCGGCGGATTTCGTGACCCGCTTCAGCGCATTGCGTACAGATACCGAGCTGGATGTACATGAGGCCAGTGCTTTTGTACAGTACACGCACCGCACCCGGAAAGGTACCCTGACCTACGGTATCCGGAGCAATTACAATAGTCTCAACGATCAGTTGCTCTTCAGTCCGCGAGTGCAATATTCCTTCAAGCCCCAGTGGCAACGGGATGTTCTGTTCAAAGCAGCGATAGGACTCTACCAACAGCCACCTTTCTACAGAGAGCTGAGGGGTTTTGACGGGGAGGTCAACCCGGACCTGAAGGCACAGCAGTCCCTGCATGTCATCGGAGGACTGGACTATAATCTGAGTATCTGGGAGCGCCCTTTCAAGTTTCTGGCCGAAGTATACCACAAACGCTTATGGGACGTGGTCGCCTACGATGTGGATAACGTCCGACTGCGCTACTATGCGAATAATGATACGAAAGCTTTTGTCACGGGACTCGATATGCGCTTTAGCGGAGAGTTCATTCCCGGTACGGAATCCTGGTTCAGTCTGGGAATACTGAGTACTCAGGAAGATGTAGAGAACGATGGTATGGGCTATATCCGCAGACCTACCGATCAGCGTGTCAATTTGGGCGTGTTTTTTCAGGACCACATCCCGAACGACCCTAGTATACGGGTCAGTATCAACCTCCTGTACGGTACGGGCCTACCTTTCGGTCCTCCTTCGGGCTTGGCCTTCCGTAACTCCTTTCGAGGACCGGCCTATCGACGATTGGATGTGGGCTTTACAAAACAGTTCTACCTGAACCAGAGTGAGGGACAGGACAACGAGAGGTCTCTGTTGCTCGGTATTGAACTGCTCAACCTACTGGGAGCCAGTAATACCATTTCCTATAATTGGGTATCGGATGTGGTCGGACAGCAATTTGCCGTACCGAATACATTATCGGCAAGGTTTTTGAATGCAAAGTTATTGGTGAGGTTTTAGGTAAGGAACAAGTGTATACTCCTTAGGGAAGTACTGCGTTTCGCCTAGCGGTTCACTAGTTTATATGTATCGATCAACCCTATTTAAGTACAAGCATGCAAAGTATATCCCGATTGTCCTGTTCACTTATTATCATGGCCACAGTGATGCTGGCCAGCTGTTCACGCTCAGTTACCCGTGTGGAACCCGATAAACAAATAGACCTTAGCGGAAGGTGGAACGATGGCGATTCCAAACTGGTCGCTGCCAAAATGGTCAGTGATTTCCTGAGCAGTGAGCGGTATAAAGAGTATGCGCGCGAAAAGGGGCATCGGCCGACCATCATCGTAGGACTGGTGAAAAATGCTACCAGCGAACATATAGAACCCGAAAATTACATTAAAAAATTTGAGGTAGAGATATTCAATTCGGGCCTCGCAGACTTGGTAGAAGCGAAGGAGTTTCGTGAGAAACTAAGGGAAGAACGGGCCGAACAACAAGAATTCGCCTCTCCGGATACCGCCGCCAAGTGGGGCAGGGAAATCGGTGCGGACCTGATGCTCTTCGGTACGATGACCTCGGAAACCGATGCCTATAAAAGGAAAAAAACAGTCAATTACATCACCACCCTTTATCTGACCGATGTCGAGACCGCCAAAAGGGTCTGGTATGGCCAAGAGGAGATCAAAAAACTGATCACTAACTGAACCGGCCGTCATGAACAGACGCTACCGCTATCTGGCTCTAAGTCAACTTGTGTTCAGGACCCTGTTTTTGACCCTGATGGTATTCTGGGGTACTTCCTGTGCTTCTTACTATCAGGCCAATAGAACTTTCAACAAAGATTTCGAAGCGGGCAACCTGGCAGCGGCAGAACGGACACTTTCGCGACAGAAGGAGGGCGTCACCTCAAAAGACCGCTTTCTATATTTGGTCAATCGAGGACTGGTCGCTTCCTTACAAAAGAATTATAAGGAGAGTAATGAGTTCTTTGAACAAGCCTACCTCTTTGGCGAAGATTACCGCTACAGCCTTTTGGATGGGGCCATCGAGGCCTTAGTATCCCCCGCGCTGACCGTATACCGGGGCGAGGCCCACGAACACTTACTCTTACTCTACTACAAAGCGCTGAACTATCTGAAAATGGGGGATAACGAACGTGCACTGGTAGAATGCAGGCGTTTGAACCTGCGCCTACAACAGTTGAGCGATCGCTTCAAAGTAGATAATAAATATCGAAAAGATGCCTTTATCCATAACCTTATGGGGATTATCTACGATGCCGATCATGATTACAACAATGCTTTTATCGCTTATCGCAATGCCCTGGAGATCTATCGGACCGACTTTCAGCCACTTTTTGGTGTAACAGCTCCGGAGCAGTTGAAAAAAGACCTATTGCGGACGGCTTACCTTTCGGGATTGGACGGGGAGTACCGACGGTTCAAAAAAGAGCTGGAAATGGAAGATTACCATTATGTACCGTCTCCTCATGGAGATCTGGTTTTTTTCTGGCATAATGGCCTGGCCCCGATAAAGACTGAGTGGAGCATTAATTTTGCGGTGATAAAAGGACAGGGAGGTGCTTTTTTCTTTAGAAATGATGATTACGGCTTTGATTTTCCTTTTACCCTCCAGAATGAGGAGGAAAGGGGGGGATTGGAAAATCTGCATTTTTTCAGGGTAGCTTTTCCGCGCTATACGGAGAGGCCTACGTATTATCGTTCTGCCCATCTATCGTTCGGCGGGACACAGTATCCTCTGGAACTAGTGGAGGATATCAATGCGATTGCTCACAAAGCACTGCAAGATAGAATGAAAACTATTTTTGCCAAGTCGCTCCTTCGAGTAGCTTTAAAGAAAGTCAGCGAGAAACAACTACGGGAAAAGAACGAAGGACTGGGTACTGCTCTAGGTTTGTTCAATGCCATTACCGAGCGTGCCGATACCCGCAACTGGCAAGTACTGCCCCATAGTATCTCTTATGCAAGAGTAGCCCTGAAAGAAGGCGAAAACAAAGTCGGTTTTCAGGGACAGAACGGGGAGGATGTACAAGGACAATATTTTTACTTTCAGGGAGAGAAAGGAAAGACCCACTTTCAGACTTTTTCGACCATGGAGGTCCAAGAAGGGTTCCATTATTCCTTTCGATGATAGAAGAAAGGATATTTTTTTGGTTTTGAGCAGGGATGGATTTGGTTTATTCAGGTAATGATTATATTTTGAAATTGTTCCTGTTTTAGATGAATATGTTTGGCCATTATGTTGGCAATGGAGAACTGTCCATAAACTGATCTAGGCTATTCATTTCACAGTGGAAACTAAAGGTTTTTTGCCCTAACGAAGTCTTTTTTGAGTGGTATAGCGGCGTTTATACCCGAATGATGCACTAACTCATCATGGCGTCGGTGGTAATATAGTCAGCAAATAGGCTGTATTTGGAGCTTCGTTACAAGCATTAAGAATGCAATAGACCTTGGGTTTTCTCAGGGCGGGCGCAGCACTGCTGCGGTCAGTTCAAAAAACATGTCCAATTCATTGATATAAAGCAGTTCGGGTCCGTACGGGTTTTTTCCCACACATGACCTGGGTCAAGAAATACATCCTTTTGTCCATAAAAGAATCCTACTTATACAAATTTGGGTTTTCCATGTCGTATAAGATTCTGCGGGTCATTTTTTTTCAATCAAGGCGATAACCGCAGGGATAGCAGCGCTATCGCGAGGATTGTCAACGCAGAGTGGAGCAAAATGAACAGGAAGATATGCGATTTTAAAAGCTAAGTTTGTATTAAACAACTCCTTATGTTTACAGAAAACGAAATCGCCACTTTAATAGAAATAGAGAAAATCAAGCGGCCCGTAGTGGAACTCAAAGAACGGTTTGTCCGGGAAGAAGCCCAACTCATGGAGATCAGCGATCATGATTTTTTATCGTTGGTGATGATGACACCTGCTGTGGGCATAGCACTGGCCAACGGGAGTGTGAGCCTGTTCGAGGAACTGGCATTGAACAAAATCGCCAGGAAGATGTCCAAAGGTGGGTACTTTCTGAAATTTGACCCCGTTGTTCAGGGCCTCAAATACCTGATCAAAAGGTTCTCCTATTGGGAGTCGCCTTTCTATGGTCTCATCAAAAAAGCAATGGAGTCTACCTTCGACGAAGGTAAAATCATGGAAACGGGCGACACGGACAATCCCCCTTCATTAATTGGATTTAGCCGAGATTTAATGAATGTGCCCTATATCTTTGTGCGGTTCCTTTCTTTGTTTTTTCTCCAGGACGAAGTTGAAATAGTGCAGGTTAGAAGGATATCCGCTGTGGAGTATGCTAAAGTACTGGATATCGGTATAAAACTAGATTTGGATAAATTCCATGTTTTTCAATCCTTTTGTCATACCTTTGAAGTCAAGTAAATAATTATTTTTCCCGAAAAGATATAATATTTTTTAATATTGCCTGTTTGAATCAATATCTATGGTGCATAAATTCTTTTTTGCTACATATAAGGCAGGCTTGATAGGTTTGATTTGCTCACTAGTGAGCATGAAGGCCCTATATGCCCAAACGGATGGTCAGGGAGTGGATAAATATCCAGTGGAAAAATTCTATCTGGATACGAAGGGTCCCAGTACTTTCCGGGTCTTTTTGAGTAAGTTCAAACTGAGCCTTTTCTCCGGGTATGGTAGCACTTTTTACAAACATAAGCTGGATGGGTTCAACCTACTGGATTCCAATGATAACCTCTATCTCTTTACGGGTGATACCGCGGGAGGTACGATAGCCACTGCACATGATAATTGGTTCAATGATATCAGTACACAAGAAGGTGTCGCGGTCAACGACGGTATTGTGTACAGTTCGGATTCGGCTACATTGGGGTTCACTTCCAGGGGTGCCAGTGTACCTCTCGGGGCCATGTTGAATTATGAGCATAAATACTTCCGTCTGGGCCTGGGCTATACCTTCGAGTATCATAGTGTTGCCGATTTCTCACCTATATCTTTTCCTGCGGGTGGTATCCGTAAGTTTACCCCTGATTTCAAAAGAGGCTTTCATAAGCGGTTTTACGGCACAGTGGGCGTACCCGTATACCGCTATTGGGATTACCTGCTGATCATCGATGCAAAAATCGGCTCGTGGAATCCGGGCAAGAAATTCAATAAGGGCATCATGAAGCGGGGGGTTTACTTCAATTTCGGGGCCACTTGGGAGCGCGAGTTTTCAGAGATATTCCGGGCCTATGTACGCCCTTCCTTCGATATCAAGAATTATACGATTGCAGCCGATGGTATTTCCATAAAACACAGTACGCCCGCTCTACTGGTAGATGTGGGCATAACTATCGGTCTTCACCCACTTCGACGCTGCCCGGTAAAGACCTGTAGGACCCAGATCAACCATGTTCATGGAGGTCAGGAATACCGAAACCGTCAACACCCTGTTTACAAACACCAGAACCCGCACTACGGTCAGAACTACCCCGTTCCGATGCAGAAAAAGCGCGAAAGAAGAAAAGGTAAGAAGCGGTATTGACCAAAGCACCGGCGATTCGTCATTAGGGTTTAAAAATACAATGAATCCTGAACCTATTGAGTTTACCGTAGCACGGCTATGGTCAATATAAGAAACACGTATATTTCGTTGATTTAGCCCAAAATGTTCGTTGGAACTTCGTCATGAGGACTTAAATGGCAATACATCAGTGCGTTTTCTTGGGTTCAGCGTAGCACCGCTACGGTGAATTCAAAAAACGCATTCATTTACTGATTTGAAGCCAGTTAAGCCCGGAATAGATTTTCTAATGGACATTTTGGGTTTAACCCCAAAATAATCAACAGTCTTCCTATTACGAGCATAAATTGCTTGAAAATCAGCTGTTTTATGCTACGCAGATGCGTCACTCTAATGATACAAAGGACTCTTTACCTAAACCGCTGATTTTATTGTAATTATGCTCTCATAACGCAATCCTATTGTAAAGCTTCCAAAACTGAAATAGTAGGGGGCTCACATGCCGTGGGTTGTCCCCTACAGTCCAAATGCTGATTTCTCTAATGACTCCATAGCTATCTTTCGGTAGATACCTTCAACCCAAATTGATCGATAGAAATCGTGATGAGCGTATAATACAAACTTAGCTTTTAAAATCGCATATCTTCCTGTTCATTTTGCTTCACTCTGTGTTGACAATCCTCAGGATAGCGCTGCTATCCCTGCGGTTCTCGCCTTGATTGAAACAAAATGACCAGCGGAATCTTATACGACATTTGAAACCCAAATTTGTATAAATAGCAAAATATCGGTCCTTTGGATTCGTTCGGCATAGCACCGCTATGGTGAATTCAAAAAACGTAGTGCAACGACCGGTTTGCAGCTATTTAGATACGCAGTAGATTTTCCAATGCATGATTCAGGTTCAAACTTCCTTTTGCAAAGAGACCATCGACAGTACGGCGGGCCTGCCGCCAATGAGCGAGCGTAGTTCCCATGTTCGGTGTTTGTGTTTTCAGCATAGATAGCAGCAATAGGTCAAAAGGACGGGTCTCATTTTTTTGCGTATCCAAAACCTAAGATTGTATTATACAAACTTAGCTTTTAAAATCGCATATCTTCCTGTTCATTTTGCTTCACTCTGTGTTGACAATCCTCAGGATAGCGCTGCTATCCCTGCGGTTCTCGCCTTGATTGAAACAAAATGACCAGCGGAATCTTATACGACATTTGAAACCCAAATTTGTATTACTCATGGGCTTGGTATTAGCTCTTATGCCATAAGTCCGTTACTCTTCTATTATCATTGTTTCCCATAGACTACAGGTCTTTCGGTTCGGTTCGCCCTCTCTGTCCGCCCATCACCGGTATAATCCCAGAATGTTCGTTGGAACTTCGTCATGAGGACTTAAATGGCAATACATCAGTGCGTTTTCTTGGATTCAGCGTAGCACCGCTACGGTGAATTCAAAAAACGTATTCATTTACTGATTTGAAGCCAGTTAAGTCCGGAATAGATTTTCTAATGGACATTTTGGGATAATGGTACAAGAAGCCAATTTTAGCCCTATGTGGCATCGTTTTGATATTTTTTTATGTAAATTGCAGACCGAATAAAATTTTTTTTTCTTATACAAAATAAATGGCAGAAGGAGCAAATGAGAATATCATCCCTATCAATATAGAGGATGAGATGAAAGGTGCCTATATCGACTATTCGATGTCGGTCATCATATCCAGGGCACTGCCCGATGTCAGGGACGGTCTGAAACCCGTACATCGCCGCGTACTTTACGGTATGCTGGAGCTAGGCGTCAATTACAACAAACCTTATAAAAAATCGGCAAGGATTGTCGGAGAGGTACTGGGAAAGTATCATCCCCATGGAGACTCTTCGGTATACGATACGATGGTCCGTATGGCCCAGGACTGGTCTTTGCGGTATCCTTTGGTCGATGGGCAAGGTAACTTTGGTTCTATTGATGGTGACTCCCCTGCGGCCATGAGGTATACGGAGGCCCGTCTCAAGCGGATAGCCGAGGAGATGTTGACGGATATCAATAAAAGGACCGTTGATTTTCAGCCTAATTTCGATGATTCCCTACAGGAACCGATAGTACTGCCCTCCAAGATACCCAATCTCCTGCTCAACGGTACCTCGGGTATAGCAGTGGGCATGGCTACGAATATGGCCCCGCATAACCTTACGGAAGTCGTCAACGGTATCAATGCCTACATCGACAATAATGACATCGAGATCGCTGAGCTGATGCAACATATCACGGCCCCCGATTTTCCTACGGGCGGTACGATCTATGGCTATACGGGAGTTAAATCCGCTTTCGAAACAGGACGTGGAAGAGTGGTGGTACGTGCCAAGGCCGATTTTGACATTACCAAAACGGGAAAAGAGCAGATTATCGTTTCCGAAATCCCCTATATGGTCAACAAGGCCAATCTGATAGAGAAGACAGCAGGACTGGTCAATGAGAAGAAGATAGAAGGCATCTCCGATATCCGGGACGAATCCGATAGGGAAGGGCTAAGGGTTGTGTATGACCTTAAGAAGGATGCCATTCCTAATATTGTACTGAACAATCTCTATAAGTATACGCAGCTCCAATCGTCCTTCAGTGTGAACAATGTGGCACTGGTCAAAGGAAGACCGTATACCCTCAATCTAAAGGACATGATTGCGTATTTCGTAGAGCACCGCCATGAGGTAGTGGTCCGAAGGACGCAATACGAGCTGGAAGAGGCCGAAAAAAGAGCACATATACTGGAAGGGTATCTGATAGCACTCGACCACTTGGATGAGGTCATCAAACTGATACGCGAATCCAGAGACCCCGACACCGCCCGCACAGGTCTGATGGAAAACTTCGAACTCTCCGAAATTCAGGCCAAAGCCATCTTAGAGATGCGTCTACAGCGTTTGACGGGTATGGAAAGAGAGAAAATCCAGAATGAGTATGATGAGATAAAAAAACTGATCGATCACCTGAACGAAATCCTGAGCAATGAGCAGCTAAGGATGGATATCATCAAGGAAGAGTTGGAGTTGATGAAAGAGAGGTATGGAGACGGACGTAGAACGGACATTGTACACAATGCCGATGACATGACCGTAGAGGATATGATCCCCAATGATGAGATGATCATCACCATATCCCATGAAGGATATATCAAGCGGACGCCGCTCATCGAATACAAAACGCAAGGCAGGGGAGGAGTCGGTTCAAAAGGTGTCAGCACCAAGCAGGACGATTTTACAGAGCATCTTTTTGTCGCCAAGCAGCATAATTACCTACTGATATTTACCGAATTCGGCAAGGTATTCTGGAAGAAGGTATACGCTCTGCCCGAAGGGAGCAAAGTCTCCAAGGGACGGGCCATTCAGAACCTCATCAATATAGAGAAAGATGATAATGTAAGGGCGGTCATCAATGTAGAGAGCCTGAAAGATGACGATTATATCAATAATAACTTTCTGGTCATGTGTACCGACAACGGTACCATCAAGAAGACGTCTTTGGAGTCTTACTCCCGACCACGACAGAACGGTATCAATGCCATAACGGTCCGTGAGGGGGAGCGACTGTTGGATGTGAAAATGACCAATGGCAATAATCATATCGTACTGGCCAAGAAATCGGGTAAGGTCATACATTTTCACGAATCCGATGTACGTCCTATGGGAAGGCTTGCCTCCGGTGTACGCGGTGTGACCTTGGAGGGAGATGATGATATCGTAGTAGGTATGGTGTGTATCGCCAGAGAAGAAGCCAACTTGTTAGTGGTTTCCGAAAAAGGATACGGCAAGCGCTCCAATATCGATGACTACCGCATCACGAAACGTGGTGGTAAAGGAGTCAAGACCATTAACGTCACCGAGAAAACGGGCAAACTTGTCGCTATCAAAGAAGTCGTCGATAGTGATGATCTGATGATCATCAACAAATCGGGAATAACGATACGGATAAAGGTCGAGAACCTGAGGGTCATGGGGAGGGCCACGCAAGGTGTGCGTCTTATCAAGCTGAATGAAGACGATGAGATATCCTCCGTTGAAAAGATAGAGCATATCGATGAAGAGGAAGAAATAGCCGAATTGAGTGTCGAAGGAAATGTGGAAGGAGATGATACGGATACCATGACGCCCCCAGAAGCAACAGCTGATGGAGACAGTCCCGAAGAAGTTTGATCATTGTAAACAGTAACCATATATATTATTAATTATAAACAGAAGAAACCTATACACTATACCTGAATCCAAATACGAGGATGTAGAGACTTGGAGCTAGGCTCTTATAGGTTTTTGATGGCCTTAAAAATCAATTTAACAATCACATGAAAAGGATACTATTAATTGCTACACTTCTTTCCATAGTTACCTTAAGCTACGGTCAGAAGAAACCGAAAATCAATGCAGCCTATAAAGCGCTGACCGAGAATAAATTGGATGAGGCCAAGTCCATCATCGATAGAGCTGCCAATTTTGAGAAAATAAAAGACAATGGAAAGACTTGGTACTACAGAGGGTTGATATATGCTTCGATAGATACTACCACGAACCCCGCTTACCAGACGCTGGCCAACGATGCCGTCGCAGAGGCCATGACTTCTTTTGCCAAAGCAGATGAGCTGGCCAAAGGCAACAGTGGATATTTCGTACAACCTCCATCAGGGCTGCCCGTGACCATGTCCATGCAGATACAGGGATGGTACGATTACTACTGGAACAGTGGAGCCCAAGCCTATAACGATGCCAATCTGGATAAGGCGGTCAGTGATTTCACGAAGTGTTCCATGATAAAGCCCCAGGATACTACCGCTTATAAGTATGCCGGGCAGGCTGCCCAGCGAAACGAGGATTTCAAGACCGCTGCAAAGAACTATGAAAAACTGATCAACGATCTCGATTATCATGATGAAGACCTGTACAGCTCTCTATTCTACATCAAAAACAATGTTGAAAAAGATAAAGAAGCAGCACTGGCAGTCATCAGAAAGGCAAAAAAACACTTCCCCGAGAACACCTCTTTTCCCAAGTCCGAAATAGACCTGTTGATGAGCATGGATAAAATGGACGAAGCCAAGGCCAATCTGGAAACGGAAATAAAAGCCGATCCGGACAATGCTCAGCTCTACGCACTTCTGGGAAATATGCAGGAAAATCTAGACCAAAAGGACAAAGCAGTAGAAAGTTATAAAATGGGTATCTCCAAAGATGCCGATAACCTGATCTGTAACTATAACCTAGGTATACTTTATTACAATGATGGTGCGGCCATCATCAAAGAGGTGAACAATATGGACATGAAAACCTACCAGCGAATGGCAGATACCCGTAGAAAAGACGCTGTAGTAGAGTTTGAGAAAGCATTGCCCTACTTTGAGAAAGTTCATCAGTTACAGCCAAAAGAAAAGCAGGTATTGAATGTGCTGGAAACTATCTATGCCAACACGAAAAATGACAGTAAGCTCAAGGAAATCAGAGAAAAACTGGCTGCTATAGAGCAGGAATAAAAGGTTGTTCCGGACTTGGGACAAAAGAAAACAATCCCTTTGTAGGCACTGACCTATAAGGACCAATACTGAAAACTGCCCTATGATCATAGGGCAGTTTTTTTTTAATATAGGACGTATCGGCCATCTTCGATTTTGCCATCCCTTTTATACAAATTTGAGTTCAACCCAAATTGTTCGATAGAAATCGTAATGAGCGTATAAATAGTAAAATACGAGCCATTTGGATTCGTTCGGCATAGCACCGCTACGGTGAATTCAATAAACGTAGTGCAACGACCGGTTTGCAGCTATTTAGATCCGCAGTAGATTTTTCAATGCATGATCCGGGTCTAAAATCGCCTATCTTCCTGTTCATTATGCTTCATTCTGCGTTGACAATCCTCGCGATAGCGCTGCTATCCCTGCGGTGCTCGCCTTGATGGATACTAAAATGACCCGCGGAATCTTATACGATAGTTGAAACCCAAATTTGTATTACAACTTCAGAACAGTCTCTTATCGGTCCCACATCTATCGATGAATAAATGACCTTCAAAATTCCCGATCGACTTTAGCAATGGTCTAATACAGATTTACATTTTTAATGTCGCATTGAAACATTTCATATAATGGTGGTTTGATGTGATTTCCATTATGGTT
>CANLOE010000059.1 GCA_947492745.1 uncultured Cyclobacteriaceae bacterium | reverse complement strand
TTGGATTCGTTCGGCATAGCACCGCTATGGTGAATGAAGACCGGTGGGCAAAGCTTCCGGTATGAAGCTATTTATGCACGGAATAGGTTCTCTATTGATCATTTTGGGTTTAAGAAGAAGTAATACAAATTTGGGTTTCAACTGTCGTATAAGATTGCGCGGGTCATTTTTTTTCAACCAAGGCGAGAACCGCAGGGATAGCAGCGCTATCCCGAGGATTGCCAACGCTGAGTGAAGCAAAATGAACAGGAAGATAGGCGATATTTGAAAGCTAAGTTTGTATAAAATAGACCAATGGTCGATAGACTATTCCGGGCAGCATTTAGTCTAAAATATTATCCTAACGCATAGTTTTATTGACTCCTTAGTGGATAGTGCTACTCCCCTTACATTGATGCTGATGAGGCCTAACATGAAACTGCCAATACTCTTTTTAAAAAGTGTTGGCAGTTTTTGCTCTCTGATAGATGTATCCATTCAGGACTGACACGTGATGAAATCATTTATACTGTTTCAGTCCCTCTTGATTAGCTGGTGAGCTTTACTCCAATAGGGACAATGATCATCATGACCGTATCATCATCCGGGGGAAATGGTCTCGCATCAGGATCGATTTCCGGATCTTCAGGATCACCACCACCACGAAGGTATTCGAGCGATGTATAGGGTATTGCATACTTTTCTTTCAGGTCTGTTATCGTTTTCATAGTTTCCTTCTATTTGGTCCTGTACGGATATTCATTTGCTCTTAATGCTCAATACGGCTTTTCGTAACCCTCCCATTTACAATCCCCATTACTTTCTCAACAGCATTAGTTTTGGGTGTATGGTTACTTTTCAGTATTGTGTACATTAAAAGAAGAAGATCAGCTATTAAAAAAAGAGACGGAGCATGGACCATTTTTTCAATAGAGCCCTCATCAAAATAGTACCCACAGTTCTCTGGTTATATTCTGCGCTAAGCACCTATGGTTCCGATATCGACAGTTTGTTGAAGGTTCTGGAACAGGATTCGCTGACCAGAAAACAGGAAATAAAGACACTGCGACACCTCGCTTGGCAATATGGCAGAACCGATCTGGATAAGTCCATAATACTTTATCAGAAAATTACCGACTATGCCTTGGAAGATGGAGATACCATACTGCTCATCAAAACCCTGAACAATCTCGGTCTGGCCTATAATGGCAAACAGGATTATCTTCATGCTAAAAAATATTTGGAACAAGGTCTGAATTATAGCGAATGCATCAGTTATGTACCCGGGATATCCAGAGGGCTGAGCAATCTGGGAATAATATACCGTAAACTAGGCGACTATCAGCATGCTTTTACGCACACCCAAAGGTCCTATTTTCTGAAAAGAGAGCTAGACGATAGCTCGGGCATGGCCAAGACGCTGCTAGGTCTAAGTATTTTGAGCAAGAAACAGAAAAATCTGTCTTCGGCACTGGACTACTTGAAAAAAGCACAGTTACTGTTCGAAAAAGTAGGTAACCTGTCCGGTATGGCCAGCACCTTTATTGAGATCAGCACTCTACAGTATCACCAAGATAACTCCTACATGGCGCTCGAAAGCGGTAAAAAAGCATTGGCACTATATCAGCAACTTCACCTGCCGAAAAAACAAGCCTATGCACACATGGCCATAGGCAATGCCTACTCGCAAAAACAGGACTATAAAAAGGCACTAATACATTATCGCTGTTGCCAGCAACAATTGGAAAAATTGGGAGACCGTCCTCCTTCGATACGGAACAGTATCGCCAATACCTATTTGAAAATGAAAGATTACGATAGTGCGCTATTGTACTGCACTATCGATAGTACCTTGACCTATACCATTACCAATCTGGAAGCACGCTACGATAACCTGAGACATATCTACGAAGGTCAAGAGTTATTGGATTCGGCATTAAAATACAATAAACTCTACCAGTCCATCAAAGATAGTATTTTCAATATAGAGCGTGCCGAACAAATCGAGCAGATGAAAACTCGGTTCGACTTGAACCTAAAGGAGGAACAGATTGCCTTACAACAGGGTAAGATCGAGCTGATGAAAACAAAGGAATCCGCGGTGAAAAAGATGTATATCGCTCTAATGGTCATCGTACTATTATTGGTCCTTGTTTCATTCTTTATCTATTATCAATACCGCCTCAAAAAGAGCAATGCAGATATCCTACGATACAAAAATGATGAAATAGCGCTGAAGAACGAGCAAATCGCAAAGGCTAACCTAGAACTGGAAAAAAGGATGCTGCGTGCCCAGATGGACCCGCATTTCATTTTCAATTCGCTCAATTCCATACAGCACCTTATTGCTATGGACGATAAGTACGCCGCCCTCAAGTACCTGTCCACTTTTTCTAAACTCATGCGGCAAACGCTGGAAAACTCTATCAGTATCAGTGTTCCCATAGCCGATGAAATCCAACTGCTAGAATGTTATCTTACTTTAGAAGGACTACGGTTTAACCGGTGTTTTGATTATCAAATAGATATCGATGACACTGTGGATATTTACAATACGGAAATCCCTTTTCTACTGATTCAGCCTTATGTAGAAAATGCTATTGTCCATGGTCTTATGCCCAAAAAAAAAGATAGCAAATTAGAAGTTTCCTTATCCAGCTATGACCGGAAATTACATTGTAGTATCAAGGACAATGGTATCGGCCGGTCAGCTGCCAGGGAAATCAAGAATAAACGAAAAAGAGGTCACTGCTCTCGGGGAATGTCCGTCACACAGAGGAGATTGGCCCTATTGAACAAAGACCCGGCCCATCAGACTTTTATAAAAATAACCGATCTGTTCGATGAGAGAGATAACGCGGCGGGCACCATGGTCAAAATCAGTATACCCATGCTGTGAAATCGTGATTCCTGTTAGCGTTACCAGCGACATATTGGACTGTTCCAAAAGTAACGGATTTATCGATGTAATGCCCTTTTCTTGAGTATTAAAATCACATGCTGCATTGACCAATGACTACCGTCGACTCCAGCTCTTCCTTGCGATTTGCCATAGCCGATTCATCATCTGAAATCCAAAATCACCATTTTATCCCCAAATGATCAATAGCCTTCCTATTGCGAGCATAAATCACTTCAAAATCAGCGGTTTTACGCTGCGCAGGCTCGTCACCTTAGTGATACAAAAGCCTCCTCACCTAAACCGCTGATTTATAAACGCATCACACAATCCTATTGATCAATTTGGGTTTATGGAATTTCGCACTCGCCAGCTCGGCCCCAACTCATTCTGCACTCAGGATAAGCGATAACAAATTCTAAAATAATAGCTACCAAAAAAGTTTCTAAGTATATAGTTACCTGCACTTAACGGTATATTACCAAAATCTTGAGTGGGGTTTTACAATCTTATTATCAAAAAAATTTTGTTCCGTGAACATAGCCACTTAACTTTAGTAAAAACACCTTTCATCTAAACCGAAAATCATGTTGAAAGCGGTCATTATCGAAGACGAAATCCACAGTCTTAAAGCATTGAAACTTTTGATTCAGGACTTCTGTCCCGAACTGAAAATAGTTGCTACAGCTTCTTCGGTGCATAAGGGCATCCAAGAATTGAAGAATCACAAGCCCGATTTGGTTTTCCTTGATATCGAAATCGGCACAGGTACAGGTTTTGATGTCCTGGAAGATGTTAAAAACTTTGATTTTGAGGTAATCTTCACAACTGCCTTTGAACACTACGCCCTTAAAGCCATCAAGTTCAGTGCTATTGATTATTTACTGAAACCTATAGATGTCGAGGAACTACAAAAGGCGGTACATAAAGTCAATAAAAAACGCGATGTGCTTTCGCAAAATCAGAAATTGGTCACCTTGCTCAGCAATATTCAATCGAGTAACGAACAGAAACAGACCATTATCCTATCTACCTCTGAAGGGTATGAGTTCGTACCGGTATCCGATATTATATACTGTCAGGCCGATGGTTCCTACACCCGTTTTCACCTAACGCACAAGAGAGAGCTTTTAGTCAGCAAGCATCTCAAAGAATATGAGAAACTACTGGTCGATCATAACTTCTACAGAATACACCAGTCTTATTTGATCAATATTGCTGAAGTAGGAAAACTCATACGTACTGATGGTGGTTATCTGATTATGCGAAATGGTGACGAAATCGGCATTTCTCCTAAGAAAAAAGAAGAATTTATGGCGCTCATGCGAGAGTTCTAATTTATATTTTTTGTAAGTTGAGAGACTGTTTTAAAATGGATTTTTCATTTTCTTATTTGCCTTTTTAGATACAGGGACACTAATACAAAATCTCTAAATAATCTCAACTGTTCTCTACATCGATTTGATAAAATATAAAGGGGGATGGTAGAATATCGCAATAATTATCACTATTTTGATAATTGACGGTTTGGAAATAGGATTCCATGTCCCTCTGCTGATTTTAGATTACTCCACAGTATCAGTCATTTTGATGGTATTTTTTTTAGTAGTGCTTCTAAGGTGAGATTACTCTATTGATTATGAATTTTATACCTGTTAAGTATTTTTTTATTGGTATAGCGATAGGGTTTATCTTCCCTATCGTCGCGACATTGGCCGACCTCAATGATCAAGGACTTGCCTTTACTTTAGAGAATATCATAGATGCACATAGTAACCGCTCCCTATATCGATTAATCGATATTTTCCCACTGATAATGGGATTTTTAGGGATAATTATCGGTAAAAAGCAGCGTAGAATCATCTATTCGGATGCCATCTATGAGCGTAAACTCAAAGAGAGGATGAACGCACTGGAAAACAAACACCAAGCACTCGGCCGAGAGATAAAATCCAGAAAAAACATCGAAGAAAAACTCATCCAAGCTAAGGAATCTGCTGAAACAGGCTTAAAAACCAAAGTCGACTTCCTTCGTCATATGAGTCATGAACTGAGGACTCCGTTAAATGCTGTCATCGGAATGACCAATTACCTAATCACGGATAACCCGAGACCGGAGCAGCTGGAAAAATTGGATATCCTACGCTTCTCTGCCAATAACCTTTTGGCCATTATCAATAATATTCTTGATTTCAGTAAAGTAGATATCGGAGAGGTAAGCTCTAAAACAGTTGCAATCGACCTGAATCAATTGCTGCAACGGATAGTGGAGTCCTACAGGTTCAAGGCCAAAGAAAATAACAATAGCCTGATCATTAGTATAGATAAAGTACCTTCATCATTGATCGAGGTAGATGTCATCAAGCTTTCTCAGGTGCTGAACAACCTTATTGACAATGCGCTTAAGTTCACTCATAATGGCATGATACAACTTGCCTCGTATGTTCTTGAAGAAGATGATGACTCTCTGACCATACTGTTCAGTGTAAAGGATTCCGGGGTAGGCATCCACAAAAAATATCAACAGGATATCTTTGAGGCTTTTTACCAAGGCTCTGTGAGTGATGACCCGAACCGCGAAGGTACAGGGTTGGGCCTCACTATCAGTAAACGCTTGGTCCAGCTCATGGGTAGCGATATTATAGTAGAGAGTAGCGATGGTCGGGGGGCAACGTTTTCATTTCAACTGCTGCTTAAAAAAGTGGACCCCAAAGCTGAAGGCGAAAGCGAACCTGACAACCTACCATTGAACAACAAGCGTATTTTGGTAGTGGAAGATAATCTTATCAACCAAAAAGTGATTTTACAATATTTGAAAAAATGGGGTGCTGATATCGATATTGCCGAGAATGGTCTAGCTGCCATAGCTCAGGTCAGTAAACCGGAAAGTCATTATGATATCATCATCATGGATCTACAAATGCCCGAAATGGACGGCTACGAAACTACTAGGGTTATTCGGAAATTGGGTAGCGGTCGCCATGAACACTTGCCCATTATAGCGCTTACGGCTTCTGCACTTGTCGAGGTCAAAGATGAAGTGCTGGCCGCTGGCATGAATGCCTATATTACCAAGCCTTTTCAACCAACAGAGCTGAAAAAAGTATTGATAGATCTCATGCATTGAAGGTAGCATGACTCACTCGATAGGGTTTGAGCTGATATTGTAAGGACAAGGTCCGTAGTCGCATCGGCGCATTTCGGTCATGTGGTAGAGCTTTGTGGTGAGCGTTTATACTCAAGAAAAAATGAAATGGGAAACCTTACAGAATGGCCCTGTGAGGAAATCCGGATAATGTTGAATCGCTACGGGTAGACTTGTCATTCGGGCCTTTGGAAAATAGTGTCATCTAAGTCTACAAATCAGCTTGTCCCAAATCAATTGTGTTTGGGTATAAAATGCAGTAGAAATCCATAACCACCATTTTTGTTTACTGCTTTTTGACTGAGGAGGCTCCCGATACTTCGATAATAACACTGTTGGCATCACCTTATACTACGGGCTACTCATGGTGACCGGAATGTTCATTATCAGTCTTCCTACTGATATTTATACAAACTTAGCTTTTAAATATCGCCTATCTTCCTGTTCATTTTGCTTCACTCTGTGTTGACAATCCTCGGGATAGCGCTGCTATCCCTGCGGTTCTCGCCTTGATTGAAACAAAATGACCAGCGGAATCTTATACGACATTTAAAACCTAAATTTGTATTATACGATATTTGAAACCCAAATTTGTATTACTCAGTTTCATAGCTGCCATAGTATACTGTCGATGAACAACCTAAAACACCACTTTATAACTCAGAACGGGTATGACTCCACCGATCAGGCCGTTGGCGACAATGGCCCTTTGCGAAGGCGAATAGGTCTCATAGGCTGTATTGGCTCTGGATGTTACATTCTGCACATCAAGTTTCCACTCATGAGTGGTCGCCTTTTTGTTCACTTTCAATGCCACTTGAAGGTCGAATCGGTGATAGTCTTTCAATTGTCGTTGAAAGGGTAAAGTAATATCGTATATTGTTCGACCGGCTGCGATAGAGGCGGGCAGGTCGATGGGAATCGCTCGATTACCACCCGTGGCGATACCCTCCAGTCCGATACTCAGTATCTTTTTATCCCTCACCTGTCCAAGGTGAAACTCCCTACCCGCAAGTAGATTAAGACCATACTCTCCATTGTAACGGGTATCGTACAAGGTGCCATTGACTTCGTATTTGGCTTCGTAGAGGGAAGAACTCAATAAAAAATAATAGTTCCGGGAGAAAAACTTCTCAAAAGTAATGTCCAGCCCATAATTTCTTCCTCGACCACTATTGTGCAACACCCTACGTATAAAAGCATTGGATACATTCAAGGTGGAAAACAGGTTTTCGGGACCGATACTATCCACAGGGATGTTATAGAGTTCCTGATAATACAGTTCGGTCTTTAAGTGAAAGTCCGATCCGAAGTTCCTATCATAGCCTATGACATAATGCCTTGCTTTGGAAAGCCCTATCCCTTGGTTGGCTTTCCCGATGCTTCCATCGTTAAGCTCTAGCTCTGTGAAATACAAAGAGGTTTCTTCCCTCCTACTATGCAGTCCGAAACCTAGGCTCAGGGCCTGTTCTTCATGGAACTGCCATCGCAGACCAAACCGAGGTTCGACATTCTGCTGTCCTCCTAGATGGAGTCGGATATAGTGAACACCTCCTGTCAGGGTCAGGTCCTGATGGATATCGAACTTATGACTGATATAGTTCTGCCATATTCCCGTGTTTCCATTTTCATCCGATCGATAACTGAAACTACCATCTCTATGCCAGCCTTTCGAGTTCAGGTTATAGCGAATATCGCTGACTACAAATCCCAGCTTTGTACTATGTCTGGCATTGAACTTTTTATGGATGCTCGAAGAGAGGCGCGTAGTATTGTTCGTATAGACCTCATGGTCCTCTACAAAGACCGACTTATCCTCTACACCTTCCAACAGAAAAGTATAGCGACTCGAAGAATAACTTAGACTGGATTCCAGAAATGCCCTATCGGATAAGCTTATTGTGTGGGAAAGCCCCATGAGTCCCAGGTAATATGCTTCATCATTGGACAGGTTATAGATAGTGCCTTTCTCCTCCTGCTCAAAGGCAGTTTCTGTATACCCTGTCCCTCCCAGCCCCCATAGAGAGAAAGTGCCTCTATGGGGGCTGGGTAAGTGTAGTTTGAATGTGGCGTCCTGAAAGGCAGGAACAGAACCCTCTTCATCGAAAATCCTGAGTCTCAAGGATTCCAGTAAAGAAATAGTCGAATAGCGATAATTGAGCAAATAAGAAGCATTCGGGATTGTTGAAGCCTCGTTTTTCTTTTTGATCGGCCCCTCTATGGAAGCGTCCAGACCCAAGAAACCGGCTTTAAAGGCATATTCTTTTTTTTCATTGTTGCCATGACGCAGTTGTAGGTCGAAGACACCGGAGAGGGCATTACCGTATTCTGCGGGAAAGGCCCCTGTCAGAAAATCGGAATCGGTCAGTACATTACTGTTCAGCATACTGATAGCACCATTGGATGCCCCATCAGTAGCAAAGTGGTTGGGGTTGGGTATCTCTATTCCTTCCAGCCTCCATAAGAGCCCACGGGGAGAGTTGCCGCGGATGATGATTTCATTTTCGGTATCGTCTTTGCCACTGGTCACACCCGCATAGGAGCTGGCCATCCTGGCCGGGTCATTAAAACTGCCGGCATAACGACGGGTTTCCTCCACGGTAAATGATCGGGCGCTGACCATTGCCCTTTCATTGAGCGGTCTGGACTTATCGGGTCTGTCGATGATATAAAGTTGCTTCAGGGCAGTATAGGATTCTTTCAGGGCCACTTCCAGTATCACTTCTTTTCCGGATTCAACGATGATATCACTTAATACATCCGAGTGATAGCCCAGATAACTGACCTTGAACCGATGCCTGCCGATAGGCACATTATCGATACGAAATCTCCCATAACTATCGGTGGAACTGCCCATCAAAGGATCTCTGCCCAATAAAATCACACTCACACCGACCAGTGGCTGTCCTGTTACCTCATCTCTGACGATTCCACGGACCGTCTGCTGTAGAGGGCTAATATCCCTTTGGGCCTTGTCCCGCTCACGGTAGATGATTACCCTGCCTCCCAGTGTTTTGAACCGTACCTTTTCATCGGGAAACAAGCGCCGAAGGACCTTCTCCAAAGGTTCTTGGTCCATATCAATGTCCACTACCCTTTTTATATTGACCTGCTCTGAGGAGTAGGCAATTTTTATGTGCACTAGCTGCTCTATCTGCTGTAGTGTTTTTTCTACCCTTTGTCCCTTAGCTGTGATACTTATCCTATGTAGCAGAAATTCCTTATCGCCCTGTGCCTGTAGGGCAAGAGTTGAGTAACATAGCACCAACACCGTCACAAGTAGTAATTTCATGGTCGATCATGGATTATTAGTAGAGACCGTTCTACCATTATAGCTATCACTTGTTGCCGCTTGTTCCGGATAGGGCCAGGTGTGATGATAATGTCCCGAGGACATTGGTAGCGAAAGGGCCAGCTTGTCGCGCGAGGGCGCGAAAAAGATAACAGTGTCATCTGAAGAGGTTTCAAGGAAATCATCTATCAAAAGAAAGACATGAAAATAAAAGATACATATCGAAACAGTCTTTTGGCCTATGCCTATCGTCAGCATTTCAGCAAATGGTGTTTGTCTCATAGTTCAGCATCCTTTTCCACTAAGCCTGTAGGCAGTGGCTCCTTCTGCCCTTACCTCTATGGTAAAGAGCAGGGATAAGGTCTCCAGTACTTTTTCCAAGCTTTCTTTTTCGAATACTGCCGTAAGTGGGCATTGCCCAAAGGATTCATCATCCAAAAGAAGATCCACTTGATATAGCTTTTTAATATCTTCGACCACCTTTTTCATGGGAGTATCCTCAAAAATCAAACTTTCGGTCTTCCAGGACATAAAGTTGGGGTCCATGTTTTTTTTCTTGATCAGTTCTCCTTTGGAGTTGGTCGATACACTTTCTCCCGGGACCAATGTCAGGCTTTCCCGACCTTTGGAAAAAGCCACACTGCCCGTGATCAGTACCAGTTCTGTATGCGGGCCGTCAGTACTCTTGATATGGAAAGAGGTACCCAATACTCTTGTTTCTGTCCCTTTGGTAGTAACAACAAAAGGTCTATCAGGATGATGTACTACCTCAAAATAGGCCTCTCCTTCTAAAGATAGGCGGCGTTCTTTTCCTTCCAGTCCTGAAGCATAAGTGACATTGCTCCCCTGTTTTAGCCATACCGTTGATCTATCAGGTAAAGTCACTGTTTTTGTTCCCATATTCTCTTCGGCAATAACGACGGTCTGTCCCGCCTTGGAACCTACTGTGACGTACTGGTGAACAACAGCGGCGAAGGTCATTAAAACCATGAAAATTGCGGCTATGCGCAGTATGCGTTTCGTCCAGCTTACCTTTATGGGAAGGATAGGCTCCATTTTTTCGGTATCACTATGAATTTTCAAGGCAGTGATTTCCTTTTGTACAGCCGCCCAACGAGCTTCCAGATCGATATGTTGGTACTCCTCGTAACCGGCGGCCTCCTCCCATAGATTTTGAATCTGCCGAAAATACGTCTCATTGGATAGCGAAGATTTTCTCCATCGCTCTACCTCGACCGACACATCAGGATGGGTGTTTCCGTTAAGATAGGCTATCAGGATATGTTCTTCAATATAATCTCTATTCTCTTCCATTGCTCATTACTATGACGTGCAAAATAGGTTCCACACGTATCCGAAAAATTATGTTCCTGTTTTTTTATGAAAAAAGAGAAGCAAGCACCACTATAGTGGTCAAGTAATCCGATAATATCCGCTTCAAACGCTTTAGGGCATTACTGATCTGCGTTTCTACTGTCCTTTTGCTGATGCCCAGTTCATCGGCAATTTCTTGGTTTTTCTTACCCTCAAAGCGGCTCAAACGGAATATATTGCGGCTTTTTTCAGGGAGCTGATGAACTGCCTCATATATCTTCTCCTGTAGTTCTGATTGTGCTATCCAATCACTATCATCGACATCCCTATTCTTTTCTTCTCGTAGTACTTTTTCGGAATGTTCGCTACGTACTTTCTGTGCTCTGAGATAATCCATACATCGATGACGAACGGAGGTATACAAAAATGACTTGAGCGAAGTATGGATTTCCAAGTTTTCCCTTTGCTCAAACAACTTAAGGTACACTTCCTGTGTAAGGTCCTGTGCTACATCGATATCTTGAGTATAGCGCAATGCATAAATACTCAATGCTTTGAAATGCTCTCTGAAGAGAATTTCAAAAGCTTTATCTTCCCCCTTTTTTATTTTTTGCCACAAAACTTGGTCTATCATCAGAGTTGGGTGAAATCATTCCATCTAGGATACAAATCATTGAAAATATTCCTTTTTAAACAAGCTTTCGTTTTTGTTATCTTCTCAATCTGAATAAAATACAGTAAAATAAACTATTTGGTGATGGAACAAATTAAGTTTTGCACTCCTCCTATAGAAATTAAAGTGTGCCCCATTCCAGTATGGGCTATTTATAAATACAGGTTACCGGTATATAAATTACCTCTGTACCTCGCTGGTGATTGGGTTCTTCCCAACCGTTCATCGTACCGGAAAATTTCAAGTAAAATCACACAAAAAGGGTGAGTGACCTCTCATATATATTCCAGAAATTTAACCCTCAAATCAATGGATAATCTAAGGTATGGAAAATCACAGATCATCGGTAATAAACATCATTTTGGAGATAAGGCCATAAACTTTTCATGGCAATAAAAGCCCTTTTTGCTTTATGCATAAATACTGAAACAATGATAAAGACCATACTTGTCGAAAATAAAAAACATTGTAATAATAGGCTAGCTACACTCATCGACCATTTGAAGGAAGACTTACTGATCATAGCTCGATGCACCTCTATAGGGGAAGCGGTAACAGTGGTCAAAGTCTGCAAGCCCCATCTGTTTTTTTTGGATGTACTATTGTCAGATGGTAATGGAGCTGAGTTACCGGAACAGACCTATGGACTGGACTACAAAGTCATTTTTGTTACCATTAAGTCAAGGGAGGTACTCAAGAGCTTGAACACAACCAAGACGAACTACATTTCGAAGCCCATCGATACCCATGAGTTGACCGGTGCCATAGCTAAAGCCTTTCAAATAGGTATAGCCCCTCTGAATAAGGGAATGGCCGAAGAGAAAGTAACGAACACTGCGATTGTAGAAAAAGGAAGCCTGGTACTCAGTCTATACGAAGGCTATCAGGTCATCTATTTTGAGGAGTTGAAATTCTGTAGCTCGGAAAAAGGGTGGGGTATACTTCCATGCTCTGACTTAGCCCCATTATTGAGTACTACTATCAAAAGAGCGAATATAGTTTTAACCCTAGCAAATGTACGATCGCTATTTTTTTGGATTGCTCGCCTCACTTAAGTTTGAACATCTATTTCACGGCAGACTTTCGTAGTCATATGCCATACATATCAACAGTATCAAAACCTTATTCAACGTTACAGAACAGTCATGATTTCCAAAACCCTATTTTCAAAATTGTATTTGCCTCTATTTTTATTGGTCATTGTTCATCTATTTACCCATTGTGAAAGAGAAGAAGAATTACTGACCAAACTGGAAAGGACGGAAAAGAAAACCGCCATAAATACAAGAAAGTCTCCAAAGCCGGACCATTATCTTAATAGTAGGTCCACAGGTCTATCCGGCTATTATAGAGGCTATGACAATGGCCATTATTATATCCGTCAATTTGGCGATGAGATCATCTGGTTTGCCGAAGACCCCGACGGGGAATGGGCTCATGTTTTCAAGGGCAGGGTACTGGAGAACAATGGATTTCAGTTTGTCAATGGTAGCTTCTATGCTGTTCCCAAGGGACGAAGCAGGGAGTCCGGCACAAAATGGGTCATTATCAACGGCCCGACCACTCCTCAAATAGTAAAGTCACCTGCTCCCGATAATCTACCGGGCAGTCGTAGTGGAGGCTTTGGCAACAGGGACAATATCGATGACCTAACGGGTCGGTGGAGTGTTGATGACCGAGGTATTTATTATATCTATCACTTGGGGAGCTTAGTGATATGGTATGGGGAGCAAAACTACGTCAACGGAAAGCCTGTCTGGTCCAATGTGGGCTTTGGCACGAAGACAGGAAACACCATCACACTGGAGTGGGCCGATGTGCCCAAAGGCAGAAACAACGGCAATGGAGTACTTACCCTAAACATCGATAGTGCCCAGAAAATGACCACTATCAGTGCCACGGGCGGATTTGGGGGAAAGGTCTGGACACGATGATAAGTCTCTTATCCGCTAAATGTTGCCCACGAAGACGATAAAACCTGATGGTCCATCAAAAATCCAGCTGTATCCTGAACTATAGGTCGAACCTTCTGATGAATGGAAACTGACCGAAACAGCACTCAAAACATTGAAAATAAAAAATTTAAAAAGATGGTATTTCTCATAATTCAACAAGGAATAAAATTGCCTATTATACAAACTTAGCTTTTAAATATCGCCTATCTTCTTGTTCATTTTGCTTCACTCTGCGTTGACAATCCTCGGGATAGCGCTGCTATCCCTGCGGTTATCGCCTTGATTGAAACAAAATGACCAGCGGAATCTTATACGACATTTGAAACCCAAATTTGTATTACAGGTTCAGAATAATTCATTAACCTCATCAAATTACCATGATATTTAGAAACATACCACCTGCATGTTGTTTGTCCGCTATTGCACTGGGCATCACTTTTTCGTTCACGAGTTGCGAGGGCGAAGATGAACTTATAACAGAAAAAGACATAAGCTCCTCAATAGAGGTACCGATTAAATTCGACGGGCATTCTGAAAGAACCAATAGTTTTAGCGGTTATTATGAAACTAGCGAGGGACATCACTACTATATCCGTCAGTCCGGCGATGATATCATCTGGTTTGCAGAAGACCCCGAAGGAGAATGGGCACAAGTTTTCGTGGGCCATCTCACAGACGACAATGGGTATCAAGTGGTGAACGGAGCTACCTACGATGTACCTAAAGGTCGGCGAGAAACCATAGGTAGTCAGTGGGCGGTCATTGGCGGTATACCCAATCCTTTTTTGCATAGAAAAGTGGCCCCTTCCTATCTACCCGGTACACGTGCCGAAGGTTTTGGAAGCCGCGGAAATAGTGGTGACCTGACTGCAAAATGGACCTCGAACAATGGTGGTGTGTATTACATCAATCAAATCGGAGACAAGGTAATCTGGTTCGGAGAGCAGGACTATCGTGTAGGAAAGCCCGTCTGGGCCAATGTCGGGGTTGGAAAAAGAACGGGAGATACCATTACTCTGGACTGGGCAGATGTACCTAAGGGCAGAAACGGAGGTAAAGGCAGCATTACCCTTAAAGTCAGTAGTGCCGATAAAATAACCCTAACAACTTCGTCGGGCGGATTTGGGGGCACGGTCTGGACACGATAACAACGATAAGGCAGATTTTCCTGCCGGATAGGGTCATATCCCTATCCGGCAGGGTCTAATGCCATCTGCCCAATGACCAAAAGAGCATCCGGAAAAACCTTCTACCCTAGACTCGATAGCGGCAAATCATTGGGTAGGTATCGATTGGATTCACCGTAGGCCAAGCTCAAATTCAGGTCAAAACAATTGTCGGAGCCTCCCTGTAAGGATATAATTGCTCAATATTTCATAAACCTATGCTTTTGTTTTCCATTGACGATCAGCATATATGTTCCGGGGCGTAATGAGGAAATGTCGATACTCTTTGTATTTGATTTTTCCAGCAAAAGGGTGCCCAAAGTATCTACGATACGTATAGTATGAATCTCTTCGTCTCCTTCCAAGGTCAATAGCTCACTGGAAGGGTTAGGGTAGATATGGAAAAGAGGACGTTCTGTAGCGGCAAGTCCCTTCTTTTCACTTAGCGATATCACTTGATTTTGCCTGCTCAAGCTATTGATCCAGTCCCTAAGTATCCGTTTTCCCCTAAAATCCACTAAATCTTTGCCCAATGGCGGCATCGAAGTACTTTCATTGGAGGTGATGGCCCTTCGAAACAATAAGGATTTCCAGGGTTTGCCAGGGTTGATCAACTTAGCGTCAGCGATGCCCAGATCATTTTTACCGGGAACATCCACGGTACCCTGGTCTCCCAGTGCTGTGGTCAAACGCAAATCGAAATCAGTGGAAGTTCCCCCGCCGGGTCTATGGCAATAACTACAGTTCACATCTAGGTAAGAACGTGCTTTTGCATCCAAACTGGCTTGGGCATCTCCCAGTGCGGCTACTTTCAGATAACCATTGATCTGGCTTTCGTCCAGACGTGGAGAGAACATACCCAGCCGATTAAAAGTCCGAAGCTGATGCGCCATCCTTTTGGTTTTAGGGAAAAATGCTCTCCTGTTCAGCTGTCGGGTGTTGGGGCCGAGTACTGAGCCAGCGGCAGCTTTGTGACAGGTCTGGCAATCCGATCGGCTGGGATAGTACCAGCTTACTGTGCGTGGGTTGCCTCCCTTACCGATGTAGGCAATATCTTCTCTCTCTCCATCTTCCAGCAGAACGGCATCGGTACCGGCAGCATTCCAGCGATAGGTCAGGTAATAGAACTGCCCATCTTCTCCCTTGACCTCAAACCTGGTCTCTAATTTTCTTTTGATTTTGGGGTCTCTCTGATCGGTATTGAAATCAAAGTGTTTGATCATGACCGTACCTTTGGGGAACGTCCAAGGTTCATTTTCGCTGAACTCAATCTTTTCTTCCGGACTATCGTGAGTACCATCGTTCGGTATGGCCATCCAACGTTTCTTAGAGGCTCCATCCGACCAGAAAGCTTGATTGACCTGATAGGGCATCAGTCCCTCGGCAGGTTCTAGGTCCACAAGGTTTTCAAAAGCTCCCGTTTGGGACAATAATCTCGGAGCTGGCGGATTTCCCCCACCGGACCGTGCCAGTTTATAGATATTGCCACCATTGGCCAGCCCCAGAACATACAGTTCATCGTCCGCGTCCGTTGCAAAAGCAGAAATATCGACATCCGCTGCACGCAACAATTCTACCACCTCGGTATTACCGGAAGCTGCATCATAGTCCAGTGTCCATAACCTATCCGATACAAAGTCCGCAAATACATAGCTTCCAAGCAGGTCTCTATGCGTAGGGCCACGGTACACGTAACCTCCTATGATGCTGCGGTCGCCTTGAGTACGGCCATATTCGTAAATAGGACCTGATTCTGTTCCGAATACAGTGGCCGGTCTAGGTTTGGGACCGTTCAGCGAAGCTTCTTTATAGGCCCATTCGTAGTTATGTCCTTTTTGGATAATGTCCACTTCCTCACGTTGATTCTGCCCTACATCACCTGTCCAGATGGTGTTGGTCGGAGCGTCCAGGGTGACACGGTGTGGGTTGCGAAGTCCAATGGCATAGAACTCCTCCAGCAGACCACCATTGGGGTCAAGGAAAGGGTTATCATTGGGTATGAAATAGTTGTCGGTAAAGCTGTTGTCCTGAGCATCGATCTTCATCAACCGGCGGCGGATAGGATGACTCTTACTTGGGTCCTGATCGACATCGATACGTAATAATCCAGCATAAAAACGCTTGTTGAGAAACTGCGCATTGTCGAAGGCATCATTGGCACGACCTTCATCACCAAAGCCGATGTAAAGGAATCCGTCCAAGCCAAAAAACAGACCGCCACCATTGTGGTTAGAAGCGCGGTCATAAAGCTGTATCAGTACCTGCTCTGAGGTTGGAACTGCCACCTGTGTCGTTTCATCTACTTCAAAACGGGAAATACGTGTATAATAACGGCTGTCCCCTGGTGCACGGTATTGGTAGAAAACGTAAAAGAAGCGGTTATCGATACCATACTTAGGGTGAAAGGCGAAGTTCAACAGCCCGCTTTCGCCTTCGAAGAAAACACGTTCGCTGATGTCCAGAAAAGGCAGGAGCTGATTGGGATTGTCCTTGTTGAAATATTTGATCCTACCGTTCATTTCGGCAACCATCATGCGCGATGTAGTGGGTTCCTGTGCCATATGCAAGGGCAGAAAGAACGATAGTTGAGGAAAAGCCAACTCTAAGGTCCAGTCGCCACCGCCATCTCCCGGGGTGAGTTCTGGAAGCTTACCGTTGAGGTATTTGCCAATGGGTTCCGGACTGTCCAGACCTCTGCGCAGCATATTCGGCAATGTAGCGGACAGCAAGAAAACGACAGCTCCGATGGATAATAGGATTTTGGTGATTTTCATTACAGATAAAATTTAATGTAGGGTAGGTATAAGATTAGGGTACATCATTCTGATTGACAACCGTCTAAGGTACAAGAAAACTACAGCTCAATGGTATCAAATTCCACTAATTGCCATATACGCAGACTATGGTCCAAATAACGGGTCAACTGTGGAGTGAGCTTACTCTTTGTCCAAATCATTTTCCTTTGCTTGATTCAAAAAATTTGACCCAAATCATACATTGATTCATTTATCATCAGATAAACTTCTTTAAATCAGCTTATTATAGGTTTTTTCGAATTGACCATAGCAGCACTGCGCTGAATCCAATAAAACCTGCTGATTTATTTCATGTTCAGCTCTCATGACTCGGTTCAAATGCATAATTTGGGTCAATGCCAAAGGCCTGTCCCCATTTCTTGAGTGTTTCTTATGGGATATAGTTTCGTTCAAAATCCGCGGCTAATACTGCCCATTAATATCCGTGAGATATAGGTTGGCCAGTTGTCGGAATGTTCGTAGAACATTCGGTATCTATTTCAAGTTTTCACTTTCTTCGGCCCTAACTCAAAACAAGTGATAACAGATTCTAAAACAACTTCAAAACTTCCCTTGGATTTCTGTCGGATCCTCCGCGTCTACAAAAACAGGTTCTCGTCCGCAGAAGCCACATAACTGGCAGGAACCTTGAGATTGTTCAGTCTAAGATAGACCCCCATCTGTGCTCGATGATGTATGGTATGATTGATGATCAGATTGCGCATGACCATACTTTTTGGAATGGTGAAGAGCGTAAAATCTCCATTCTTCATGGTCCATTCCTCTTCCAAAAGGGTATCGTCGGATTTCGATAGCGCTTCAGAAGCTGTCGTTATGTATTGTTTGTAGTTCTCAATCAGCTCTTCTTTATCGCCGATCTCTTTGGGAGGTGTATAAGCTGCCCAGTCCAAAACGCTATTCGCTAGCATGGTAGGCACCCAACTGGGGATATGCGACATATGATCGGCCAGTTGCCGAACTGATTTGGATTTTTCATGAGGCTTGAAATCAAAAATTTCATTGTTAAGCGCTTCGAAACAACGCAGTGTTGTTTTCATCTCATTGGTAAATTCTTCTAGGATAATTTCGCTCAGTTGCATCGTTGGAATTTTAAATTTTGGTTTAAGTTTGATTCTAAAACAGAATGTTTAACCTGGATAATGTGTTGGGACTTCGTAACGAGGGTTTAAATAGCAATAAATCAGGGAGTTTTATTGGATTTGGCATAGCACCGCTATGGTGAATTCAATAAACGTAGTGCAACGACTGATTTGCAGCTATTTAGATCCGCAGTAGATTTTCCAATGCATAATCCGGGTTTAAACTACCGAAATATTCTCAAATACAACCGATGCCGTAATATTTATACCGTAATTGTCTTTGGCCTGTCCTTAAACCCAAAATGATCAATAGCCTTTCTATTCCGAACATAAATTGCTTCAAAATCAGTGGTTTTACGCTGCGCAGGTTTTATACAAACTTAGCTTTCAAATATCGCCTATCTTCCTGTTCATTTTGCTTCACTCTGCGTTGACAATCCTCGGGATAGCGCTGCTATTCCTGCGGTTCTCGCCTTGATTGAAACAAAATGACCCGCGGAATCTTATACGACATTTAAAACCTAAATTTGTATTACACCTTAGTGATACAAAAGCCTCCTCACCTAAACCACTGATTTTATTGCACTTTATACGCTCATCACGAAATCCTATTGATCAATTTTGGTTAAAAAGAGCTATTCTTTAACGAATATACCAAAAAGCTCCTTGTCCATCCTTTCCGGTACGGAATTATAACATTTTTCAAAAGTATCCACTTTTAAATGAGGGGATATAAGGGACAGGTATGTGTCTTTATCACCACCGAAAGGGCGCTTTTCCATATCCTCTTTAATAGGGATATCAAACCATACACCTACCAGCTTACCTCCTGTTTTGAGCAAATCTACCATTTTCATGGCGTACTTGCTTCTCTGTCCTTGTAAAGGAGGAAAGGAGCAGAAGAAAGTCTGTTCGATAATCAGGTCATAAGATGATCGATGGAAAAAAAAGTCTTCATGTAATAATTGTGTGTCGGGAAACTCTGGATTCCGCACTTTGAACTGCTCTAAGGGAATAGGCGAAATATCCAGTACATATACCTTTTTAAATCCCTTTTTATAGATATATTGGGCTTCATAAGCATTCCCTGCTCCAGGGATAAGAATTTTCAGATCTTTATTTTCAAGCTGGTCGATGTAGGTCCTTATGGGGCTGGACGGTATGCCCAAATCCCACCCTGTTCTATTATCCCTATAGCGCTGGGACCAATATTGCTCTCCTTCGAGCTTTGTTTTTTTCATAGTATCTTTTTTTGACGAATGATCAATCAGCGTACAAATAATGATATTTCCTTTTTTTACCATTTATAGTATAATTAGCACAACTGAGTTGCTAATGTACTCCATAGATTTGTAACATCAATTTTAAAAAAAAGTCATGAGCAAAAGAGCATTAATCATAGGTGGAAGTAGCGGTATAGGAAAAGCTACCGCAGAAAATTTACTCTCAGAAGGAGCAGAGGTACATGTAGTAGGAACGAACAGTAGCAAGTTGGAAGCATTGAAGAATGGTACTTCGGGCAATCTTCACCTCCATAAAGTGGACATTACGGATAAGTCTCAGGTAGAGGCTCTGAACGACACTATTGCTAAGTGGGATAACCTAGACTATTTGGTAAATGCCTCAGGTATCTTTGGACCCAAGCCTTTTCTGGAACACACTGTAGAGGATTATGATTCGTATCAAGATCTGAATAGAGGGTTCTTTTTCATCACTCAGGCTGCGGCCAATAAAATGAAGGATACCGCTGGTGGTGCTATTGTCAATGTTGGTTCCATGTGGGCAAAACAAGCGGTCAAGGCCACCCCTTCTTCTGCTTATTCTATGCAAAAAGCGGGACTTCACTCACTGACGCAACACTTGGCCATGGAACTTGCCGACCATAAAATCCGTGTCAATGCCGTTTCTCCCGCTGTAGTGGAAACACCCGTTTACAATAGTGTTTTCGGTGGTCAGAAAGAAGCACACGATGCCCTACAGAATTTTCATGGTTTCCATCCCATCGGAAGATATGGTCAACCTAAGGATGTGGCAGATACTATTTCCTACCTACTGTCCGATAAAGCAGGGTGGGTAACCGGAGCCATCTGGGACACGGATGGTGGTGTAATGTCAGGAAGAAACTAAGTCTATTCATTTCAAAAATAATTAAACCCAAATTGATAGATAGGATTTTGTGATGAGGGCATAAAGTACAATAAGATCAGCGGTTTAGGTAAGGGGAGGGATTAAACCGAAGGTTTGATGAATGCCTTTGACACCGCAGGTTCATGAGTACCATTAAAAATCAATCCAATGAGCGGACTAAATCAATTGATGATTAAGGTGATGAACCTGCGCAGCGTAAAACCGCCGATCTTGAAGCAATTTATACTCGTAATAGGAATGCTATTGATCATTTTGGGTTAAACGCGGGTCATGCGTTGGAATTTCGTAACGAGGGTTTGCATATCCATAAATCAGGGAGTTTTATCGGATTTAGCATAGCACCGCTATGGTGAATTCAAAAAATTTAGTGCAGCGACCGGTTTGCAGCTATTTAGATCCGCAGTAGATTTTCCAATGCATGATCCGGGTTATACAAATTTGGGTTTCAAATGTCGTATAAGATTCCGCTGGTCATTTTGTTTCAATCAAGGCGATAACCGCAGGGATAGCAGCGCTATCCCGAGGATGGTCAACGCAGAGTGAAGCAAAATGAACAAGAAGATAGGCGATATTTGAAAGCTAAGTTTGTATTAAAGGTAAGGTATATGATCTTACCTTTTCACAATCATAAAAGAACAGCTATGTATAACATGAACAACCTAAAGAAGCTAGGTACTCTCGGAGAGAATGCCAAAGATGCCATGAAGGCCTTCGAAAGCTTCGACCAATTGGCCCTCAGCGATGGCGTTATTCCCAAGAAGTACAAAGAACTGATAGCAGTAGCTGTTGCACTGACTACTCAGTGTCCGTACTGCCTAGAGCTACACAAGGACTTTGCTGTAAAGGCGGGTGCCACTAAAGAGGAACTTGCCGAGGTAACATTTGTTGCAGCAGCATTGAGAGCCGGTGCAGCGGTAGTACACGGCACTCACTTGATGAACGAAAAATAACGGTGCAGAACCTACATACTAAATACCTTATCATTGGCGGTGGTCTATCCGGTTTGACTACCGCCTTCAAATTGATAGAAGCGGGACAAAAGGAGGTATTGATACTGGAGTCCCGTGATCGTCCCGGAGGTAGGATATGGACCCATAACGGTATCGATCTAGGAGCTACTTGGTTCCAGAGCCATCATCAGTATGTCGGCCAGCTATTAGAAGAACTGGGAGTCTCCCGAATGAAACAATATTCAAGGGGTAAGAGTGTGCTGGTATACAATACAATGGCTCCGGCACATGAGTTCGAAGTGGACCCCCATGCCCCTTCGGCGAATAGGATCATAGGAGGTAGTTCTGCTCTCATCAACAAATTGGTGGGAGCTGTCAGTGGTCGACTTCGGTTATCCACAGAAGTATTGTCCATTGAAGAAAATGGGGACAAGCTCAAAGTAAGGACTTCAAAGGGTGACTTTAGTGCCGACCATGTAGTCCTGACAATTCCTCCACTTATCGCTACGCGTATCACTTTTAGCCCTGAACTTCCCGTAGAACTGACCAACACCATGAAAGGGACCCACACTTGGATGAGTAATGCCATGAAAGTAGGACTGACTTATAAGCATCCTTTTTGGCGCGAAAAGGGCTACTCAGGAACACTGATAGGTCAGGTAGGTGCTGTTACGGAATTATACGACCATAGCGATGAGAGTACCAATAGCTTTGCATTGATGGGCTTCGTAAATGAAGCTTTAAGGGATATGGACCACAAGTCAAGGAAAGATAAGATAATAGAGTACCTGAGCAGGCATTTGGGAAAAGAAACGCTCGATTACCTCAGTTATGAGGAAAAAGATTGGTCTCAGGATAAGGATACTTCCTGTGAGAACATCAAATCCATTTATCTGAGTCCTTCCTATGGCAACCCCATCTTCGGAGATTCTTATATGGGAAAAAAGCTATTCATTTCAGGTACGGAAACATCCCCTATTTCGGGAGGGTACATGGATGGCGCCATATATAGCGGTATACAAGCCGCGGAGAGGGTGCTACCGTCTTAGAGGTTCCTTATGTTTAGTACCAAAAGCACTTCGGCAAGTATACCCCTCCTATTTGTCTTTTAGAAGACATCACTGACCTAAACAGGTTCTGAGCGGCATGTGAGCCTAGGCATAAAGCTTTTTTTGTCCTGTCCCTTACCTTTTAAAATGGTGCAGTTAAATATTTTTAGTATATGACCTATAAACCAAAAATTACTCAGTACCACTTACATAAGACTTTCCCCGAACGTCTACAGTTTGCCGTCTATAGTCTTAACGAATATCGAAGGAACAGTTCGGAAAAAGCAGCTATCCCACATTCGCATAGCTATTATCAAATCATATGGTTCCTCAGTGATGGTGGCTACCATTCTGTAGATTTCGAGACCTATAGCATCAAAAAGAATACGATATTGTTCATATCCAAGGATAGTGTTCATGCCTTTGATGATAACCTCGACGTTCAAGGTTATCTTATTCATTTCAACGAAAGCTTCTTCATGCATGATGATGTAGATATCTTTCTCAAATACAATGTCTTCAATGCACATATCAACCCTTGTCATACCGTAGATGAGTACACTGCTTCTACAGCACTGACCTATATCAAACTGATGCAAGAAGAAACCAGTGGAAAACAAAGGTTCGGATATGAGGATATTTTACGCTTTTCATTGAAGTCCTTTCTCATTATACTGGAGCGGATGCATCATGACAGTGAGAAAAAACACCTTCGGTTCAATAATCACCACGAACAACTATTCGCTCAGTATAAAGAACTTGTAGAAGAAAACTATAAAAAGAACTGTACCGTAACAGAGTATGCCGACCTTCTTAATATTTCCTCAAAGACATTGACCTCGATTACAAAGGGAATTGTCGGCAAGTCCGCTTCGCAACTGATTGCAGACCGTGTTATATTAGAGGCTCAGCGCCTACTTAAATTCACGACTTTGCAAGTAGGAGAGATTGCCTACAAAATAGGTTTTGAAGATGCTTCCTACTTCGTGAAATACTTTAAGCGTCATGTGGGAAAATCCCCCAGCCAATACCGTAATTCGTGTATTTGCTGAGTATTCGGTAGGTAGTGATTTGGATACTATTTTAAAAACATTCTCTATTTTCCACCTTAATAGGTATTTGTTTTTCTATGCCCGGAAGGAATCCTCAAATTCTTTTTCATGAGGCTTTCGCGTGGGGAGGGTATTAAACCCAAAATGTCCATTAGAAAATCTATTCCGGACTTAACTGACTTCAAATCAGTAAATGAATGCGTTTTTTGAATTCACCGTAGCGGTGCTACGCTGAACCCAAGAAAACGCACTGATGTATTGCCATTTAAGTCCTCAGGACGAAGTTCCAACGAACATTTTGGGTTAAAAATCACAGAAAATGAGCATGTACAACATTCATGCTCATTTCCTGTATACTCCTTTGGTATAGAATTTCGTTGATATCTATGCGGACAGCACTGCTATACATTCCGCTCGATAGGCTGGCTCCTTGCTACATCTAATCTCTGAACAGTTTTCGACAATCGGTCCTACCCTGTTCTGTACTCAGAATAGTGATAGCAAATTCTAAAACAATAAATTTAAAACAGTCTCTTAGCTATAGTTAGTTAAGCTTTTTCGAGACCAAGTGGATATTGAGCCCTTCAGTATCGCTCGTCTGCTCTATCATACCGACATTCTTTGCATAATAAGTGATTTGTCGCGTCAGTTCCCTCTCGATAGTCGGCCCTTCTATCAAATTTCCATTCTTATCGATTTCGAATTGGGGTATGGACAGAAAGGTAGCCATTTCTATTGCTATGATGTCTTTATAAACAATATCATTGACTGTTCTACTGGCATCCTTTGCAACTAGCTTTAATCTATAGATAGCATTGCTAAAGCTATTTACTTCGATGCTGGACTGCCACTCATCACCTATCCCAGCACTGCTCTTTAAAATTTCAAAATTGATCATATCGTTACTAAGAGGTACCTTAGTGCGAGTGAACACGGAACCGTTCTCTTCTCTGACATAAGATATCTGGGTAGCACCATTTTCTTTACTGACCGACTCGGCAATTTGGTATTCCTTTCCTTCTATTTCCTCAAATTCATCTTTCAAAGTGAATGTATAACTAATATCTCCCTCATAGACCCAAGTGTTACCTGCGGCAATGGGGAAATAAGTACTCTCAGCACCATCAACAGCACCACCCCCGTCACCATCACTGGGATTATTACCATTATTGTCGATAACAATATCTTCTTCGGGTGCAATATCTTCTTCTCCACAAGAAGCGAAAAACACAATGCAGATCAAAACTGCGGAAAACTTAAAAAATTGAGTCATAATTTTATTTTTGAAATTATTTATAATGCAAAAATGATATTTTTTAGCCAAAAATAAAAGTTTGGTCATAAAAAAGCATGTAGCTAATTTCGTGATATTGACTTTACCAATAGTGATAAGAATTCTTCTGAAATGAAATCATTCTACGCTATGGAATAAAGTGATTCAAACTAAGAGACTGTTTTGAAATTATTTTAGAATTTGTTATCACTTATTTTGGATAGGACCGAGCGTTAAAATAACGCCCCGAGGGCATTATCAGTGAAGGGGCCGGTCTGCCGCGTGAGCCATTGACAAAGATGGCATGTCGCGCTAGCTAGCGGAAATTTCAACGAAATTAGGCTCCAAAAGAAGTATATAGGAAAGAAAAAGATACATTTTAAAACAGTCTCTTATAATTTTATAGTAAAATGGAAAAGGTTTTTATCCTAGAGAAGCTTGTTTCGAGGGACATAGCCAAGACGATGTCGTGATTAAACCCAAATTGATCAATAGGATTGTGTGATGAGCGTATAAAGTGCAATAAAATCAGTGGTTTAGGTGAGGAGGCTTTTGTATCACTAAGGTGTAATACAAATTTAGGTTTTAAATGTCGTATAAGATTCCGCGGGTCATTTTGTTTCAATCAAGGCGAGAACCGCAGGAATAGCAGCGCTATCCCGAGGATTGTCAACGCAGAGTGAAGCAAAATGAACAGGAAGATAGGCGATATTTGAAAGCTAAGTTTGTATAAAACCTGCGCAGCGTAAAACCGCTGATTTTGAAGTGATTTATGCTCGCAATAGGAAGGCTATTGATTATTTTGGGTTAAAAAGTTAAAATTGAGGTGAAACAGGCTGAATTTGCAGCCTTAATAAAAAGTCCAGGCCACATCGGCAAGAAAAAAAGAAGCAGAAGTCGAGAAAGTTCCTGTGCCAGTATCATTTCGCTAAAATTTCCTAAGGTAGTGCTGCTATCTACGCTGGAAGTTACCTTAAGGACATTTTCTTCACGCCCGAACCTATCCCCTGCTATATCCAGCACAGCAGAAATAAGGGGTTTTAAAATAACATTTAAAAAAAACAGTACCTAAGTTCTACTTATTTGCTCAGCACTACGGTAACATCTACTTCCGTAGTGGTATTGGGTACTTCATCTTTAAAGTTGGCCTGCCTTTTCCCATCGGCACCGGTTCCCCAGGTCCACTGATTTTCGAATTCAGTGTCTTTGTCGAAGGTGATTATGGCCCCGTCATGCTCCCAGTTGAACTCATCTTCTTTTATTCTGGTTACACCGCGAATGGTAAAGGTATAATCGTTTTTTCCCGTACCGTCTTCATTAAAAGTAATGGTACCCGAAACATCTCCCGTCTGGCGGATGCCCAATACCTTATATGTAGCACTTTCTATGGTCCATGTACCGACAAGTTCGTCTACCTCTACTTCCTCAGGAATGGTCTCTTGATCCTCACAGGCCATTAATACGAATAGTAGCAAGGAAAAAATCGAAATGCCTAAGTAGGTTTTCATAAAATGTAATGTTATGATTCAAATTTTTACTATAAACGATGTAGTACTCTATATACCTTTTATATAGGTATAAGTAACCGATTGTGCAAAATAATCAAATCTAGATAACTTCGGTTACTTTGGTATCCAATAAAGTGAATCAATGGTGCTATACACGATAATCAAGATATCATTTGAGTACTTCTTTCGACGCATCATTTCGTTAGTGTCACCTCAGATAGTGCTGTAGTTTTTTCCCATTTCTCATGCAGCAGGCTGGACCTTTTGCTGTCTAAATCCTCAGGACATTATTTATAACGCTCGGCCCATCCCAACATAAGCGATAACAAATTTTAAATTACAACTCCGGAACAGTCTCTAAGCTTTTTCCTATATTTAACCATCACCAGTGAAGCCCCAAAATATGAAATTTGATACTAGTAAAAGTCTGGGAATCATCCTAAACGCACTATTTCGGCCCTATATGGAGCGTGTTCCTGACGTAAAGAAGATTACCCAAGCTATGGTAAACGAAGGTATTCTAGAGCGACAGGAAGATATTGTCAACGATCATGTTGCCTTTCGGAGCTTGGGTGTACCCCATTTGGGAATGGCCTCTTTAGAGAAAATCTTCCTGTACTACGGCTATGAAAAGAAAGATTCCTTTTACTTTACTCATAAAAAACTGGATGCCTATTGGTATGCTCCTCCCCTGCCCGAGTTTCCTCGTATCTTCCTCAGTGAACTAAGAGTCGGAGAACTATCAGCTACAGCGCAGGATATTATTGCCAAATATACTTCCGGGATTGCTCATGATCCCGTGAATTCCCTAGACCTGGCCGATGCGGAAGCTGTGGGTCGTTTTTTTCATAGGCCTTTGTGGGACCTACCAACACTAAGTGAATACCAAACGCTATTGGCGGAAAGTGAATATGCCGCTTGGGTCATTTACAATCGGTATTATCTCAATCATTATACCATCAGCGTTCACGAACTCAAAGAAGGCTATGCTACTTTGGTAGAATTCAATAGATTTCTGGAAAAAATAGGAATTGTTCTCAATGATGCGGGCGGTGTCATAAAAACCAGCCCTGATGGGCTGCTGCTACAGAGCAGCTCGGTAGCCGAAATGGTGGAAGCGACTTTTGCCGATGGCCGGTCTTCTCCTATAGCAGGCAGTTACGTAGAGTTTGCAGAACGTAGGGTCTTGCCCAAGTTCGAACATCTGCCCGGGCGGGAAGTCCGAAGAGAACACCGCAGGGAAGGTTTCGAAACGGGCAATGCGGATAAAATCTTTGAAAGTACTTTTTCCACACAAACAAAAAAGGTAAATAAAGGAGAATAACACCAAGTGGATTAGGAGTTAAGCAAATTTCCATACGGATTGATGTGATTTTTGTTTCAAAAATGGGTTCATAGTTGACATTTTTTACCTATTTTGAAAATAAATCGCATTCTACAAGGCCCTAAATAAGCATAATGTTACAAGACTCCGACTTACAGACATATACGAGATATTTTGAGGACATTGCCTCCAGCCACAAAGAAATCGATCAGTTCCTATGTGGTGATAAAAAGATGGCAGAGAAACAGATGATTATCTCTTCTAAAGGTAAGATATTGTGGTTAGCGCCTTTGGAACCCATAAGTTTCAGTAGTGATAATAAAGAGGAGTCCAGTATCAACGATTATCACTGTTCTGTATATATCTGTCAGGATAAAAGAGAAAACAGTACCCCGGAACAGGTCATAAAGAAAGTAGGACAATGCGAAAAGATTGTCAAGCAGGTAAGGGCTAAGTTACTGAAGGATTATAATGAAGGAACCATCAATACCAATTTTTGGAAATTCAAATACAAAACCATCAATGAGCTAGCCCTAAATGGACAGACTATGTGTGGGATTAAACTGGAGTTCAACTTCAAAACCCCTACTTTTATTAAATATGATCCTGATAATGAAAAATTATAATCGGCATCGATATACCTTACCCAGGTCTATGAAGTGTTCTCCGAAAAGATACGTAACGGGTACTATCACCTCCGCATAGCTTCCCACTTTTCATTGGGCAAGAAGCTCGGATATACATAGGTCCTGTTGATCAACAATTAGTACCAGGTTAAAACCTGTAAATCAAGTCAAGCCCAGCATGTGCGGATAGAGTAAACAATGGAGCCTCAGTATCAATAATCGCAGTGGGATTGCTGTGGTATAGCTCTTTGGCTTTCTGGCACATATTCATACCTGCAAGATAAACAACATGGCGGTTTTGCCTCATGTGCACGGCACCTAGCCCCAAGACCCACTGTAGTCCCAATTGAGATTTTCCTTTTTTCAGTAGCACATGTTCACGGCCCATCACATAATGTAATTTCAGTTTTTTTCTGTCAAAGTTGCCATATTCTGAAAAACTGGCACTGGTGGAGATGGTCGAGTGGTCCAAACATTTGTTCTCAAAACGGTCGACAACATAAGCCAGCCTTAATCCTTTATACATTTTTTTTGTACCCCCTTTTTTAGTAGGTCTAAGTCGGTACCATCTGGGCATAAGGGCAATCATCTGACGTAACTTAGCTCTTTCATAAGTAATTCCTCCTGAGGAAAACCAAGGATTGACGTGGGTATCGACAACAGCTTTTCGGTGACCGGGGCCATAACCTATTTCCCCTCTCAGCGCAAATCTATCGGTAATCTGTCGTTCATAATGTAGTGTGACACTATTGGTAAGAAGATGTCCCAAATTGACTCCTAAGCTATTTTTCTTTTGAAATGAACTGGAAGGAAGCTTATCCTGACCTCGGCCTACACTACAAAAGGCTAACAGAAGGACAAGGGCCAGACCTATATTTATGGTTTTCAAATTTCTTCTTCTTTTTTTTCTTCTTCTGGAAATCATTATGTTCTGTTTTTGACGTGGTTTAAACCCAAAATGATCACTAGAGAACCTATTCCGCGCATAAATAGCTTCATACCGGAAGCTTTGCTCACCTGTCTTCATTCACCATAGCAGTGCTATGCCGAACGAATCCAAATGGCCGGTATTTTATACTATTTATACGCTCATCACGCAATCCTATCAATCAATTTGGGTTAAATTTTGGGGATGTATACCGATGAGTGAAGAAAAGCCCTTTAGATGCTTTCTTTATCTACAGTACTTCGGTAAGTAGGACACTCTTTATTTTGAAAGGGTTGTAGTGATCATGAATAGGTTTTTATGAATAAAGAAATATATTCGAATAGGTATTTCCGGTTTATGAAAACCATCTCTTAGAGACTGTTTTGAAATTGTAATTTACCCCAAAATGCTCACTAGAGAACCTATTCCGCGCATAAATAGCTTCCTACCGGAAGCTTCGCCCACCGGTCTTCATTCACCATAGCGGTGCTATGCCGAACGAATCCAAATGGCCGGTATTTTGCTATTGATTCGCTCATCACGATTTCTATCGATCAATGTGGGTTTAACCCAAAATGTCCATTAGAAAATCTATTCCGGACTTAACTGACTTAAAATCGGTAAATGAATGCGTTTCTTGAATTAACCGTAGTGGTGCTACGCTGAACCCAAGAAAACGCACTGATTCATTGCCATTTATGTCCTCATAACTAAGCTCTAATACATAATCCAGGTTTGGCATCCTTATATTGTCTTTTTTAAGTTCCGTAGTTTTGGCTATGCAACGGAAAACAACCTTTGTAAGGACATATAAGCGAAGATTATCGATGCCAAACAAAAAGTCCAAACCACTTCATAAATTTGTATAAAGCAGTCCCTAATAGTGCTGTAAAAAAGGCGGACCGAAATGGTCCGCCTTTTTTACAAGTATGCATATTATCCCGGATCATGCATTGAAAAATCTACTGCGGATCTAAATAGCTGCAAACCGGTCGTTGTACTAAGTTTTTTAGATTCACCATAACGGTGCTATACTAAATCCAATAAAACTCCCTGATTTATTGCTATTTAAACCCTCGTTACGAAGTTCCAACGCATGATCTGGGTTTATCGGCTTTTCATTACTTCTTCATAAATCGCCGTGTACTATTACCCGCTTTTAGCAAGTAAACCCCTGCCTTCAGTTGATCTAAATTCAAGGTAATACCGGAAGTTTCCGTAGGCACCTGCTGTTCCATTACAGTCCTGCCCCGTAGGTCGAGAATGGAAATCCGGGCGACATTCTCTTTCAGGCCCTCTACAATAAGCTCTTTATCGCTGGGGCTAGGGTATATCATTAACTCGTTTTCTTTCTCTTTGTCCAGTTTCAGTCTGGTGTTGGCACTGGAGTTCAAAATCCAGAACAGTTGATTTTGGTTGGACGAATTACAGCTCCATTGGTGAAACTGAACATTATGTCCGGTATTGCCCCTTGCCAAGTCAAGGCACTTACCTGTTTTTCTATTTTTGAATTGAAACTGACCGTTTCCGGTATCGATTCTTTTCCAGTGCTGGTCTTGATACCCTTTGCAATCCCACTGTACGAGTTTGGCGCCATTGTCACCATTACCACCGGGCACTGCAATACACTTTCCTGACCTTACATTCTTGATTTCAGTATAACCATCGCCCTTATCGACAAATTTCCATAATCTGGCATCTCCGTTTTTCTCTCGGTGATTGACGATGGCGGCACCATTTGCTGCGGTACCATTGATGGGAGATACCCACTTCCGTGATTTGACAGAAGCTATGGTATAACTGTCGGAAGAGCCACCTCCGCCTCCGCCGCCATTACCACCACCGGCACCTTGAGGGCCATATAGCTTGAAGTCATCGATTTGTACATGGCCCGTTTCCCGTATGGTATTAGGACCTCCATTGTAGTAGTTGAACCAGTAGGCAAATATCTTCAGATCGCTCGTTCTCCTGAAATTGATGTCGGTAAATTCCTGAGCAAGGCTACCGTTCACCCATACACGCAGTATTCCATTGTTGCGCCCTGGTGTATTGAGCTTGATATACTGCTTTACCGAATACCATCGGTTGAACTGCATATCGCCTTTATTTCCCCACTTAAGAGTAGAACCCCACGTTTTCGTACTGGCATGGGGCTGTCTGCCCGGGTTCGAACTGGTATAAGGAAAAGGATTGCAGCTTCTGTAATTGGTACTGCCCGGGCAATTCCCCGCATCATAATTTGTGTAAGTGTGGTACACATACCATGAATTTTTAGCATAGGGTTGGTTATCACAATTGACAGATCCTCGTGCAGACCAACCTGCCCGACCATAACCCGGCCGGTTCCCCCATCCTGCTTTATCATAAGTCCCCGAAAAACCCGGTCCTTTACCACCGTATTCCCGCATATCATCATCGTACCTCACTTTATATTCTGCATATAGCTCTTCCGGTTCGAATCCCAGCTTCTGTTTTAACAGATACTTGGCGGAACCTCCATGGTGCGAACCTTTCTTGATAGTGATTTCAACGCATCCATTACCACCCGGTCCACCATTCGTGATGTGTCTGATATTACTGCTCGAACTCATATCATAGTTTCTCTTCCAATTGGAAGAGCTAAAGCTATCTTCCCAGTATAACTGGGCCTGGGTAAGCATCGGAAAAAGAAACAATATCAATAACAATGGACTGATCAAGTGTAGCATATTCTTCATTGTATAGGGGTTTAAAATAACAAAAATGAATCGAGTTTGAGCTGATCGATAATCCTGAGAACCTCTTTGAGACTGCCTTGAAAGGCCTTTTTTATTTTTATATTTTAACCCGGATCATGCATTAGCCCTTCTATTACGGCCTTAAATAGCTGCAAATCAGTAAAATGAATGCATTTTTCGAATTCACCGTAGCGGTGCTATGCTGAACCCGATAAAACGCCCTGATTTATTGCTTTTTAACCCCTCATAAATAAGCTCTAACGCATAATCCGGGTTTAATCGTGTTGATTTCCAACAGACACATGGAACCCTCGGTGATGACTTCTAATTCGAGCTTGGACCTTTTCCTCCATGTTCATTACCGTATATACTCTTTTGATACCTAACTTTGTTGAAGTTTTCGCAGATAGCAAGCTATCTCTTCCCGCACGGCCAGCTCCCTCTCGGGCAAAACCCTTAGGATATTTTCTTAACGCTCACCCCACCTCATTCTGCACTCAGAATAAGCGATAATTCAATTGTCAACAATCTTTTAAATCTGGATACAAAATCGAATGGCCATGGGTTTTTACTTCATTAGGCCGATTTTTTTTAATATTGCAGTGAAAATTGTACTGTATTTACATCAACACTAAACTGGAAGTGTAGAGTAGAGTGCTTCGTGAAATCCATAGCATTTTTTATGGAGTGTGAATCAAGTAAAAACATCAAATACAACTTCGTTTTTGATGGTAAAATTCAAACAGTATGATAAATTAAAGAATTTAATCGTCCATACTTTAAAGTTTATCGACAGGCTTTAGATAATAGGGTTATATGGAATTATAGCCTGTTGAAAAGGGAGAAGAAGGGGTACACTACCTCCAAAGAAGAGGTTCAATTGAAAAATTTCATGCTTAACCCAAGATGATCAATTTGGGCTTAAGGGAGTTGATCCAAGCCTTTTTTGACACTGAAGTGATTTAGACTTTTTGTTTGGCACCAACAATTTTGGCTTTTGTACCCTGATGAAGGCTTTTTCCCGTTGCATAGCCAAAGCTTCGGAACTTAGAAAAGACAAGATTAGGTGCTAAATGTGAAATTCGCAGGTAAAAGAAAAAGTCTCTAAATCACTTCACTACTTTATTTACGCTCAATTAATTCGATAATGGCTTATAACCTGGAATACCAAAAAGTACCGATATCCGAAAACAGGACAGCAAAATGATGGGCTTGACCGTAGCACAAGACATTGCATACTTTTTGCCATTTTCTTAAGTATATCAATTTCATGGCACCAACATTGATATTCTAACAAAAAAATAGTATCATCATTTAATAATTTCTATTTCACACTCGAAACCGCAAACGTTTTCGGTGTTTTTTTGTGAAGAGGCAAGAAAATTTACCAAATATTCTCTTTAACTTTAATTGATGAGTTAGTAAAAATCATGCGTATCCACTACTATACCTTCGTATTCTAATGACAGAAAAAAAGCATCTATTGAATGAAAGCTTGGGAAAGCTCACTTCTTTCAGAAAAACCAGCTGTGGGCTCTCCGGAAAAACGGAAAACGCACAATTTGAAGTCTCTATCTATAAAAGCTCTTTGGTCAGGGTGAGAGTTACCCGCGAAGCTGAGTTTGAAGCTGCCTCTTATGCCGTTATAGCCGAAGCTGAACATGAACAGTTTCATCTGGAGGAAAGTAAAGAAGAACTCATCCTTACTACCGATGCTCTGACGCTGACCCTCCAAAGATCACCGCTTCGATTTCGGTTTTCAAGCCCAGAAGGTAAGCCCTTAAGTGAAGATGACCCTAGTTTTGGCACTTCTTGGATAGGAGATCAGGTCACCACATATAAGAAATTACAATCTGGAGAAAGGTTTATCGGATTGGGAGAAAAGACGGGTCCTCTGGACCGAAAAGGTAATGGTTATCAGAACTGGAATACGGACAAGTTTGCTTATGGACCAGGTTCTGACCCTCTTTATTGTACGACGCCCTTTTATATCGGCATCCATAATGGTATGTCCTATGGTATCTTTTTTGACAATTCCCATAAGACTCACTTCAACTTCGGCGCTTCGAATGATCGTTTTTCGAGCTTTTCCGCTGATGCGGGAGAGATGGATTACTATTTCATGGCAGGTGACGTACCGGAGATCCTAGCGGGGTATACCTATCTAACGGGAAGTGTGCCCTTGCCTCCTGTATGGAGTATCGGTTATCAACAATGCCGTTACAGTTACTACCCTGACAAAGAAGTACTCACTCTGGCGAACACCTTCAGGGAAAAGGATATACCGGCGGATGTCATCGTTTTGGACATCCACTATATGGAGAAATACAAGATATTTACTTGGGACAAAGAGCATTTTCCCGACCCTCAAAGTATGATCGAAAGCCTAAAGAAGAAAGGCTTCCATGTTGTAGTGATGTGTGATCCCGGTATAAAAGTAGAAGAAGGATATGCTCCCTATGATGATGGTATGGAAAAAGGTGTATTTGTCAACTATCCCGATGGTAGTCCCTATAGTGGCGAAGTATGGCCTGGATGGTGTCACTTTCCCGATTTCACCGATTCCAAGGCAAGAGCGTGGTGGGGAGACCATTTTGACTATTACACGGATATGGGTATCGATGGTTTCTGGAACGACATGAACGAAATCGCCGTATGGGGCCAAATGATGCCCGAGCTCATGGAGTTCAGTATGGAAGGGGAACGTGCCACTTCCCGCAAAGCAAGAAACATCTATGGTATGCAGATGGCCCGCAGTACCTACGAAGGCGCCAAGAGCAAATTGAAAGGAAAGCGCCCTTTCAACCTGACAAGAGCGGGCTACTCCGGTATACAGCGCTATGCTGCCGTATGGACGGGGGACAATCTGGCCAATGATGAGCATATGTTACTGGGCATTCGCATGGTCAACAGTATGGGACTCGCCGGCATCATCAATGCAGGGTATGACATCGGAGGTTTTGTGGGAGATTGTAGTAGTAGTCTATTTGCCCGATGGATATCCATAGGAGCCTTCTCCCCTTTCTTTCGAGGACATTCCATGATCAATAGTAGTGATTCGGAACCTTGGTCATTTGGCGAAACCGTAGAGGAGATATCCCGCAATTATATCAAACTTCGCTATCGCCTGACCCCTTATGTCTATAGCGGTTTTTATGAGGGACGTACTACAGGCATGCCCTTGGCCAGAACCTTGGCCATTACACATACCCATGACCCTAAGATCTATCATAGTGAATATGAGAACCAGTACCTTTTTGGCCCCGCCTTTCTTATTGCTCCCGTGGAGAGTTATAAGGATTTAAAAAAGGTCTATCTGCCCGAAGGAGAATGGTACACACTGTTCAATGATACCCACCATTCGGGAAACCAAGAGATTATCGTCGAATGTCCCGTAGAAAAGCTACCCGTGTTCGTTAAAGGTTCTTCCATCGTCCCCATGCAATCGGTCACCGCTGCTTTCGAGTACAAACCCGAACCTGTCCTAGAGCTGCATGTATATCGTGGTACCGAAAACAATAGTTACACCTATTATGAAGATGACGGCACCAGTTTCGAATATGAAAATGGAGATTTCCATAAAAGAAATATCAGTTACCTACCGGAGGAAAAACGAATAATCCTACACTCAAAAGAAGGACATTACCCTTCTCACTTCAAACAGGTAAAGCTATACCTCCATGGTTTCGATACTTCGACACTACAGAACATCAAAGTCAATGGCAACACTAAGGCACTGGAGGAGGATAAAAAGTACCTGTTCATCCAATCTATCTCTAATTTCGACCCTTATGAAGATTTCAGTGATGATAGCCTTGGTGTGAGAAACCTACCTTATGTACTATTCGAGAATGAAGACGATAGCATCGAAGTCAACTGGTAATATCATCCGAGGACTTCGTTCATACCTTTATTGTATAGCGGTGGGGCTATTGACGATAGCATGCCATAGCAGTATCAAGGCTCCGATGCCCGATATTGTAGATGATGGACTTATTGCCGGTAAAGCCTCTCCCATCACGCTCAATGAAAAGGAAACAGTGGTTATCCTGGAGGACTATGTACTGTCCACAGCTCGTATCGATTCCGTTACGGTGACTACCGGTCTTGTTCCCGATGTACAGCAGAGTCGTTTGATACTCAAGGGGACACTACCTGATGCGCTGGGCAACCTCAGTCTCTGGTCGAAAGGCCAGCATTATGATATTCTCCTTAAGAGAGCGAACAAAACCACTGTATCGCTGACCTACTCAGGGCAGGCTGATCAGGTGAGTGTAAAGGGTGAGTTCAACAACTGGAACCCCGCCAATACTTCATTGAAGAAAAAAGGAAGTGCTTTTACCACAGAAGTGCGGTTGAATCCCGGGCGCTATCAATATTTGATGGTCGTAGATGGTCAAGAGATGCTCGATAGCGCGAACGCGCAGTCTGTGGGTAATGGCAATGGGGGCAAAAACTCACTCATCGACATTCCCAGAACTCCGCCAGAGGAACTCCCCCGATTGACGACGGTCAGTTATGAAAAGGATAAGCTTAGCCTGGCGAGCAGCCTTCCCACTAAGGGACTACTGGTCTACTGGGATAATTTTCTGCTGAACGAAAGCTTTATCGAACAAAGCCCCGATGGATTGACCCTAAACCTCACCATCCCGAAAGAAGCCAAACTCAAGGACCGCTCTTTTATGAGAGTATGGGCCTATAATAAGAACGGCGCATCGAATGAGCTCTTGATACCCTTGGACAGTGGACAGGTACTCTCTCATTATGAACAACTACAGCGCAGTGATAAAGAAGCCCATATCCTCTATTTTCTGATGGTCGATCGTTTTTTCAATGGTAACCTCAAAAACGACCGACCCGTACCCGATAAGACCGTTCATCCCAAAGCCAATTATAAGGGTGGTGACCTTGTCGGGATAACCCAAAAACTACGGGAAGGCTACTTTCAGCAATTGGGTATCAATACATTGTGGCTTTCACCAATTACCCAAAACCCAATGGGTGCCTATGGTCACTATCCTAAGCCTTCTACTACCTTCTCCGGATATCATGGATACTGGCCCATCTCCTCTACCAAGGTGGATATGAGGTTTGGCACCTCAGAAGAGCTGAAAGAACTGGTGACACTGGCGCATGAGCGGGACATGAATATCTTGCTGGACTATGTGGCCAATCATGTGCATGAAGAACATCCCGTATACCAACAACACAAAGACTGGGCAACAAAGCTCCATCTTCCTGATGGCACACTCAATACGGAAAGGTGGGATGAACATCGATTAACGACTTGGTTCGATACCTTTCTACCCACTTTGGATCTATCAAGACCCGAAATCGTGGACCCCATGACCGACTCTGCGCTGTACTGGTTACAGACCTACGACCTGGACGGCCTTCGGCATGATGCCACCAAACATATACCGCTAATGTTCTGGAGGACCCTGACCCAAAAGATAAAATCGGAACTGCCCAGTGATAAGACAGTGTATCAAATCGGAGAAACCTATGGTAGCCGAGAGCTGATCAATAGTTATATTAACATGGGTATGCTCGATGCGCAGTTCGACTTTAATGTTTATGATGATGCCGTCGCGACTTTTGCCAAGCCGGAAGTTCCTTTTGTGCACTTGACCTCTTCATTGAAGGAAAGCTTGGCCTATTATGGTGAACATAACCTGATGGGCTATATTACCGGCAACCAAGACCGTGCGCGCTTCATTTCCTATGCCGATGGTTCTCTAAGATTTGATGAAGATGCTAAGCTGGCCGGCTGGACCCGACAGATTGAAGTTCAGGACAGCCTAGCTTATCGCAAATTGACTTCTTTGACAGCCTTTATGATGGGGATTCCCGGGATTCCCGTCATCTATTATGGTGATGAAATCGGTAGTCCTGGAGGTAATGACCCGGATAATAGAAGAATGATGCGCTTCGACAGTTTGAAGCAGCATGAACTTTGGACCCGAAGGACAACATCAAAGCTCATCGCCTTAAGAAAAACGAGCTTAGCCTTGATGTATGGCGATATCAAAATGAAAACCAGTGGTCATAATGGACTCATCATCCAGCGCTCCTACTTCAATGAACATGTTCTTCTTATTTTCAATAAATCAAAAGTACCGAAGGTGTTCGATTTGATTGACTATCAGATCAAAGATACTCCGATGAACCTTCATTTTGAGGGAAAGCTCTCAAAGAGCGCGCAGGTAGAAGTACCGGCTTATTCTTTCGAAGTGATTACATTTTCACCAACTAAACTATAACGTTTTCGTCTATGTTTACTTTAAATTCAAGGTCAACGGTCCTTGTAGGTCTAGGCCTATGTACTTTTTTCTTATCCTGTAGCTCACCGAAGCAGGAGGCGCGGCAAGCACCTGTTTTGGAGGAGGAAAAGGTCAACTTTCCCGAATTGGTCAAGGAACTCACCATCTATGAGGTAAATATCCGGCAATATACCCCTGAGGGAACCCTAAAAGCCTTTGAAGCGCATCTCCCAAGACTACAAGCTATGGGTGTGGGCATACTATGGGTCATGCCCATACAACCTATAGGTATTGAAAAAAGAAAGGAAGGCCCGGAAGATCTCGGTAGTTACTACTCCATCCGGGACTATACGGCAGTCCACTCAGAGTATGGTAATGTGGAAGATTTCAAAGCCTTGGTCAAAAAAGCCCATGCTATGGGGATGTATGTTATTCTGGACTGGGTGGCCAATCATACCGCTTGGGACCATCACTGGATAGAGGAAAGACCCGATTTCTATACAAAAGATAGTTTAGGTGCTATTGTGGCCCCCAATCCGGACTGGGAAGACGTCGCAGACCTGGATTATGATAACGAAGCCTTGCATACCGCCATGATCGAGGAAATGCTGTTCTGGGTGAAGACGGCCAATATCGATGGCTTTCGTTGTGATGTCGCCGGCGAAGTACCTATGGTATTTTGGAACAAGGCAAAAAAAGCTCTGGACAAGGAAAAAGATCTTTTCATGCTGGCCGAATGGGATGAACCCAAAATGCACCGTGACGCTTTCCATATGAGCTATGGCTGGACCTTCCATCACCTACTCAACGCTATCGCTAAAAAGGAAGCCAATGCCGACTCCATTGATGCCTATCTGGACAAATATACCGCTACTTATGCACTAGAGGACATCAAAATGAATTTTACAAGTAACCATGATGAAAATGCCTGGAACGGCACCGTTTACGAACGTTTCGGAGAAGGAGCAGAAACCTTTGCCGTACTCGCTTCTACTTTACAGGGCATGCCCTTGATCTATGGTGGGCAAGAGGCCGGAATGGACGAGCGTCTGCCCTTTTTTACTAAAGGAGAGATTGACTGGAGTGAGCTGGAACTTGCCGATTTCTACACGACGCTGATTCGCTTGAAAAAAGAGAATAAAGCACTATGGAATGGTGAATACGGTGGTCCCGTCCAAAGGATAAATACCAAGGGTGCCAGCGAACATGTCTATGCTTTCTACCGTGAGCGGGAGGGAAATCGAGTCACTGTGCTGCTTAACCTAAGCGATGAACCGCAAAGTTTTCAAATCGGCGATAAAGGGAGTTTTGGTACGCATCGGGATGTATTTACGCAACAGGATATAAAGATTTCAAAAGACGAGGACTTTCCATTGGAAGCTTGGGGCTACAGCGTATTCGTCGATTGATCTAAAGTGGTTTTAAATAGAATTTAGCAAAAATGAAAAATACTTCTATACTTTCCTCCAAGCCAAGACTGAGCTTTTGGCAGATATGGAACATGAGTTTTGGTTTTCTCGGCATTCAGTTTGGGTTTGCCCTACAGGGTGGTTTCATGTCGCGGATATTTCAGACACTCGGTGCCGAAAAAGAGGCTATACCACTACTGTGGATTGCTGCCCCACTGACGGGGCTGGTCGTACAGCCCATCATTGGTTATATGAGCGATCGTACCTGGAGTCCAAAATGGGGAAGACGGAGACCGTTTTTTTTAATAGGAGCTGTACTGAGTTCACTCATTCTTTTTTTAGTGCCCCACTCTCCTACTTTGTGGTTCGCGGCGGGCTGCTTATGGGTATTGGATGCTTCTATCAATGTATCCATGGAGCCTTTCCGTGCACTGGTAGCGGATAAGCTTCCGGAGGAGCAACGTTCCTATGGTTTCGTGACCCAGACCCTCATCATCGGTATCGGCACTTGGGTTGCGAGCAATCTCCCTTGGGTAGTATCACAACTAGGAGTAAGTGATGAGGCCGCCGCAGGTACGATACCGATGTCATTGAAAGTAGCATTTTCCATAGGCGGGTTTGTTTTTCTGGCAGCGGTGCTCTATACTGTATTGACCACTCAGGAGTACCCACCCGAAGATATGGAAGAGTTTGAAGCGGAAAAGAAGAAGAAAAACAGCTTCATCACCGATATTCTGGAGAACATCGGCAGTATGCCTTTGACCATGAAGAAATTGGGCCTGATACAGTTCTTTAGTTGGTTTGCATTTTTTACGATGTGGAGTTTGGCCAATCCTGCCCTGACAGAGCATGTATTCAAGACCCCACAGCCCATAGAAAGTACTTATGTATTGACAAAAGCTGAAGGAAGAGCGGCCTTTGAACAGGCCAATACAGACTTTCAGAAGGCATCCAATAAAGTAGGCAGTTATATGGGAGTCTACGGACTTTCCTCTATGGCCTTCGCACTGTTATTGACATTGTACACCTCACGTAAGAGCATCAATAGAAAGTGGTTGCACTTTGCTTCGTTGATTTTGGGTGGTATTGGTTTCATATCGATGTATTTCATTCCTTCGCCAGAGTGGTTGATACTCTCGTTCGTATTGGTAGGTTTTGCTTGGGGCAGTATCCTATCTATGCCCTATGCGATGCTGTCCAGCTCAGTAGATCCCAAGAAAATGGGGGTTGTCATGGGTATTTTCAATATGTTCATCGTCATACCACAGATCATCGCCGCCTTGGGCGGTGTCAATCTAGCTTATAAGCTTTTGGGAGAAGATACGATCAATGCTATGGTCATCGCAGGTATCAGCTTGATCATCGCAGGTTTTTGCAATCTATTGATTACGGATAGAAATGCGATCATGTATACTCCAGAAAAAAAGCCGATGCTTTAAAAATGGAACCGGTCGTACTTTAAATATGGATAAGGCCCCATCGGCATTTCGTTTACAATACAATTGACCATAGAGTTTTTTTAAATTACCGGTTTTGTACAATGAGTATAATTCCGATAGTCTAAAAAAACTCCTGTTCTTGAATAACCGCAAGGGCTATTGTCAATGAGGTGATTTGGATTTCTTCTTTCGATTGCAAATTCAACTTATCCACCTTGATTTTGACTTTTCTATCGCAAGATAACACTGGTTATGGCACTCAAAAAAAGCTTTATTAGGACAGAAAATCTTTGATTTCGCTATAAAATAAAAAGTCCGAATCACTTCATCATACGATTAACCCAAATTGATCGATAGAAATCGTGATGAGCGTATCAATAGCAAAATACCGGCCATTTGTATTCGTTCGGCATAGCACCGCTATGGTGAATGAAGACCGGTGGGTAAAGCTTCCGGTATGAAGCTATTTATGCGCGGAATAGGTTCTCTATTGATCATTTTGGGTTAAAGTAATAGTCTCAAATCGGATTAATTAGAAACATTGGTCGTTTATGGTTTTAAGTTGAAAAGGTTTAAGTAAATATTGCAGAATAAATAAGATTTTACAATTCGGATTCAACGAATGTTGACCTCAATTCAACTTAAACCCGGATCATACATTGAAAAATCTACTGCGAATCTAAATAGCTGAAAACCGGTCGTTGCACTACGTTTTTTGAATTCACCATAGCAGTGCCCTGCTAAATCCAATAAAGCTCCCTGATGTATTGCTATTTAAACCCTCGTTACGACGTTCCAACGCATGATCTGGATTAAATCCTTTAAGGGGGTAAACGACTATGGTCGATTATACTGTTTTAATCGGGTTCTTTTTTTATGCTATAAAAAACAACCGCTCTTCTTTTGTAAAGAAGAGCGGTGAGGCATTCTAAATTTCATTTATTTAGAGACTGTTTTGAAGATATTATTTTAGAATTTGTTATCACTTATTTTAGATAGGACCGAGCGTTAAAATAATGCCCCGAGGGCGTTATTAGTGAAGGGGCCTTCTGCCGCGTGAGCTATTGACAAAGATAGCATGTCGCGCTAGCTAGCGGAAATTTCAACGAAATCAGGCACCAAAAGAAGTACATAAGAAAGAAAAAGATACAGTTTAAAACAGTCTCTTAAATTGCAGATTAGAATTTTACACTCCATTGAGTACACAAATACCAATCTATATCAATTAGCTGCATCCCGGATTGGTATAGGGCTGCGCCATGATCGTATAATCATACACTGGCAGTGCTAGCTACTGGATAATCGGTATAGCCCTCGGCCCCAGGCGTATAGAACAGGTCTTGATTCGGCTCTGTTAAATCCAGATTGTGTTCAAAACGTTTTGCTAGATCGGGGTTGGATATGAATGGTCTTCCAAAGGCAGTCAGCTCGGCATCTCCGGACTGTAGAATCGCCTCCGCACTGTCTCCGTTCAAGCCTCCACTCGCGATGATGGTACCACCGAAGGCTTTTCTTACAGTTTCTTTAATAGCATTGGGTACGGCCGGTGCTCCCATGTCCTCATGATCTACGGTATGTAGGTATACCAAGCCCAGTTCTCCCATAGCTTTGGCCAGCTGCTCATAAGTAGCATCGATACCTTCAAATGGGCCTAGGTCATTGAAGACCCCATAAGGAGAAATTCGTATACCCGTGCGCTCTGCTCCTATAGCCGCCGTAACCCTTTGGGCTACTTCAAGAACAAACTTTAGTCTATTATCTATACTTCCGCCGTACTCATCTTTCCGCTTATTGGTTATAGGACTTATAAACTGATTGGCGAGATAGCCATTGGCAGCATGGATTTCCACACCATCGAAGCCTGCCTTGATGGCATTTTTAGCTCCTGTTACATACTCTTCTATCGCTTCTTCTATCTCTTGTACGGTCATTTCCTGAGGTATGGGATAAGGTTGCTCCCCTTCCTCATCGGTATACATTTTTCCTGAAAGTGCTATCGCTGAGGGGGCAAGTACCTTGGCACCTTCCGGCATATTATTAGGATGCGAAACCCTACCTGTGTGCATGATCTGTAAGAAGATCTTACCATTGTTTTCATGAACTGCATCAGTGACCTTTTTCCAGCCGGAGATCTGTGCTTCCGAATATACTCCCGGTATCCTTGCATATCCCAAGCCGTTGGGTGATGGTGCCGTCCCTTCGGTAATCAGCAGACCTGCACCGGCTCTTTGTGCGTAATACTTGGCCATAAGGTCATTGGGGATATTGTCTATAGCTCGGCATCGCGTCAGTGGGGCCATGACTGTTCTGTTTTTTAATGTAATGTTCCCGAGTTTAAATTCACTGAGTAATTTCATAAAAGATTTTTTGAATGTTTGATATAGTGTTATTTGTGAATAATACAAACTTAGCTTTTAAATATCGCCTATCTTCCTGTTCATTTTGCTTCACTCTGCGTTGACAATCCTCGCG
>CANLOE010000058.1 GCA_947492745.1 uncultured Cyclobacteriaceae bacterium | reverse complement strand
TGCGGTTCTCGCCTTGATTGAAACAAAATGACCAGCGGAATCTTATACGACATTTAAAACCTAAATTTGTATAAGACCGCAAAACTAACCTTAACTTAAAAATGAAAAAAACCGGGAAGAGGCTGTATCAAAAGACAGCCTCTTCTTTTTTACTCCAACTATAATTTCGCACTACTTCCATTTGTAGCCACTCAGAAACCAAAAACGGGCCAAAAATGGTTGATTTTGCCTTAAACCCAAAATAATCAATAAATCAGGGCTTTTTATCGGATTCAGCGTAGCACTGTTATGGTGACTTCAAAAAAAGTAGTGCAACGACCGGTTTGCAGCTATTTAGATCCGCAGTAGATTTTCCAATGCATGATCCAGGTTTAAAATAAGAGTGGAAATTGGTTTTTGAAAATTTTGAACTCCAAAATGCAAAAGGCCTTCAAAATCAATGATTTTGAAGGCCTTTTAATAAATGTGGGCGCTGAGGGATTCGAACCCCCGACCCCCTCGGTGTAAACGAGGTGCTCTGAACCAGCTGAGCTAAGCGCCCCTTTCAACATTTTCTTGCCCTTAGTGGCATACTTGTTGTGAATGGGAATGCAAACTTAGTGCATTTTTTTTCTAATGCAAATCAGGAACAAATAAAAATCAAAAAAATATATGGCCTCATGAAAAATAACGTTGCTCTTAAAAGACTTGCTCGTTTTCCAGCTAAAATCTACCTGTGGTTTTGTAGTTTTAGTAGTCCGCTCCAGTGGAATTCAAAATATGGATTCTGCGATAGGGACATTAGGTAATGGCAAAACAGGATATAATTCCAACATATCGGATTGAACACGAAGAGACTCATAAAGCTCCTAAAAAGAATACTGCTCTATACCTTCATTGCGGTGGTTACTTTTGTCTCTATAATCGTAGGCTCCACTTACCTGTACAGGGATGAGCTGATCGACTATTTTGTCAAAGAAGCCAATAAAAGCCTGAATACTCCCGTACATGTCGGGGCTATAGAGGTCAATGCTTTCGATAAGTTTCCCATGATAGCCCTGACCTTTAACCAAGTGCGCATCGAGGAAAGTTTTCCCAACAGTCAGGAAAACCTGCTAAAGGCAGATAGGGTCCATTTTACCTTTAATCCTATATCACTGATTCGTGGAGATTACAGCATACGTCAGGTCCACTTGGAAAATGCCGACCTTTCCCTAAAAATAGATCGACAGGGCAGGCCCAACTACGCTATTCTCAAAGAAAGCGGTACCGGAAAAAAATCTCCTTCGAAAATTCAGCTCCGACTCAATCGAATACACCTGATCAATACCCACTTTACGTATCAAAACGAAGCCTTAGCGCAAAATGTGGATGTACATACCCCAAGTCTCAGGGCTTCCCTGCAAAACCAAGGGACCTATTTTGATATCGCAGCTGAAGGGCAGCTCAAGAGCAATGTCCTCAACTTCGATAGTATCAGTTATCTGAAAGGCAAAAATTGGCTCATCGACGCCAAGTTTTCCTATGATGGAGCTAAGGGTAATATCAGCTTCAGTCCTTCTTCCCTGAAACTCAGCGGCAGCAAAGCCTCCTTTTTGGTCTACGGCGGGTATCGGTTTGGAAAAATCAATACCGTAGACCTTTTTATGGAGGGAGAGTCGGCCAACATACAGACACTGTTACAGTTATTGCCCGAAAAATGGGTTCAGCCATTGAGTGCCTATAAGAGCAAAGGAGAGGTATTTTTTGATTTAGAACTGGGTGGTGCCATCAGCAAGAACCAGTCTCCAGGCCTCAAGGTGGATTTTGGTTTTAAAGGGGCGACGGTCTTTCACCCCGGCACCAAGGCCCAAATACAGAAGGCCAATCTTATCGGTAGCTTTGAGACTTCATCGCTCCGTGACCTGCACAAAGCCTCCCTGAGCCTGAAAGAGATGGAGGGCATACTGGAAGGAACCCCTTTCAGGGCAGACTTCGAAATGAAGAACCTAGAGGACCCCATCGTAAAACTGGATTTTAAAGGCGAACTGGAGGTGGTCTCTTTACTGAAATTCCATCCCATAGAAGCCATACGCTCCGCTACGGGAAAAGTAGAAATCGATATTGAATTGGAAGGCAGGCTTAACGATTTTAAAAATAAAAGTACGGCGCAGCGGGTCAATACCAGTGGAGAAATAGGAATGCAGAAAATCGGCATCGACATGGGCAATGAAGACCTGATGCTGAACGACCTCTCCGGAAGCCTCATCTTCAACAAGAGCGATCTGGCCATCAGCGATGTTTCGGGAAGGCTGGGACGTTCTGATTTTCTGTTGAATGGTTTTTTGGTCAATATCGTTACCTACTTTTTGTTCGAAGGGCAGCCACTGAGCATTGCGGCCGATCTCAAATCAGAATTCATCGACTTGGATGCACTGCTATCGGAGCGCTTTCAGGAAGACATACCGGAAAGTACAAGTGCGGCTCCTGTCACGGATACCGTTGCCTATAGTCTGAGCATACCCGAAAATCTGGTGCTATCTTTTGATTGTAATGTGGAGCAGTTGCACTTTCGACGATTCCACCCCGAACACATACAAGGCAAACTTAAGGTGAAAGAACAGCTAGCGGCCTTGCAGAAAATCTCTTTCAATGCCCTGGGCGGCAATATAAAGCTCAATAGCCTCGTCAATACCCGAAACCCCGACCGAATGACAGCCAAAAGCGACCTAACGCTTTACCGTATCGATATCGATAGCATATTCTATGTGTTCGAAAACTTTAATCAGGATTTCCTAGTGGACCGACACCTCAAAGGTCAAATCTATGCGGGCATCATGTCAGAAATGGCCTTCGATAAGAATCTGAACCTGGACAATAAATCACTGACGGCCGATATCAGCACCTCTATAAAAAATGGTGAACTGAACAATTTTGAGCCTATGCAAATGCTCTCCAAGTACGTCAGGCAAGAAAACCTGGACCACCTGCGTTTTTCCGATCTAGCCAATGATATCCACATCGAAAACGAGACCATTTACCTTCCCGAGATGGAAATCAGGTCAAACGTGTCCAATATTCTCATCAGCGGTACCCATACGCTCGACCAACATATTGCCTATACGGTAGTCGCTCCTATCCGTAACAAAGAACGCATCGACAAGGACGAAGCCTTCGGCGCCATAGAAGAAGATGCCTCCGGACGCTCTAAAGTCTACCTGAAAATACTGGGTACTACCAGTGACTATACGATACTCTACGATACGAAAAGTGTCAAAAAGAAAATCATCAAAGACCTGAAAAAAGAAGTAAAAGAACTCAAAGATGCCTTTAAGAGCAAGGGTAAAACCGAAAAAAAGGATAAAGAGCTTGAGGAAGACGACTACTTTGACTGGGACGAAGACGAGGAGGACGGAGATGGCTCCGTCAACAATTAACCCAGATCATGCATTGGAAAATCTACTGCAGATCTAAATAGCTGCAAACCGGTCGTTGCACTACGTTTTTTGAATTCACCATAGCGGTGCTATGCCAAGTCCAATTAAACCCCCTTGTTTATGGATATGTAAACCCTCGCCACGAAGTTCCAACGCATGATCTGGGTTGAATCACTTCAATGATTTCTCTCAAAACAGTCTTTACATCCATAGGTTTTATCCCGTGTTGGTACCGGCCATACAGAAGCGTGTATGAACACCTTTACTTACGCTCTCTGGGCATAAAGCTGATTTCAACGCGTCGATTGAGTTTGCGATGTTCTTTACTATCGTTTTTCCTGTAAGGGTCCGCTTCCCCTTTGCCTTCTACCTGAATGGTAATGTCGTTTACCCCCCTTTTCTTGAGGTACTTTCGTACTGTTTCCGCTCTTTCTTCCGAAAGGTAAAGATTGTATTTTTCATCTCCTATATCATCGGTATAGCCTACAATATGTACTTTTGAATTATCATGTTGAAGTAGGTAGTCTGCTGTGGTATTTATGGGCGTTCTGTACTTTGGGTCGAGCGCAAAGGAGTCGAAGCCGAAAAGCACATAGACTTTCTCCGGCAACTTTCCGCTTTCCATAGCTACCTGAGCTGTAGTATTGCTCAGTTCTTTGGCCGCTGTCTCCTCCTTATTCTCTTGTTCTTTGGAAGTATCAACACCCTCATTCATGGCCGTGGCAGGACTGCCTTCCCCTTCTTCTACTTTTACTTTGGCATTTTGGGCTTGAGGCTGTCCATCTGAGGCAGGAATGTCCGTGCCATTTTTCGCATCGGTAGAAGCCACAGCGCTTTCATCGATGGTATTCTTGTTTTTTGCCGATTCAGTTTCAGAGGTATCGTTTTGTTCGGGAGTTTCTTTGGCCATGGCAGTACTGTCAGGACTATTGTCTTTTAGTATTTTCTTCTTATACTGCGCATGATAGATATCACTAAGTCCACCTTCTCTATTACTGGCAAAAAAAGCACCCTCTTGGTCATCGACCGTAAAATAGGCATCAAAACGACTAGAGTTGACCCCCTCCCCTAAGTTAAGGGGCTCTGACCAATCCTGCCAGCCATCGCCCTTTCGCTCCGTCATAAATATATCTGCATCGCCCAGCCCTTCTAGCCCGCTACTGGAAAAGTAGAGTGTCCTTTTGTCCTCAGAGAGGAAAGGAGAGATTTCAAAACCGGATGTATTGACCGTCCCCCCCAAATGTATGGGCTTTGTCCATTGACCCTCTCCCGTCTTCTGGCTTACGTAAAGGTCCTCTTCGCCCAAAGACCGGTCACCCGTCATGGAAATCAACAATATGTCTTCATCGGGATGCATATAGAAGCCATAAAAGTTATTGCCCACCTGTACTTCTACCCCCAGTTCTTCCGGCCGGCTCCAAACACCTTTGCGATCATCAAAATCGCTAAAGGCAATACCTTGATGGCGTTTTTCCAGTTCAAAATAAGAATTGATCAGGTAGAGACGTTTTCCGTTTTTACTGATGCCGATGACGGCATTGTTTTCTATGGTATTCAATTTTTTCAGCCTGTTCTCTGCCGTTTTCCATGTACCATCATCACTCTTTTTACTATACCAAATGTCCTGACCTGCCTGTACCCCTCCCTTATTGGCAGCGTATAGTGTCCGGACAAAATAGAGCCGGTCTCTCTCGGGCGAGAGTATCGGGTAGCTTTCTTCACTTGATGTATTTACAGATGTCCCGAGGCGTACAGGAGAGGCCAGATCCGGTGCTTGGGCATTGCCAAAATGAGTGTCTAGAAGGAATATCGCTAGTGTAAAAAAAAAGTTTTTCATAATCGATCGAATCCGTTACCAAAAGTAGGTTTTTGTATCTGTGTAGTTGTAAAGCTGTAGACCAATGATGACTTCATGACTTCCGTTGTTGAAGTCGCTGATATTGGAAGTAGTCAGGTCATAAGAATAACTCACACTGAGGAAATGATCGAAATTGAGTCCGAACATACCCACGATATCCCCTCCGTTCCGGTAGCCTGCGCCTACCCAGAACCTATCGGCGTACCTTAACTTCACATTCATCATCCACTCTTCGGGCCATCCACTGCCCATGCGCAAAATGCCACTGGGCAATAATGCAAAGTGATGGTTCAGGTTGAGTCTATAGCCCATCATTACTTGATGCTGTGGGGAGTTTTCCTGCAACACCTCCTTGTTTCCGGATATTACCGTGCTGAAGACAGAGGCCATGCCATAGGAAAAATAATACTCCGAAGTGTAATAGCATAGGCCCCAACTTCCATTCAAAAAAGTATTGGAACTCCCATTGTTAAGTAGCGAATTGTATACCCGATCATTGTCCATATCCCTCAACCGTACCCGAACAAAGTCTATTTGATAATTGGTAAGGCCGAGGGTTGCTCCCAGAGACAGATAGGCATCGCTATTGCCGATGGGAAAATGATGGGCATAGTTCAACTGTCCGGATACCTGCTTAAAAATACCTTGGGCATCTTGGAGCACAAAGCCTCCAATACCTTTTTTGGCCTTCCTTTCGGTTTCCAAGGTATGTTCTGTCTCTCCATATTGACTGGGGTCGCTGATGCGCAGAGAATAGGCCTTGGGGTCGTAAAAATGATGTTCTAAGTGGTTCAGTAGGCCGTAAGCACTAAAAAACATCGACTCAGGCGCATCTTCCAACCCGGACCACTGCTGTCGATAACCTGCTTTTATGTCCCAATAGGTCTCCAATCCTGCTAAGGCAGGGTTAAAGGCAGGGGCATTCTGGAAATACTGGCTTTGTAGCATGGGAACTTGCCCGTAAACAACAGAAACCATCAAGGGCAGCAAACTCGTCAAAAAACAAACCTTTTTCATATGTTGATTTCTATATTGTTTACATTTCTATTCAGGTTAAGTCCCGTAGTTTTCGATTCGAGGTTATTATGGTACCTCATGAAAATACATGCTTCCCACCCCCCGCTTACGATTGACCGTTCTACTGGGCGGTACGAATCACTCCCCTACATACTCAGCAGCTACGCATACTATTTTATCTGTCGTGCTCAAAGTCTCAGCGAAGAATGGAGACTACTCCGTTATATACCCTTTGTTTCCGGTCGTTCAGTTGGATAACATAATAGTAACTGGCTGCCGGTAGTATTTTTCCGTTTTTGAAGCCATCCCATTCATTCTGAACTGTATATCCTACCGACCGAAATACCTCCACTCCATTTCTGGTAAAGATCCTTACATTGCTTTCCGGGTGAAATTCGATGTTAAGAATGTTCCAGGTATCATTTACACCATCATTATTGGGAGAGATAGCATTGGGTATATCCAGTTCCAATTCGACATTAGGTATAAGGCGGATAACAAAAACCCGCTCGAATGTAAAGCCCTCACTGTCGGTTGTCCTAATACGGAGGCTAAAATCTCTTTGTTCTTCGGCATTGAAAGCCCTATTGACCAATAGCTCATCTCCCTCTATTCTGAAAAAACCATTGTCCTCGCCCCCATCACCACCAATCAAGGAATAGGTGTGGCTATCTACGTTTCCGTCGGGGTCTTCTGTCGTTAAGAATGCCGCAAAACTCCCTACTTCCGCTCTTTCCTCTACTATATCATTACTGATAGTGATGTTCTCGGGAGGAAACAAAGAAGTGGTCACTACCACACTGAAACTACAGTCGGCCTTTCTGCCAGAGGCGTCGCTTATCTCATAGGCCTCTATTGTCCTACCAAGGGGGAAAGTAGCCCCAGGACCTAGACCTTCGACCAGTCGCACTTCAGTAGCACAGTTATCTTCACCTACGGGCGGTGTATAATTTACTATTGGGTCCAAGGTACGAATGCTCAATGGACAGGTTATCGTGGGGGTCACATCATCTATTATCGATACCATAAAGCTACAATCGGCAGTATTACCACTGACATCGGTGATCCGGTAGGTCACGGTAGTACTACCGACGGGAAAAACCTCATCACTGGGCAGCCCTGATATCAATGTGATGGCTGTGGGAGCAAAGGGACAGTTATCCGTGCCTATGGGCAAAGGATAGGAAACTACGGCCCCACATAGGCCCGGATTCGACGTTTGAACTATATCGTCGGGACATTCGATTACGGGCAAATCCTTATCCTCTACCGTGACAACGAAAGAACAGATTTCCCTATTTCCTCCGATATCGGTAATCTCAAAAGTAATCGTGGTGTTTCCTCCGGAAAACTCACTACCGCTTACCGGACCTTCGGTCTGTAGAATGGTAAGCCCACTACAATTGTCATCTGCTGTAGGACTGTCAAAGTTTACCGTGATGCCGCAATTTTTGTCCGGCAGCTCCACCTGAATATCGGAAGGACATGTCCGCAGAACGGGGGGTGTATCGTCCACTATCCTTACGATAGCTGTGCTCATACCACTGTTACCGGCTAGATCTGTAGCCGTCAAGGTAGCCGTATTGTCACCCAAATCACTACAGGTGAAACTAAGCGGAGTTGCATTAAACCCGGCAACAAGACAGTTGTCACTACTGCCATCATCGATTTGTGAAGGTGAAAAGCTCGCATTGCCACTGGCATCCAGTGATAGACTGATATTCTTTGTCCGTACCTCGGGTGCCGTTTTGTCCTCTACCTGTTCAATGACAGTACATCTATCCGTATTCCCTGCTGCATCGGTAGCGATAAAAGTAACAATAATGTCACCAAGACTGACCAATGTCCCGGGAGTAGGTTGTTGACTAATGACCGCCCCACAGTTATCACTCACCACCAGACCTACTCTCAGGTCGGGCAATATGGCCTGACAATCTTCATTCGCCATAATGGGAGCAGGGGTAGCGGCACAGGCAGTAATAACGGGTGGTGTAGTATCGATGACACGCTGAGTGACGGTACAACTGGTGTTATTGCCCCCTTCATCACTAACAGTGAACACAACCTCATTGTCCCCTGGGTTCAAAATGGTTCCCGGAGCAGGGCTTTGATCAATGGAAAGTACTCCCGTACAGTTGTCATTGACTACCAGAGCACCTCTCAAGTCAGGAATAGCGATGGCACAGGTAGCATCCGCAGTGATGTCCGCAGGTACTGGACAACGGGTGATTTCCGGTAAACTGTTATCAACTACTGTCTGTATGACAGCACAAGAAGTGTTGGCATTGCCTGTACGGTCCATGACACTGAAAGATACACTGGTCCGGCCCACTGTTAGTGTCGAACCCGGAGCGGGAGACTGTACTATTATTAGGTCCGAGGTACAATTGTCTCTAGCGGAAATACCGGCCCTAAGGTCGGGCAAGATTGCCTGACAGCTATTATCGGCTATTAGATCGCCGGGATTGCCCGGACAAAAGTCAATAATAGGATTAGTATCATCCCTGACAGTCTGTATAATGGAGCAAGTAGCCATGAGACCCGCCCCATCCATAACCGTAAAGGTGATTTCAGAATTACCAAGAGGTATCCTGGTCCCCGGAGTAGGCGATTGGGTAACGGTAACAGAAGCGATGCAATTATCGAAGAAAACTACCTCAGCTGTAAAGTCACGTACGATGTTACCACAAGAACCATCAGCACTCAGGATGGGGGGTATGTCCGGACATTTGGTGATAGAGGGTGGTGTGATGTCGATAACTACCTGCTCTACCGAACAGGTAGTCTCATTGCCCTCAATATCGGATACGGTGAATACTACTTCGGTTGCCCCCAAAGGCACATCGGTCCCCGCTGCGGGAGACTGTGCTATGGAAAAGCTACAATTATCAAAGACTGTTAAGTCCGCACGAAGGTCGGGCATAGGAGAGGAACACACATTTTCCTCTGCCTCTAGTACAGGAGCCGTATCAATACAACGATCGATGACAGGGTCTGTGGTGTCAATAACTTTTTCAATGACCTGACAAGTAGCTTCGTTGTTACTGGCATCCTTTACAGTAAAGGTGACAGTAGTAGCCCCAAGCCCCAAGAGGGTGCCAGGGGCTGGGTCCTGGGATAGGGTCAGACCCGCAGAACAATTATCGACCACCGAAAGCCCTGACCGAAGGTCGGGCATTATCGCTTGACAGCTGGCATTGGCCTCTAGATCTTCAGGAGTAGCGGCACAAACAAGAATCTGGGGGCTTTCCCTATCCACTACCACTTGGACGACAGCGCAAGTGCTGGTATTGCCCGCATCATCACTAGCGGTAAAGGTTACTACTGTCTGCCCAATAGTGATGACCGTTCCGATAGGAGGGTCTTGGGCAATGAAGACGTTACAGTTATCAGAAGCCAGAATACCTGTACTCAAGTCGGGCATAATGGCCTCGCAGTTGATATCGGCTATCAGATCTGTGGGAGTAATAGCGCAACTACTGATGACGGGTGGAGTCATATCTATGACGACCTGCTGCACCGTGCACTCCGAAGAATTACCCGCATCGTCCACGGCCGTTAGCGTTACCAATGTGCTCCCCAAGTCAACCAAGGTACCTGCAACAGGACTCTGTGTTACGCTAAAACCACAGTTATCGGACGCCTCCACTTCACTAGTAAAATCGGGTAGAGGAGCTTTACAGCTGGCATCAGCTTCAAGTGCCTCAGGAACTTCGGCGCAGGTAGTAATACTCGGTGCGCTTCTATCGACTATCCGTTGTATGACCGAGCAGGTAGAACTGTTTCCACCCTCATCCTGCACTGTAAAAACAATGGTAGTCGCGCCAATGGGGACCAATGTACCCGAAGCGGGATTTTGACTTATGGAAAAGGTACAATCATCCGAAGCAACGATGTCCCCTCTATAATCGGGCAATATCGCTTGACAGTTCTTATCCGCTATGAGATCTGTCGGAGTAGGCGAGCAAGAGCTTATCACGGGCCGTGTCCTATCTATTTCCAAATCTGTGCCATTATCTGTCCCTTCTACAACAGGATTGCTCGAGATGACCCGGATTCGGAACTCCATCCCTCTTCGCCCGGTAGGTATCGTAGCCGTGATGGTACCTGACCTGAAAATAGTCGACTCGCTTCCGATGTCCACCGGTGACGCAAATGAACCCGTAGCATCAGAAAGCTGTGCTACGAAGACGTTACCGGAAAGAAAGGAATTGGAAGCTGTATAATCTACCAGCACCTCTTCGCCAGGACAGAATGGGGAACCCAGTATCGGTTCAGTGGCGATAGTAGGATTGTCATCATCGGCAATTACAGCAGTAATACTCTGGTCTCCATCCTCTAAGCCGTTGACCACCGAAGCAATGTTGATGATGACCGTCTCATCTCCTTCAAAATTCATATCATCGGTGCCTATAATCTGCTTTTCTTCTGATAAACTGCCCGCCGCAATAGTGATATTGGAAGTAAAGGGAGAAATGGTATAATCCCCTCCGAGCGCTGTCCCCAAAAAAGACAGATTCACCTTTACATCTTTACTGGATATCTCATTTAAAGTTGCTGTGACAGTAGCTATACCCCCATTTTCCGCAAAAGGGCTGTCCCTAAGGGACAGCACAACCGTAGGTAAGGGGTCATCATCTACAATAAAACTATTTACCTGATTGCCCGGAATACCTGTGGCATTGACCACATTGTCGATATCAATACGTATGATTTCATTGATTTCATCCAAGACATCAGAAACGGTCGTCAGCATCACCTGTCCACTCAGTGTATTGGGCGGAATGGTAATACGGGTCGGGACAGTATAGTCCACTCCAAAGGTAGCAGTTCCCGAATAGCGTAGGTCTACTGTCACTTCTTCTGTAGTTGTAGCCTCCAGCGTCGCAACTATCGTCAAAGAGGCATTGGCTTCCCTGACTGCATTGCTACTAATGGTCAACCTCACTTCAGGGTCTGCCACCAAGACATCACTATTGGTTTTGGGTGAAACTTCATCAAATGCAAAAGAAGAGAGTAGACTCGCAAAGAATACTACTGCACAACATATATTGTACTTAAAAAACATAAACACTTAGAACCTTATATGAAAAAAACGGCTTTAAATCTGGACTTTCACGAAATGTTCTTTGAACGCTGTACCAGAGTAGCGATATTCTGCTACTTTCCTATATAAAATCGCATCTTTCAGAAAATGCGCACTGAAAAAATCTCTTGTTTCGTTCTTTGATCTCTGGGCCATAAAGCCTTTCTCTAGATCTCGGAAATTCGCACTCCCAAAGTAGTTAAACTATGGGTCGTAGCAATTATAAATACCTGCGACCTATGGAAAAGCAAATGCTGTCAGCTGCACCGATTCTAAAAAAACAATGTGGTTGCTATAAAATCAATTAAAACTCTTCGAAAGCGAAACACAGACAAAATAAAATGGTTAATCTTTATCAAATTAGGCATTTACTGTAAAAATGCAATAAAAATAACGATAAGATTCAAGCCTTTTCTGAGGGTATTATCAACATAATATTGATAATCAGATTTTTATACATTTATTGGTTATCTTGCAATAATGGCGAGTCGGATTTATTCCATCTTTTTTATTTGCTTTTTCGATGAAAGTGGTAGTCTAAGTGGGGGTTAAACTGTATCTCTTTTATGTTCTCCCGAAAGGTGTTTGTATCGTCAGAAGGAATCCCTATCTCCAAACGCAATTGTTTTGGGACAGACTGAAAATCATTGCGAAAGCACTTTTCTCCCAGAAACGACCCTAATGACCGATCTACTAATGACAAGTCGGCCAATGCAGGGTCGGTCCAAGACCTGTGGAACTTCAAAATTCCCATTTCACTTTTTCTTTAGTATAAACTCTTTTCATGTGTTATAATAGCATAGGTACGTGAGGGGTTACCGTGGAGGATATTGATTTTTAATGGTCACTTGGAATTCTCAGGAATGGTATCTGCCTCAATACTATACCTTGAGATAAATACCATTCCAAAACAGTCTCTAAAGGCTGTTGAAAATATGGGTCAGTACAAGGCTTTTTCCAAACGGACGAAATAGACCGTCGCGCGGTCTATTTTCCCGTTGGACAGTGTTTTTTGTGCTATTTTTCCAGGTTGTTTGCCCGGGCGTATACTGAAGTCATCGTCATTTACAATCGCCAATACATTTTTGTCGAGAATTACGATACCTTCCATTTTGTCATGAGGATAGGCGTTGTACTCGAGCATGTCCACGACAAGGGTTTTGCTGACGGGCCGAATACCCTGGGCCAGAAGTTCCCCTTCACTGAGTTGCTCCAGTGTCCTTCCCTGTAGCAGCATTCCGTTCTCGGTATTACCGGCACTGGATATATCCGTGGCTTCACTAATATCGATTTTGTAGACTCTTTTGTACTTTGCTTCCGGATAAAAGGCACCATCACGCTCTATCACCAAAAATTCAGTCGCGGACAGGGCCGTTATCTCACTATTACTATTGCCGGGTACTTCTTGGATATAAGCGTATTCGCGACTTTCTGCTGTAGCAATATCAAAACTCAGGATTCGGGTCAGTCTGGCTGTAGATTTCACGCTGTTGTCGGGGTTGTATAATGCCGATTGCATAATACCGACCAATGTACTGCCGTCGGGGCTTATCGTCAGCCCTTCCATCCCCCTGTTCGGCCTTCTTTTGCCAAATACTTTCGGTATCGCCCTATCACTACCGAAAGGGTTGATCCGCTCAATAGTTTTGCCTTCTTTGTCGATGTGGAGCAAATGAGGTCCATACTCATCACTTATCCAAAAGGTACCGTCTTTTAATGCGACCAAACCCTCTGAGTCCAATCCTTGAGGGTCATACTCAAGTACATTACCTTTCAAATCTTTGGGTACTTCTCCCGTACCACCCGCTCCGAGTGGATTCGGAAGACCTGTCAATGCATCACCGGACGGGGCTTTGAGCGTAATATCATCGACCAATACCAATGCTTCTCCTTCCAGTCGGAACCTAGCGATATGCGGGCTGAATCGGGGCAGGGCAAAACCTTTCTCTCCTTTTGTTCCTGTATCGAAATTCGGCCCTCTGTCCGTCAACAAATAAAAATGCTTCTTGCTCAGCGGGTCGGATGCCATCGAAGAACCGTAGCCTCCATCCAGAATCCTGACCCCATCTACTTGGGCCAGGTCTTCCAATGGGGCGACTACAGCCTGATCCGGATAGTTGTGTTGCGGTCCATCATCATCACTGCAAGTAATCAGAAAAAATAATAAAGGTAGGGCAAACAATCTATTTCTCATTGTCTTTTAGGTTTAGTGTTATGCCTCTTTACCTATCAGATGACGTTTATAATTTCAAAGGCAGCTCTTTTGAGCTTATACAGACTTACCTTTTAACCCAAAATGATCAATAGAGAAACTATACTGCGCATAAATAGCTTCCTACCAGAAGCTTTGCCCACCGGTCTTCATTCACCATAGCGGTGCTATGCCGAACGAATACAAATGGCCGGTATTTTGCTATTCATACGCTCATCACGATTTCTATCGATCAATTTGGGTTTAAAAGTCGCATATCTATCTTGTTCATTCGTCCTATCCTATGTTAAGGATTCTCATCGTAGCGCTGATATTACTACAGTGGCAACTTTGCTCAGAGAACGTATTCCTGTGATTTTTAAAACATCATATAACAGTTCAAGTGGCCTCCAGTTGGTTATCTACTCCAAAATTAATAGTAAAGCTCTTCTTTCCTGTTGTCTGATGATTACGATTGTATTAGCTTATTATGTCACCTTCCTGTCGGACTTCGAATTTCGCTCGACCATGTGTTTTTTGAATTATATTCGAACGCAATTGATTTGGGACAAGGTGATTCGTTGAATTAAATGCTACTATTTTCTAAAGACCCTAATGACAAGTCTACCCGTAATGGTTCAACACTATACGGATTTTTTGCCTTGGCCATTGCCTATAGGGTTTCACATTTCATTTTTTCCCGAGTATAAATCCTCATCTCAAAGTTCCAATACAAAATATGTGTTTAACGGTTATTCCATCAAAACCTTATTGAGGCATTTGAACCCGATCGAAGGAACTTTGATGGAACCCATATATCAGTTCCTTCGGCAGGGTTCTACTATCAATAAGTTTTTCAGGATGAAACTTTCCTTGATTTCTTTCAGTAAGTTTATTTTTTTCTCCATCTGTTGAATGTTTCTTTTAAAATATTGCTCATATTCTTTGAATAGACCCACAGATTCAAAAACTTCCCCCAAGCCTTCCTTATAGATGAGTTCGGCAAAATCAATGTTATCATCTTTGTAGGTATCAAGTCTATCAAGCATCTTGGTGATGAGTATCTCCAGACCTTCAATAATTTTTTGGTTATTATAAAAATCTTTCATAAGCTAAACTGCCGATTCAAAAGTCATTTTAAACTATACAAGAAAACTGTTTTGATTTGAACCTGAGGCTTCACGCCCCAGAATACTGAAAATATAACACTTTCTCACCAAAACACATACAACTAACTGAAAATCAGTAATTTTAGTTCAAAAAAACCACTATTTACACTCATCTTTCTTTTATATTAAGAAAACACCGAGTTCTTTTATATTAGATTGTTTATGATTAGATTAAACCCATGCGAATGGATTGGAAGTATTTGGAACAACTTACCCTGAGAGATCAGGTCAAGACGTTATACGAAAACGGGACCTTCGTTACTGCTATTCGTTATTATGGGTATAAAGTCAACCTTTACTTGATAGGGAGTGATTATGTCGAAGTTTTTTACAATCATAAAGCGGACATGATCGATAGGATCAGCAAGCTGGAAAGCCAGCATTCCCGTATGAAGTTCTATTCTGACCAGATAAAACTTCCCGCTAATTTACTTGGCTAGTCCTTGCTTCGTTTACCAATAGTGTGCCTAGGGCTTTGCTCTCCCCTCCTGTTACAGTAGTTGGAAAACCGGAACAGAACGCCTGACTTTATTGAATAAATATCCTTAGCCGAATAAACCGCACTTTTCTTTCAAACCAAAATGATCAACAGCCTTCCTGTTACGAGCATAAATTGCTTCAAGATCAGCGGTTTTACACTGCGCAGGTTTTATACAAACTTAGCTTTTAAAATCGCCTATCTTCCTGTTCATTTTGCTTCACTCTGCGTTGACAATCCTCGGGATAGCGCTGCTATCCCTGCGGTTATCGCCTTGATTGATACTAAAATGACCCGCGGGATCTTATACGACATGTGAAACCCAAACTTGCACAACACCCTAATAATCAATAGACTTATATACATAGCTATAGGATTGTCAATGTTGCTTTATTTTGACTATATACATTCTTACTGAAAAACATCTTTTTAACTCGGATCATGCGTTAGAACTTCGTAACGAGGGTTTACATATCCATAAATCAGGGAGTTTTATTGGATTTAGCATGGCACTGCTATAGTGAATTCAAAAAACGTAGTGCAACGACCGGTTTGCAGCTATTTAGATCCGCAGTAGATTTTTCAGTGCATGATCTGGGTTAAATAGTCAAAGAGTTTCTCAGTTATATGATAACTACGTAAGGGAGGTATGAAGGACAAACAAAAAACCCTACGTAAGTAGGTTTTTTTGTTTGTCCTATATAAATAATTTAACATCATAAATAAAGTACTTAGCTTGGGGCAAGCTTTCATCAAACCGTGGCAGTATCTTCTTTACCATCGCCCTCTTGTAACATAGCTATTTTGAAACTCTTTTTGGATTTGTGCCCGCAGTAGCCACAGGCGAAAAACTTGATCAGTTCGCCCTCTTCGTTAGTATTGGGAGCGGAAACGATTTCTTCTTTCTCGACCCTGAAAGTCTGGTAGTTACATTCAGGACATTGTAATGCATGTAAGTGGCCGGAGTACTTCTCAATTTTGGTATATCCCGTCTCCTCATCTACCCATACATCATAGTCTACAGAGAAAATATTCTCCTCAGCCTGCATACCTTCATCCAAATACACATCTTCCTCCTCTTCACTCAGGAGCTTCATAGCTTTTCCCGTCTTTGGTGAAATTCTAGGTTTGTACCTCAATTTTTTCAATCTTTTCTCGATATAAAAAGGGTAATAAAATTTTAGTAAGTTTCGAATGACCACCCCTACGATCAGCCCCATAGAAATGGTTGTGAACAGGCGAACTATCAATATAATAGTGATGGTATCATTGCTCAGAAAGGAGTTGGCGTAGAATCCTCCGGCGACGATCAATGCAATACTGGCAATCCAAAGAGTATTGATTTCGCTTTTATTGATAAAATCATACTTGTTTTTGAAGTCGGTCGTTGAAGCGAGTTTGATCAGGTAGCCCACCAAGGTCAGGACAGCTGCCGCACATGCAGCGTAGGTAATGTATTTTGCCCAAACATTCCAATGCTCAAAGAGTTGAGTTTCTTCCATGTCCAATAGATTTATATATTAGTAAGTTTTTCTAAAATGATATAATTAAGGTCTTTTTCAAAAATTCCATAGTTTGCAAAAAATCAAATGCTTTGTAGTTGTACTCATGAGAAAAACCTGAAAACGATTTCAATCATAAGGAGTTCCAATTTTGATTCAGGGATATAAATCTGGCTTTTCTAAATATTGTTCTACTAAAAATAGCCCCACTTACCTATCTCAGCACTTTATTAAGGCAAAATAAAAAATTATACCCAAAGAAGGAAATTTATTTTCCTGTAGGGTTACAACATCCTACGAATTCATCTATGATAGTGTTACACTTAGCGGTGTCTTCAAACATACCCATGTGTGCGGAGTTTTCCAAGAAGTAAATATGAGGCCGTTTGTAAAATTTCATTTCCTCTCTGTTCTGATCTGCGGTAACCAGTGCATCTTTTTCTCCTGATATCATCAGTAAAGGTATATTCAACTTGCCTATGGTCAATAGTTCATCCCTTCGATTTTTCATGGCTTTCGTGTAAGCGATCAGGCTGCTATCCGCACAGGAAGATACCATCGCAATACTCTTTTCTATAGAAGCGATGTTCTTTTTCCAACCTTCTTTAGCAAATTGTTGTGGTACAAATGACTTAGCAAAGGCCTCACTTCCCCTTCTTTTCAAAAATTGAACGGTACTATCTCTCAGAATACTTCTTTCAGGGGAATCGGCACAAGCTGTTGAGTGAAAAAAACCTAGGCCATACAAGAAACCGGGGTCTATTCTGGCGATAGCAGCAGCAACATAGCCTCCGAGTGAATGGCCTATAACGATGGTCGAGGATATCTCCCTGTTCTTCAGTGTGTTCAAAAGTAGCTTCGCGATATCGGTAATACTAAAACTGCCCTGAGCCATCGAGGGGCTTTTTCCAAAGCCCGGTAGGTCGGGCAGCAGTAATCTATACCTTCTTGACAGGAAAGGAATCATGGAATCCCATATCTCCGATGATTCTCCAAAGCCCGGAATCAGCACTACTGGGGTACCCGTCCCCACTTCTTTGAGGTAAAGAAAAGACTTCGCAAACTCTCTGACATCCTTCGTATCAGTTTTTCTCAAGCTCCACTATCATTTGCAGAACAGTATCTAGGATACCTTGGGTATCGAATCCGCATTCTTTCTGAAGTTGCGACTGCTCTCCATGTTCCACGATTCTATCCGGTATGCCTAGACGCTTCACTTTGGCCATGTAGCCATGCTCTGCCATAAACTCCAACACTGCACTGCCAAAACCGCCCATAAGACACCCGTCTTCTACGGTAATCATCCTATCGTGTTTTTTGAATACTTCATGCAAGAGGTCTTCATCGATAGGCTTAACAAACCGCATGTCATAATGCGCAGCATCGACACCTTGTTCTTCCAGTCTGCGGCAAGCATCAACAGCATAATTGCCGATATGTCCTATCGTCAGTATAGCAACTTCTTCTCCCTCTTTTATCATCCTCCCTTTACCAATAGTAATGGCTTTCATGGTTTTGCGCCAATTCGGAGTAACTCCCTGCCCTCTAGGATATCGGATGCAGAATGCTGTATCTTCTCTGGGAAGCTGTGCCGTGTACATCATGTTGCGTAGCTCCAGCTCGTCCATAGGTGCAGCTACTATGATATTAGGAAGGCAGCGCATGTAAGCAAGATCGTATGCACCGTGATGTGTCGGTCCATCGGCTCCTGCAAACCCAGCTCTATCGAGACAAAAATTAACGGGGAGATTTTGGATACAAACATCATGAGCTACTTGATCATAGGCCCTTTGCATAAAAGTACTATAGATATTGCAAAATGGGATAAGGCCCTGCGTGGCCATTCCAGCAGAGAAAGTAACGGCATGCTGCTCGGCTATCCCTACATCAAAAGCTCTGTCAGGCATGGCCTTCATCATAATATTCATAGAAGAGCCTGAAGGCATGGCGGGAGTAACTCCTACTATTTTATCATTGGCTTCTGCCAATTCTACCATCGTATGTCCGAATACCTCTTGATACTTCGGAGCCTGTGGAACATCGAAAGTCTTTTTCCGAATCTCCCCGGTTAGCTTATCGAACTTACCGGGGGCATGCCATGTAGTCTTGTTGCCATTTTCAGCGGGAGCAAATCCTTTGCCTTTGACCGTAACGCAGTGCAATATCTTCGGACCTTTTATTTTTTTAAGATCCTCCATAACACTGACCAAATGGTTGATATCATGTCCATCTACCGGGCCAAAATACCTGAGGTTCAGCGATTCGAACATATTGCTCTGGCCCAGTAGAAATGACTTGATACTGTTCTCTACTTTAGAGGCAATATCTTGAGCGTTGGGGCCGAACTTGCTGATTTTACCCAGAATTTTCCAGATATCGTCTTTGACCTTGTTATAAGTCTGCGAAGTAGTAATATCGGTCAGGTAATCTTTGAGGGCTCCCACATTGGGGTCGATGGACATACAGTTATCGTTCAGTACGATAAGGAGATTGGTATCGGATACTCCAGCATGGTTCATGGCCTCAAAAGCCTGACCTCCGGTCATGGCACCATCTCCAATGACAGCGATGTGCTGTTTGTCTTCATCATTTTTATACTTGGATGCCACGGCCATACCCAGTGCTGCCGAGATAGAAGTAGAAGAATGCCCTACTCCAAAAGTATCGTATTGGCTCTCTTTCCTCTTGGGGAAACCCGAGATCCCGTTGTACACTCGATTGGTATGGAAAACATCTCTCCGCCCTGTCAGTATTTTATGGCCATAGGCCTGATGCCCTACATCCCAGACCAATTGGTCTTTCGGGGTATCGAACACATAGTGCAGTGCTACTGTCAGTTCAACAACTCCTAAACTGGCCCCGAAGTGCCCTCCATATACGGATACGACATCGATAATGTACTGCCGAAGCTCATCGCACATGGCAATCAACTGGGATTGGTTCAATTGCTTTAAATCTTCAGAGCTATCGATTTTGCCCAAAAGAGGACCGGGTTTTATCAACATATTTTATTTTGTTTCGCCAAATTATAGAGTATAAACAACGCTAGAAGGTAAGTGTTTAATCACTATGTTGCAATGCTTTTTAAAAAATGCTTGGTGGCAAAGGTACATTTTTTTGAAACATCGAGCATAATTAATGTGGATAAGTAATATCTTTACGTTCTATCTGGTTGCTTTTTCTTATCTTTTAATCTAGCTGATATACCTTGAGTTTTGAAATCAAGCTTCCGCTTTTCGAGGGGCCCTTTGACCTCCTTTTATTCTTTATTGAAAGGGATGAGTTGGACATTTATGATATACCGATATCCAAGATTACCAATGACTTTCTAGAGTATCTTCAACATTTGGAGCAGATGAATATCGAGGTGGCCAGTGAGTTTATTTTGGTAGCGGCGACCCTGATGCGCATCAAAGCAAAGATGCTTTTGCCGCGCCCTAGCTTGGACGAGGAGGGCAATGAAGTCGATCCAAGGGAGGAGCTGGTCCGCCATCTACTAGAGTATAAAAGGTACAAGTCCGTTATCGGTGAGCTGGCAGAAATGGAGGCCGGAGAGTTGGATAAAGAAAAAAGGGGCAACATCGTCAAGGAAATCAGGTCCTTATCGGAAAGCTCCAATGTAGAAGCCGAACTACAAGACCTAGACCTCTACAAACTATTAAAAGTGTATGAAAAAGTCATGGAACGGCATGATGCTGAAAAAAATAGGCCAAAACATGCCGTAAGACCTTATCCCTATACTATCTCCGGGCAGAAGCAATTCCTATTGAACGTCTTAAGCAAAAAACCCAAGTTATCCTTTGAAAGTGTAATGGAACAAGAACCCAGTAAAATAGGGGTTATCTTTAACTTTTTGGCTATTCTTGAGTTGTTGCAACTACGACTTATCACATTACATATCGGTATGGGTTTCAATAACTTTTGGATAGAAAAACTATCCGGCGAACTTATCAATTAAATGGCACCGGACAGCAAGCAGGTACTCAAAACACTCAACCCCAATAAAGTATGGGTTCCCGTCATCATTGGCATAGTAGCGGTCATCGCTATTTTTTATTTTGACCCTGATTTATCCGTAGACAAGATCAAGCTCATCTTCAATGCAGCCCCTGTGCCATTGCTCTTGGCATTTCTGGTCATTCTAGCGAGAGACCTCGGGTATATGTACCGTATCAGGACCCTGACCAATAACGAACTGACATGGAAGGGAAGTATCTATACCATACTACTCTGGGAGTTTGCCTCTGCGGTAACCCCATCCGTCGTAGGGGGTACAGCAGTAGCGGTATTCATACTGATGAAAGAAGGAATCCACTTGGGCAAATCCCTGGCTTATGTGATGCTCACGGCCATTCTTGACAACCTTTTTTTCGTTATCGCAGCTCCATTTGCTATCCTGTTCATCGGGGATCATATCTTTCCGGAAGTGATGGATACCGAAACTTTTCTGGGACGAAGTCTGAAAGCAGTGTTTTTCACCAGTTATTCGATGATTGCGGTCTACACTTTGATCATGAGCTTGGCCCTGTTGTACCGTCCACGCGTATTCAAGTGGCTACTACTGAAAGTGAGCACCATTGGTTTTTTGAGAAAATGGAGGCATGCCGCTAACGAATATGGAGATCAGGTCATCGATGCTTCCAAACAGATCCGTGGCAAAGATGTGGGTTACTGGACCAAGGTTATCCTTTCGACCATATTCGTGTGGTCTGCGCGGTATCTAATGCTCAATTTTCTGATTGAAGCTTATACCTTCGGCCTAAGCTTTTTCGATCATTTTGTGATCTTCGGTAAAAATTTGATCTTATGGATTACCATGCTCTTTTCCCCTACTCCGGGAAGCAGTCTCACTGCCGAGTATTTTTTTAAGATTTTCTACAAAGATGTATTAGGTGACTATACTGCGGCTTCCTTACTCTCTTGGCGTATGATGTCCTATTATCCCTATCTCTTTTTGGGGCTTTTTATACTTCCCCGCTGGATAAGAAGGGTCTTTTTCAAAGGGAGGAAGAGGTAGGTTTTATCACTAGACCCACCCTTCCGGTCAAAGGGAGTTCAGTCCCAGGGCTAGGATGTAGGCCCCTAGTACAACTATAGCTTTCTAAGGCTGCTCATTTCCTTAAGTTCATTTAGTTCCATATGGCATCTATTATCAGTGTAATACAGACTTACATTTCAAATGTCGCATATCTTCCTGTTCATTTAATTCACTATTGTGTTTGATTCCAGTGGTGTTCATGAACCTTCGGTTTTGCGCTACCCTGCGTTGAAAATCCTCACGATAGCGCTGCTATCCCTGTGGTTTTTACCTTGTTTAGCCTAAAATAATCTACGAAATCTTATACGACATTTAAAAAGCAAATTTGTATAACTCATATCCCTTGAATTTCTACCGATACCATATTGCAAACCCTCACGACAGACCGGCCCCTTCGCTAAAGGGGCTTGGAACATTTTTTGACGTTCAGCCCCATTGGTAAAAAGTAGACAAAAGCCAGCAGAGGTTTCGGGCCAGCCTGTGGGATTCGGGAAGTTTTGAAGGTCATTTTGTTCTCGTCAAAATCGTTTGATAGCAGCGCTATCACAAGGATTTTCATCGCAGGATAGGACAGAACAGGAGATATGCAATATTTGAAAGATAGGTTTGCATAAACCCAAAATAATCAATAGCCTTCCTATTACGAGTATAAATTACTTCAAGATCAGCGGTTTTACTGTACTTTATGCCCTCATCACGAAATCCTATTGATCATTTTGGGATAAAACACTTCGAAATTAAAAAACCCATCCAACAAATGTAGTGGATGGGTTTTTTCCATTAAGGCAATGAGCTAGCCTTGACTATTCATAAGCTCAGTATCAAAAGCTGAATCCCAGGTAGAACTGAACGACACTATTACGAACGGACTGGTCCAAAAGACTCGCTACCTCATCATCAATCAGGTTCGATAGGCCCCAGTTGTACCTTGCACCTACTTCAAACTGACCGTTCATCTCATACCCAGCACCCAATACAAGGGAAAAATCAGTCTCGGAGGTACCCACTTCGATATCGTTGAACTCCAAATCGGCATTGGCTATTTCAGCATCGATCAAGATGCCGACCTGTGGGCCAAACTGCAAGTTGAAGTCCCCAAAATAATACTTGGCAATTATCGGAATATTCAAAAAGGAAAAATCCCGTTTGGCTTCTGCATTGAATTTAGACTGGGTACCCTGTAATGAGTACAGTACCTCAGGTTGAATCGCCAATCTATCATTTATTTGGTATTTGCTATACAGACCAAAGTGGTAGGTGGTCCTTAATTCCACATCTTCTATGTCCCCAACAAGGTTTGACAAGTTTACACCACCTTTAAATCCAAAACCTAGGGTTTTATCAACAGCATCTCCTTCTGTGGCATTCTGGGCACTGGCTGCAAGAGACAGGCTCATTACCATTACTAAGAGGTATATTTTAATATTTTTCATTTTATTATACGATTTTTAGTCTAGAATGAGTATCTAATACCAATTTGAGCCTGCCATCTACTGCTTCTTATCCCGGTATCGTCCAGATCACCGATTTCATTTTCGGGAGCCTCAAAGGTAAACTGAGGAGTGTAGTCATCGTTATTTTGGTCCACAAATCCTTCAAAGTTGATGATAGAAGCATTATCAAAGTTGACAAACCTTCGCTTGCCCCAGTCTTTGTTCAAGAAATTCGTGAAGTTGAAAATATCAAAGGTCAGCTCCAGTTTGTTCATCTTGTCATTAGCAGCCCCTAGCTTGATTTCCTGCACGATCTTAAAATCCAAGATATGCTCAAAAGGAAGTCTGGCAGCGTTTCTCTCCGCTATTTGACCTCTGTTTTCCCTTAAGTAAGGGTCTTCTTCGATAAAAGCGTCAAGTTCTTCCCACTGCTGTTGAGGGGTTCTATCGCCATCCTGAATCAGATTGATGTCACTGATATCATTAGGAATATAGATCAACTGGTTGAAGTCCCTTCCGGCAAGGTCATCCCCACCAATGGAGCGGTAAGGGAAAAAACTACCGCCCGCTCTACCATAAGTATAGGAGTACCGTGCACCGGATTGACCATTGTAGAATAGGGAAATGGTCGTGGCAAGATTATTACTGTACGATTTTTTGTAGGTGAGGAATGCATTGACCCTTGATCCCAAGTCAAAATCAGAAAACCCAAGCTCGAGGTTGTTTTTGTCCAAAGCCTCTACATTTCTCCAATTGGATGAATTCTGTGAGGAAGTACCATCGAACAATGTCCTGGAGCGACCAAAGTTATAGTTGACCCCAATGGAAAAACCATTTTGAAAGGGCTTTTGCAGGGAAGCCGTCAGGTCATAGGCGTAGCCTTCATTGGTATTTGTTGCCAGTAGCACTCGGTCGAAATCATCGGTCACTCTTACCCTGTCATAAATAGGTCGGTTATCAGGACCGGAAATAGAGGCACCGTTCTGTCCTACGACATTTACAGGCTTCTTCACATTGACATTTTGGTACAATGACTGATTCATATTCTTACTGTAGGTAGCCTCTACACTGGCCACTACATTCCAAGGCAATTGATAATCAGCGGCTGCACTTATTTTGAGTACCTGAGGATATTTGAAATCCTCTGCAAACAGGTCGATTTGACTTCGGTCCACACCGGCACCTTCTATATCCGCATTGATATACTGGTCCGTGGGATTTGGACTGAAGGGCAGTGGAGTGCCTCCCGACCCTTGCAATGTAGGGTTATCTGCATCGATAGAGGCCAAGAATACACCATTGTTGGTAAAGGTACCTCCGGGCCAGACATAGGGAATCCTACTGGTAAAAATGCCTACTCCTCCACGGAGCTGGAAGGTCTTATCTCCTCTGACATCATAGTTAAAACCAACCCTGGGGGAGAACAATGGATTACCCGTAGGAATATTACCTGATTTGGCTCCTTCCAAATCATAGCCTTCAGCTTCGAACAAAGGAATGGCTCCGGTATTAAAAGCATTATTGGTAGCGGGGTCATCCAAGAAAATAGGGATATCTACTCTCAGCCCACCGGTCACTTTCACTTTATTACTGACCTGGAACTCATCCTGAAGGTAAAAGCCCAATTGTAAAGCACTGAATTCGGCGGCTATACCTCTGGCCGCATCACCCTGTTGCGCATCGGGACTAGGCAAAAGTGCATAGGTCCTGGTATAATTATCCGGTACTGCCCCACTCACAAAATCATTTAAAGAACTATAGGTATACACTCCGAAGTTTTCTCTCAAGAACAAGTTAAAGATAGAATAGAACTCATGGTGCATCCCTGCCGTGATAGTGTGTTTTCCTTTAAAGATGTTAAAGTTATTGGTCAGAGTGACGACATCCTGTTCCAGTACATTGCCCACAGAGAAGGGGTCTGAACCAATGACCAAACTATTTCTCCCTCCATCTTCGATCACTATTCGGGGAAACGGGTCTCCGGTCACGCCTCTGTCATCCCTCACTGCGGTATATCCCAATATCAGTTTATTGGAATAATCATTACCGAAATTAGAGCTTAACTGTATGGATGTAGAATTGGTCACACTGGGGAAAAATTCTGCATTGTTCGAGAAGTTAATGACTTGGTTCGTACTTTGGTTAGCTTCGATTTCCTTGGCACGGCTATACGAGTGCCTTACACTAAGCTTGTGGGACTGATTGATGTCCCAGTCTATTTTAGCAATCACCTTATCACCATTTCTTTCCCTCACATTGTTCTCAAAACCCCCTGGATCGTAGTCATAATTCTCAACAAAAAACTGTCTTACCTTATTTATGGTATCCAAGGAATTGGTATTACCCCCGTAAGAAGACACGTTAAAAGGCTGAGAGATCTCATCGCGCTGCACTTCCGTATTGACAAAGAAGAACAACTTGTTTTTGATGATAGGGCCTCCTAACCTGAACCCGTAGGTCTTGGCACTGAAGTCATCAAGTGTCCTTCGGGTATCGGTAACATTATTGATAGGTGTTTTACCTGCTAGGTTTTCATTTCTGAAAAGGTAATAAACAGAACCTTCAAATTCATTGGTACCGCTTCTGGTAACCGCATTGACCGCACCTCCGGTAAAACCACTGAGAGTGACATCAAAGGGGGATATCGCTACCTGAAATTGCTCAATAGCATCAATGCTGATAGGGCTGATACCGGATTGTCCTCCATTGGTACCACTGCCCGACAATCCAAAAACATCATTATTTACCGCACCATCGATGTAGATTGAATTGAACCTATTGTTCTGGCCTCCGATAGAGATTGCCGGGCCATCGCCTGTTTCGGTGATATTGGCCTGAGGGGTCAATCTCAAGAAGTCCGATAAGTTCCTATTGGCAGTGGGCAGAGCATTGATTTCTTCGGTAGAAACATTTGTTTCGGAACCTGTGCGGTTACCATCAAAAATTTCGTCACTTGAACCCGTCACTACCACACTTTCCAGTTGGACAGCTTCATCCTGAAGCGTTACATTGAGCCGAAAGGTCTGCCCTAGTTTCAGAAATATGCCATTCTTAATATAGTTCCGGTAACCGATAAAAGATACCGTCACTTTGTAAGGCCCCCCAATACGCATGTTCCTGATACGGAAGAAACCTCCCGCGTCAGTGACATTACCGTACTGAGAACCAGTAGGGGTATGCACAGCCAATACCGTAGCCCCGGGCAAAGGCTCGCCATTGGTATCCAAGACCTTACCGTTCATCGAAGAAGTCGTAGTCCCTTGACCGTATAGGCTTAAACTGAGGCAACCCATGGCCATTACAAGGACCGCTCGTAAAAGTTGTTTCATAAAATATATAGGTTTAGTTAAATTTCAATATAAAAGTAGAATGCGGTCAATACTCCGCACAATTTAAGTACTTTAAGTTAACAAGGACAATCAGCGACTTGAGTAAAACTTGCTTCATCTGTTTTCTTTGTTGTTAAAATAACCCTGCTACTTGCAAAAAAATACAGGACATAAACGATTACTTTAGTAATCGATACCCGAACGTAAGTTCATAGTTATCAGCGAAAATGCAAAGTGATCGCAAAGTTAGAAAGTGGTTGATATCCTATGCTGTTTTTGAACTTTAAATTAAGAATAATAATGCTCTCATTTCTTAACAATTCCGTAACATATAATGGATGAACATCAAAACAAATAAGAAAACATCTCCCTGAAATCTCATTTTAGGGCATTTAACGCTTTATTTTCAATTAAGCTTTTCTCATTCTTGCCCACTTGTACGCCAGCCGACAATTACCTACGTAGTTTTCCATCAAGTCCTAATTTCGCATTCTATCCAGTAGCATCCATAGATTTATCATCTAGGTGACCACAAACTGCGTCTTTTTCTGAACATTCAACAACAGCCTTATTGACCGGGTTTGGCAATGTTACTCACTGATTTTTGATTATGCAGTAAACCATTTTCACATTACCTGTTTGGACCTGTTAAAGTTTTGTAGGCTGTTTATTTCAAATCTTTGGCGACTATCTCTTTATCCCAAAGCAATTTCCCTTTAGCCGATTTCACCTGAACGGTCATCTTACGGTCGGCCAAAGGCCCCGTTACTTTTATCACTGCATAGTTTCTCTTATCTCCTACTACCGTACCTTCGACCAATAGCTTGTTTCCTTCATCGCCAGGGTCATGTACTCCTGAGGTCAGTGGAGATATGGTCAGGTCATGCAGTGGATAGCTTCCTTCCTGCTCCAGTGTGGACATTTCCGTGTGATGACGATCACCTGTAAGAAACAGTACGCCACTGGCCTCACTCTCCTGGATAATTCGAAGGAGTCGTTCTCGTTCTTCGGGATAGTTGGCATAGTTCTCATGTATCGCTGCCGTATTAAGTACCTGACCTCCAATAGCTATGATCTTAAAGGTGGCTCTACTAAAAGTAATGGCATCTTTCAGCCATGCCAATTGGGCTTCTCCCAATAGTTCTTTCTTTCCTACTTTTTGCCCGTTCGGGCTTCTAAAGGTACGGTCATCCAAGAGAAAAAACTGCACATCGCCCCAGACAAAGGTACCCGTAATACCCCCTTTTCCTGTAAGGTTGGTATTGGGGTTGGACCAAAACAGGTTAAAGGTCTCTTCGGTGATATCCTTGTTCCAAAACCCTCTATCGGCATCATTGGGGCCGTAGTCATGATCGTCCCAAATGGCATAGTGATGCACCGAGCCCAGTAGGGCCTGCATTTCGGGCAGGGAGCGGGTATGGGTATAGCGGTGGTAGATACCCGTCCTACTGTTCCAGTCCGGTGGCCTCAAATAGGTATTGTCCCCCAGCCAAAGCATAAAATCGGGCTTCTCCTTCAACATGTTATCAAAAATACCGTAATCGGCTCCGTATCCCTTGCCCGGTCTATCATGGTCGGGTTCGTTGACATATACACAACTTCCGGTGACAAATGAGATTTCGGGCGGTTCTTCTCTACCGTGCCATAGCGTTTGGGTCTGAAATTGCAAGCGGTAAGGCCGTGTGATGTTTTTTCCATTGATCAGCAGCTCATAGGCATAGGTTTTTCCCGGCTGCACTTCGTCGGCCATCAATTTGACGACAAAGGCCTTGTCTTTTTCACTGATGACCTCATCGGTCGTATACTTCTTCTGAGGCCTATCCTCATCCCAGTAGGCGAACTGTACTTTAGCCGTGGCTGTGGTCTGTACCCATAGTTGCACTTCTTTCATGGTAGAATAACCGACCATTGGACCTGATTGCAATAATTCTCTTTGTGCTGATGCACTCTGGAAGAGAATGGACAGCGCAACTACAGCTATCACTTTCAAAGGGTTCTTCATCATGATTCAAAGATATCGTTCAACTCCATGGCAAAATAGTTTTTCTGAAAACTTAACAATAAGTTCACTTACGGTATTGATTCCATTTTCCCGCCTTGACATCAATCAGGGCCAAGTAATTATTTATCAGTGATTAACAGTCAGTACAATACCTGTAGCGTTGTTACATAAAAAGTCTCATTTTCTACCATCAAGTACAACGAAAGAATAGAAACAAGAGTCCGTCCCAAAAGCATTCACTTGAAACAAAAGCGAAAAAATTAGGAGTCCTTTTAGGCTCTCCGAAAGGGCTTTATCTGTTTTTCATCTTATTCTACCCCTCTCTTTACACTGTCCGCTCATCAAAAAGGGTCATCAAAATTTGAAAGAATATGTAATTTAGACGGATACATTTAATTGCCCTTTTATGAAATCCATTTGTTTTGCCCTTTTACTGTCCTGTATTTTTCATTGCTCGTCGGGACAGACGCCTTTAAGTTATTACCTCCCTAAGGATATCCAATATGATAGTTCCGTACCCACACCTGCTTCCATTATAGGTCATGAGGTCGGTGACTGGCACATTTCTCATGATAAACTGGCAGCTTATATGCGGGTATTGGCGCGCAGCTCGAATAGGGTCAGTATCGAGACCATCGGACATACCTTTGAGCGACGGCCACAGGTGCTTATGACCATCACTTCACCGAAGAACCTGAAAAATATCGCTACATTGAAGGCAGAACATCTCAAAATCTCCGACCCGGAAGTGTCCAAGAACCTTGATTTGAAGAAGATGCCCGCTGTTGTTTACCTAGGTTATAGTATTCATGGCAACGAACCCAGTGGCAGTAATGCATCGCTACTGGCCGCTTATCATCTTGCCGCTGCAAAAGGGGACGAGATCGATAGCCTGCTGGACAATGTCATCGTTTTACTGGACCCGTCGCTCAACCCCGATGGGCTACAACGCTTTAGCGGATGGGTCAATAGTCGAAGGAGCCAGCACCTGAGCACCGACCCCAATAACATCGAACAGAACGAAACTTGGCCCAACGGACGTACCAACCACTACTGGTTCGATCTGAACCGGGACTGGCTCCCGGTTCAGTTACCGGAGTCACAAGCACGCATCAAAGCTTTCCATCAATGGAAGCCCAATATCCTCACCGATCATCATGAAATGGGGACCAACAGTACTTACTTCTTTCAACCGGGCATTCCAAGTCGGAATAACCCCCTGATCCCGAAGAATACGTACCAGCTTACCCAAAAGATAGCAGAATACCATGCCGAAGCTCTGGACGGTATCGGTTCGCTGTACTACTCTAAAGAGAGCTTCGATGATTACTATATAGGCAAGGGGTCTTCCTATCCCGATATCAATGGTGCGGTGGGCATCCTGTTCGAGCAGGCTTCTTCCCGCTCCCATGCGCAGGAAAGTATCCATGGGGTCATCACTTTCCCCTTTACTATAAAGAACCATTTTACCACGACGCTCTCTTCTCTAAAAGCAGCCAAGGACCTTCGGTTACCTCTACTGGAGCATCAGCGCAGTTTTTATATAGAGGCTATGGAAGAAGCCGAAAAATCGGAGGAGAAAGCTTATGTATTTGGCAGCCACAATGACCTAAAGCGCCTAAGGTTTTTTACTGACATTCTGGACCGACATCAGATAAAAGTATATCAGACTGCTCGACCTATCCGTATCCAGGGCGAGACCTTTTCCAAAGAGCAGAGCTTCGTCGTTCCTATGGCCCAAAAACAGTTTCGACTGATCAAGGCGATGTTCGAAACGAGAACTGCCTTTCAGGACAGCCTCTTCTATGATGTCTCCACTTGGACACTACCATTGGCTTTTGGCCTGAGCTATGAGGCCCTGAACAACAAGACCTATACCTCAGGTATTCTCGGGGATCCGTTAAGTGAAGTTCCCTATCCCAAGGGGCAATTACTCGCAGCAGCAGGACAGGGAGATACCTATGCTTATGCCTTTGAATGGGATGAACATGACGCCCCTAAGGCATTGTATACTCTACAGAAAAAAGGACTCATTATCAAAGTAGCCACAAGGCCCTTTACCACTGCCCTGGGGACATCGCTGAACAGAGGGACTATTCTTATCCCCGTAAAACTTCAAAAGATGTCACCCGAAAAACTAATGGTGCAAATGAACGAACTTATCGAGAAGCATACGCTGACACTGCACACTATCTATTCCGGATATAGCACGGGGGTCAACCTGGGCAGTCAGCGTTTTATTGCGCTGAAGCAACCTAAAGTGATGGTGCTTACGGGACAGGACATAAGCCCCTATGAAGCAGGGCAGGTATGGCACTTATTAGACCAGCGGATGGCCATGCCTGTCAGCCTCGTGGACCTCCATCGGTTCAATAGTATCGACCCCTCAAAATACACTACTATCGTTATGGTCAATGGGAACTATAATACGCTACACCAGTCCAAACTAAAGACATGGCTAAAAAACGGGGGTACTCTCATCGCTATAAAAAATGCTGGATCTTGGTTAAGTAAAAATGGGATGAGCAAAGCCAAATACAAAAAAAATAGTAGTGACAGCCTATTACAGACTACGACTTACGAGGATATTCCCAAAAAATTAGGAGCAGAACGCATCGGGGGTTCCATATTCAACGCCAAGATGGACCTGAGTCATCCCTTGGCCTTTGGCTATGAACGAGAGAATATAGCACTGTTTCGAAATAGCACGCTATTTATGGAAAGATCGAAAACTGCCGCCAACAACCCCATCCTGTACACAGAAAATCCTCTGATCAGTGGCTACATCTCCAAAAGAAATTTGAGGAAACTCCAAAATACTGCCGCTATCCATGTATCTTCCTATGGAAAAGGAAGGGTCATCAGTTTCAGCGACGACCCTAATTTCAGAGCTTTTTGGCTGGGGACCAACAAGTTATTTATCAACAGCATCTTTTTTGGGTCTATCATAGCTCCAGAATCAGGTAAATAACGAAGAAATGATTATATTTGCTCTATTATACCATTAAAAAAGCATTGTGTATCTAGATAAGTACAATAAACTGTTCCCCGCGGATAAAAACTATATCCTTAAAGAAGCGCAGATAGCTCTCAAGGCTTCTTTGTTGGACTATACCGTAGACTTTGCTAAAAGTGCCTACCTAAGATACTTCAATCCTTTGGGGCTGGAGGATGATACGATACTTAAAATCAAAGCACATCAATCCAGTTCCAATGAACATCTGGAAGACTTCTATGTACATTTAGCCGGTATTTTTCGCTATAAGTACGGAGATAATCAACTGGAATTTCTTTTCGATGGTACGGATCATTATGACAAATACGAACAGGATTGGGACAGCACCTATAAAGCTTGGTTAGAAAACTTTGCCCCTCAGCTCCATTTTCTGAAAGCTGTACTGGAGGCCACTGTCTTTTACCCTGAAGACCGGAAAGCCGCGCTGGCCTGTAACCGTATGAAGGCATTTATCACTCAACAATTCGACCTGAAACTCTACAGGTACAAAGGTATCGTTGCGATGAAGATAGCTTAATGGCCTTTAGCATTTTCATCCCATCTCTATTATAAAATTCTTGATTTGTTTTTACGGTTCTATGGGTACAGGTACGTATGGTCTTTACAAATATTCCGAGACCGTTTGTTTCATGTCACCCTGAAAGACCTTATTTTCAATGGTGTTATACAAACTTAGCTTTTAAAATCGCCTATCTTCCTGTTCATTTTGCTTCACCCTGCGTTGACACTCCTCGGGATAGCGCTGCTATCACTGCGGTTCCCGCCTTGATTGAAACAAAATGACCCAAGGAATCTTATACCACATGTGAGACCCAAATTTGTATAATACCTTAATCATCAATCGATGATTTCATTACACTCTACCCTCTCATGACGAAATCCTATTGATCAATTGGGGTTTATCTTGAGTATAACTTGGGCTACGCTACTCAATAAAGACTTTATTAAGAATAAAAATCCTTGATTTTCACTGTGGACCAACAAGCTCAGATCACTTCATATCCACAGGCGGTTGATGCGGAGAAAACAATTTCTTTCACAAAACCCTGACGGGCACAAACCCGACCGCTGGTAATGACCGTTGCTCGTTCAGTGCCCTTGTAATACCGAGTACTGAAACAGTAAAATCTAAATTATTCCAACAATCCGTCTAATTGGTTGTTAATTCATTGATGATACACTAGTTCATCGCTCTGAGGTGAGCTAGTGTTTTGCACTAAAGTCGATTTTCGATTTCGAATAAAAGGCTGTCAAGATTTCCCAATCTTCCTATATAGGAAAATCACTGGAGGTCTACATTATTTCTTTTGCTTTTTCCCTGAACACTTAAAGACTGTTTTAAAATGTATCTTTTATTTTCTTATGTACTTCTTGATTTCGTTGGAATTTCCGCTAGCTAGCGCGACAGGCTATCTTTGTCAATGGCTCACGCGGCAGACCGGCCCCTTCACTGATAATGCCCTCGGGGCATTATTTTAACGCTCGGTCCTATCCAAAATAAGTGATAACAAATTCTAAAATAATATCTTCAAAACAGTCTCTAAGATTCTATGCGTTATGATACCACCAACTTTAGATAAGAGCGTGTCCACGGCACAGCTGCATCCTATACCGATAGGCTTCAAATTGCATCGGTTTTCGAGAGTGTTCTCTTCTCGCTATTCACGTGATGAAGTCTGGGACTGGCTGAACGATACGCGGACCTTTACCCAACATCAAGTGTGGCCCTACCGTGTGGAATTTCTTTCTCCCGAACCCGATGTCAATGCTAATTTTTCCGAAGGAGTATTTACCACCCATCATGGACCTCTGATGAACTTCGCTGGCATACTGACACAGGTAGATTATCTAAAATACAGAGATCTACACTATATGTATGGTAGTTATTTTCTGACAATAAGGTGGTTGCGGCCCACACGGTTACAATTCTGGCTGGAAGAAAATGGTGAGGGTACAGAAGTAACCTTACAATTGGACGCTTACGTAAACCCTCTACTTTATACTTTATGGGACAGGGTACAGTCTTTCTTTTGGGGCCGGTTTGGCCGCTGGATGAACCGCTCTATCGGTAAGAGGGTACATTTCCGCTAGGTGTTGTCTCTTTTCAAAAAAGAAATGGCCTTAAGATTGAACTCCTCTGGCCGGTCGATATTACAGATATGTCCTGCTTTATCCAAACAGTGAATAGAAATATAGCGCTGCCTTTTTGAAAATTCTTTAGCCGCTTTCAAAAAAATATAATCTTCCTTACCCATAATAACGAGTCCCTTGAATTCTATATTCTGATGACTGAATTTTCTGAGCAGTAGAAAGAACTCGGAATAAAGCCCTACCCACTTGAGGTATTCTTGCTTAGTGATTTTCTGGGATTGGATTTGGTAGACTCTCCTGGAGCGCTGATGTCGTTCTCGGGGCATCAATAGATAGGAGAAAGTCCTGTACATCTGAGGATAAGTCAGTACTAGATTCAGTACGCGGGCCAAATGCACAAATGATTTGATCCAAATATTGCCTCTGAAAATCCCGCCCGCCATCACTACTCGGTCGATAAGTTGCGGGTACCGCATACTAAAGTCCTGAAGCAGCACACTCCCAAAAGAGAGTGTCACAAAGTGTGCTTTCTTTATTCCCTCTTTCTGTATAACGGCCAATATATCATCGGCAATCAACCGAAAGTTGTATTTTTCGTTCTCGGGCCGGAGATTTTTGGATTTGCCATGGTCCCTAAGGTCTATTGCCAACACATTGAAATGCTCCCCGAAGGGCTTCAATTGATACTTCCAAGCAGCTATGGCACCACCCGCCCCGTGAATAAAAACTACCCATGGTGTTTTATCGGATTTCCGATACACCTCATAATTCAGTATTTGCATATTGTTCAAGATACTTTTAGGTCCATTGTAAATGTTGACTCCATTCTTCAACACCAAATCACTCGGATACCATCGAAGTGAGAACCTACTCGATACCGTAAAACTAAGTCTTCTGGATGAAGTAATGATGATTCACAGAAAACTCTTCGGCTTACTATAAGAGACTGTTTTAAAATGCATCTTTTTCTTTCTTATGTACTTCTTGATTTCGTTGAAGTTTCCACTAGCTAGCGCGACATGCTATGCTTTGTCAATGGCTCACGCGGCAAACCGGCCCCTTCACTAATAATGCCCTCGGGGCACTATTTTAACGCTCGGTCTTACCCAAAATAAGTGACAACAAATTTTAACTATAAATTTCAAAACAGTCTCTAAAAACTTTTACCCATCAGATTGTTTTGAAATTATATAACAAAACTTGACCGATGTTCATTATAGATACTGCATCAGTTAAGTCGACAGTCCAATTTGAGGAGAGCATCAACTCTCATTCGACGAAATCATGTGTTCTATTATATCATCAAAATAGTCTTTTTGGAGTATACTACCTGTAATTGTATACCCATTATAGTGCCAGTCTCATGGAACGGGCAAGTAGTTAAGGGTAAATTTACTCTTTTCATTTGTGGCAATTAAACCCAGAATAATCAATAGAGAACCTATTCCGCGCATAAATAGCTTCATATCAGAAGCTTTGCCCACCGGTCTTCATTCACCATAGCGATGCTATGCCGAACGAATCCAAATGGCCGGTATTTTGCTATTTATACGCTCATCACGATTTCTATCGATTATTTTGGGTTAAAATCGATTTGTATGGAATTATTTTTATGGAGAGTGATTGTAGATTTTGGTCTTTTGGTACTCATATGGATGGTACAGTTGGTAGTCTATCCCAGCTTTAGCTATTATGCTAAAGATGACCTGATGCGCTGGCACCCACGATACACTTCTTCGATTACTTTCATTGTGGCTCCGTTGATGTTTATCCAGACGGGCATCATTGCCTATCAATGCTTTCTGGATGGTCTGCTGATCCAGCATATCGTTTCAGCGGCACTCTTAGCATCCGTGTGGCTATTGACCTTTTTGGTCGCAGTACCGCTCCACCAAAAAATTGAGAAAGGAACGGATTACAGGCATTTTAGCCATAAATTGGTTGGAATCAATTGGTGGCGTACAGCCGCTTGGACATTGTTATGGTTGATTTCCCTTGGAGCAGTGGTACTGCAATAAGCATTCGACAGCACTCCGGAACTACCCTTAGCCCTAAAACCACAGTTGTTTTTGTTGTAAAAGCATGCCCTACAGTAGAACAGGACGCTTGGATTATCCCAAATTGATCGATAGGTTTTCGTGATGAAGGCATAAAGCACACTAAAATCAGCGGTTTAGATGAGGTGGCTTAATGGATGATCAGGGTGTAAAACCTGCGCGACGTAAAACCGCTGACCTTGAGGCAATTTATACTCGTAATAGGAAGGCTATTGATCATTTTGGGCTCGACAGTCACCGTCATCATTTTGTTAACCCCGATTTTGCAATAGGAAATCATTTTTCATCAAAAATGTGGTTTGTTTTTTTGAAAAAGAGCCTGTTACAGAGTTATCTTATGATAAGAAAATCTACCGGTGATGCAAAAGGAACTTTCCCACGAATATTCCGATAAGAGAGTCAGCTCTTTCGGAGCATGTCCATCATGAAACGTTTTTTTGGACCGGACCGGTGTGCGTAAGCTCATGGAGGGCCACGGTTTCCTTCCGGTCCCTAGTTCCAACCGCGGCCATGCCCCTTCCCGGGTATTGGAAGCACTGCGGGCAAGCATCTGGCCCAGGGCCAACCGGCTTCTCCCGCACCGAGATTTTCAGGTACGATGATGTACTGCATGACATCCCTGGTTGTAAAAGGAGCTCTTCGGGCAGCACTCTCAGCCGCTTTTCCGCAAGTTCGGCATCGACCGCAGCTCCCGGTTATCCTTTGACCTTTACCAGTGGCTTTTCTCCCAACTCCATTTCGACCATTGCACCCTGGACGTAGATTCCGGCCTGGACCCGTTACGGGAATCAACAAGGGATAAACCCAAAATAATCAATAGAGAACCTATTCCGCGCATAAACAGCTTCCTATCAGAAGCTTTGCCCACCGGTCTTCATTCACCATAGTGATGCTATGCCGAACGAATCCAAATGGCCGGTATTTTGCTATTGATACAAACTTAGCTTTTAAAATCGCCTATCTTCCTGTTCATTTTGCTTCACTCTGCGTTGACAATCCTCGCGATAGCGCTGCTATCCCTGCGGTTATCGCCTTGATTTAACCCAAAATGACCCGCGCAATCTTATACGACATTTAAAACCCAAATTTGTATTATACGCTCATCACGATTTCTATCGATCATTTTGGGTTAAACGCACGTTTGTGGAAAACCCGAATCCAGAAACACAAAAAGGCCACCCAACTGGGCGGCCTTTTCTCCAACTCTAAAGAAGAACGAAGTCTTCTAAAATCCACTTATCTTATTTCAGGATAATCTTCTTCCTTGAAATTTCGTTCGTGGTCAAATCAACTACTTCAAGAATATAGATTCCCTGACGTAATCCTTGCAAGGACAATTGAGAGGTTCTTGACGCTTCGTTGAAAGTATCCTGTAGGTAAGTTTTACCTGTCAGGTCCATCACCCGAATCGTACTGGCACCTTCCATGTCACGATTGGTCATGATATTCAGGTAATCGCTGGTAGGGTTAGGACTGGCGATGATATCAAACGACTGTACCCCATCCTCTGTTGCAATTCTTGAGCTGCTGTTATTATCACCGAAGAAGAAGCCATACTCAGCATTGGCAAGGGCTACTTCTATCTGTGCCCAGCTTCTGTGATACCTTTGCGTGTATGCTTCGCCTGCATTGTATGCAGCCTCTACTTTGGCAAAATCAGGGTCGTTCCTATATCCTGAACGGATGTCCAAGAAGCTCACACCGGGCTTGATTTCATCGCCATTGGCCATTTCCCCAGTGAATCCTTGAGGAATGTAAACCTCTTCCTCGAACATACGGCTATAATCCCCTCTTTCTTCAGGTGAAGAAACTCCTTTGTCGTCCCTGTAGGTTACCCACATTCTGTCCAATACCTCTTTGGCAAGATCTCTTGCTTCAGTATCCAGAGTAGCGTGCTTTTCAGTGGCCGCCGCATAGTATATCAGTGCTTTGGCCATAGAGGCGGCCACACCTAGATCTTTGCCGTAGTCGGTCACAGTAACACTTAGGTTGCTATTGCTTCCCGGACTGCCTGGGTTCCATGTATCCGGTTCTCCTGACCATTCTAAGGTAGCAGGAATCTCGAAATCATCACTACCGATGAGCTTCACTTCACTTTTCACCCAAGATGCCCATTTGTCCATTAGTGCTTTGGCCATGGCATCATTAGTGATGTAGTAGTACTCAGCTACTCTTTCCATGGACCAAGCTTGCCATCCGAACCAAGTTCCGCTACCTGGATCATGGTATACGGGGTCTTTGTCATAAGCCATACCATAGAAGGTTGACTTACCGGCAGGATAAGTACTGTAATCACCGTTCCAGCTATTGGTAGCACCACCGGCGATAGCCCCTTCTTTGGACTGTAACCAAGTGTAGAATTCCATTTGTCTTTTCAGGCTTTCAGTCCAGTCTCTTTCACCATTCTGCGATTTGGGTTTCAAATCGTCTACTTGTGTCAATGCGTAAGCTGCTACCGGGTTTTGATAACCGAAATGACAGTGGCTGGAACCGATTCTAAATGCCCACTGAGAAGAAGGGTCGGCAGAACCACCCCATGACATGTACCATGACATCAGGTAATGTGCTGCATCGTATCCCGTACCCGCACCACTAGTGGCGCTCTGCACACCGAGAGGCTTGAAATACTTATCGAACATAGCCAGTCTTAGGTAATCACCCATTTTAGTGGCTTTGTCCAAGTCCAATTGTGCCGTAGAGGCACCTTGCTCTTTAGCATATACCTGCGCCCAATACATCACCTGTACCGCACGTGCATCCGCATCGGGAGCACTGGTATAGCGCCATTGTTTGGAATAATTCGCATCCTCTGTAAAGAGTGGCAAGAAGCCATCGCTTCCACCCCAATCGAAGCTCTCCCATGAAGGGTGGGGCACGGTTTCATACACCGATTCTTGCTCTCCTCTTTGGAAGGTATTGATATAAGAAGGCGTACTTGTACCGTCTCCTCGGTTACCATAACCGTAGAAGTTATCGTTATCCAACAACCAGTGCATTTGATAGATGTCATCGCCGTAAGTGGCAGACAGGTCCGGTGAAACAGGGTCAATTCCTACAGGAGCTCCGAAATTCAGAGGTGCAGGATAGTTGGAAGGCAGTGGGAACTCACTCGCATAGGCTGCAGGTGCAGAGGCATTGTAAGCGGCATTGCTAGGCTGGTCAGCCTGAGTAGGGATGATGAACTCTTCGATTTTCTCCCATACATTGTTCAATGGCTTCCAATCTTTGGTAATCCTACCGTTCATCACTTCCAGCCATAACCAGTAAGAGTAAAGCTCACTGGTAGATTCGTGACCGTGATCAGGAGCTTCTACGATCAAGGTTTCTATCGAGTGATGAGGAGAACCGTCCGCACTGAAGTAACCGTTTGCAGGGTCATAGAACTCATTTCTCATTTCAACAAAACGCTCAATATACTCATTGTCAGCGGAACCACCTCCACCGCCATTTTTATCGTCTTTCTTACGGACGACCCTAATGGAATTGGACAAGTCATAATCACCGACGAAGTCAGATACGTTATTGTCTTTTGCAAGACCTTGTAGTCCATCAGCATAGCTCAAGTGCCATATCAGACAGACACCCTCTCCTGCACCATCGAAATCAACGGCCTCCGGGCTACCGGGCAGTCCGAGAATTTTGTTCTTGTCATCGGTGATGACCCACTGCGAGTTAGCGCCTGTATTTCCTGTCAAGGTCACTCCTGATACATTATCCGGAATACCGTCGCCTACAGTAAAAGTAAAAGGACCGCCTGCGATGACACCACCATCTACAGTGGTTCCGGCAGCTACTCTATTGACCGTAATGGAATTGGAAAGATCGAAAGCTCCCACAAGATCGGCAACATTTCCACCTTTTTTCAATCCTTTCAGTCCATCGGCAAAACTAATGTGCCAGATGAAACATTTTCCTACTCCAGCTCCATCAAAGTTGACTGTTCTGGGACGGGGAGGAAGAGCGAGGATGTTATCCATTTCATCCGTCACCAACCATCTCGAGTTAGGGCCAACATTGTTTCTTACCCTTACACCGATAGCATTGTCTCGGATACCATCACCTACAGTGAAGGTAAAAGGACCTCCCCTGAGAATACCACCATCGATAGGATTGGAAGGAGCAGAGACTCTATTGACAACTACTGAATCAGAGAAGTCATAGGTTCCCATAAGATCGGACACTTTATTACCTCTTTTCAGCCCCTGTAGTCCATCGTCATAGCTCAAATGCCAGATATAGCATGTTCCTACTCCAGCTTTGTCAAAGTTGACCGACCGAGGTAGAGGAGGAAGCAATAGAATCGTATTTTGCTCATCGGTAACTACCCATTTAGAATTGGGACCGACATTGTTTCTTACTCTTACGCCCAAGGCATTATCTCGGATGCCATCACCTACAGTGAAGGTAAAAGGACCTCCCCTGAGGATACCACCATCTACCGTACTACCTCCGTTATCCGCAACGCGGGTCACAGTGATAGAGTTGGAAAGGTCATAGTCTCCTACGAAGTCGGACACATTGTTATCTTTTGCAAGACCTTGTAGCCCATCCGCATAACTTAGGTGCCATATGAGACAAACACCCTCTCCCGCACCGTCGAAATCAACGGCTTCGGGCGTACCGGGAAGACCGAGAATCTTGTTGCTGTCATCAGTGATGACCCACTGTGAATTAGCTCCTGTGTTACCCGTCAACGTTACACCGGAAACATTGTCCGCGATACCATCTCCTACGGTGAACGTAAAAGGACCGCCAGCGATGATACCACCAGCGATAGGGGCAGTCGCAGCGACTCTGGTCACAGTGATAGAGTTGGAAAGGTCATAGTCTCCTACGAAGTCGGACACATTGTTATCTTTTGCAAGACCTTGTAGTCCATCCGCATAGCTTAGGTGCCATATGAGACAAACACCCTCTCCCGCACCGTCGAAATCAACGGCTTCGGGCGTACCGGGAAGACCGAGAATCTTGTTGTTGTCATCAGTGATGACCCACTGTGAATTAGCTCCTGTGTTACCCGTCAGCGTTACACCGGAAACATTGTCCGCGATACCATCTCCTACGGTGAACGTAAAAGGACCGCCAGCGATAATACCACCATCGGTGGTAGGCGTACTTCCTCCTCCGGGTTCTTTACCGAACACCAAAACACCGTTGTCATATACAGGGATATTCACGCTTTCCACATCAGCTGAGCCGCTGAGCCCTTGAGCGGACCAGTCATTGGCCGTGCTATAAGGTACTCCGTTAGCAACTCTGAAGTTCAACTGAGTCTCTCTTCTAAACTGAGGATCACCGATAGGAGAAATCTCTTCTCCGACCAAAGATATCTCAGCATAATAGATATTGCTGGCAGCATCCCAAGCTTTTATACTCATAGTACTATTTCCCTGAACAGAGTTCAACTGGACATCGTAGTCAGCGATAGTGAAGCCTTGTGCCACACCTTCAGAGATATCGAAGAAATATCGGTAAGAAAGCTTATCGGTAACCCGTGCTGGCCAAGCCGTACGGTTCTGAATCAATATGCGTACAGTACTGCCGAAGGCATTGTCGCTGTTAAACTTGGACATACTGCGGACTTCAGCTCTATTAGGAGTTTCCGCAACGGGAAAGTTCGCCAAAGGCGTACCCCCGAACTCGTCATATGCTCTAACAAGAACACCCGTGAAACAAGCATTGTAATCACAAGCCACCTCATTGGCAATGAAATCACTACGGTCATCTACGAACTGATCGTCCGGAGAAGAAGGTCCTCCGACCAATGCTCCATAAAGTGTATGACTGGCAGCATCGGGCCTGCCCTGTATACTGTTGGCCCAAGGACCATGCGCCGAGCGATGATGAGGGTTGTTGGCGGGATTGTTCCCAAAACCTACCATAAAGCTACGGTTGATAGGGTTATCTCCCAAAGCGTAGTTTGCTTGGCCTATGGCAAAGTCATGATACTTTGCTTTATTGGCAGCAGAAGTAGCTACTTTATCGCTATAAACCAAAGCAAGGAATGAGGTGTTGGCCGCATACCTTAGCGAACCCCACTGAATCAAGTGCGCCTGCCCTCCAGGGCTATACGTTACTTTCTCTCCGTTGACACCACTGGTCCAGAAGTCGAGGTGTTTTTCAGCATCGGCCTTATACCTGTCCTTACCCGTTAACTGAGCTAAGAGTACATAAGAACCGTATCCTTTATCGTCCCAAGACATCGCAAATTTATACGCCTTATCGGTACTCTGTCCTTCTGTACCCAGTCCATCATATTCCAATTCGGCTTTGGTCAGATAGGAAGCCTCATTGGTAGCGCGGTACAACCATGCCGCACCCCATACCAATTCATCCTGAAAACCGTTGAAAGATCGGTAGAATCCTGCGGCATCAGAAATGGACTCAGAATAGGTCCCTCTGAACTTGTCAGCAAAGTTGTACAGTTCTTCTGCATGCTGCAATAATGTGGCGCTGTAAGCCGGGTCCTCGCTTTTCATCAAGATACTCACCGCTGCTAAAGCGGCAGCTGTCTCTGCTGCTAGTTCGGTACCGGGATTGGCCTCATCGATTTTGTAGGCAGGCCTATCCATCACCATTACTTCGGGGGCACCCCAGAAAGCATGATCGAGACCTCCATTACCTAGCTGCCCATAAAATTCATTGGGAGCTGTGTGGCACTTAATAAAATAATCGGTGACATATCGAAGGTTTCTCACTAGAATATCCCACTGGCCACTTCTCTTATAGGCCTCTTCATATTCGATACCTCCCCATGCCAATGCAGTAACGCTAAAGGCCATGGGAAATCCAAATTTCACGTGATCGCCCGCATCGTACCAGCCACCGCTGAGGTCCTGCCCTACACCGGAACCGTCATCTAGTGCAGAATCATCACGCCAAGTGACACGGTTCCACGCTGGGAGCTTGCCCGACTGCTGGGCCTCATAGAAGAAAAGCGACTTTTGGAGCGCCTCTCCGTAGTTAAATTGTGCCTTGGTCTGCACAGAGTAAAAGTACAATAGCAATATTGTACTTAATTTCAAAACGTTTTTCATTGTTATATTAGGTTTAATTAATAGGCATTGGTGGTAGTATAGGCATCGGATATTATTCTGATGACAAACGACCTAATTGTTATTCAATACTTCATATAAAAAGCCCGAACCCCTATTGCCTTATACAAGGACATAAGAGGTCAGCAACTCTTTTATTTAATAAACCAACCGTTAGAAGCAGGGCATAAAGATGGGATATCCTGTGTCATCGCATTACCCTAGATGATACACACCCTCTAGAGATGAAGCCAAGAACCGAACAAATACCTATCCGTTCCCTATTTGGACAAGCACAATAGAACTCTATATGAGAGTCACCCCATCGAAAAGTCAACTGTTAGAACTGTCAAAGATATGCTGTCAAAATATCTTTAACTCTGTGTAAAGCCTTGAGCTACAAATTTCAATCAAAGACAATTAAAAGTAAAACCTTTCATGGAGAGGATAGGGGATTCATCGATAAATTGAGGGGTCAAATTTCACACGACCCATGTAATATTTAATACCAAGCGAGGTCTATTGCACTTCAAAGAGTTATATTATTCTTATTTTATGATTTTAAAATATTGATTTTCAACGACTAAACAATGTTTACTTAGCCTAAAAGAGGGGTATATGTTTCAACACTTACCTCTAATAATTCAAAAAAAGTATCTTCACTGTAATAAGTATTTTTTCATTGGGCGAACCCGCACACACCCATTATTTAGGTAATAATAAATCTTCTCATAAGAATAAAAAGCTTATAATTAGGTATTTGATATTCCAATGAGGACAAAAAGGGGGACGGCCCGTAGATTATACCATCTTTTTTAGGTTTTTCTTGTATGAGGGACCGTCAAATCCCACATGGGGTTCACTCTTAATAATGCAATTACAAAAACAAACTATAATAAACACCCGTATAAGTTTATTTTCAATCCGATTACCTTTCCATTTATCGCTATTACCGATAGAAATCAACTATACTCTCAAATAGTGCTACACAAATAACTCAAGTAAGTAAAAATCACTAATAACAGTAAAAATATTTGCTTTTCGTTAAAAAAAAGCATAATCATACATGTGGAATTGCAATAAAAAACTGGACAATAAGTTAAGCACATTTTGAATAATTGATTTTACTAAACTCTTCTGGAG
>CANLOE010000057.1 GCA_947492745.1 uncultured Cyclobacteriaceae bacterium | reverse complement strand
ATCCCGAGGATTGTCCACGCAGAGTGAAGCAAAATGAACAGGAAGATATGCGATATTTGAAAGCTAAGTTTGTATAATTGGATTGTTGGTGTAAAAGCCCACCCGTACTTTGAGCAAGATTATAATATCCTATGCTGATAGGATATGGGGGTAGGTTTGAGATGAAATCCATTCCTTTTTTGTAATGCTGTACTGTAAAAAACATAAAAGGTATTTGATTTTAGTCCAGATGTATGCAAATTGAAGGGTGGTATATAAAGGTATGTACTATCGCATTAGCTTTGAACACTGTTTGTTTCCAGCTTCATTTTGTTTCTTGTTCTGCACCGTTGCCCTTAGTATGATTTAACTGCGGAAAAGGCAGTGCAGGAAGTTTGCACATAGATGTCAAAATTTCCCTTGGGAGCCGTTCGGTAATGGTACCGAAGGTATCCTGTTACCAATTGGGGCGTAGCATCGGATAGGGAGCATTGCAAAAAATAAAATGTATCGAAAGAGTGGTAGGGGCAAATCAGAAAATAGTGACGGAGTTATTAATGAAGGTTTTTTAGGTTAGAATACGTCAAAAAGAATACGAAAGATAGAACGGAGTATAGTTCGTAGCAGTCACCAAGTCCTTGTTCCCATTAGGGATAGTAGATCGCAAAGAAGGAATATGACTTCGTTTTGAGGGACTGTTCGCGTATACGGATTAATCAGAGTTGATATGGATAAATATGACTTGGCAATCATAGGAGGTGGGCCTTCGGGATATGCAGCTGCTATGCGCGCCGTGGATTTCAAAAAGAAAGTGATCTTAATAGAGAGGAAACACCTAGGTGGCAATGGTGTTACTGATGGAGCGCTATCTTCCAAGACTTGGTGGGAAATAGCTAGGGAAACAGCACAGTTCAATAAGCATCTGAACCGATTCAATATCGATAAACCTGAAATCAATTTTCAGGAAATAAAACTGGAGGTGATGGCAGCAGTAGAAGAACGGAGAACCATGCTCAAAGAACACTTGGACCTGTTGGAAAGGTCTCCCTATGCTGGCTTATTTCACCTAAAAAGAGGTACGGCGAGACTTCTGACCGAAAACCGGATAGAAGTAACTTCTTTCGGAGAGAGGGAAATTATTTCAGCAGAGAATATCGTTCTGGCTACGGGTAGCCGCCCTAGAAAATTGCCTGTCTTCCCTATCGATGAACATATCGTAATGACCAGTGATGGAATAGAACATATGGATGATTTCCCGGAGAGCATTGTTATTTTGGGGGCGGGGGTAATCGGTTGTGAGTATGCCACTATATTTTCAAATTTCGGCAAAACAAAAGTACACCTTATCGATAAAGGGGACCATATACTTCCTTTTGAGGATAAGGATGTCGTTAAGGTCATCGAAAAGAACCTTGAAGCTAATGGGGTACTGATTCACCGCAACTCTCATCTGGTAAACATGGAGATTGTCGAAGGCCGTGTGATGTACGAATTGGAATATACGGATGGCCGAAAGGAGACCTTCAACGTGGAGAAAGCATTGGTCTCTATAGGAAGGGTCCCGAACTGCGAAGGTCTGGGACTGGAAGAACTAGGAATAGAAATGAACGAGAGAGGGATTATCGACAATGATACTCGTACCAGCATTCCCAATATATATGCCGTAGGGGACATTACCGCTGATATTGCTCTCGTAAACGTAGGAGAACTGGAAGGAAGACATGCTGTAGAAAGAATGTTCGGTACACCACAGAAAGCATTGGGGTATGAAAATATTTCAACGATAATGTTTCTCAACCCTGAAGTTGCGGGTGTAGGTCTGAACGAGACCCAGGCCAGAGAGAAAAATCTGGATTATAAAGTTGCTACATTGAGTTACAGCTGTATTCCCAGAGCCATCGCTAAAAGGAACACACAGGGCTTTATCAAAATCCTGGTGACGAATGATGACACGATGAAAGTATTGGGAATGCGCGTTGTGGGACCTCATTCTTCCAGTGCTATACAAGCGATTGCTTTGTTGATTTCCATGGACAGAGGTATTGAAGAATTGGCCGAATGTGTACATCCTCACCCTTCGATGACAGAAGGAATACAAGAATGCCTTCGTCTATTGCTGGGAAAGTCGCTATTTAAACCAGAGGCATTACTGGGAAATATCTCCTGTAGAAATTACTGTCAAGGTGCATACGAAGATATATTGTTCTGAACAGGATGGTTTTTATACAAATCTGGGATTCAAATGTCGTATAGGATTCCGCGGGTCATTTTTTTTCAATCAAGGCGAGAAGCGCAGGGATAGCAGCGCTATCGCGAGGATTGTCAACGCAGAGTGAAGCAAAATAAACAGGAAGATAGGCAATTTTAAAAGCTAAGTTTGTATTAAATCCGGATCATGCGTTGGAACTTCGCAACGAGGGTTTATACCCAAATGAAATTGTTCCGGGACAGACTGAAAGCCATTGCGAAAGCACTTTACCAATCAGAACGGTCCCAAAGACCAATCAACCAATGAAATTGTACCAATGCATGATTTTTCCATTTTCGTTGAAACACGAATTCCCCATTTCACTTTTTCTTGAATATAAATAGCAATAAATCAGGGGTTTTTATTGTATTTAGCATAGCACCGCTATGGTGAATTCAAAAAACGTAGTGCAACGACCGGTTTGCAGCTATTTAGATTCGCAGTAGATTTTCCAATGCATGATCCGGGTTAAACTTATACTTGCCCGAACACAATTGATCTAGGGAAAGCGAAGGAGCTGACCCAGTACAATGCAAGAACAGCATCTCCATGGTTAATTTTTCGGATATAAGCCCGTATTACTGATTATAAAAAGAGTTTACTTCATAATGGAAGGCAAAGCGAAGATTGACGACGCTTTGCCTATACTCTTGAAGGTGCTAACGAACTCACATTTGCCAATAAGGGGTATAGCCTTTTATGGAATCATATCAACGCAAAGCATTCTGATTATCAAATTCTAAGTGACCAATTCGTCAGTGACTATTTCCCCCTTTTTTAATAAACCCACTACCTCAACTATTTTCTTGGTACAAATGGAGGAAATCATCCCCAAGAAATTTCATGCCCCATCAGTCGTTCCTAAACGTACATCAATTGGATGCTTTTTTTTATCGTTTTACCAGAAGGGTTCAAAGCATGGCCAATGCCATGTATATATCCCGAGTCAGCGAGTTTGATTTTCCTAGGGTCCAAAAATGATAAACACCAATAAACAAAATGGAAACACTAAGTCAAAAAAGCAGAGACCTGTGCCGTATTTTAACTGGGCATATTTATAGTGGAGACTATAAAATCGAAATTTCCCAGCTATACTGGCATTATGTTCTGTAAAAATGGAAATAATCGAGTTTGAAATATTGCTGGACATCATACCATACACGAAAAACCTGGTAGATAGTAAGTATGATATCGAGCCAATCGTCGTTTATATTTTATTTTTTCAAAGTACTATTGATAGTGTACAATGATATCATCCAGTTTTTTTCTCTTGATGTCCGGTACATAGATTTCATCTTTTGGGTAGCCTACGGGAATCAACAAAAATGGCCTTTCATTACTTGGGCGCTCTAGGAGTTCGGTCAGGAAGTTCATCGGGCTGGGTGTATGCGTCAACCCTACGAGTCCTGCATTGTGAATGGCCGTCAACAAAAAACCGGCAGCCAACCCAACCGATTCGTTGACATAATAATTATTGCTTTTGCTTCCGTCGGGATTAAAGTCGTAGGACTTTTTAAACACTACGATGAGATAAGGTGCGATTTCCAAAAAAGGTTTCTGCCAGTCGGTACCAAAGGGCTTCAGTGCGTCCAACCACTCATCACTCATACGTTGTTGGTAACTCTTTTTTTCTTCTTCTTCTGCTGCTTCCCTGATTTTGCGTTTGAGTTCAGGGTTGGAGACTGCACAGAATGTCCAAGGTTGTTTGTGCGCACCTGATGGGGCCGTGGAAGCAGATAAAATTAAATTATCAATCAGTTCGGGAGGGATGCTCTTGTCGGAAAAATCCCGTACGGATCTCCTTTTGTCAAGCCAATGGTGAAAGTCCTCGCTTTTTTGAAGAGCGGTTTTAGGGGGGTAGGTTTCCTTTTCATAAAGCACGTAAGGATAACCGTCAATTTCTTTAGTTTTTTCCATGCTGGAATAAATTATATATTGTGTTGTATTAAGTTGCAATATGGTATTCAAAGCTTGACTTTTTTGTAAGCCAGAGGACAAGTTTTTAAACTGTGAATAAAATTTGGTGTTTTTTTCGTATCTTTTCTGTAATTTATTCACAAAACTACTTCGTATATCATTGATATATCGCTATCTGTGAAAATTTCAACAAAATTAAGTGTTAAAAAGAGTATTTATAGCAAAGAGCATGAAACGAATGTCGTTGATGCAGATTCCTTGTGACCCTTGAAAATCAATGGTGTACGTATGAAAATTAAAGGACACATTTCAAAACTGCTCTTAGTTTAAAGATATGAGTTGAACTTTTTGCCTTACTGTAAACTTAGCTTGTTCTATTCTGATTTCTGTCCTCGTGTCATCATATAAAATAGGCTATGCTACTCAAAAAAAACGCTATTGGAACAACGAAACTTTTGGAGACAGCTCTGAAAGTTGTTATTTGAAAATTGTTTATGGCTCTTATCCTGAATGAAGAATTAGACGAGATCAACAAAAATAGCAGTGATATCTACGGAAATTTCCGGCACAATTAGGCGTCAATAGGAGTACAAACAGCAATGAACACGATAGAGATACCCTCAGTTTGAAAAGAATACCCCTCCACGCAAATCATATATGGCCATCGAAAATCGATAAATATACATGAAAAGGAAAGAGATACAGCCTTAAACATCCTTTGAAGATCGTGCGGAAAACTCATCAATTGTTTTGTTCGTACTTATTTCAATAGGACCTTCATGAAAAATATCACTTGGCATCATGGCTGCTCATATTCACCTTTCTTGTATTCAGCATCCAAAATCAGCTATTGTGTATAACGAAATAACATTTTCCTTTAGTCTTCAAATCTATTTGAAATCCAAAAAAAACATCATTCAAACCACCTATTGTGATGATAAAGATAACTGTGATTTGTATATTTTTTCATAAGTTCGTTTAAATGAACTACAAATAAACCAATTGCCGATATTTTTTGTTCGATTTTTTTATATTCAATGGGCAAATAAGATTTTTTTTAGTCATTGATATCTAAACAGACATACATGAAGCTTAGGACTAAAATCGTGTTGATAATGAGTGGCATACTTTTTTTCGCCATGCTTTCCATCAGCCTCCTGACTTACCGAAAACTACAGGTAGCAAATAATAGGGACCTACAAGAATTTCAGTCACATAAAATAGACGATGTAAAACTACGTCTCAAAGAACTCGTGGGCGTCATTTACTCTATTATAGAAACAGACCATCGCTTGCTCAATACAGAAAACGATGCCACGGCTCTGGAGATAGCCAGAAAAACCTTGGGCCATATCTCCTTCAATAGAGGAGAGGGTTATTTTTGGGTGACAGACGATAAAGAACCCTATCCTACGATGATTATCCATAGGGAGTGGGAAGGGAAGCTAATGGATAGTGTTGGATTTGAGTTAGTTGTGGGTAAAGATAATCGGAACGTATTTCAAGAGCGAACAGAGCTATCAAAGCAGGAGGGGGAAGCCTTTGTGGAGTATTACGCCAGCAAGACCAACTCGGACCGCATGTTATCCTACTCCAGGATATATAGACCCTTGGGGTGGATCATTACCACCGAGATCAACCTTGAGTCTATATTGAGAACGATAGCTGAAAAAGAACGCTTGGACAATGTCGATCTAAAGAATACGATGATCCTGATTATTTTGATCGTACTCGTATCATTGACTACCGGTTTTTGGGTCATTCATTATCAGAGCGGCAAACTGGTAGGGACCATAAAAGCAACCAGAAACCGTCTACAGGACCTATCTGATGGGAAAATAGTCGATAAATTCTCTTTGAATCTGGATGGTGAGATTGGTGAGATGACCAATGCCATGGATGAACTGGTGGATGGTCTGGCCACCTATGCCAAGTTTGCCAAAGAGGTAGGAGAAGGCAATCTTGATTTTGAATTCCAGCCTCTAAGCAAAGATGATATCACGGGGAACGAAATGTTGAAGATGAGAGATAGCCTAAAGAGCAATGCGGGAGAGTCGAAAATCCGTAGCTGGACTACAAATGGTATCGCTAAGTTTGGCAATGTGCTGCGCAAGAACAATGATAACCTTCAAAAATTATGTGAGGACACGATTATTGAGTTCGTTAAATATTTGAAAGCCAATCAAGGTTCATTTTTTCTCATGGAAGAGGATGAGGAAAACCCGGGTCAGCAATACCTTGAACTGGTTGCCGCTTACGCTTATGATAGACGGAAGTATATGAACAGAAGGGTAGATATCGGAGAGGGACTCTTAGGTCAAGTAGTGTTGGAAAAAGAGGTATGTTATATGGAGGTAGTACCCGAAGACTTTATAGTGATTCGCTCGGGGCTAGGGGATGCTCCTCCACGCTCGATACTCATTCTACCTTTGATGCTCAATAAAGAGGTTTTCGGTGTTATTGAGGTTGCTTCCTTCACACCTTTTGAACAGTATAAAATTGACTTTTGTGAGCAGCTGGGAGAAAATATTGCTTCTGTCATTTCCTCTGTCAAGACCAATGAAAATACCAAAAGTCTACTGGAGACCTCTCAACTAATGAGTGAGAGTCTAAAATCTCAAGAAGAAGAGATGCGGCAGAACATGGAGGAGTTATCTGCTACGCAAGAAGAAATGCAGCGAAGACAAGCCGAAATGGAGGCTGCCCTAGAGCAGAGTTATGAAGAGATGGAGAGTGCCGGCCGAAAAGGTGAGGAAATGGAGGCTAAGAGCAGACATATGCAAGAGGTAATGGATGCTTTTCCCTATGCGGTATGCTGGAAGGACCGAAAATCAGTCTACCAAGGCTGTAATAAGGAATTTTCCAAACTCGCAGGATTGGAACCAAAGGATATTCAAGGAAAAAGTGATGCCGCTCTCCCTTGGGAAAAGTACGCAAAAAAAAATACCAACGATGATAGGGAAGTAATGGACAGTGAAACAGCAAAAATGAGATATGAGGAGGTTCTTCCTGACCATAGTGGCAAAGAATACCACTGTCTAACGTCCAAGGTACCGCTTAGAAATGAAGAAGGTGTGGTGTATGGTATACTGGTTATACTGGAAGATATCGGATAGGCCCATACGCTATATACACATTATTATTTTATCTATTGGGTCCAAGTTATACATGAAATCCACTACGGTAGTTTCAAACTAGTTGAACTTGGTAAGTTACGTTGTTTTTCTAAATGGACCTCCATAGCGGTACTATGCCGAATTCACTGAAATGAAGGATTTATTGCATCTAATACAAATTTGGGTTTCAAATGTCGTATAAGATTCCGCGGTTCATATTAGTTTCTATCAAGGCGAGAACCGCAGGGATAGCAGCGCTATCCCGAGGATGGTCAACGCAGAGTGAAGCAAAATGAACAAGAAGATATGCGATATTTAAAAGCTAAGTTTGTATAATACCTTTATGAAGATACCTGATGCATAATTAAGGTTTTCTTTCCGGAGAAAGAGGAAACCGTAGTGGTACAGTGTGTTTTAAAAACGAGAAGCAAAACAGTAACAATGGCTACATAGCGTATCGTCCTCATTCTCAAAACAGACAGTTGGTGACTTTACAGAGTCGTATTTCAGAAAGCTACTCGGGTACTTCGGCATCATAGACGACATCATAAGTAGGGTCTTCCACTGGATTGATATCAATGTTTATCCGGGCGGTATCCAGCAAGCGTATACAGTCTTTGCTCAAGTGTTGGAAAACCACTTCTTTGTCTACAGATTTATACTTATCGTTGATTTTTCGAATGGCCTCAATAGCGGATTGATCGGCCACCCTACTTTCTCTAAAATCGATAATTACCTTTTTTGGATCGTCCCTGAATTCGAACTTATCCATAAAACCTTTGGTAGACCCAAAGAAAAGTGGTCCATAGATTTCGTAGTGCTTGACTCCATCCTTATCAATATGCTTACGGGCGCGAATGCGCTGAGCATTGCCCCAAGCATAGGCGAGCGCAGATAGTATTACTCCGATGAGCACTGCGACCGCCAGGTCTTCGATAACTGTAATCAGTGATACCACTAGCATCACTACCATATCGACTTTGGGTATTTTATTCAAAGCGCGGATACTGGACCATTCAAAAGTACCTATGGCCACCATGAACATGACCCCGACCAAGGCTGCTATGGGAATCTGCTCGATGATAGAAGACATAAATAAAACAAAGGCAATCAGGGCCAAAGCAGCAATAATACCGGAGAGTCTTTTTCTCGCCCCGGAATTGATATTGATCATACTCTGTCCGATCATAGCACAACCGCCCATTCCGCCAAAAAAGCCGGATATGATATTTCCCAGACCTTGTGCCACGCTTTCCCTATTACCACTACCGCGTGTTTCGGTAATCTCATCGATCAGGGTCAGGGTCAGCAAACTTTCTATCAGGCCTACGCCCGCAATCTTTAAAGCAAAAGGGAGCAAAATAACCAATGTTTCCCACTGGAAAGGAATGTCGAAGTTGACCAAGGAAGGCAAGCCGCCTTTGATCGAAGCCATATCCCCAACCGTAGGATTGTTCAATTGAAAACCGACCACTACAGCGGAGACCACCAGTATAGCTGCTAGAGCAGAAGGGATAACTTTGGTTACTTTTGGTAGAAATTGAATGATAAGCATGGTCAGTAGTACTAAACCAATCATTAGGTAGAGTTCCATACCTTCTAACCAAGTGCCACCTATTTTAAATTGACTGAACTGTGCTTTGAAAATAACGATAGCTAGACCGTTGACAAAGCCCAACATGACAGGATGAGGAATCAATCGGATAAATTTTCCCAAGCGCAGTAGTCCTACTCCGATTTGTATGCTGCCTCCCAGAATGACAGCGGGAAATAGATAGGAAATACCATGATCTTGAATCAGAGGGACCAGTACAATAGCTATAGCCCCCGTAGCACCCGAAATCATGCCGGGCCGACCACCCAGTACCGCAGTGACCAGACCCATAATGAAGGCCGCATACAGGCCGACCAAAGGTGGAACTCCCGCGATAAAAGAAAAGGCAATGGCTTCAGGAACCAAGGCAATGGCAACAGTGAGGCCTGCCAATACCTCGTTTTTATAATTGACGTCCTTGTACTGACCGAAAAAACTGACGAACATTAGATTATGATTTTTTTAAAATGAGGCACAAAGTTAGTAGTAATTCCCAAATAAATTTCACGGTACCGATAATTAACCCGAAAAAACTTCCGTGCTATAATCAGTCCCTAAAGCACCCCGATAGAAACAGATATCAAAGAAAAGTGTAGAAGGGACGGGCTTTTGATGGATGGACCCAATCCTTCATTTCATGGTATAGTCGTATTCATTTATAGGTCATATACCTTTATTATTGTTCATCTGTCATTATCTTCGTCGATACGTACCATAAAGGTGCCCACAAAACTATCCAAGTAAAAAACTGTACTTTCTTAGAGCGCAGCCCTTCGGATTATCTTATGAAACAAAAATCAACAATGGACAGAGCGCATATCACCGATTGGTTCAAGGATTTGCAAGACCGCATATGTACACGTTTGGAGGCCGCTGATGGCAAAGCTGAGTTTGAAGAAGATCAATGGGAACGTGCCGGTGGTGGTGGTGGCCGTTCGCGAGTTATCAACAATGGTAATGTACTGGAAAAAGGGGGCGTCAACTTTTCGGCGGTACATGGTCCTACGCCCGATAAGATACTGGAGGCATTGAAATTGAAGAGAGCTGATTTCTATGCTACCGGGGTTTCTATCGTACTGCATCCGCAAAGTCCCATGGTACCGATCATCCATATGAATGTACGGTACTTTGAGATGAGCAATGGTACGTGGTGGTTCGGAGGAGGTATAGACCTTACTCCGCATTATGTTGTGGAAGAAGATGCCCGTTATTTCCACGGTCAATTGAAGGAGGTCTGCGATAGACATCATCACGAATATCATGAAAAATTCAAAACATGGGCGGATGATTATTTTTACATAAAACACCGAAAAGAGACTCGTGGGATTGGTGGGATTTTCTTCGATCGTCTTTCGGAGAACGATGGCTTCGACAAACAGCAGCGCTTTGCTTTTGTTCAAGATGTGGGCAATGCTTTTGTACCCGTATATACTCATTTGATGAAAAAGAACGAAGCACTGCCCTACGGAGAAAGAGAAAGCAACTGGCAGAAAATAAGAAGGGGCAGGTATGTAGAATTCAATTTGGTGTATGATAAGGGGACCAAGTTCGGCTTGGATACCGATGGTCGTACCGAATCCATTCTGATGAGTCTGCCACCACAGGCTAACTGGGCCTATAACTTCCAAGTGGAGGAGAACTCAAAGGAAGCGAACACCTTACGGTTACTTAAAAAAGGAGTTGACTGGATAGGAAATCAGCCCCACAAATAGAGCTTATGATTTAGTGGAAAAAGACGAAACAGTCAAGGTATGCAAAGTAGGATTGTATCTTGGAATTGAAAACGGCTACCGGTAGTCTCCAGGCTATTTAATGGTTTTCTATTGTATTTAAAAAAAAAACGCATTCATTTTACTGATTTATTGCCATTTAAGTCCTCATGACGAAGTTCCAACGAACATTTTGGGTTAAATGTCATGGCAAACTATATAATACAAATTTGGGTTTTAAATGTCGTATAAGATTGCGCGGGTCATTTTTTTTCAATCAAGGTGATAACCGCAGGGATAGCAGCGCTATCGCGAGGATTGTCAACGCAGAGTGAAGCAAAACCGAAGGTTCATGAACACCACTGGAATCAAACACAATAGTGAACTAAATGAACAGGAAGATAGGCGATATTTAAAAGCTAAGTTTGTATAAGAGGCTCGTGATAGCACTGATATCACGAGCCTGTCAATGATTTTCTCCCACTTATTTCGGAAAAATAATCGGTAAAGAAAACGGGTCATCACATACCAATACCTAAATCCGAACTCCTAAAATGGGTGTTCCAAGCGCTGTCTACAGTGACATCACTTCTTCGTGGGCGATTCATCTAGAAAAGGGTAGGGGTGCCAGTATTCGCTATCGTATTTCTCTACTTCCAAGGTCTTGTCCCAGTCACGGGTACTTTGTAGAGCAGGTATTTGGGTTTGTGTTCTGCGTAGTATGCGTTTCACACCGGAAACCAACGAGCCGCGCTTATGCATGGTCCCATTACAGTTCCATGCTAAAAAGTCACCGTCTTTCCACTCGTGCATATAAGTAAAACGGTCTTCGGTCTGACGTTCGTAGATCATTTTTAATAGTTTATAGCTTTCACTTTTACCCATACCTTCGATACGGTCCATGGTATTATAGTTGAGATAAAGGTATTTTTCGCCTGTAGTAGCATGTTGTTTTACAAGGGCTTGACTCACTGGGCATACTTGTAGATTATCCTTAGGTACTGCTTCGGGCCTATAGCGGTGCAGGACTCGGTATGTATCTAACTTCGCCTTCCACTCATCGCTGAAGGAGTCATAAAGAGCCGTAGTGTCCGAAAACAAAGTATGCCCTCCTCTTGTGGGTGCTTTTACTGCATATAGGATATTTACTACCTCAAAATTCATTTTTTCCGAATCTGCGGTATGCCAACACGAAGTCCCCACCCCATCGTTATGGGCATTCTCTTTATCCCAGATGGCGTGTTTGTCTTCCGTACCTTCGCTTAGGTCAGGGCCATTGACGAAAAAAAGTGAGTTGCCCGTGTTCATCACAGGGGTACGATTTGGGTTGCCTTTTTTTAAAGGATCAGAGGTAGCATCCATCGAAGGAGCCCAAGAATGTAGATTCTGGTTTACGATTTCGCCCATCATATTGGTGATATTCTCCTGAGCCTCGCTGGTAAGGTCCTGCTGTCTGACCAATACAAAACGATGCTTGCTGATACACTCTACCAAGAGGGCAGCCGTTTCCTCACTGGCCGACTTTTGTAGATCCAGTCCTTTGATTTCGGCACCAAACTGCCCGCTAATGGTATTTAGCGTATACGGTCTTGTTTTTTGTGTTGACTCCATTTTGTTATGATTTTTAATAAGAATGATTTTGTTTTACTTGGATCGGAATCCATTTTTGATTCGATCGGACTCTGCAATTGTTTTTGAGAAATCTGCAATGCCGGGATGATGTGTATTGCTCGGTAGTAAGGACGCTGCATGCTTACCCACAGTTATATTCAGGCTTTTGTCCACTGTTTCTTCAGTGACCTTACAGCCTAGTCTAGGTACTGTTCGTATCAAGTAGAAAGCCTTAGAGGGCATCGGCAATAAGCTGTTTCTGTTTTTTTCTAAGGTATGCCATGCCACAGGGAAGCTGGCCGTATTATAAAAAACAATATATACTTTGGCCCTTTGATATAGTTCCTCGCTGACATCAACAAATAGAGCTTCACCGGCCGGTAGGCGTCCGAACCTAAATACTGTTTCCGGGCTTCCCAATGGTAAAAATTGCTGTTTGCTCTGATCCCGATGTTGTTGAACGGGAGTATCAATATGCGAAAACGAGTGAAGATGCAAAAACCGGAAAAACATTGAAGTATTTCCCCTTATCCCATCCAGAAAAGCTTGGTACTTCAACTGTTCATTTTCGAAGATACCCCTCGGAGCGATAAGTTTTCCATCTGTCCGCACTTCGGGTACAGGGAGATGGTTATTACTGGCATAATAACGGATCATAACCCAATGATTGCCTTCGGGTACAGTAAAGGATCTTATCCTGTCGGTTTGTGTAGTGACCGACCTAGCTATAGGCTTCAGGTCGGTATCAAGAATCAAAAGGGTCCAACTGTCCGCTCCCATTAAATTAATGGTATCAATGGTGATTACTTTTTTCACTTTTAAGGGACCGATACTGGCGGTCATAGCGGCACAGTTCCACCGTGGCCCCAGAAAGTAGGGTAGAAAGTAACCAAACGGTCCATTTTGAGCCGTCCCAAGCCCTGTCACCCAGATAGTAGGCTTCTCTATAGCCAGCATTTTTGAGTAGGTGTTCAGGCGTTTGATGCCTATCCTGAGCATGTTGAATACTGATTTTGATAATCTGTTGATTACTTTTTCCATGGTGATGCCCGGTTATACTATTTTCACTTCCACTTCCTTACTTTCGAAGATTTCTAAAGTCCATTTGGCCACAAAATCAGCTATCTGTTCCTCACTATATTGCTTGTGGTTATAGCGTACAATACATTTCCAACGTCTTTCATCCATCTGTCTCACGATACAATCTACTTCATACATCCGAGCATGGTTATCCGGCTCATACAGTGAGGTATGTGTTTCCAGCACCTTTACAGTTCCCCATTCTTTCCCCCAAAGGGGCTGATAATTCAGTCGGATAGAAGCTACTTCATGCGCAGGTTTCAGTTTTCCATCGAGTACCAATACTTCATAGGTTGTACCACCGGCATGCATATCCCTTTTGCTTCGCAGTAAGGTTTTGTTGACTGCCGCTCGGTTTCCGATTGTTTTTTTTGACATGGTGATGGGTACATCTCCGGCAAAATTTCCTATATCCTCTATGATGACCGTATTATCGAATACATTCCTTCGGTGCATCCTATGGGAGATGGATAGGGTTTGCGAACCTGTTATCGAAAATAAGCAAGTATAAAGGGCCCCTGCTACATTGTCCCAGCGCATGGCATTACTCGGAAGCTCCTTGTCCCATTCCATCTGATAGGAAGACTGGTCACCATAGAGGTCTTTGTCGATGGTGATCCCGTCCGGTAAGGCTATCCGTGGTGTTTGCTGCCCCTCTATCCACTTTGACAAAAGTGTTTTTCTCATACTAGGGACACTTTGCATGGCCAAATACTGTTGGTAAGCGGTAGTATCCAGCTTTGATATTTTTAAAGGAGCACAGCCTAACAGAATCGATGTCAATTGATGTAAGGCATAGCCGTCGGCGACCAAGTGATGCACTGTGACCAGCAGGGCAATGGCATCGTTGGGCAAATCAAATATACCCACCCAGAAAAGCTTGCCTTGAGCTAGACTCATCTGCTTATGGAACTTATCTTGTAGTACTTCTTTCTGTTGGGCAATGGTTTTTTTGCCCATTTTTTTGGCATTTATCCATACCAGCTGATCCTTTGCTTTCTCTGCATGACCGGATAGCTTCCACTGTCCGTTTTCCTTTATAAATCTGGACCGCAATACGGGTAATTTCCTGATCAGGAGATCAAAATTCTCCTTGGCACCATCTTTGGTCAAGTCCGTCCCGGCTACTTCCATTTGTAAGGCAATGTGCCACGTGGGGTCGTCCGTGGAAAAAGTCAAGAAGGCTTTTTGAGCAGGCAACATTGTTGTTCTGGTACTGTCCCGAATACCGAACGTAGGCTGATCGTGAGTGTAAGAGAGCGTTTTTGCAAGGGATGTGGTCGCAGGCCGTAAATCCTTCCATTTATCGATATGCTCCTCCCAAGCGGAGGCTAATTTGCGATCTATCTTTTCATGGCCAAGGAAATTTGGGTCTCCGATCATCACCGAGTTTTTCTGCACACCGGATACCATGCTCTTATCCAGATTCCGGTAGGGAAGAGCCATCGTAGGATGGTAGGTTATACCCAATTTTTGACACAACATGTTCATCCATTGTTCAGGGTATTCTACCAAGCTTTCATATGGAACATGAAGTTGCCGATGTAAAGGGATCTCATCCATAAAGGCAAGTATGTTCTTGTTTCTTACATACCAGGTGTCTTCGGCTATTTCCCAGGGATCACCTTTTGTTCCCATCAATTTATGAAACCTATTTTTGACCAGAGAACCCATTACGGCCAAGGGGTGGCGGTATAGATAAATATAAAATGGTTCGTCCAAGTTTTCTTCCGCACTTCGCAATGTGTCCAAGTGCTGTCCGTAAGAGGGCGTCTTGTCCACCAGGTATTGATTGTCATTCAGATAGCTTCTTAGGTAAACATACATTTTACTCACAGGTAATTTTTCCTGCTCAAAGCGGGTCAATAGTTTCTTGATATCATCGGTGCCTGCTTCGGATAGGTTTTGCAAAGCTTCTACCATTCCTTCGGTAAGAAAGCCACAATTATCCTCTTCCAATAGCCTTCGCCGGGCCGCCATGTCCTCGTAGTCCAACAGGTAAAGTTCTGGCGGAGCAAAGAGTTGTGGATTGGTATTGAGCATAACGCGCAGTAGCGTGGAGCCACTTCTGGGAGTACTTAACAGTACTATGGTTTTCTTGGCTTTCTTACCTGTTGCCCCTTCTATGTTTTTCAGTTTTCCTACAGACTTTTTATCATTGTCTGTATATGAAAGCGATGTTGGTTCTTCTTCTTTTTCGAGCTGTGACAATACTTTTGCTGTTCTTGGTCCCGCCATTATAGTGTTACTAGTGGATGGAGATGCTTCTTCTTGCGTTATTTTGTGGTCTCTATTGCACAAGGGTTGTTTATCCACTTCTTGCCTAAGGGTGATGACCATTTCTCCTATAGTATTCTGTTGTTGTAGCTCGTTGATGAACAGTTTTATGCCATAGCGGCGCTGTACGATCTGCACTAGGTTCATTAGCACAATCGAATCTATTCCCAGTTCGTTTAGAGTGATGTCATTATGAATTTTTGTAAGGGGAAACTGCGTGGCTTCTGCAATGATTTCCAGTAGTTCGGCATCAGTATCTACCGAAGTATATTCTTTGGGCGTGATAAGCTGAGCTGACGGTTTTCGTCCATTACTGTTGTGCTGTAGGTTCGTTTGCCCTATTTGTTCTACCCATAAGGCTTTCAAGTACTGCTGGTCAACAGCTCCTACAGCGACTTGTTGCCAGCCACTGTGTAGAATAGTAGCTAGTGCGGTAAGTCCCTCTGAAGTAGTCAACGAACGTATCCCGGTCTGTCGCTCCATGGCTCTTCTATGCCGCTTGTCGAACACCATACCGCCTTTCTGCCAGTGGGGCCAATTGATGGCTATCGATTTTCCATGACGATTGCCATTGGATACCAATTGATTACGGTAGGCCATAAACGCATCGGCAAAGGCATTGGCGCTGGCGTAGTCACACTGCCCGATACCCGGTGCCAGGGCGGCTATCGAAGAGAATACCACAAAGAAATCCAATTTTATACCTTCGGTGACCTGATCCAAGACAATCGTACCTTCCACTTTAGGTGACATTACTGCCCGAAGATCGTTTTCTGTTTTGTTAGCGACTATGGCATCCTTTACTATTCCTGCTGCATGGATTATTCCTTTGGTATTAAGTCCACGTGCGCTTAGGTTTTCCTTTACGCTTTCCATAGCGCTCCTGTTGCTCACGTCGGCCTGCTGATAGATAACGGTACCGTAAGGCAGTATTTCGTTCAGCGCAGCTAATTTTCTTTTTTTCTCTTCGTCCAGAGAAGATCGACCGATGAGTACTGCGTTTTTTAATCCATGCTGTAACCAATTCTCTATAACATGTAAGGCTATCCCACCAAAACCGCCTGTAAACCATACTACATCTTTATCGTTGAATACGGGCAGAATTACATCTTCCGGGTGTAGCGCCTCGCTGCACAGGGCTTCTCTTTCTTGTATACTTTCACTTTCATAACGTACCTGCTCTGTTTGGGATGAGTGCTGTCCCAGTTCTAGGGATAGGGCCTTCTTTATGGCTTCCTTACCTTCAGTGAAGGTGTCTCCAAAAGATAGTGCCTGTATCGTCACTTGTCCATGTTCATGTCCCATACTTTTGAGCATCGCCATTACTGCGTTTTGATACATATGGGCTACAGGACCCGTATCGGTAATGATCATTACGCGAATGGCCACTCCGGAATAATCGGTCATGTGTGTTTTGAATTGACCGAAGATTTCCGAAACTACTTCTCCAAATGCTTTTTGATTTAGGGTAATGGGGTGTTGGCATCTCAGCAAGTGGGCTTCCTTTAACAAGGATACCTCAGTGGCCAGTTGACTCCATAGGTTTGTACTGCTGGGCTCTATTGCGATTAAAAAATCTTGTTTGCATAAAGGTATTGGTGCAGGAAAAGGATTTTTGACCACGGAAGGTTTCCAATAGCGATGACTGTAAATCAGTGAAGAGGCATTGTCGTGGTCTGATGGTGGGCTATGGGAGATATTTTTACCGAAACCGCTGGCATTATCTACCCAGTAAGGCTCTTTGGCAAAGGGGTAGGTGGGTAAGTTTACTCTTACAGGTTGCCTTTGCGCATCGGGATATAACAAATCCCAGTTTACCGGCATTCCCTTTACCCACAGTCCGGCTAGTTTATTGCACTTTCTTTTAGTGTTCCATACGTTCACCATGGTGGCCATGTCGTCATCATCTAAGATAATCGACAAAAGTTTTTTGCCCTCTTTTGCATTTCCCGCGTAGATGCCTTCCGGGTACTGATCGGTAGTGTTTATAAGGTACTCATTCAGTTTGTCGGTAAGTGTATCTACTGAATCCACGACGACTGACAGTCTTTCTTCCATTTCCTCTCTTCCCTTCTGTAGTGTATAGGCCAGATTGCTCAGGACAACATGATGATTTTTCAGGTACGTTTTCAGGTCAAGTGCCTGTGTTCTCAGCTGCGCTTTAGAGCGAGCGGAGAGTACTACGATTGTTTCCGGTGCCGTCACCGTCCGGACGCTCTGTGTTTCGTACTGCTCTATGATCAAGTGTGCATTGGCCCCTCCGGCCCCAAAAGACGATATACCGGCACGTAAAGCATAGGTCCGATCTTTATAGGTAATGGGCGCCCAGTCCTTCAGTGTTTTGTTCAAATAAAAAGGAGTGTTCTCTAGGTGTATTTCAGGGTTTATATTCTCTGCATGGAGGGAAGGTACCAGTTGTCCGTATTTCATCTGTAGCAGTACCTTGGTCAGGCCGGCAATGCCCGCTGCGGCTTCGGAATGCCCTATATTGCTCTTGACACTACCTAAAGCACAATACGCGTCCTTTCTGTCACTATCGGAAAAGGCTTTGCGCAGACCGGCTACCTCTATGGGGTCTCCCAGACTTGTCCCCGTCCCATGTGCCTCTATATAGCTGACACTCTCCGGTATTATGCCATTCTGCTTCATCACCTCCTTGATTATTGCACCTTGCGCATTTGGATTCGGCACGGTATAACCATTGGTCCTGCCGCCATGGTTCAGGCCGCTCGCTTTGATTACGCCATAAATGCTATCCCCATCAGCGATGGCCTTGGAGAGTGGTTTGAGCAATACTGCTCCTACTCCTTCTCCATCTACAAAACCATCGGCGTTTTCTCCGAAGGACTTGCAGCGTGGCCCTTCGGAAAGCACATTGAGCGCTGAGAGCTTTTGATAATGGTAAGGGGCTACAATCAGGTTGACACCACCGGCAATGGCACACCGGCAGCTTCCGCTATGCAAGCTATCCAGTGCTATATGGATGGCGGACAGTGATGCCGAACAGGCAGTGTCGACCGCCAAACTGGGACCATTGAAGTCGAAAGTGTAAGAAACACGGTTCGCAATGGAAAAGTAAGCTGCCCCTACAGGGTAATTACCGTTCATCACTCCGACAAACACTCCGACTTTGTTATCCTCACAGATGGTCATCGGGGTATATCCGGCATCCTGTATAGTGGCGTAAGCTGTTTGCAGGAACAGTCTTTCCTGTGGGTCCATCCGGCTGGCTTCGAGCGGGGAAATTTTGAAAAATAATGGGTCGAATTTATCGATATCCTTTATAAAGCCACCCCATTTGGTATAGATACTACCGTGATCGCCCCGTTCTTGGCTATGATATGCCCGCCAGTCCCAACGCTCGGAAGGTATTTCTTCAATACAGTTCTTGCCTTCTTTCAGGTGTTGCCAAAATACTTCATAGTTTTCGGCCTGAGGATACTGACCTGAGAGACCGATGATAGCAATGTCCTCCTTTGGGGTACTGCGATGCGGTACTTCCTTAGGCTCCGCTTTCGGTCCAGGTGGAGTGTTTGCCCGTATTTTGCGTGAATTTGAAAAGATGGGAGAGGGTGCGGGCATTGTTGGCTCGGTAGCTGCTGCCGCTTTTATGCCGAGCAGTTCCATCAAAGCTTCTTTCCGATTTTCTATGAAGTAGTCTGACAGCTCATCGATATTCTTGACCTCAAAAAACAGTGTGCTACCGATGCCATTCAGCACTTTGCGCAGTGCATTGGTAAGTTGTACCACGAGTATAGAGTCTATACCATAGTTTTCCAATGATGTGCCGGCTTCTATCTTTTGTGGAGGAATCTGTAGGGTGTCTGCCACCAGTTTTTTCAAAAAGGTGATGGTCTTACTTTTGAGCTCACTGTGTTCGACCTTTATAAGTACCTTTTTATCCTGTATACCATGCACGTTTTTCGCCGATGGTAATGGAGAGGAAGGTTCTTTTGTCCTGATGGGCATAGGGGGCCTTGCTTTGGTGGAGACCTGTGCATTAAGGGAGTAAGGAGCACTTGAAGCTATATCAAAAGAATAGGGTGTTTTTTGCCTGATGATACCGTCACTCTCCGCAACAATAATGGCCTGTCCCATGTCATGGGCTTCTTTTGCGGGCATGTATACTGATCTGAACCCTTCATTTTCAAGCATTTTTTGCCATGATTCGGGGTATAGTCCCGGCGATCCATCAATTCTACAATGAGGATCATCATAAAGCCACCATCCCTTTAATAGCCCAAAGGTAAGGTGGCTGAACAATACATTATCGCTTAGTTCATTGAGTAGAAACAAACCGTGTTTTTTCATCGCCGCTTTGGCATTTTGCAAAGTATTGCTGATGTTTTTCGTTGCGTGGAGTACATTCGTGGCAATGACCACATCATAGCTGCCCGGAACTATGGCCGCTTGTTCGGCCAGCGGTTTTTCCACATTGAAAATCCGGTACTCCAAATATGGGTTTTCAGGGCCATAGTTTTTTTTGGCGTGCAGTAGGAATGCCTTTGATAGGTCGGTATAGCAATAGGATTGGATATGTTCTTCAAAAGGTCGAATTTTGGGAAAGACCAAGGCACTTGTACCTCCTGTTCCCGCTCCGATTTCCAAAATACGTATTCTCACATCTGGGTTATCCTTGGTTCGGATGTTGAAGTAGTTGACCAAGGTCTCCGAAAGTACTTGATTGAAATAATCCGAAACAGCGTTGTTTTTATATACTCCTTCTACCAGTTTCATGGAAGAATTGGGGAAAATGACGTCAGTAGCTTGTTGCTTACCTGTCAGTATTTCCGGTAGTTTTTTCATGGTTGTCTCTACCAGTAGCATCTGGGCTTTCAGATGGCTATTCTCCATCCAGTTTTTCCTTTTGCTGTCCCAGGCTGACCAAGCTTCTGCCAAGCTAAGTGTCTCTCTACTCTTCAGCGTGCAATTTTCGCCATCGACCTGCAAGTAGTTGTTCCTGGACAGTACGGTAAGTGTTTCATCAAACCACCTATCATATAATTTCGGTATACCCGCTTTTGATTTGGAGTGAGCTATATTGGTGTTGTTTTCCGTGAACATTCCTATTCCCTGTAATTGAGCCCATAATAATGGCAATAGATATTGATCCAGGGCTTTGACTTGCTGTCCCACCTTGGCTTTGACTTTCTGTACAGCCGCTGTTTGGTCCGGTGCTATCTTTCTTAGGGATTCAGTGTATGGCTTATCCTTACTTTGATGCTCGCTGATCGTTTCGGTCATATCCAGTCCTTCTACTTGCATTTGTGCGGTGCCTTTACTCAGTGCCAGTTGTCTTACAGGAGTGGCCAGAAGGGTTTCCAGAGCATCCATGGCTTCGGGAGCCTCTATAGAAGCTAGGCCTAGTTTGTACATTCTGGACTGGTATGCCTCAGAGGCAACGATACCGACACTCCCCCAATAGCCCCAATTCATAATGCGGACAGCACAGGACCACTGCTGGGCCAGGTAATCGGCAAAAGCATCTTTGAAGGTGCAACCTGCCGCATAATTGCTTTGACCCGGTGCTTTGGCAAAGGACTGTATGGAAGAGAAGAACAGCACAAAGTCTAAGTGGCTTCCATCAAAAACACGGGCCATAGCGACACTGATGTTTACTTTCGCTTCTAAGCTTTTGCGGAAGCGTTCCTCACTCATTTTTGCCAAGCTCTTATCCGCAAGTACTATGGCAGAGTGTAGTATGCCATTCGGTTGACCGTATGCCCTGATTATCTGCTGATACACTTTGCCCAAGGAGTTCTCATCACTGGCATCAGCAGCATGGTATGTCGGTGCTGGTCCCCCTATGGAGGACAGTCTTTGGATGGATTCTTCGATAGTGTCATCCTTCTGTCTTCTACCTATCCACACTACTTGTGCTTTATACCTCTCTATCATATATTCGGTCCATACACGACCTACACCACCCGCACCACCGATAACAATGTACAAACCTCCCTGTCTATAGGTTTCACTATGCGTCCCGGGATTTTCAAAGGGCAACAAGCGCTGTCGGTACCATGATCGGTTTCTCTTTACCACAGCGTTTCCACTGCTATTATAGGGAAGAGAAAATACGTCGGTAAGTGACCATGCTTCATGCGTGGGCATGTCGGCAAGGCGTACTTGCCAGTTGGGGTATTCTTTGGCCATCGTACCGACTAGCCCGTGTATACCCGCATGTGTTGGGCATACGGGGTCCTGTGGATTAATGGCCAAGCTTTGGACAGTAATGATGGTCCACTCCATCTCGTTTGCACCATAGCCGAGATGCAGTAGGGCTTTGATCCATTTGAAGCCTAAAATAACGCCTGATTCCTGTGCCTCGATCATTCTATCGACACCGTTTTGGTATGTAGGGCAGCTGTCTACTAACCAGAGCAAATGATTTATTTCTCCGCAGGTGTCAATTTTACCCATCAAGGTATCGACAGTATCGGTAGCATCACATTGAATCAGGGAAACGTCTGTATGGTATCTCCGTAGTTCTTCATGTTGATCATCATTACCACCGATTACTGCCAGTTTTCCTTTTACGGACACCCTTTTCTGACCACTGGCCAAGTCGATGATATCATATACAGGTTTGATCAGTAGTGAGGTCACCTGTTCTCTTTCGTCGTTCGATTTGCTTTTTTGAGCTTCGGTTTCTCCTATTGCTCTTGTGTTTTCGGGCGTTTGCATTGTCCGCGAGGTATAATTTTTCATCAGCACACAAAGAGAACCTGCTGCATCGTATAGGGATATGTCCAGTTTTTGCATACTGCTATCTTTGTTTCGCTCGGGGTCATAATGGATTAATGCCCACATTTTACCGGTGCAGGGTTTGACGACCACTATACTGTCTAGACTAAAAGGTAAAGCAGTATGATTGTCCGCTTCCAGAAACAAAGCCATCGAAGCCTGTATGGCAGCATCTGTCATACTTGGGTGTAATAGGTAATCGGCATTGTCCGGCAAATCAACATTCATGGACAACTCCGCGAGGGCATAACCTTTACCTACCATGACAGCTACAATGCTCTGTAGGGATGGGCCATGGTATATACCTTTTTTCCGAATGGCTTCATAGCATGTTGTTGAGGTGATTTTTTGCTCGTTACAGTATTCTTTCCATGCATCAATGTCCAGTGGTTGGGATTTTTCATGGCTTTGTGTTCTTCCCCATCCTTGTCCATTGAAAATCCACTGGTCTTCATCCTGTTTTCTACTATGGATTTCGTATTTGATGGCCTCCTCTTCTTGGTATAGGCTTATGCTAACTTCCGTTGTGGTAGTGACGGTTATCGGTTGCATCCATACCACATCACTCAAGACTGAAGTTTCGTTACCACTATTTTGCGCATGAGCTATCGCGGCCCTTGCCATTTCAATATAGATGACACCCGGTAGCACTTTTTTCCCCTCCACTTGATGGTCTGCTAAAAAGAATTCCTTGCCAGTAAACAGGGAAGTGTATCGTTGTTGACCGAAATGAGAAGTATTTTGGTGCAATAAAGGGTGTATCAGGTCTACGTGCTCATGGTTTGTTTCGACTCCTTTATTGGTCCAGTACCGCTCTTTGGCAAAAGGGTATGTAGGTAAGGGAAGCTTAGTATAATGGTTGTCATAAAGCTTATCAAAATGGATGTAGGCTCCTTGGGCATAGAGTTCGGCAAGGTCTCTTATCTGTTGGGAATACTGGTCTGACGATGTTTTCCAAAGACACTCTTCCAATAAAGCCTTTGCTTTCAGGTTGGTACCCTGAAGGCTCCTTTTATTTTGAGAAGCCTCTTGGTAGTAAGAGATGTGTTCACTGGCACCCTTACGGCACCAGTCCTCTAGTGATTTTCTCAATAAGGTCATGTTCGGTACTGCACAGGCCAGTCGGCAGTCCATATGCCTTCGCCCTGTGCTCAATGTATAACTTATATTGCCCAAATCCGCTGTAGGGTTCTGTTGGCAGTAAGTCAATAAATGCCGAGCTTGCTGTTGAAGTTGTTCGGTAGTGGCGGCAGAAAGCAATATCGGATAAGTACTCTCTATCTTGTGAGCCGGTCTGGTCATGGGAGCATCGGAGATAACAATATGGGCATTGGTGCCACTGGCCCCAAAAGCACTTACTGTCGCCCACCTTTCTTTTTCTTTTGTCCTGTTCCACGGTATCGATTCGGTATTGACAAAAAACGGACTGTTCTGGAAATCTATCTTGTCATTGCTATCTTTGAAGTGTAATGAAGGGGGAATATGTTCATACTTCATGGCCAATACTACTTTGAGTATGCTGGCTAGGCCCGCAGCGTATTGGGTATGTCCTATATTTGTTTTGATGGACCCTAGGGCACAATACTGCCGCCGATCGGTGAATTTCCTGTAAGTTTCTGCCAGTGCACTGAACTCAATAGGGTCACCTAGTTTTGTGCCCGTCCCATGGGCTTCTACCAATTGTATCTGTTCTGGGTCTATGTCAAACTCTTTGTAAATCTGGGTCAATAGCCGTTCTTGTGATTTGGCACTTGGCGCGGTGATACCATTGGTAGTGCCGTCTTGGTTGATGCCCGATCCTCTGATGAGACCATAGATATGGTCTCCTGCCTGCTGTGCCTCGCTAAACCGCTTGAGCACTACTGCACCCACTCCTTCTCCGGGGACAAAACCGTTGGCCGATCGATCGAAGGTTTTACAGCGGCCATCGGGAGAGAGCATTCCGGCGTTCTCTGCAAATGCATATAACCTGGGGGTCGTCTGTACGAATACTCCCCCTGCTAATGCCATATCCGTTTCTCCTGCCCATAGGTCTTTGCAGGCCAAGTGCATGGCTACCAGGGAACTACTGCAAGAAGTGTCCACAGCTATCGCAGGACCTTTAAAATCCAGAAAATAGGCTATCCGAGAGGGAATGACCGACCCCATAGTACCCCAGAGTGCCTGTGCCGGCATTGGCCCTGAAAGATGGCTTTGATAATCACCACCATAACATCCTACATACACACCACTTTTGCTCCCTTTTGCTTTATTACCGGCATAGCCGGCATCTTCTAGTGCCTTCCACGATTCTTCCAGAAATAAACGCTGCTGAGGGTCCATATGAGAGGCCTCGACACCGGAGATGTTAAAGAACAATGGGTCGAATAAGTCTATATCTTTCAGAAAACCTCCCGAATCGCAATACTTTCCTCTTTCCTTATCATCGTACTCGGTATATAGCGATTTTAAGTCCCAGCGCTCTACTTTTTGGATTAAATCATCTCCATTGGACAAGTGTCCCCATAGTTCTTCCAAACTGGAGGATGTTGCATAACGTCCACTTATACCTATAATGGCTATAGGCTCTTTTACGTGACCGTACACGTTTGTTTTTTTCTTCGAATGGCCATGATACTGACTTTTGGGAGAATACGATCTCTTATTTTCCCTTGATGTCGAGGTGCTTGTATCCTTTCTCGGTATTGCTTTTTCCAGAGCAGTGGATATATCTTCTGCATATGTGGAAAGGATATATTCTTTCAGTTCACTCACAGAACTATAATCGAACAGTTGGATAGTATCCAGACTTATGGCCAGAGAATCATTGATGGAATCGATAAAATCCACCCCTAGGATAGAGTCCAAACCATAATCGGCAAAGGATTTTTCATGATCGATTTCCTCTGCTCCTAGATCTAGCGAACCGATAAGATGATCAACAAGTGTTTGTTGAACAAAATCTGACTTTTCCACAGGGCTTGGTTTTATGGAAGTGGGGAGAGGAGCGGTAGTAATTTGTGGTGCCTGTCCGTTTTCCAACATAGTAGGAGAGGAAAGCGATGACTTCTTTCTACTCTGTGATGAACTTTTCGGAATCCAGAATACTTTTCGGGAAAAAGGATAGGTAGGCAGACTTATTCTTCTCAGGGTGGTCTCTGGATACAGTTGATTCCAATCGATAGCTACACCTGTCACCCACAGTTCGGCCAATTGCTCCAGTTGATGGTTTTGCAGACAATTTTCGATGCGCTGCTTTGTCTGTATGTCAGCATTTATCATCATCAATTTTTCTTTGCTCAGCTCGATGTGCCCCTGATAATAATCTGTTCTTTTTGGGTTTTCGTCTATGTAGTCCCTTAACTGTCTTTCCAGATCATACATGCTCTCTACGATAAACAATACCCGTTCTTCCATGGCTTCACGTCCTGTTTGTAAGGTATAGGCCAACTGCGCGAGATTGGAACAGGTATCTTCTGTCATAGAGGAAGGAGCCGCTTCTTCGGACAGATGAGCCGCAAGAGTAGCGGGTGTAGTACAGGATTCGCAAATGCGGTCATTATTGGTATCCGGGGTATAGGCCTCGTTCACCTTGGCCCAAAAGGATATCTGTTGAAAATGATTCAGGTCGTATTTACTAAAGGGTTCTGTAGTGGATAAATACGCTGAATCCAAGTCGCATACACTTGCCAGTAAGTCCATTATATGTTTTTCAATCTCTGCGACACTTTTTCCTGTTTTTGTTCTATTGTGGTGGTTCTGCTCGATAGGACATTTTAAAAAATCACTTAACTTTCGTATATATTCCTTCAAGGCAGTCTTATCTCTCGCAGATATCGGTATGGGTACAGGGCCATTTATTTGGGAGACCGGGTTTTCTATATCTTGATCGTACTCTTGTAGGATTACATGAGCGTTGGCACCACCCGCTCCGAAGGCGGATATACCGGCAGTTCTAGGTTGTCGGTTACCATTGTTATCGGTCGCAGTTGGCCATGCGGAGAGCTGTTTTTGGACGATAAAGGGGCTGTTTTCAAAATCGATGTTGGGATTGAGCGCTGCGGTGTGCAGTGAAGGCACCAGTTGTTTATGCTTCAGTTGTAGCACAATTTTGCTCAACCCTGCGATACCCGCTGCGGCTTCCAAGTGACCGATATTCGATTTTACCGAACCTATGGCACAGTACTGGGTGCTGGACGTGTATTGGGCAAAAGCTTTAGTGAGGCCGGCTATTTCAATAGGGTCTCCCAGTTCCGTACCTGTTCCATGCGCCTCGATATAGCTTATTTGGTCCGCACTCAATTGTGCAGCTTCTAGGGCAGCGTTTACCAAATCTGCTTGTGCTTTAGGGTTGGGGACGGTGTATCCGCTTGTTTTGCCTCCATGATTGATGCTCGTACCTCTGATCACAGCGTATATCCTATCCTTATCGGCCTTCGCTTGTGAAAGTGGCTTGAGCAAAACGCAACCGACCCCTTCTCCGGGTACAAAGCCGTTTCCTCCATGACCAAAGCTTTTGCACTTACCGTCTTTTGATAGCATTTTGTACCGACTTAAATGGACATAGTTTTCCGGATGCGTATAAAGATTGACTCCTCCGGCGATGGCCATTTGGCATTCTTTGTGGTAAAGATGTTTGCAGGCCTCGTGAATGGCCGTCAAAGAAGAGGAACACATGGTGTCGATGGGCATACTGGGGCCATTGATGCCCAAGTAATAAGAGACTCTATTGGCAACTGAACTAAAGGAGGTCTCGGGGCGGAAATGTTGCGAGAGACTTTCTTGGCCATAAAGCGCGTATCCACTTTTGGTAACCCCAGCGAAAACACCTACCTTGTTGTTATGCTGTGACCTCAGACGCTCACGGGTATAGCCGGCATCTTCCAGCACCTCCCAGCTTGCTTCTAGGAACAAACGCTCCTGAGGGTCCATATTGACGGCTTCCCTAGGCGATATATTGAAAAATAGAGGATCGAAAGAACTCATGTTCTCCAAGAAACCGCCCCATTTGCTATAGCTTTGGTGACTGCTTATGGCCTCCTTATCGTTGGGGTTGAAAAAGCCATCCAAGGACCAACGGTCTTCCGGTATTTCCGAGATACAATCCTTTCCCGACTTCAAGTTTTCCCAAAAATCATTCAGTGTCTCGGCCATGGGGTATCGACCACTAATGCCGATAATGGCAATAGGTTCCCTTACTTCTGTAGCTGTCGACATCGCTTCTGGAGAAAGCGGGGTTTTATGCTCTCGCTCTGTAATAAAGGCATTTGTTTCATTGTGCTTTAGATCGCTTGTCATACCACACCACTGTAGGCATTCATCAGTATGTACTTCGACCAAATGGGTTACCAGACCGAAAATGGTACGGTGTTCAAAAAACAAGGTTTTTGTGAGCTTAGCGAAGAGCTTGGCTAACCTTTTGTTAAGCTGTGCTATCGTGAATGACTCTATACCATAGTTTTCTATGGGTTCATGGGCATCTAAAAGTGTGATGTCCTGTTTTGTGGTTTCTGCTATAAGGTGCTTGAACTTTACCGTGATAATGCTCCGTAAGTTATCTTTATCGGATGAGGTGATGGTACCCTGTACCTCTTCGGTAACATTGGGTCTACTATCCGCTGAAAAGCATCGAAGAATGGTCTTTGTATCCCCTTCGACTACCATGACCTGCCCTAGATCTGTATTGAAAGCTTTGTAAAAGGATTGAATACCGGTATGGTCCTGCATAGGAACCATACCTCGTGTTTCCCTGAGATAAGCGGATACCTCTTCGCTGACCTTCATACCACCATTCTGCCATAGGGGCCAGTCGATGGACAGGGTTTTTCCATAGCAGAGCCCCTTGCTCACCAAGTCATTGCGATAGGATGCATACTCGTCCAGATAGGCATTTGCAGCGGCATACCCTGCCTGACCGATATTACCGGTGCAGCCTGATCCTGAGGAGAACAACACTAAGAAATCAAGTTTATATCGTCGACTGTAATGATCTATATTTTCCACACCATACACCTTCGGAGCTAGTATCTTTTTTATATCCTCAGGACTTTTGTTAATGATATAGCTATCCTTGATTACTCCGGCACTGTGTATAATGCCTCTCAGTTGTCCAAAGGATTTATCGATGTTTAGGAATAGGGCCTCTACTTCAGTCTTTAGGGATACGTCCGTCCGAAGGTAAACGACTTCTGCGCCCAAGTCTTTCAATGATTTGCATTTTTCCTGCTTTTCGTGGGTATAAGGTGATTTTCCGGTCAGTATCAATTTTATATTGGCAGTCTCTCTGGCCATCTCCTTGGCAAACAAGTAGCCCAGACCTCCCAGTCCACCCGTAATCAGATAGGCTCCATTTTCTATCCATGGAGGCTTTGGTGCTATATTGGTATCCACTTCTTTCCAAGTGGTCACATATCGGCGACCCGCAGTATACTTGATACATACGTCGTTGAGCCGATTGCAGTCTTGACGCATGACATCTATTATTTTACCATCGCCTATCAGTATCATCTGTGCTACAAGATTGGTATGCTCAAGCATTGCGGTTTTTAATAGACCGGCCAGTCCCATATACAATCTATCCTTATGCTTACCGTCCGCAATTACCTGTACCAGTATTTTACCTTGCGACCCATTCCTGAAGATTGCCTTCAGTTTCGCCAGCAACTGTTGTGTATGGTCATTGAAATTCTCTGCATGGGACGCGTACCTATTGGGCAGGAGTATAAAGCTCACATGGTGCAGAGCGGCGGCTATACTCGGCTTCAAATGAGCGGTATCGTCTAATAGAAATACAAAGTGCTGCTGATAGTGTATTTTCTCGCTTGTTCCTACTGCTTGTTCCTGCCAGTATCGCCCAAACAAGTGCGTACCAAATTTCCTTTGAGGGTTATGGTCGCTACGGGGTACTTTTTTATTATTATATTGGTCACGAATACTCTCTATTAACCTTATAGCGTCCTTATCATTGATGTTTTTTGCTTTTACTTGCTCAAAGATAGCTCTCAGATTGTTTTCCATAATATATAAGGTATTATTCTTGGTTTTACTTGTAGGTTGTACTCGTCCCCGCGCATTGGATTCGGCATGCACGGTATCGGCAAAGCCTTGGGACTATCGAAGTCTACAGTTTTTGAGGTTATTCGATAATCTATCCAGATGTTGCGCAATGAAACAAGTATGCTCTAAATTGGCCATGCTGTAGCTTTTGTCAACAGTATGGCCGTCATGTTGTATTTATTAAATTGACTGTAAAATAAGCGCTATCATTTTGCTGATTTATCCTTATCATACCTTGGAAATACTCGCTTCGGTACTCTCATCTTTACTAGTTGTGGCCGATCGGCCTCTTTGCCGGAAATGTTTCCAAAACATTTCGATAATGGGGTATTCCCCCTTTGCCAAGAATAAACCCAAAATGATGAATGGAGAACCTATTCCGCGCATAAATAGCTTCCTACCGGAAGCTTTGCCCACCGGTCTTCATTCACCATAGCGGTGCTATGCCGAACGAATCCAAATGGCCGGTATTTTGCTATTGATACGCTCATCACGATTTCTATCGATCAATTTGGGTTGAATCATTATCAAAACAGTTTTTTACACTCAGATTTGTACTAATTGTGATTTTTGGCTAGTTCTATTGCCTCTTCTGCACTTATGGTATTATTGACCAGCGCTTCAATGAGCTTATCATAATAACCATTTGCTGAAGCATTGCCGTTGGACGTATTTTTATAATCATCATCGATTTGGCTGTCTTTTTTGCTTTCCACACTGGATACCGCCTTTGGTATCCAATACCTATCTTTGGCAAAAGGGTAGGAGGGCAATCTTACCCTTTGGGATTTCCGGTGTTCGAACAGTTCATCCCAGTTTATGTCCGAACCATTTGTCCATGCCCTTGCAAGCTGATCGTATGCTTTGTTGGACATCAATACCCTCCATTGGAGATGCTCATTCTCCTTTGGAGCGGCTGTTTTGGTATAGCTCTTTTTTGCACTCCCTGTGAATAGGCCTGGGTTCTCAGTATGACCTTCTGAGTATGCGGTGAGTCCTTTTCTTAGCTCTTGAATGGAGTTGGCTATGATGGCCAAGCGTTCTTTCATTGGCAAGCGGCCGGTCATTAGTGTATAGGAGATGTCCTGAAGATCGATATCATCCCCGTTATTAGCGAGATACTGGTCCATCTGCTTCGTTATTTGGACCAGCTGTGTTTTGCCTTTCGCAGAGAATACGACCAGCTGTGTCGTATCTACTGATGCTTTTTTCGATGTTTTGATATATTCTTCGATTACGATATGAGCATTGGACCCACCAAAACCAAAGCTGCTGATGCTTGATCTTCGTGGCGTCGGATTATTTTCTTTTTCCTTTGCGATAGTCCATGACTGTTTCTCTTTCACAATATAAAATGGACTATTTTCGAGTTTGATATAGGGGTTTGTTTCTTCGGTATGTAGACTCTTGGGTAAAGTTTTGTGTTTCATGGATAGCAGTACTTTACATAGGCCGGCCACTCCTGCGGCAGCTTCCAGGTGACCTATGTTGGATTTTACGGAACCCAATCCACAATAATTCTGCTCGGTACCACTTGGATTATGGGCATGTAGGTTTTCAAAAGCTAGCTTTAGCCCGTTGATTTCTACAGGGTCACCCAGCGCGGTACCGGTGCCATGGGTTTCTATATAGCTAATGGTATTTGGGTCCAGGTCTCCGATAGCCTTTTCTACCAGCTTGGCCTGTGACAGGGCATTGGGAGCTGTGAGAGAGCTGGCCCGACCGCCATGGTTAACGGCACTGCCAACGATTACCCCCAGTATATTGTCTCCATCGCGCTCGGCCTGCTCTAAGGGCTTGAGCAGTACTACACCTACTCCTTCTCCTCTTACATAACCGTTGGCCGCTTTGGAAAAAGTCTTACAGGCCCCGTCCGGACTCAGCATACCTCCTCGATGTGGGCCGATAAAATCATCGACACTCAACAGTAAGTTGACCCCTCCGACAATGTTCATGTCACACATTCCCGAAGAGAGACTTTGTACTGCTTTATGTATGGCCACTAATGAGCTGGAACAAGCAGTATCTACAGGTTCGCTGGGGCCATGAATATCAAGGTAATAAGATATCCGATTCGCGAGCATAGCGTGCGAGTTACCTGTAGCCGTGAAGGCATCGGTAGGTACATCGTGGGCATTGAGCAGGTCTTCATAATCCTTGCCCGTGACCCCAAAGTACACCCCCGTATTCTCGGGTAGCTTATCGGGGGTATATCCTGCATCTTCCATGGCCTTCCATGTCGTCTCCAATGCCAACCTCTGCTGTGGGTCCATCAGTTCTGCTTCAGCAGGGGATATATTGAAAAACGTGGCATCGAATCGGTCTACTTGGTCCAGTATGCCCGCTTTTTTAGGAAAATCAGCTTTGTTGACAATTTCTCGGTAATGCCCGTCGTAGCGCTCTAAGGGGAAGTCGGAAATGAGGTCTTTTCCATTTTGAATATTATCCCAAAACTGCTCTAGGTCATTCGATTGTGGAAACCTTCCGGCCATACCAATAATAGCGACGGGCATTGGCCTTTTGTGAGGCGCTTTTGAGGTCGGGGCGATGGCCGGGTTTTGAGGCGAATGCTCAATGTTGATTTTTTGTTTTGCTATGGATGGCTCTGCTCTTGCTTGTTCCGGACGGGATGAATCCTTCAATACCAAACGTAGTTCTTTTTCATGATGCGCTATAAGGTAGATGACCAGCTCGGAGATATTTCGGCATTCGAAAAATAAAGGCGGTGTCAGTGTCAACTTTAACTTTCCATTGATGGATTTTGATAAACTCGCCAACGTAATGGATTCAAAGCCAAAATCCTGAAAATGCGTATGCATATCGATACTCTCGATATCGAATTTGACAATACTTGCTACCTCTTCTGTCAGGATATGCGTCAGCTTCTGCCATAAGTCGCTTCTTTTGGAATCTGCGCCGGTGATGGGAGAAGGCCCAGTGTTGGACCGTACCAAGTTACTATTTTCCTCCACCCTGTAATGGTTATGGATGTACTCAGCAAGTTCACGGATATTACTACATTGGAAAAATAGTGTCGGGCTGATGTCCGTGGATAACGAATGGTTGATTTGCATTGCTAACTTGGCCAGCGTAATCGAATCGAAACCATAATCGGAAAAAGAGGTGTTGGTATCGATTTCACTACTGCCAAACTTCAATATTAGGCTCAACTGTTCTTTCAAAAAGCCTTCCAATGATACACTTGAGTCGGTAGATATATCCTGTTTCTGATGATGGGTACTTTCAAAACTCTTCGCTACTAATGGAACTCGCTCGGGTATGTATTGATTTTTTGTTGCAAATGACCACTGTACAAATTGACCTATTATCCGTTCGTTTTTATCAATAATAGCTACATCAACGGATATATTTCCATCTCTATGTGTCAGTTGCATTGATAGGTATTCTATAGCTTGGTCTGTCTCCGTCATCCACGCACTATAGAGTGTTTGTGGTTGGAATTGTTCCCAGTGAGCTAGCCCTTGCGCTTTGGCCCAAAAATGGACACCTTGTACCATAGCGCCCAAGGTTATGGGGGCGGCAGTGATGTTGTGGCCTCTTCCATACTGCCTAGTGTCGGGAGCGACTACTTTTATGACTACTTCTCCATCCTGACATAACCATAACTTTGAAATACCTTCCAGATAAGGGCGATAGTTTACTTTCTTTTCGGCCAATCCTTCGTACAATAGCTGGCTATCGATTTTCTGGCCGGCACCTCTGATCGTATGACGAACAGTTGATGGGCCTGTTGTCCTTGGGGTTGACCTCCTTCTTAGTATGGCTTTGGCTAGTATATGATGCGCCCCCTCGGCGATTCCTTCGGTGGACAGAGAAAGCTGAATATCTCCTTGCTGTGATTTTTCGCCTTTAACGATAAGGTTGCTCGGTTCTTGCCAGTCTTGCATGCCGACCCATAACATGTCATTAATTTCAAAACCGGAAGCCGATCCTGAAAGTTTGGCTATTGCAAATGCTATATCGATAATAAAAGAAGGAATAATTCTTTGAATGCCCTGATAGGTGTATACATAATCCAATAATTCATCTAGTTGGACACTGCTACGATAGGTCAGACCCTCTAGTCCAGAGATGTTTTTCCCTAAGAAGGGATGTATTCTGGAACTGATCGCAGTAGGATTTTCCATGGTAGGAGCATCTTTGTAGACGGTGTACCAGCACCTGACTTTTTCAAAAGGATATTTTGGCAAAGAGATTCTTCGTGGTGTTTTGCCGGCATGCATGAGTTCCCAGTCGACCTTTCCTCCATTGACCCAGTAATGTCCTAAAGCCTCTAGATCTTTGTTGGCTAGGTACGTATCGCCTTCGTCCCTATCGTCCTGTGGGGACCTGTCCATCAGGGAAGGCACAAAATTTATGTATGAAGAGGTATCACGATCTTGCCCCTCATGACTCTCGATGATGGTCAAACTGGCTTCTATCTGCTGTAGCAGTACTGAGGTACTGTCTGCTACGATGGTCAAACGGCAAGGGAGTTCGTTTTTGCCCACTTGCAGAGTGAAGGCCATTTCGGCAAGCCCCTCATCGGGATGGGTGGAGACAAAGTTGCCGAACTGTATCAAATACGCTTTCAGAACCCCTTTGTTCATTGCCGAAAAGATGAACAATTGCCTTTCCGAGGGAATCGGTATTATTTTGTTTTCAGGAACATATTCATCTACGATGATATGGGAGTTCATACCTCCCGCGCCTATGGAAGTAATGCCTGCCCTTCTGGGCACGGCAATATGTTCATCGCCGTATTCATCGGTCGATACTGACCAGTCGTTTAGTTTTTTGTTGATATAGAAAGGGGTTTTTGCAAAGTCGATATGGGGATTGCTTTCTTCTGCGTGTAGCGAAGGCACCAGTTTCTTATGCTTGAACTGAAGGAGGACTTTGGTTAAGCCGGCTACTCCGGCAGCTCCCAGTAAGTGAGCTATATTCGATTTTACAGAACCTATCGGACAAAACTGTCGGTCTTGTGTATATTTCTTGAAGGCCATACCCAATCCTTTTATTTCTATGGGATCCCCCAGTGCGGTACCTGAGCCATGTCCCTCTACATAACTAATGGTGCGTGGGTCTATATCGGCATCTTTTATGGCTTTCTCTACGGCTAGTGCCTGATTATGAGGGTTGGGTACAGTGAAGCCGTTCCTGATACCCGCATTGGACAAGCCGGAACCTTTGATAACCCCATAGATATGGTCCCCATCTCTTTGGGCATCGACCAGAGGTTTCAGAACAACAGCACCTACCCCTTCTCCCAATATGGTGCCATCTGCGCCTAGTCCGTAACTACGGATAACCTCGCCCGTCTTGGTGGTGTAATGCTCTTGGGAAGAGGATATGAAGTGATAGGGATGGAGCAATAGGCTGATACCTCCCGCGATGACCATTTTGCACTCTTTGGCCCTCAACATTTGAACGGCCTGATGGATACATGTGGAAGATCCTGAACACATGGTATCCAAGAAAATCGAAGGACCCGTAAATCCATAATAGTAGGACAACATATTGGGAATAGCTCCTGTGTAACTGCCATTGGCCACACTACCTCTAGTCAGCATGTTCTGGACACCATAGAGATAATAATGGTTGCTCATGGTGCCGACCAGTACGCCGATATCCCCCTGATACTTTCTCTGCATATATTCTTTGGAATAACCCGCATCCTCGAAAGCTTCTACTCCCACCTGTAGAAATAAGCGTACCTCAGGTGACATCAACTCAGCTTGCCGTTGTGAAATACTGAAATATCGTGGGTCGAATTTATCGATATCATCGATAAATGCCCCTGTTTTTATAGTGGACTTTCCAAGTACATCCCTTTCATTGAAATAAAGTTCATCATGCTGCCATCTTTCTGTAGGTACTTTTTTAAAGCAGTCCCTTCCTTGTGAAAGTACCGACCAAAACTCCTCCATAGAATTAGCTTCGGGGTATTTTCCACCTACTCCTATGATGGCAATATCATGATAGTCTGTCTGATGAGTAACGAAGTCCTGTTCCTGCTTCACGCTCCTCTCGATCCGATCCACAGAATCGATACTGCTAAGGTCCTTTGTCAAAGCCGATGAGTTCGGTAGTGGCACGGGTACCTTAGGTAATACTTCTGCCACGGTTGGTGTCGCTAACCCCAATACTTCTATCAACTTCTCTTTATGCTCCTCGGCTAAATATGCCGCTACTCCCTGTACATCGATATACTCGAAAAAAAGTGTTTTTGATAGCGGCCCAAAGTGCTCCTCCAGATCGGAGGTGACATCTATGATCACAATAGAGTTCAGTCCATACTCTACTAACTGTTGGTCTGCGAGTATTTTATTCGGATCTACTTTCAATGCTTTGCCGAGTACATTTTTCAGATACAGGGAAGCGTGCTTTTTCAATTCCGGATACGGTACTTCCGCTTTACTTTGAGTTATAGGTGCTGTGGCCTGTATGATTCGAGGTGTAGCCGGGGCAGAAAGTTCTCTTCCTATTTTTTCGGGATTACCGTAAAGTACTCCTATATGATTCTCCTTACTAAGGGACATGGCATGGAAAAATGACCGAATACCCTCTTTTTCCGGCAAGGGCATTAATCCTTTGGATTTGTACATTTGCTGTTGGGTAGCCTCATCTACTTGCATTCCCCCTGATTGCCACAGGGGCCAGTTGATGGCTAAAGTTTTCCCACTTCTTTCCCCCTCAGTGCTGAGTTTGTTCCTATATGCAGCGAATGCATCCAATACTGCATTAGCACCGGCATAGTCTGCCTGTCCGCTATTGCCATGTACGGCGATAGATGAGAAAAGAGCGATGAAATCAAGGCTAAGGTCTTTTGTGGCTTCGTCCAAGTGAAATATGCCATCGACCTTTGGGATAAATACGCTGGGTATATCCCCAAGGGTTTTGGTCATGATGTAGGCGTCTTTTACCACGCCGGAACAGTGCAGTATCCCATCGATTTTGCCGTGTTGTTTTAGGAGTTGTGCTATCATCTGTACTACCTCGGCTTTTTTTCCAACACTTGCTTGGAAGTATTGGGCCTGAGCTCCTTGTCGTTGCAACTGTTCCAGCAAGTTTTTCCGCTCAGCGTCCAATGATGATCGGCCGTTCAGAATAACAGTAACATTGGGGGTATTCGCAATATGCCGAGCAAATTTTTTGCCCAGTCCACCCGCTCCTCCGGTAATCAAATAGACTCCGTTTTGCTTGATCAGCGGGGTTTCGGGATTTTCGGAAGCAAGGTCTGAGCGAGTCAATGTGCTCACTTCTCTGCTGTTACGATGACCATAGCGAATAGAAGTGTCATTATTGTTTTCTGCGGTTTCATTTTTTATGATATTTCGAACAAACTGCTTGTCGTTTCTACTCGATAAGGGAAGTAAGATAACTTTTCCTGTTATTTTTGGGTTCTCCAGCTTGGCAGTAGCCACTAATGCCGATATCGCCGCATAAAGAAAGTTACCTTTACTCTCCGGGAGTATCATTAATAACTGTTGTCCCGTTTTTGGACGACTCAACAGTATTTGCTGGATGTACTCGTAAACGTCTTGAAACAGGGTACAGATGCTCTCCTTTCCGAGGCTGGTCGGAGAAGGACCTATTAATGTAATGGATTGCTCTACGATGGCTTTTAGGGATTCGATATAACCATGATCATAGCCAATAAACACAACTTTAGACTCGAAGGAAGTACTGTCATTGACGGTAGCCCTATTCAAATCTTTTTTTATCCATTGATGGGTAGTGTATATCAACTTTCCTTCAGGTATGGTTTTGTCAAATCCTTTTTCTGAAGAAAAACCACCCGATGTTATCGCTGTATGCGGTAGGCCGGTACTTGAAATCAGAGTGTGTTTGGACAGTATTCTGGCAGAATACCCTTTGATACGTACGCATAGGTTGCCGAATTCATCGCATACATCCATGTCGAGTTGGCGGATAAGGTCCTCTGGATTACTTCCCTCTGCATACCGTAGCCAAGCCCACATATCGGATTTGCATGATGCTAAAAGAGATATGGAGTCCATGGAAAAGGGGATAGCAGCCTCCAAGCTGTCTACACTACTATTGACCTGTGATGGACCCAGTAACAGTAGTATGGAAGCATGCATGACCGAGTCCATCATCGTAGGGTGCAGTACGAAGTTCTGTAGCGTGTCCTGTACTGATTTGGGTAGCGTAATGCGGACCAATGCTTGCTTTTCATCTAGGTACAATTGTCTTATACCCTGTAAGCGCTCTCCATGTAATTGGTCGGTTTTACGGATTATCTCGTAGCAAAACGAATTATCGTAAGCTACATAATTTCCTGCTTTTAGATGGCCATCGAAGTCCAATATTTCTTTCGTTGTCCTATGGGCGCGTGCTTCTCCTTTACAGCAAGCTATCTCAGTTTTGTCCTTTTCGTTTTCTATGGACAATTCGAACCGTACCCACTCATTACCTTTGGGGTATAGCTTCGTTCTGAGTTTAAGAACGGTACTTTGAACAGCAATGGGCATCATCCAAAGTACATCGCGTAGCTGAATACATGCTTCATTGGAAGGGAGCCCCAAAGCTAGCGCTACCGCTTCTCTGGCCATCTCCATACTGGCTACTCCCGGTAAAATGGCTTTGCCCTTAATTATATGATCGGCAAGAAAAAACTCATCTCCGTCGAATATAGATGTGAAGTGACAGTCGTGTAGGGTGGAGGTATTACTGTGAATCAAGGGGTGCAGCTTGTAGGCAGTCTGGCTCTTCTCCTTACTTTTGGTTGTTGTATACCAATGCTTGACTCGGGCAAATGGATAACCGGGAAGCCGCATTTTTTTAGGAAAGTTACCATTGTAAAGTACTTCCCAATCAATAGTTGCTCCGTAGGACCATAAGGATGAAATCTTATCAATACGACCGTTCTTCAACCATTTATGAGTAATTTCTTTAAGGTCTTCCTTATCGAAAATCGGACTGCTTTTCTCCTTGATCTGATGAGCATTTCCCTGCCAGCACTGTGTGGGAGTTTCCTCGCCATCAAGATAGGCTTTAAGCAATCGTATCAGCTCATTTCTTTTTTGAGCAGTAAATATGACCCTTTCGCTCATAGGCTCCCTACCTAACTGCAAAGTATAGGCAAGTTGGGATAGCGAAAAGTCAGAGCTTGGAGAGGGGGCCTCGTCATTGGAACAATGATCAAGAAAGGAGTGTATCTTAGCAATATACACGAGTAGTCTTTCCTTATTTTTGGCTGAAAATGGAAAGACATAGGATTCATTTTTTTTAGATATCGACTTCTTGGGAGCTATTTCTTCTTTCGGTATGTACTCCTCGAGCAATATATGAGCATTACTCCCTCCAAAACCAAAGGAACTGACACCTGCTCTTCTGACTATCGGTTTATTGTTTTCATCGCTTGGTGCCCATGGCTGCGATTTCCCTACAATATAAAAGGGGCTCTCTTTCAAATTGATAAGAAAGTTCAACTGTTTGAAGTTTACTGTGGTAGGCAGTATTCGGTGCTTCATAGCTGCAATTACTTTGATAACCCCCGCTATGCCCGCAGCACCTTCTAAATGACCTATATTTGTTTTTACGGAACCGATACCACAGGTCGCTTCTCTAAGTTTTTTGGAAGAAGTGGCCCGAAGTTGTTCAAAAGCGGTCTTTAACCCATGAATCTCTATAGGGTCCCCTACGGGAGTCCCTGGCCCATGTGCTTCGATATAGCTAACAGTATCAGGGCTTACATTGGCCTTTTGGTATATACTGGTGACTAGATTGGCCTGCGCTCTAGGGTTGGTTACGGTGAGTGAGCTCGTTCTTCCACCATGATTGGTTCCTATACCTTTGATAACAACATAGATGTCATCCTTATTCTCTATGGCCTCGTCCAAAGATTTTAAAAGTAGCATCGCACCACCTTCACCTCTGACATAGCCGTCTGCATCATTGTCAAAAGCTTTGCTCTTTCCTTCTTTCGAAAGCATACCGTTCTTACTGAAGGCGATGAAGTGTTTGGGAGACCAACAAAGGTTTACTCCACCGGCCAAGGCACTTTTGCACTCACCATTCTGTATCGCTTTCACTGCTTCATATATGGATACAAGTGAACTTGCACAAGCAGTATCATTAGCAATACTGGGTCCTTTCAGGTCATAAAAATAGGAGACTCTATTGGGTATGATGGAATAGGCTGTGCCTGTAGGTAGGTAGGCATCTACAGATTTTACATCCTTTTCCAATAACTCCGCGTAGTCCCAGTGACAAACGCCCATGAACACTCCTGTATTCGTACCTGCCAGGTCGCTTGCCCGATACCCTGCATCTTCTATTGCCTGCCATGCGAGTTCTAGGGTCATGCGCTGTTGTGGGTCCATGGTTTCGGCCTCTCGTGGAGAAATATTAAAGAAATCTGCGTCGAAACAATCGGCATCTTCGAGAAAGCCCGCCCAGATACTATTGGTTTTATTGCCCCCTTTTCTGGGGTTTCCATAGTATTTTCTTTTATCCCATCGCTTCGGGTCTACTTCCGATATCAAGGACCTTCCGGCCTTGAGATGTGTCCAGAATTCATCCAGTGAGTTTGATTTGGGAAACCGAAGTCCCATGCCTATTATGGCAACGTCGTTGACGGACGTCTGGTTTTTGTTGGTTTTGTTCATGGCTCAAAGTTTATTTGATGACCTGCTTGACGAGAATATTATTGATGTCCTGTGATGAATAATTGGGCAATCCTTCTTTTTTGACAAAAAAGCGATGGAGTTGCAAAAGGGAAAGTAAGAATATAAAGGTTTGATTTTCTTTAGTACTGATTTTTTCCGGAGTTGAGGAAAAGATTTTTTTCGTCAGTGCACTTGCAAATTTCGTGTTCAGAAAATCTATACCTTTTATTTCTTGGTCCGATAATAGAGATTCGAGATAGTCCGGTTTACTCTTGATAAAAGCAATACTATCAGGTGACCGGTATGGGTTTTTCGGTCTAGACACGATCCGCTCCGGAAGGTCGGATGCGAAAGCCCGTTTTAGAAGGTATTTTTCATCAAAGCCATCGTTGAACATCAAGTTAGTCGATGCACCGAAAGCAACGACATCAGGGTCTAGGAAAGGGCAGCGGTTTTCTACACTGTGGGCTAAGCTCATTCGCTCTCCCTGAGAAGACAGGAGGTATCCGGATAGTAATGTCTTGAACTCTAGCCACTGGGCCTTCTCAATAGGACTCAATTTTTGATACTTGGTATCCTGGGCAATGTATTTGTATATCGCGGAAAAAGGGTCGGTGTTCGTATTCAACAAACGATGAGAAAACTTTCCATTCTGATACCTCATCTCATGCGAGAATAGACCGGGCAGCCTTTCTTCGGAAAACTGCTGATAAAGCCCTATCATATGATGTTTCGAATCAAAGTGATCTAGATAAGGATACATTTTTTCCAATCTAGCCTGACGTTCTACATTGGTCAGATTGTTCCAGTTCTTTCGCAATAGGGTATCTTTGAAAATCCCATAGCCTAGAAATGCCTCATCTGCGCCCTCACCGCTCAGAACTACCTTGATATTGTAGTCTTTTACTAAACCCGATAGTAAATACATGGGCACAGGGGCTGTACGGAACAGTGGCACCTCGGCATGGTATATGACTTTTGGGAAATTATCTGTAATGTCTTCATAGGATACCGGTATGGAGGTATGGTCGACACCTAAGTGCTTTACCAGTTCCCGTTGTTCTTTAGATTCGTCAAACTTCCCATCATCGAATTCAACGGAAAACGTCCGCACGGCCTTAGAGGACAGTTGCTTGGTGAGGTGGGTGATAATAGATGAATCTAGACCCCCACTTAAATAAACACCGACCTCTACATCACTTCTTAAACGCAGTTTAACACTCTCGGTTAGCTTTTCCTTCAGCATCACAATGGCATCAGATTCACTACCCTGAAACGGTGTCACACGAAAATCAAGCTGTTCATAGCTTTTCTTACTGACGATACCATCTTTTACCATCATATACTCACCCATTTCCAGTTGTAATACACCTTTAAATACACTTTGGTGGGGTAATGGAGTCCAAATAGCAAGCGTAGATGACAATTCTTCATGGGCTATTTCAAATTCAAAATCATCATAGGCTATAAAAGCTTTCATCTCCGAGGCAAACAATAGCGTATTCTTTTGGTGAGTATAAAACAAGGGGCGTTTTCCATAACGGTCCCTCGCTAGGAACAGGTCGCCTGTCTCAGAATCGTAGATAGAAAGAGCAAAAGCACCATTAAAACGACTTAAGCAGCCTTCTTTCCAGCACATCCATGCTTGGAGTACAACCTCGGTATCTGAATCGGTCTCAAAAGTATAGCCCTTCTTTTGCAGTTCACATCGCAGTTCTTTGTAATTGTACAGTTCTCCGTTATAGCATAGCCAAAAACGTTGTGTTCTATCGCTCATTGGCTGCGACCCTGATGTGAGGTCAATAATGCTTAAGCGTACCGTACCCATACACATCTTGCTATCTATATAATATCCGGCCTCGTTGGGACCGCGATGCTTAATTAGGGATAACATACCCTTCATACGGTCAATTTGAACTTTCGATGGAAGTGCTGAATTATAGAAACCTACTATTCCGCACATTTTTCTGACTTTTGAGTAAGGTCTTTGTATTTCAGAACAAGGTCAATCATCTGCTCTAAATTAGTCGGGATATCAGTAAGTATTTCGTCCTCATCAAACTTTATATCAAACTCTTTCTCCAAAAATTTAATAAGTTGGATATAGCCAAATGAATCAATAACCCCTGCCACGAATAGATTGGTTTTGGGGTTCAGTTCTTCATCAAATTCTACTAAAAAGCTCTCTTCAATAAAGTTTTGAATCTTTACTTCAATAGTTGGTTTCATGATAAATGTGTTTAATGCAATATCTGAAATGGATATTGCGATATTTAAGGTTGAGAAAGTATATTCTCAGCATACTATTGGTATATAGTGCAAAATTGATGCTTTAGGTTTATTGTTGAATGTATAATCCTAAAGATAAATTCAATACCGCACCCATACACATCTTGCTATCTATATAATATCCGGCCTCGTTGGGACCGCGATGCTTAATTAGGGATAACATACCCTTCATACGGTCAATTTGAACTTTCGATGGAAGTGCTGAATTATAGAAACCTACTATTCCGCACATTTTTCTGACTTTTGAGTAAGGTCTTTGTATTTCAGAACAAGGTCAATCATCTGCTCTAAATTAGTCGGGATATCAGTAAGTATTTCGTCCTCATCAAACTTTATATCAAACTCTTTCTCCAAAAATTTAATAAGTTGGATATAGCCAAATGAATCAATAACCCCTGCCACGAATAGATTGGTTTTGGGGTTCAGTTCTTCATCAAATTCTACTAAAAAGCTCTCTTCAATAAAGTTTTGAATCTTTACTTCAATAGTTGGTTTCATGATAAATGTGTTTAATGCAATATCTGAAATGGATATTGCGATATTTAAGGTTGAGAAAGTATATTCTCAGCATACTATTGGTATATAGTACAAAATTGATGCTTTAGGTTTATTGTTGAATGTATAATCCTAAAGATAAATTCAATACCGCACTACTTGATTTAGTAGGGATATCTAGCTTGGTCAATAGCTATTATTAATGAAATTACTTATTTGATATACTTTGCCTAAGCGAAGCAGTGGTTTGTTTTGATATATAATGAACCTAATTGAACTTAAATGGTTTAACTTTTTGTCTCGATTTTAAGGGTTCATTGATAATAGGTAAAAGTATGTTATCTCAATATAATTATCAACCTGAGGTATTGATGAAGAAATATTAGCGTTAGGATTTGCCTATTCTGAATGAGAATATGTATTGATAATAAGGGGTTTGTATTTGGTAAAAAAAAGCTAACTTTTTTTTGGTTTATGTCTAAATGCGATTTTCATGCTTTTTTTAAACCCAAAATGGTCAATAGGATTTCGTCATGAGGGCATAAAGTGTAATAATACAAACTTAGCTTTTAAAATCGCATACTTTATTGTTCATTTTGCTTCACTCTGCGTTGACCATTCTCGGGATAGCGCTGCTATCCCTGCGGTTATCGCCTTGATTGAAACCAAAATGACCCGCGGAATCTTATACGACATTTAAAACCCAAATTTGTATAAAATCAGTGGTTTAGGTGAGGAGGCCTAGCGTATTGCTAGGGTGACAAACCTGCGTAGCGTAAAACAGCTGATTTTGAAGCAATTTATGTTCGGAATAGTAAGGCTATTGACTATTTTGGGTTAAATGTAAACTGAACTCTGTCCGATGTCTCAGTTCGAAGGGCCAGCCCTTGGAACGCCCCTCGTGGCGGTAGCTGATTTCCTAGGGCAGCCTGTTTTAACCCAGATCGTGCGTTGGGACTTCGTAACGAGGGTTTAAATGTCCATAAATCAGGGAGTTTTATTGGATTTAGCAGCACCGCTATGGTGAACCCAAAAGACTTAGTGCAACGACCCGTTTGCAGCTATTTAGATCCGCAGTAGATTTTTCAATGCATAATCCAGGTTCAAAGTCAATACAAAAGTAAGGTTATAGATATTTGTTATTATACCCCATTGGGTAAAATTGATTGATATTGGACCGATTGCAATTGAATTTGTTCAAAATACTATCATGAACCTTGTTCAGGTCTAAGAGACTGTTTTAAACCCAAATTGATCGATAGAAATCGTGATGAGCGTATGAATAGCAAAATACCGACCATTTGGATTCGTTCGGCATAGCACCGCTATGGTGAATGAAGACCGGTGGGCAAAGCTTCCGGTAGGAAGCTATTT
>CANLOE010000056.1 GCA_947492745.1 uncultured Cyclobacteriaceae bacterium | reverse complement strand
CCCGAGGATGGTCAACGCAGAGTGAAGCAAAATGAACAGGAAGATATGCGATATTTGAAAGCTAAGTTTGTATAAGAAAGAAAAAGATACATTTTAAAACAGTCTCTTACACTCATAGCGACGGGCCACTATAGCCCGCATAAGCCAAAGTATCTCAAAACTTGACCCTGAACACGGCATTTGGGGTGAACCCCAAGGAAAAAGTATCTATAGTATTGATGACTTCGTTCGAGGTCGGTTCATCGATTTCCTTTTCATAGGCCCGTTGAAGGATATTTTCCCTATTATAGATATTAATAAAAGATATACCGACTTTCGATTTTATCCGCTTCTTTTTATTCCAGTAGAAGGCATAGGTCAGCGAAGCATCCAAACGATGATATGCCGGCAGTAACTGCTCGTTCAGACCGGTAAGCTCCTGTATCTCCAACTGCTGCTCGTCAAAAGTACTTATGATAGAACTGAACGGTAGTCCCGACCGTAAGTTCCAGCCCATAGAAAGGTCGAAGCTGCCCCAGTTGACCTGCTGCCCGAAGTAGAAAGCATTGGCTATACTGAAATTACCGCGAAAGGCCCTGCCTTGGTTAAAGCCTACAAAATCCAGATTGTTTTCCGAAAATGTATAACTGGCCCAAGTGCTTACTTTCGGGGTCCATTGTTTCCTCAACAAAACTTCGGCCCCGAGAATGTTCGCACTTCCATTGAAAATGGTCTCCCCGGAAGAGCCGTTAAGGCCCGTCGATAGGGAAGTCAGCCCTGTTATTCTTTTCAGATAGAACTCTGTATCCAACAGCCATCCTCTATTATCGTATAAAGCCCCGATGGTTGCCTGTCTACTTGTCAGTACGGGAATATCGCTATTATTGGACAAGGCCCATAGTTCGTTTTCCAGACCAAAATCCGAAGTAAAGAATTCTATGATTTTAGCGGTATACTGTTGTTTTGACTCTAAGGAGGCATTGACCCAGAGTCCTTCCAGCAACTTTAAGCGTCCGTAGACTCTCGGTTCCAGAAAAGTTCTCTTAAGCAAGGGTATATAACCGGCCCGTAGGCCCATACTTAAGTGATGCTTATCCGATGCGCTATGGATGTATTCCCCTAGTAGACTTTGTTGATTGTTCGTCCTGTCATCATTTCTTCTTGTGCCGGTAGCAAGGCTTCTGCTTTCCTGCTCCAAATCAAAACCCAGTTGACTTCGGGTAAACTGATAACCATATTTGATTTGGCTCTTTTTACTTATTTCATGACTCAGTAAAGTCCCGATACTCAGTTCCCTCACGTTGTTCCTTTTGGTCGTGAAATTATAAACGAAATCGTTTCTTTGCTTTTCCCCATCATAAAGAAGTGAATACGCTGTATAATAAGCGTAGGTTTCCAGCGCTGATTTTTTGTTCCACTGGGCCTTCCAGGTGATTCCGGACCCGTGGTTTTCGATGTCTATAACATCGGACCTCGATTCTTTGTCCATGGAGTTGCTAAGGACATACTTCAGGTCATTTTCTATGTGAATGTGTTGCAGGGAGATGCTGTTCTTTCTGTTGGGTGACATGATGACTTTCACATTGTAGTCATTGAAGCCAAAATTGTTTTCCTGCTCGACAAAAGGCAGTGCCCTAGCCTGTACATTGCCTTCTGAAATGACCGTATTCTGAAATACCTTTTGAGAAAGCCGATCGAAAGTCGGGGTATTGGCCAAGTCCGAAATAGAACGCCTGAAGGAAAACTGCATCCCTATTTTTTTCCCCAAGGGCAGGATAGCACTGATATCAGCATTGGTAAAGTTGACTCCGGCGCCTATACTTGTTTTCTCCGGAACATCGGACATGGTCCTGATATCCAGCACTCCGCCGATATGGTTTCCGAATTTGACATTGGAGGCACTTTTATACAAGGTAACCTCATCGACGACATAGGGATTGAAGGCGGAGATGGACCCGAAAAAATGGGCGGTATTGTACAATTTGATACCGTCGAATAGGATTAGGTTCTGATCGGGAGTACCACCCCGTATGTGTATCCCTGAGGCGTTTTCACTGGGACTCTGCACACCTGGCAGTTGCTGGGTACTCAGTAATACATCCGCCTCGGTCAGTCCCGGAAGTATCCCTTGTTCCTTGGGAACCAGCGTGATGGACCCGTCATTCTTTTTGACGATACCATTGGTCAAATAACTGGATATGATCACCTCGTTGAGCGTATTGATCGCCTCTTGGAGAACGGTACGCCCGCAGTCATTGTCCCGAAACTCCTTCGCCCCTTTTGTAACATGGCTATAGCCTATATAGGAGAATGTGATGGTATCGTTGATGTCGATGTCCTTCAACTCATAGTACCCTCGCTTATCAGAGACCACCCCTTTGGTAGATGTCCTTACGGTCACATAGGGAAGGGGTTCTTGCGTGACTCCATCGAGAACATATCCACAGATAACACCTATGTGTGATTTTTGTGAAATCGTATAGTACCTATCGTTGATTTTTTTTATGATTAGGCCTGTCTTCGCTGCTATTGCTGTCAAGGCATTCTCCAGGTTTCCATCACTGTCCACGGAGACATTGGGCATGTCTTCAATGGTATTTTCCGAGAAAGAGAACTTCACTCCATATTCCCGCTCCAATTGGTCAATTGCCATCTTCAGGGTGCTACTATCCTTCTCTTGGGCAAAGGATGTCGAGCAAAAGAAAATGAAAATGAAATATTTCGCGTATCTGAGCATTGCTATTTTTTCCTTAGGACTACTTTGTTATTTTCCTTCGAATAATCAAGGTCCATCGCATTGGAGATTACTTCCAGTGCGACATCGATATCCTTATTGGAAAAGCTGCCCGAAAACCGCTTGTGTACATCGACATTCTTCACAACGAACTCTACTCCATAAATTTTGGCGATGGCTTCGAGCACGTAGCTCAATGGAGTGTCCCTAAAGCTACTCTCAAAATTCTTCCAAGAAGGGATTTTTTGCTCAAAACTCCATGTTTCGATAGTATCATCCCTTATCTGTCGTATAGCTTCACCTTTGGATAGTGTCTTTTCTATCCCTTTTCGTTCGACGGATACCCTCCCTCCAAAGCAATGTACTTCCAAAAATTGATGATACTGGCTGACCGTGAACTGTGTTCCCAGGACGCGGACAATCCCTTCTTCGGTTACCACTGAAAACTTTTCTCCTTTTCTGACCTTGAAAAAAGCCTCCCCTACCAGATGCACCCTTCGCTCCTTGGCCCATTTTTTTTCAGAGAACTCCAGAGAGGAACCCGCATTCATAAGTACTTCGGAACTGTCGGGCAGGAATACTGTCAGCTGTTCGCCATGTCCCGTGGCAAATGTCCTGCTGCTGTCCATAAACCGATATATTCCCAAAAGTAAAACACACAGAAGTAGCGAGGCGGCAATACCTATACCCCAATAGTAGCGCTTCATGGTAGGCCTCCTTAGCCATTCTCCATCTTTTTGCGGAGCTTTCGCCATGAACTCCTCATAAGACTTTTCTATATCGAGTGCGGGAGCACTAAAGCCCGAGGCGGCTTCCAGTAACTTACGCTGAGATGCAAATGCATCATAGGCCTTCAATTGTACGAACTCTTCTTCGGAAATGGTCTCCTCGATATATTTATGCATCAATACTTCAAATTCCTTGTTTTCCATAGCTCTAGAATCCTTCTACCTGTTGTCTTAGTTGTTTTAATGCACTACTCATTCTTTTCTCCACTGTTTTGATAGAGATGTTCAATAGGGCGGAGATTTCCCTATATTTTTTTTTATCGATCCTGTTCAGCAGAAAGACCTCCCTGTCCCTGTCCCGTAAATTACCGATAGCGGTCTGCATTTTCTCCAGATACTCTTTTTCTTCCAACAGGTATTCCGGGTCGACCTTGGTCACATGATTGTTGTCTCCTGTAAGCTTTTGGTGCTTCAGTTTTACTTTTTCATGGGATATACTGTTCAGAAAAAGGTTGTTTGCCATTTTGAACAGCAAGTGTCTGATCGTATCCAATGCAAAATTAGAACAATCCTTCCATAGTTTTACAAAGCAATCCTGAGCGATATCCTCAGCAACTTCTTTTGTACCACATTTATAATAGATGTAGTTGTGGAGCGAGGTTATATTGGACTTATATACTTCCTCGAATACTTCCGACTCGCATAAAGACTTCTCAGTAGATCTCATTCGATAAAAGTAGCGGTTTTAAACAAAACTGCATGGATAAAAATTTTATGTTTTTTTGGATATCAGCCCACTTATCTTACAGTAAAGTAAGTGGGCCGATCGGAAATAGGCATTTATTTGCCATTTTCATTGTCTACTTCTTCTTGCGTCCTAGTGAAGGTCTGACAAGTCTGAACACCTTCGGGACATTCCTCGGTCTTCACGGTAAGGCAGAACGTAGTTTCGCCTACTCTTGGCCCCCAGGAAATCACATTGGGACTACCGTCATCACTGGAGTATATATCATCGACCAAACCATCTTTAACTTGCCATATGTACTCCGTGGCACCGGGAATCTTCTCGGCCACTACTTTTATGTCCAGACCTTTCGCTTTTTCGAATCGGAATTCAGGTTTCGCACAGCTGTCACTATCAGAACCCGATTCAGGATTGGTATAGGTCATACAAGTCTGAACACCTTCGGGACATTCCTCGGTCTTCACCGTAAGACAGAAGGTAGTTTCTCCTTCTCCCGGACCCCAAGAAAGCACATGGGGGCTACCATCATCACCGGGGAATATTCCGTTGGATAATTCGCCCTTGACCTCCCAGATATACTCCGTAGCACCAGGAATCTCCTCGGCCACTACTTTTATGTCCAGACCTTTCGCTTTTTCGAATCGGAATTCAGGTTTCGCACAGCTGTCACTATCAGAACCCGATTCAGGGTTAGTATAGGTCATACAGGTCTGAACACCTTCGGGACATTCCTCGATCTTCACCGTAAGACAGAAGGTAGTTTCTCCTTCTCTCGGACCCCAGGTCAGTATATTGGGATTGCCCGCATCACTAGGATATATACCATCGAGTACATCATCTTTAACTTGCCATATGTACTCTGTGGCACCGGAAATCTCTTCGGCAATTACCTTCAGGTCTTTTCCGTCTTCATCGATGAACTCCAATATTGGTTTTACGCATTTAATATCATTCTCGGCGTCCACCTCTTCTTGGGTTCTGGTAAACGTCTTGCAGACTTGGACTCCTTCGGGACAATCGGGCATTTTCACGGTCAAACAAAATTCTGTTTCACCTACTCTTGGCCCCCAGGAAATCACATTGGGACTACCGTCATCACCGGGGAATATTCCGTTGGATAATTCGCCCTTGACCTCCCAGATATACTCTGTAGCACCGGGAATCTCCTCGGCCACTACTTTTATGTCCAGGCCTGTCGCTTTCTCAAATTCGATAGTGGGGGTCGGACAGACTTTCTCATCAACGTCCCCCTCTTCGCAGGCAAAGACCATAACTGCGAAAAACAATAATAAACTGATTTTAAATAACTTATTCATCTCTTTTGATTTTTGGGGTTTTAAAACTTTGATATAAATACAGGGACTGCAAAGTTTACCCTACGCTTTTTTTTATTTTTTTCTCGGAGACTGTTTTGGCGACTATTATTTTAGGGAGATACGAGCGTGAAGATAATGTCCTGAGGACTTGGCCAGTGAGGGGGCCGGTCTGCCGCGTGAGAAAAGATAGCTTGCTATCCGCAGATTTTCAACGAAACGATGTACCGAAAGAGGTACATACAGCAATGAGCATCGTCGAGAAAGTACTCGGCTTAAGATATATGTTATTATTGCGAATTCCATGCGATGATCAAAGCCGGATCATGCACTGGACGTTCTATTACGGCTTTAACCCAAAATGTTCGTTGGAACTTCGTCATGAGGACTTATACAAACTTAGCTTTTAAATATCGCATATCTTCCTGTTCATTTTGCTTCACTCTGCGTTGACAATCCTCGGGATAGCGCTGCTATCCCTGCGGTGTTCGCCTTGATTGAAAAAAAATGACCCGCGCAATCTTATACGACATTTAAAACCCAAATTTGTATTAAATGGCAATAAATCAGTGCGTTTTCTTGGGTTCAGCATAGCACCACTACGGTGAATTCAAAAAACGCATTCATTTACTGATTTGAAGCCGGTTAAGTCCGGAATAGATTTTCTAATGGACATTTTGGGTTCAATGCTTCGCTCAGTAGATCATGATTGGTATATTGAAAAATGGTAAGGGTAATGGGAACGGAAGGGGCATCATCGGTACGAGCTTCATGTATCAAGCTCCGTGGTATATAGAGCAGATGCCCGATTCCATGACAACATCATGCCGTATGTCATCTTGATTATCCCCATCTTTGAACACACCCTCTTTTATAAAGGTAAGCTAGGGCCTTCACCATACAGTTTCCACCTTTTTCTACCGCTGACCCGAAGGGTAAAGACTCCCTGACCATCATAGTGTGTTCCGAAACCTTGCGAGTTCTTCGGCATGATGTACAATCAGTGAGTATTTCCTTCACCTCGCTGAGGTCATTACATACTGCTTCGCATAGGCGCAATAGCGGAGGATGACATCTTTGAACCCCGATTATGCTTTGAAACTTCGTAGCAAAGGTCCAGTCCAAAATAATCAATAGCCTTCCTATTGCGAACATAAATCATTTCAATATCAGCAGTTCTACACTCAACAGGTTTCACACCGTATTGATGCAGAATGCTCCTTACCCAAATCGCTGGTTTTATTACAATTATGATCTCATTACGAAATCCTATTGATCAATTTGGGTTGAACCCGTATTATGTGTTGGAACTTTGTAACGAGGATTTATACTAAAGAAAAAGTGAAATTCGGAATCCTGCCAATTATGGAAAAATTCTGCATTGGTACAACCGTTATTGGTAGATTAGTCATTGGGACCTTTCTGTGCAGAACAATGCTTTCACAATGATTTTCAGTCTTTCCCAAATCAATTGCGTATGGGTTTAAACACCAATAAATCAAGGAGTTTGATTGGATTTGGTATAGCACCGCTATGGTGAATCCCAAAACGTAGTGCAACGACCGGTTTGCAGCTATTTAGATTCGCAGTAGATTTTCCAATGCATGATCCGGGTTTAATCAGTCTCGAACTAAGGTAGTCCATATAAAATTTGGTGTAAAAAAAGGCTGTACCACTTTTGATACAGCCTCTAAACAATGATACATGGGCCGCAAGTTCAACTAGCCTTCCAGCAGGCCATTGGTTTTGCTGACGCCTTCCGCGCTTTCGGTGAGTTTATTTTTTTCGGCTTCGTCCAAGTCGATCTCGACGATCTTTTCGATACCTTTTTTGCCCAAGATCACGGGTACACCGATACAGAGGTCTTTCAGTCCGTATTCTCCACTGAGCAGTGTGGAACAGGGGAACATTTTCTTCTGGTCGCAGACAATGGATTGTACCAAAGCGGATACTGCGGCACCGGGAGCATACCAAGCACTGGTGCCGAGCAGTTTGGTCAGTGTCGCCCCTCCTACCTTGGTATCTTCGGCCACCTGTGTGAGGCGTTCTTCGCTAAGGAACTTACCCACGGGGACACCATTTCTTACCGCAAGACGGGTCAGTGGCACCATCCCTTTATCACTATGTCCTCCGATGACCATGCCGCTTACATCAGAGGAAGGGCACTCCAGTGCTTCGGCCAGACGGTACTTGAAACGGGCACTGTCCAAGGCACCGCCCATACCGATGATCCTTTCTTTGGGCAGTCCCGTAGTCTTGTGTACCAAGTAGGTCATTGTATCCATAGGGTTACTCACCACAATGATGATGACATTCGGAGAATGCGCTATCAAACTGGAGGATACGGTCTTGACGATACCGGCATTGATACCGATCAGTTCCTCACGGGTCATGCCCGGTTTACGGGGAATCCCGGAAGTGATAACGGCTACATCGCTGTTGGCTGTTTTCGCATAATCATTGGTACTACCGACGATTTTGGTATCAAAACCGTTCAGGGAGGCCGTCTGCATCAAATCCATGGCCTTGCCTTCGGCATAGCCTTCCTTGATGTCCACCAGCACTACTTCCGATGCAAAATTCTTGATAGCAATATATTCTGCGCAACTCGCACCTACGGCACCTGCGCCTACTACGGTAACTTTCATGTATCTATGGGTTTATTTAAAGAATAATTGATTGTGTTTTTTTCATGGGCTAATTTACCGATTAGGATCCAGTATATGAACCCCAATCCATCATTAACAGTGACAAATCATATGTTAAGCCCACAAAAAACAGGTATATATCTATCATAAATCATAAAAAAAGAAGCATTCCGGACCTATTTCACCTCTTGCTCTTTTCGTACAACTGTGACAGGTCGAAAAAGCCCAAAGAGGATTTGTAAGACTTGAAGAGATTGCCATTGTACTCGTTGTAGAGTTCGCCCAGCGACTCCAGCATTTTGGCCTTGATCCTGAGGTGGGATTCGAAAATCGTAAACAGATTGAACTGTGGTACGACATAAAAGGAAGCTCCCTCCGAGGTAACGATGGCATTGAGCTGTCGCTTGCTCTTCTTCAAGAGGCAACTTTCTCCAAGTACGGTACCTGCCCTGACAATGGCCAACTGCTCAAAGCCTTCTTCCATATCCAAGCTCAAGGTCACCTCTCCCTTGCGCAACAGGTACAGCGCATGGCTAGGGTCGCTTCTCAAAAAAACCACTTCGTTCTGCCGGTAATCCCGCTCGTGCATATAGGGCATAAACAGTGACATCTCCTGAAAAGAGAGCTGTTCGAAGAGCTTTATCTTCGCTAAGAAACGGAAGATATTCATCTCCATGGGAGTATATGATTTTTTAAAGGGGTTGATCATCTTCCTTGGTTTTTCGGGTAATTTCAAAAATATCATGGGTGGTATCCGTCACTTTGAAACGGTTATCTATGCGATGACCTATGACCCAGGCAATCTCTTTTCCTGAACACAATACCATAAGGTTATCTTTCAAGTTTAGAGGAATTTTCTCGTCTATCATAAAGTCGCTCATTTTTTTTTTATGCCGCATCCCCAAGGGGTAAAAACGATCTCCACTGCGCCATCTCCTTACCTCTAAAGGGAATCGTAACAGGCTTTTATCCAAAGCGGCAATATCTTTATGTCCACGAAAGGTATAGACTTCCCGAGAACAAAGTGCTATATCCCAGTGCCAAGGCCCTGTTTGTTGCTCTCCTACTCGGTCCATGATAAAATAAGGCCCCGCCGGGGCTGCTTCACCCTTTTGGCTTAGGATAAGGTGATCACGATCGATATTCAATTGATGACCTCTACTTTGAAACACCTTCCCCACTTGTCCATCGAGCTGCTGAACAATGGCCCTTACCTGATCATAGTTGAACTTGTATTCTTGCAGACAGGCCATCAATACCGCTGGCGCTGCGGCTCCCAATGTTCTCAATGCGACTATGTCAAAGTAGAGATCATCACCTATTTTTTGGGCATGTTCTTTTTTGAATTGTGCTACCTGAAGCTCAAAAGCTGCTTCGACACTGGTCAAACGCCATATGGTCTGTTCCATTGTATGTTCCAGAGCGGGATTGATACGTTTCAGCAGTGGAACTACTTGATTACGAATTAGGTTACGGCTATATTTATCTTCTTTGTTGCTCTCATCTTCCCTCCACTGAAGTCCATTAGCCCGAGCATGATCTTCTATCATTTGTCGCGTAGCAAAACCTAATGGGCGTATGAGCGTATTGGTCTTTACGGGAATACCGTGCAGTCCTGCGATACCCGTACCTCGGACCATGTTCAATAAAACCGTTTCGAGGGTATCGTTTTTATGGTGTGCCGAAGCGATGCTCCGACAGCGAGTGGAAGATAGTAATTCGAGAAACCAAGTATAGCGAAGTTCTCTTGCTGCCATCTGTATGGAAAGCCCTTTTTCTTTGGCATATTTTTTGGTGTTAAATTCACGAACATACAATTCTATGCCCGATCTGAGGGCTTGGTCTTGAACAAAAGCAGCATCTTTATCCGCTGCACTACCTCTTAATCGGAAGTTACAATGAGCTATCACAATTTGAACTGAAACACGCTTGAACAAGTCCAACATCACCATCGAATCTACACCACCACTAATGGCCAAGAGTACTTTTTCCCCTTCCGAGAAAAGTGAATGGGTCTTATTATATGCCAAAAATTGTTCAATCATAATCCAAAAATATGTTTTTTCCGTAATTTTGCCGTTAATGATCGTAAAAATGAAGGAAGTCGGTAAATATCACCTAATACTAAGTACTCTTATGATGATGGGGCTATTGGTGTTTCCGTCTACTGTAGGATTCGCTCAGGAGAAAATAAAACTACTGGAAGGGGCTGATTATCTTAAACTAGGTAAAAATGAGCAAGGAGAATCCTATCAGATCGTTTATTATGATGTTATCTTTTCCCATAAAAATACCTTGATCTATGGGGATTCGGCGCACTTCACCAAATCCACCAATATCCTCGAGATGTTCGGTGACATCAAGATAGAGGATGGAGACTCCATTACGGTCACCGCCGATAAGCTTATCTATGATGGCAACACCCGTACGGCAAAGCTGAGGGATAACGTGGTTTTCGAGAAACTGGGAAAGGTGACTTTGTATACCGATTTTCTGGACTATGACCGCAATGAGCAACTGGCCTATTATTATGACAGTGGAAAGCTAGTGGATAGTGTGAACACACTTACTAGTGATAAGGGCTATTATCAGATCAATACGGGCATTGCCTCTTTTCGTAAGGATGTCGTCGCAAAAGACCCCAATCATACACTGGAATCCGACACCTTACAATACAACACCCGCACCAATGTCGTCTATTTCCGCTCACCCACAACGGTCACCGATGCAGATGGGAGTGTTTTCAATTATGGCGAGGGCGAATATGACACCAATCAAAAACGGTCCAATTTCGAAGAAGGTACTATGGAAAGCCCTTCTTATAACCTGACGGCAAAGCGGCTTTTTGCGGATGATGTCAATCGGTATTACCGTGCGACCAAAGATGTAGAGATCATCTCCAAGAGCAACAATATCATCATCAACAGTGACATTAGCGAAACTTGGGAAAACCAGGGCCTGACCAAGGTCTATGACAATGCGGTCATGAAGCAGGTGACCGATGGCGACACACTCTATATCACGGCGGATACATTGATATCCATCGATTCGGAGATAGAGGCCGAAAAAAAACTGCTGGCCTATAATAATGTCAAAATCTATAAGTCGGACCTACAGGGCAAAGCAGACTCCATGGCCTATATTATGAGTGATTCTATCATCTATTTTTATACCGACCCCGTACTCTGGAATGATGGCAATCAGTTGTCCGCGGACTCTATCAATATTTTCATCGCCAACAATACGATAGATCGCCTAAACATGTCCGTTAACTCTTTCGTCATCTCTGAAGATACCGTAAAGAACTTCAATCAGGTAAAAGGCAGAGAGATGGTGGCGCGATTCGTCGAAGGAAAAATCGACAAAGTCGATGTCACGGGCAATGGAGAGAGCATTTACTATGTACTCGATGATGAGACCAATCAATTAATGGGAATCAATAAGAGTATCTGTAGCAATATCACCATCAACTTCGAAGATAATCTGGTCGATAATATCATGTTGTATGTAAATCCCGAGGCGGTATTCGTACCACCTCATGAGATAGAGGACAGTCATAGGAAGCTTAAAGGATTCTCATGGCAGATCGACAAGAAACCTACCAAGGCCGAAGTAGTGCTCGGCCATACTGTAAAAAAGGTATCACAACCACCGGAGATTGCGGACCTGTTGTCCAATGAAGAGGCTAGCCCCAAAGCAAGGACCGTTTCCACACCCTTGGAGGGACAAATAGAGGAGAAGGATGGGAAAAAGTTATAAACCCGACGTCCTTTTCAACACGCAGACCCTATAAAACAATATAAAATCAATCGTTTTTCACATCAGCTCGTACAACTTGTCCGTAAAACAAGAAGTTAGGTACCACTATGATCGTTTTTCTGTTGTTGTTTATTATTGAGTACTATACTATATTTGCAAACTTATGCTAAAATTGGTAAATTTTAATGGATTTGGATGGTTTCTGTGCTGTTCTTTGGTGCTGTTTTCATGCAGTAAATTCAGAAAGATCGAGAAAAGTGACAGTTGGGAGGAGAAATACAAAGCTGCACTGAACTATTATGAGGAGAAAGATTATTATCGTGCCTCTATTTTGCTGGAGCAGATCATCCCTATCACCAGAGGAAAGAAGGAAGGAGAGAAAGTTCAGTTCTACTTGGCCTATTGCACCTTTTATGAAGGTTCTTATATATTGAGTTCCTATCATTTCAAGAATTTTTATGAAACCTATGCCCGCAGTGAGTATGTAGAAGAGGCCAGTTATATGTATGCCTATTCGCTGTTCATGGATTCGCCAAATTACAATCTGGACCAGACCAATAGCTTTGAAGCTATCAATGCATTACAAGGGTTTATCAACAAATATCCCAATAGCCGCTTCAGGGAACAGGCCAGTGCCGTTATCAATGAGATGCAGGTAAAACTGGAAAAGAAAGCTTATGAAAATGCGAAGCAATATATCAAACTGGGACGTTTTAAGTCGTCCATTGTGGCTTTTGACAATTTCAAAAATGATTTCCCCGATTCGGATTACAATGAAGAAATAGCTTTTCTTAAAATCAAGGCGGAATACAATTTAGCTTCGCAAAGTATACTCTCCAAACAAGAGGAACGCTACCGCGCTGTAATCGCGTTTTATAATGAGTTTGTAGATCTCTATCCTCAAGGCCAGTACCTGAAACAAGCGGAAGGGTACTATGATGACAGTAATAGCGCCTTGTTGAAAATCGCAAAAATAACGAACTAAACATCACCTATTTTATGGCAACACAAGCATCTATTATTACGAGAAACATCGATAGTATTGCAGCCCCTACAGGCAATATCTACGAATCTATTTCTGTTATTTCCAGAAGGGCAAGACAGATTTCTTCGTCACTCAAAGAAGAGCTAAACAGTAAATTGGCCGAGTTTGCCTCTACGGTAGATAATTTGGAAGAGATTTTCGAAAATCGGGAACAGATAGAAATTTCCAGGTTCTATGAGAGGATGGCAAAGCCCTCCAGTACGGCCATTGATGAATTTCTGGAAGATAAACTGATGTTCAGAAGAGCTGAAGAAGAAGCTAAATAACCTAAAGATAGTAAAGACCATTGCTCAGAGGTAAAAAAATACTTTTAGGAATAAGCGGAAGCATCGCAGCTTACAAAGCGGCCATGCTGACTCGGCTTTTCGTCAAACAGGAAGCCGAAGTAAAGGTCATCATGACCGATACGGCCAAGAGTTTCATCACTCCGCTTACTTTATCGACACTATCCAAAAACCCTGTATACAGTACTTTTGAGAAAGACGATACGGGAATCTGGAACAATCATGTAGAACTTGGCCTCTGGGCAGACGTACTGATTATCGCTCCTGCCAGTGCCAATACGATAGCTAAAATGGCCCATGGCATCTGCGACAACCTTTTGCTGGCCACATACTTATCAGCAAAGTGCCCTGTTTTTGTGGCTCCGGCCATGGACTTGGACATGTATGTACACCCCAGTAATCGCTCTAATCTGGAACAGCTCACCTCCTATGGCAATAAGTTGATAGATGCAGGTCATGGAGAACTGGCCAGCGGCCTTATGGGACAGGGAAGACTGGCCGAACCTGAGGAAATCATTGAAAAAATCGATACTTACTTTTCTTCTCAGGAAGGCTTACAGGGCAAACAGGTAATGATAACGGCAGGGCCTACCTATGAGGCCATTGATCCCGTCCGCTTTATCGGAAATCACTCCAGTGGTAAAATGGGGTATGCCCTAGCTGAGGCAGCGGCCATGCAGGGGGCTACAGTGATACTGGTCAGCGGACCGACATCCATGAAGATCAAGCACCCCAATGTAATTATAAAACCGGTCACCACTGCTCAAGAAATGTACGATGCCTGTAAAGATACTTTTCCGAATAGCGATATCAGCATTATGGCCGCGGCCGTCGCTGACTATAGTCCCGAACACGTACACCAACAAAAAATAAAGAAAAAAGGCGATACGTACCAAATCGCTATGGTCAAAACCAAAGACATCGCTGCTGAGTTAGGAAAAATCAAAAAAGAAGGGCAGATTACCGTTGGTTTTGCATTAGAAACCGAAAATGAACTGCAAAACGCTAATAAGAAGCTTCTCAGTAAAAATTTCGACATGATCGTACTGAATTCTTTGAATGACAATGGAGCGGGATTTGGGCATGACACCAATAAAATTACTCTTATCGATAAGGATAATAATACTGCTGTTTTTGAGTTAAAAGATAAAGTACAGGTCGCTAAAGACATTATCGATGCCATCATACTCAGAACACATGCGTAATTTCCTCCCACCTTTGATCTGCCTTTTTGTTATTCTTCTATCGGGCTATGGTTTCTCCGAAGCCCAAGAACTGAACTGTATCGTCAAGGTAAATGCCAGTCAGATACAGACCTCCGACCGTCGGGTTTTTTCGGATATGGAACAGGCCTTTACCCGGTTCATGAACGACCGCAAATGGACCGAAGACAATTATAGTGCGGAAGAGCGTATCAACTGTACGCTGAATATCAATATCAACAAGATGGAATCCATCGGTAGCTTCGAGGCTACCGTCCAAGTACAATCCGTACGCCCTGTCTACAATAGCAATTACGAGAGCGTCCTGCTCAACTATGCCGACCGTGAGTGGCAGTTCAACTACATCGAATCCCAGCCCTTGGAATATACCGATAATACATTCATTTCCAACCTGACGTCCATGTTAGCTTATTATGCCTATATGATCTTGGGCTTGGATTATGATTCCTTCGGTGAACTAGGAGGTACACCCTATTTTCAGAAAGCATTCGATATTGTATCCAATGCACAACAGTTCGACCTACCTGGCTGGGGCCGCCTCAAGAACAACCGTAATCGATATTGGTTGGCAGAGAACTATACCAACGGCCAAATAGAGGGCATCCGTAAAGGTATTTATGCCTATCATCGACAGGCCATGGATATTTACAGCGAAGACCCTACAAAAAGCCGTCAAGAAATCGTCAAAGTACTGAAAGCAATACAAAAAGTAGATGAAATCTTCCCCAGATCTATCATCACCATTTCTTTTTTCGATGCTAAATCCGATGAGCTTATCAATGTTTTCTCCAAAGGGGAAATGAACGTAAGAAAAGAAGCCTACGATATCCTTAGTGCATTGGACCCTTCCAAGCGTGACGAATATAAAAGTATTATCACGAGTAATTGATCTTTATCCTGCGATTTATTTTTGAAATTTAGTATCATTGCCCTCTATGGCTAAACGGCAAGAACGGCTCCACGGTGCAGCAGTAATCGAAGGTCGGGCAAACTCCCTGATAGGGCTAAAGGTTACCCTGATCATGAAAACCAAAGCTGCATTTTTCGTAAAATTCCTAGGCGTAGAAAAAGGTATGTTGAAAATCGAAAATATGAGATTGCAAAAGCAAAGTATGAACCTCAGTGAGGTAGAGGAGATAATCATTGATAAAACTGTCGATTAAAAGCACATGCTGACTAAACTCTTGATCAAAAACTATGCTCTTATCACCGAGCTGGAGATGTTGCCCGCGCGTGCACTCAATATTATCACAGGAGAGACCGGCGCTGGAAAATCCATCATGCTCGGGGCTATCGGACTTCTTCTAGGAAAAAGGGCCGATACCAAAGCTCTTTTCAATGGCAAGGAAAAGTGTATCATTGAGGGCGAGTTCGATGTCAAGGCCTATCGACTACAGCCTTTCTTCGAAGATGAGTTTCTGGATTATGAGGACCTGTGTATCATACGCCGAGAAATCAGCCCTAGCGGTAAGTCCAGGGCTTTTGTCAATGACACTCCTGTCACCTTAGAGGTACTTAGGCGATTGGGTGGGTTTTTGATGGATGTCCATTCGCAACATGATACACTGATGCTGGGCAAACATGATTTCCAACTGGCACTTATCGATGGTTACGCTCAGAACCATAAACTGCTCATCGAATACGGGAAAAGCTATGATAAGTACAAAGTAGCCAAAAAGAGTCTAGAGGCACTTCAAGAAGTGGCCTCCCAAATCCGCAAAGATGCGGATTATAATGATTTTTTACTTGAAGAACTGGTAAAAGCCAATTTGAGTAACGATGAACAGGAAGAACTGGAGAAAGAAGTACAGCTTCTGGAACATGCCGAGGAAATCAAAGTACAACTGAATCAAGCTCTCGAAGCACTGCAACGGTCGGAATTTTCAGTAATCAGTGGGTTGCAAAATGCAAACGCTTCCTTTCAGCAATTGGATAAGTATACCCAAAAATACAAAGGCCTCGGAGAACGGTTGTCCAGTGTGATGATAGAACTGCTGGATATCAACGAAGAATGCGAAAAGGAAGAGGAACTGATGGAGTATGATCCACAACGCACTGAAGCGGTTCGTCTACGCTTGGGGCTGATCTATCAATTACAGAAAAAACACCAAGTAGCGGACATTACTGCACTACTGTCCCTACAAGAAGAACTGGAAAGCAAAAGTAAGCAGGCCATGAACATGGACGAGGACTTAGCTGATGCTGAGAAAGAATTGGAAAAATGCCTCCATACGATGCAAACACTGGCCGAACGCCTACGCAAAAGTAGGATAAAGGTGTTTGCCCAAATCACTAAAAAAATCACTGCCCATCTAAAAGATCTGGGCATGGGCGATGCTGCGCTTCAGATCGAAAACCGTTCCGTCCCTCCCGGCCCGAAGGGTATGGATGAGATAAACCTGCTGTTCAGTGCCAACAAGGGTATACCTCCCCAAACACTTAAAGATGCTGCTTCGGGCGGGGAATTTTCCCGATTGATGTTCTGTATCAAATTTGTTCTGGCAGATAAGATGTCCCTACCCACTATTATATTTGATGAAATCGATACGGGTATATCAGGGGAAATCGCTCTCAAATTAGGCGAAATGATGAAAGTCATGGCACAACAGCATCAGGTAATCTCTATTAGCCACTTGCCGCAGGTCGCTGCCAAAGGGGATGCACATTACTTTGTGTATAAGGACAATTCTGCCTCCAAGACCATCAGTAAGATGAAGGCCTTGACCGATACTCAGCGCATAGAGGCCATTGCTAGAATGATAGGTGGGGACCAACCCTCAGAAACCGCTTACAAGAGCGCTAAAGAACTTATCGAGCAGTAGACAAAATTGCTGCCTTATAGCCTCTCGATAGCCAATAGAAAATAAGGGAAACCAGCAAAAAACCAGCTTATACAAATTTGGGTTTCAAATGTCGTATAAGATTCCGCTGGTCATTTTGTTTCAATCAAAGCGAGAACCGCAGGGATAGCAGCGCTATCCCGAGGATTGTCAACGCAGAGTGAAGCAAAATGAACAAGAAGATATGCGACATTTGAAAGCTAAGTTTGTATTACATGAGCATTCCTACAAGTCCCTTGAATCTATCGTTCATTAGGGGTGTTCGTGATATAGGTATCATTCCAAAGTAAAATTATCCTGCTCCGAACGCATTGTATTTGGGGATGAAATACCCCCTACTCGTCTTTGTAATGATTTTCGATAAAGTCCACGATCCAATGTTGCAGGGCAGCTTTCTCTTCATTGTCGATACCGATAAAACCATGGCATACTCCTTCGAGTATCTTTAGCTGATTGGGTATAGAGAACGAATCCAAGTGAGTTTTAAGTACGATGCTCTGTTTGACAGGTACAATATGGTCTTTATCACCATGAATCATCAACACAGGAGGCACATTGTCGTCTGTCAGGAAACGAACCGGAGAGTATAAACTCATAAAATGGGCGGTTTTGATAGAGTCCGCTTTGGGATCAAAGCCAAAGAGGAGTTTTGGTAAGTCCAGTCTTTTGTTGATAGGAGAAGGTAGTGTAGCCAAAAAAGCACTTAAGCTATCGATTTCAGGTCTATGATACAATCTGTGCAGATCTGTAGGACCATAAATATCCACTACATAATCAATATCGGTTTTTTTATGCTCACGGTCGAATCGGGATGGTGGCGCAAAAGCAAGTAACATAGAGATATGGGCGCCTGCGGATTCTCCAATGAGACCAAAAGAAGTCGTATCCAAGTTCAAACTGTCCGCATGATGAACTACCCACTGAATGGCATCAAAACCATCTTGCACACAATCGGGAAAGGGAGAGTTCCCGTTTCGGGCAAGTGTATAGTCAGGACTGATTACCGTAAATCCCATATCCCTGAGCTTATTGACAGCTCCATGGATCCTATTGAAATTAATGGCTTCTTTTTTCCCTGTAACCCAAGCCCCACCGTGCATGTAGAGCAATATCGGGGACCGTGCATGTGTTTTTTTGGTAGGGAAATAAATATCCAGGTAATGATCTTTTTTATAAGGAACATTGCGCTGTAGGTCTCCTTGGATTATGGGAGGTTCGTTGATAAAAAAATGAGTGACCATAGCTATGATAAGAGCTATCCCTGCTAGGGATATGAGCCATAGCCACCGTAGCGTAGCTGGGTTACGTTTCATTTTTTTCATCTGTTTATTGACCGAAGAGACTGTTTTGAACTGTATCTCTTTCATTTTTTGTATCTATTATGACACACACAACACTGTCAGTCTTTTCACGAATCCTTGAGCGAAACCAAACCATTGAAAATCAAAAATCCAGGATTTCAATTCTATACTGCGCAAATCTATCAAGTATTACCTAAGTTTTAACGAAAAAAGCACATTGACCTAATCACATTTCCCGTCCTATGTGAACATAAGTATAGATTATCCATTCTATAATTTTCGACCACATTGGTTTAAGAATATTATTTTGTACTTTTGTAACCTAATTGATCAATAATGTCAAAGTATCTTTTACGTTTCATTCTGTTTCTTCTTTTTATAGCTTCAAACCTTTTGGGCTACGCACAATCGAGTGATAGTACCTTACAAGTCACTGATAGTGTTAAAAGTATATCTGCTTATGTATCCAAAGTACAACTATTGGATACGCTACCTTCTTTAAATAAAGAAAAACAAGCTAAAGCTAAAAAGTTCAGAGATAAGTCGGATTCTTTGAACTTGAAACTGGATTCTCTAAAAGAAGTCCCTCATGGAAAATTAGATGCCGTTGCGACAAAAATCAATGAAAAAAGCGATAAGGTCAGTACAAAAATAGACTCTGTAGGGAATATACCCGAACAACAGGTGGAAAAAGCCAAGTCATGGGCAAAGGAGAAACTTTACAGTAACAAGGCCGAAGCAAAACTCAAAGGGAAAGTATCCTCTATCCGAGAGAAAGCAGATATAGAGGCGATGACAAATGATAAACTGAGCAGTGCAGACACAAAACTTGGTGAACTTAGTAACGGAAAACTTTCTACCAATACGCTTCCTGAGAATGGACTACATGACAAACTAGAAAGAGCATTACCGAAAACAAATCGATTAACTGATCTGGACGCACCTGAAGTAGGTGAAATAGAAGGACTCGAAAGTCTCGGTAGGGTAAAGAAAAACATTAAGCTAGGAGAAATCAAGACCCCCGATACGAACGTTGGAAAAACGATGGGCAATATCAAGAACCTACCCAATAAAGCACTGGAAGGGACCAATGCCATGGAAGGTATGGGCAAAGTCAAAGGTGGTGTAGGTAAAGTGAACGAGGCCACGGGAAAAGTAAAAGGGGCTACAGAGGAACTATCCAATATCCCAGAAGCAGTAGAAAACAGGGCAGGCCAGCTAGAGGAATTAAAAGGATTCAAAGAGCAAACGGGCGAACTCTCCGGTCTACAAGAGAAACCGGAGGAGTTAAAAAAGGAGATGAGCAAGTACCAGGACAAAGATTTCGTCAAGCAACGTATTAAAGAAAAAGCGATGGAGTTGGGAACCGATCATTTTGCCCAGCATCAGGATAAGATAAAACAAGCTCAGCAGAAACTGGCCAAACTCAAACGCAAATATCCCGAAGGGCTGCAAAGCACGGAAAAACTTCCAAAAGTCACCCGTAACAGTATGAAAGGAAAATCCATTAAAGAAAGAATGGTTTTTGGGGGGACATTTCGGGTTTTCAGAGAACAAAGCGCAGCGGTCGATATTAGTCCACAGATCGGTTTTCGGATATCCGGAAGGTGGTCCGCTGGATTAGGACATATTTATCGATTGCGTATCGACGAAGATAAAAGAGCGTTACATACCGACCAGAAGGTATATGGGGGAATGATATACTCCAACCTTGTTATCCTCAAGGGTTTTTTCGTAAGATTGGAGGCGGAATCGGTATATACCGAAGTCCCTACTTTAGCGCTCATAAAGGATGCCCAACGAAAAGAATGGGTTAACTCTATACTTATCGGTGCGGGAAAGCGTTACACTTTTTTCAAAGGCGTAAAAGGCAACATGCAGGCTATGTACAACCTAATGTATTCTGATAAAAGTCCTTACCAAAATAAAATTCTCCTCAAATTTGGCTTTGAATTTGGACTGAAAAAAAAGTCTAAATCATAATTACCCTACCTTAACTATATTTTATATTCCTATTATTTTATATATTTGAGTTATCAATAAAATAACTCAAACCATACAATAGTTTAAACAAATAATCGTTTTCGGTGTAACTGTTGTAATACCAATGCATATTATTTAAAAGTGATATAGTAGCGAAGCACTTCGACCAACATAAAATATCACAAAATAAACAATAATTTTCAAAAAAAAGACAATTCAATCATTATTGATACTACCTAAGAGCAATAATGGTGATAAAAGATATAGATATGATAAATGTTGTATTAAAAGATGTAAATATTACTCTGGAAGAGGGTCTGATTGCCCAAGCACTAGCAGAGAGTATCGATAGAGACGTGCAGTCACTACGCTGCCAATGCGGTAAGGACAGTACAGTAACATTGATAGTCGATAAAAGTAAAATGACTGCTTTAAGAACAGAAATTTCTGCATGTTGCAGACCCTTCGAAGAGGAAATAAAAGATGTACTCTATATAGCAGAAGCATATTGATATCAGCTAGATAGGTAATAATCGATGCATATTCAACAGAAAGCAAATTGAAAAGTAAGCTAAAGGAGCTGCCCTGAAATTTAGTACCGTGGATTGGTCATTGGGAATACTACCTTAGGATATAGTTCTTCAAAAAATATCCTGCACCAAACTAATTATGTTTGGCTATAAAATAGTATTAAATCAGGGTCCGAAATAATCTGTAAGCTCTATTCCATTCATTCTTACGGCCTATGTTCGAAAGTCGTAGGCTTTTATCAGGACGATTATCACCTATAGTATTCTTTTCAATGTATATACGGAGATATAACTCCAACATATTGTGTTCATTCAGTGATTGAACGTGATTTTGTCTTGATGTTTAAAAGCTCTTTTTAGGCTTTTCTTTACTATTTCACCCATATTCCTACACTTTTCAAAGCCGCTGTCCTTATAATAGTTTCCCAGTTCTGTTTTAAGCTGTTTTACATTTTCGGGGGTAGATAGGGTATCATTGGTCATAGCATCCAATAGGTCTTTGATTTCGTACCTAGAAGCAATAAGCCTTCTAATGATCAACGATCGTTCTTCTTTCTGGTACTGTCTTACAGTCTCAGGGGTCATATTCCTTAGCCCTAACTCTATCAGGGGGTTGTTCTGCTTGAAATACTGAGGAAGATAAATGGACCTTCTCCCTTCAAAAGACTGCTGGTCAAAATCTATGGCCCTAACTCTATAATGTACTTCTTCAAAGTCGGGGGTAATCTCAATGACGAAATTACTGGAATGCATGTCCCCCAGTAAACGGACAAAACATCGTTCATTGAATTTGATAAACTCTTTTGCCAATCGAATTTCGTTGATATTACTGTCCCTCAAGTAATGTTTCATAAAAAGATCTCCTGGAATACCGGCGATATGCTCTTCTATCAAAGTCTTATGGTCTACCAAGTAACTGATCCTGTTCGGAGAGAGTAAGTGCTCCAGTTCTAAGCCATAGATGCGGGAGGCATCGGCATTCTTCACATAAAAATAATCGAAATTATCGTTCACGCGATTCACTATCCTGATACGAAAAGGTTGCGTGTTGCCATAAATACACAAATCTATCCTATCCACAAAAAGATGTTCTATAACGGACATATCTCCATTGGCCTTTAGTTTGGCATAAATCATTTTCAGGCTGTGGTGGATATGCTGCATATCACTCTGTGGGTAAAACACAGTTGCCCACAGGGTATCATCTCCCTTGTGGTCAAACAAAGATACGGCATTGTTATACCGAAGTAGGTCTTCATACCTGACAGGGAGCTTTGCTTCCCTGCTATAGGTTTTTAGGTAAGTCCTTAGAGAACTACTGATAGGGTAGATGATTTTCTTTTTGCTGATCAGTGCCATAGGTGATGCTATTATTCCCAAAACCCCTAAGCTGGAGCTTGTCAATAAATGTACCTTAATTGCACAGTCCTGACAAGGAAGTAGCAGAGGAAATGTAATACTATAACGCCATCAACAGGGCTCTAATAGGGGCTATCGCCAATTTTTTAAATTTTCTCCGATAGCGTGGCGCTACTTCAAAACAACTTAGGGACCTGAGAAAGCGATGCGCTGCACTATGTACCCAAGGATGGTAGGTATCCATGGGTCTACATTGATGGTAATTCTTGGCAAATTTCAATAGACGGTCGATATCAAAGTGCATATCACTGACTCCAATATCTGCCTTAGAGGCGTCCATTGCATTGCACTGTTGCTCGTATTGACCTTTTACAGGCACCATCAATATCGGCTTACCCAGATAAAAAGCTTCGCAGATGGATTCAAAGCCTGCTGTACTGATATAAGCATCGCATTTTTCCATCATTTGAAGGAATTTTGGACCGTTGATTTTATGAAAAATAAGGTTATCGCTATAATGATACACACTCTCCACTCCCTTTTTATCCCAGAAGCAATGGATTTTGATATCTGGGTTTTTATGGTGCCACTGGATAAGTTCCTCGCTATATCCGCTATTGACCACATAAGCCAATAGGTAATCGGACCGAACAGGCTTCAAATCAAAGACATCTCTTCGAAGTAAGGGCGGCACCACTTCCAATCCTTTTCGATGTGGAAGCAGCTCTCGGAAAGATAGTGCCAGTTTTTTATTGGCACCGATAGCGGTCATCGCATTGTTCAATGAGAACAAGAGTGGGTCCAACAGTTTACCTTTGGCCATACTGAACTCTGGGTGTCCTGCCAAGTATTGATGGGCGATACATACACAATGTAGGTTAGGACGATGAAATAAAAAATAAAGCCCCCCCAATACTTCGTAAAAATTGATCACTACATCGGGCCGTAGTCTGTCAACAGCGCTAGCAATAGTCTTAAGACTGGTATTGTATTGAGAGAGCTGCCGACCATTGTGCACTATGGTTTTCAATAAGTGTATGGATTTATCTTGATGGTCAGTGACGAAGTTTGGGCTGAGGACTTTGGTAATGGGACAGGTCATTTCCGCTTCAAAAAAAGTGGGCACCTCCCTTCGTATACTTGTCCCAATGATACAACCCACTATGTGATGTCCTGCTTGCTGCAATAGGTGCTTCAGAGCAACTGCTTGGGTCATGTGCCCTCTCCCCTCGCCTTGCACGATGAATAGGTACTTCACTAGCCAGCGTGCTTTTTCAGGTAATTGGATGGATTGAGAAAACCTTCAAAGAAGGAGGTGTTTTCTTCTACCACGACTTGTTCAGGTTGTATGTCCATGTCAGAATCACTCATATAAACTAAAGACCATTCTCCGTTTACATCTTCTACTAGGGCACTAAGGGATTCGACCCAGTCACCCGAATTCATATAGGAAATACCTCCAATCTCCTTAATAGCGGCCTGGTGGATATGACCACAAATAACACCATCACACTTTCTGGCCTTGGCCAGTAGACTCAACTGTCCTTCAAAGTCGTCAATGTACTTTAACGCTGTCTTTACTTTGGACTTGACGGCTTGGGACAAAGAGTAATAAGGAAGTCCTTTCTTTACACGGTAGTAATTGTAATTGCGGTTTAGCCACAACAGAAAAGTATAACCTACATCTCCCAGTTTGGCTATCCACTTCAGATTAGTGGTAATAGAATCGAATATATCGCCATGTACGATATAGTATTTCTTACCAAAGGATTCGTAGACCATATCCTTCTGGATAGTGAAGTTACTAATGGAAAAAGGGAGTATCTGATCTAAAAAATCATCGTGATTGCCCCTTAGGTAACAAACCTTGGTATTGTCCTCACTCATCATTTTCATGATCTGGGAAAAAAAACGGGTATGCCTACGTTTCCACTTACCGTACTTTTTCAATTGCCATCCATCGATGATATCACCATTGAGTATAAGGTTTTCGCAGGTGCTTTGCCGCAAAAACTGCGTCACTTCCCTAGCCTTGGAACCTTTGGTCCCCAAATGAACATCTGAAATAACAATGGTTTTGTAATGATGCTTCGACATGACATTGATTTTTATGCAATATCGGCATTTACTTTTAACAGGATGTTATTTCACGTTTAAGTAAGGATAAACATATTAACGATTAAATGCTGTACGGTTATTGTAATATTATGCAGTTGCACAACTATAGCTTTCAAATGCGTCATATCCTAAGTCCTTTCATCAGTCCATAGGCCTGTTTTGATTTCCTAGGATGCCCAATAGTACACTGAACTCTCTGCCCTACCGCATAGTAGCTATAATTTTTGCAACAATGGAATAAATTCCTATATTTGGCGCTTCTTAAAATAAACCACTATGAAAAATACATTTGTAATCACCATTTTATTACTTTTTTTCCTATCCTGTTCGAACAAAAAAACGGGTAGTGACAGTATTAGTGATAGTTCTTCCGAACAAACAGCACAGCATAGCCCGACAGCCACTGAGGAAAGAACGCCAGAGGTTCAGGAAGAACCTGCCATGGATGAAAAAGAAACTACGGAAAGTGAGGGAACTTCCGATACGGGTACCAGCAATGCCAATGTAGCTCATTATATCTGTTATACCGATAATGACGTAGCGACCAGAAAGATATGGATCAGTTTCACTGATGCCGGCAAAGCCCTACAGGTCAAATACAAAGGACAGACAGAAGCCATGACATTACGCTTTGATGATGAAGAAGTGGCTACCGATGGGACTAATCCCGTCACTACCCAATACTACTCCGAGATATACGATGGCCAGAAAAACGGAACCTATAAATTGACTCATTCCGGAGTTTGGGACTATGTAGAATATACCAGAGGAAAAGACAGCAAAAAGTTCAACTTCACTATCGACCATAATGCTAACCCATATGGAAAAACCCCTTGTTTTGAGTAATCTATCTGTATAAAAGAACTCATCTTTCAAAGCTCGCATCTCAGGATGCTTGGCCATGTCGCTGACATGGCCAAGCTCAAGTCTATCGATAATATAATATCATAGGCTATGGTATACTCCCACATAACCAAACCCAACTTCTTGTAGAGTAGTACAAAGCCTTTCTTTTTCCAAAGAAAACCTAAAGAATGAAGTGTCTGAAATTCTATACATTTGACAGCAGGTTTTAAATGTCGTATAAGATTCCGCGGGTCATTTTGGTTTCAATCAAGGCGATAACCGCAGGGATAGCAGCGCTATCCCGAGGATGGTCAACGCAGAGTGAAGCAAAATGAACAGGAAGATAGGCGATAGTTAAAAGCTAAGTTTGTATAACCCGGATCGTGCGTTGGAATTTCGTAACGAGGACTTAAATATCTATAAATCAGGAATTTTTATTGGATTTAGCATAGCACCGCTATGGTGAACTCAAAAAGCTTAGTGCAACGATCGGTTTGCAGATATTTAGGTCCGCAGTAGATTTTTCAAGGCATGATCCGGGTTTAACGGATTTTAACGGAATACGCCCATTCCAATTACTCCTAATATAGAAGTGGTTTAGATTTTCCTCTTTACCTGCAAATTTCACATTTAGCACCCTGATTTATCTTTTTAAAGTTCCGTAGCTTCGACTATGCAAGGGAAAAAAGCCTTCATCAGAGTACTAAAGTGCTAAATCACTTCATAATCTGTCGCTAGGCCAGTTCGAAGTTTTACTGCTTCGCTTTTTGGAATGGGTCAAAAATGACAAAACTTTCAAAAAAGATATGTATCGCTGCAGCACCTCAGGAATCAATAGAAAGCTAGGGCCTGTCCACTACTTATGTTAATAGTGAGATCATTTTATTTTAGCTCATTTCACTTTTTCAGCAGTACCATTTCTGAATCGTGATTTACTACAGACCTATTAGGAAGTTTTCTCCTGCTTGGCAATGATATCCCTTTCAGCAAAAAGCAGTCCAAACGATTGCACATAAGAAGGTAGAAAACCTTGAGTTTCTTTTTAAAACCCGAAATTGCTATTCTGCCCATAGTTACAACTTTCACCGATCTCATACCCAAAATTATTATCTCATTACTACCTACGGCAAGACAGCTATATTTACACGAAGTATCCATGCTACAGTTAAAGGCAAATGTCCCATAGCATCACCTAAGGCGCTGTTCTCTCAACGAAAATCGTGATAAAAGCCTTGGGTTCAAGAAAAGGATTCCGCACCATACCGACAACACTATAGTTTACAGTAGATTACAAAAAAGTCAATAACCCAAGCCATTTTCAGAGGTTACCAACAAGGTTATAGAGTGTATAAATAAGAAAAACCTAGGAACCTCCCTTGATTTGAAAAACATCAAGTGTACTCACCTATATCCGACATTCCGGGAGTTCCTGAACTTTAAACTAAACCTTACAAACCATGTTCCAAAACACATTATGGCTCATTACACTCTCCATCAGCTATTTCATGGCCCTGAGTGTACTAACGGGAGCAGAAGCTACTGCACAACAACTGCCGATCCAAAATCAACTTACCTCTCCACAGGGTAGTCCAAGATTCATCAAATTCAATACCTCGGCAAAACGCAAGACAAACGCTAGGGTAAGTATGCCGAGCGATATACAGATTCTCAAGGAATACCTGCCCATGCAAAAAAAGGATACCTATCAACAGATCAGGAGCACGAAAGAAAAAGACGGCACCGTACATAACGTATACCAACAATACCATAACGGTATTGAAGTAGCTTTTGGGACCTATACCGTACATAGAACGTCTACGGAAATCAAGAACCTAAGTGGTAGTTTTGTACCCATCGACAAAGGAGCATCCCCTACGCCATCTTTAGATAAAGAGGCCGCATTGAGAAAGGCCCTGGAGCAAATGAAAACTACAGAGGAAACCAATGGAAACAGCCTCTCCGAGGCGAATGCGAGTTCTTTAGTGTACTGTAAGGATTTTAATAATAAACGGGACGAACAGGGCCATCTGGCCTATAAGTTCCGGATATCCGGTACAGCGCCCCTACGACTGACAGAAGTATTTATAGATGCCCAGGACGGAAAAGTACTCCTGACCAACGAATTGATAAAAGACCATGCCCACCCCAGTGCCTTACACGGAAGTACCAAGTCAAATAAACTGAACAGAACAGGTACACGAGGCAATACCGTAACCCAATACCATGGGTTTCGACAGCTACAGACCGATGCTTATGAGGGTGGTTTCCGTTTGCTGGATAAGAGTCGTGGAGGAGGCATCCACACTAAAAATGGCAAAGATGTTTCCGTAAAAGAGGTGTACGAACCTGATTTTGATTTTAATGTCCTTCCAGAGTTTATCGATGACAATAACAACTGGACTCCGGAAGAATGGGATAACAAAGACTATGATTTAGCAGCTCTGGACGCACACTGGGCATTGGGTCAAACTTACGACTATTTTCTGGAAGCACATGACCGCAATAGCTATGACAATAAAGGAGGACGGCTACACAACCTGGTCCATATCGGCTATCATCATTACAATGCCTTCTGGCACAATGGTACGCTACACTTTGGTGATGGTAGTGGCCTTCCTCTTACCTCCATTGATTTTGTAGCTCATGAAATGACTCATGGGGTAACAGAGACATCGGCCAATCTGATCTACTATGCACAGCCAGGAGCACTGAATGAGTCCATAAGCGATATCTTTGCCGCCGCAGTCAAATCAAAGAAGATGCCCGAGAGAAGTATCTGGGAAATAAACCCGATAGCAGCGGAAAAAACACCTATCCGCGATATGTCAAACCCTAATCGGTTTGGGCATCCCGATACTTATAAGGGCAAGTACTGGAAAGGATACATCGAACTTAATGCAGATAGTAGATACGTACATACCAACAGTAGCGTCCTCAATCACTGGTTCTACCTTCTTTCTGAGGGTAAAAAAGGTGTCAATGATGATGGTACTGCCTATAATGTTCAGTCGATCGGTATCGACAAAGCAGCAAAAATTACCTACCGCATGCTCACCGTATACCTGGAACCTACTTCGGATTATATTTTTGCCAAATACGCCGGTATACAAGCTGCCGAAGACCTCTTCGGCACGGGGTCTTTTGAAGTCGAGCAAGTAACAGAAGCCTTTAAGGCAATAGGTGTGGAAGACTACAAAGGTGTGAGCTGTGAAAACAACATCAAAAACTTTCGTGCTACTTTCGCGGGAGTCAAGACCATTAGTGTCAAATGGGAATTTGGGGAATTTGATGATAGGGATAAAGAGCGTTTTGTATTTGTTCGTTACCGCTCGGTAAATGAAGAGAGTTACCGCTACGGTCAAATTGAAGGCTATACGAACTTCGTCCTTTCCGAAATTGAAGGAACTGCTGAAATAGGTATCAAGACCCCTTGTAACGATACTTGGGAAACTATTTTTGTGGAAAAGCCCGCTCCTTGTGGAAAAGTCAAGAACCTAAAATTACTTCAAGCCGACAAAGATAAAGAAGAACTGTCCTTATCATGGGATGCAGTAAACGGCGCATCCACTTATAAACTCCTATCTTACTCCCAACAACCGACAACATCTCATTTCGTCACCGATAATAAGATAGAAGGATTGCCCTATGTGGGTATCGATACAGAGCAAAGAGTCGTGGTCTATGCTGATTGTAACGAATCCAAAACGGAGATATACATTCCTGCCCTATCACCACCCTCTTTGAAAATCCTTAGCCCTCAGCCAATGGACACTGTAGGAAAGTCGTTCCAAATCGAGTTCGATGAACTAGAAGACTTCTTCTACAACTACGAAGGTAATGCTATTCAATACTTCGTCGACAATAAACCTCTGGGAACCTGGAATATACCCACCCCTATTCCCATCCTGTTTCTTGAACCCGGTAAGCATGTGATAAAGCTGGTATTGCTTGCTTCAAATGAAGAATACAAAGTTACCCCTGGAACCACTGACTCGGTCAGCATTTTTGTGGATGAGCTTGTTCCCTCTAGCATACCTCCCAGTGCCGAACTCGGTTCTTCCCACACCTTCATACCCGAAGGGGATAAGTACCAAACCGTTGTCAAACTGGATGCTATCTTCTCAAAAGACATCGATGGTACTATCTCCTATCACTGGGATATCGATGGGGGTAGATTCGTAGAAGAAACAGGCAAAGGGGATAAAATCGTAAAAGTAGCTTTTGCGGGGGACAAGGAGTACTACGATATCCTACTTACCGTTACGGACAATGATGGAAACAAAACAGATAGTGAGATAAGAATACGTACTTTCGCCGACAATAGCAGAGCGGTGGAAAAACCGAATGAAAGCATCCCCAACAACGAAAATGAAATGGTGGTCTACCCCAACCCTGCGGACAAAATGCTTTATGTATCCATTCCCAATAGTTTTTCTACTGCGGAAATTTATCTAATGGATATGCAAGGAAAAAAAATAGTGCCGAGTACTTCCAATACAGAAAATACTGTGACCGTGGATGTGTCCCAATTCAGGGCCGGTGTCTACCGACTTGTGCTGCTATCGGGCAAATCCATATACCATGAAATGGTCGTTGTAGAGTAGTGATCAAAGGCGGTTAGGGTATTGAACCGCTAAAGTAACGAAAGAAGAAAATCATATGACTTTCTGAGCCTGTTTGAGAAAAACCGCTTTCTTGAACAGGCTTTTTTACAGAAGTCACTGGGTATATATGGACCAAAATGGCCGAACCTATGATGATACAATTTATCAGCTTTTCTTTGCTTTTAGTTTACCATCGATATATTGAACGGCCTGATTGATGGTCTGCAATTGTTCGGCATCATCATCAGGAATACGGATATCAAAATTCTGTTCGAACTCCATGACCAATTCTGCATAATCCAGCGAATCGATACCCAAGTCTTTAATAAAATTAGCGTCGGGGGTCACTTCTGTTTCTAAAATGCCCAGTTTCTCTACGAGTATTCTTGTAACAACTTTACTGATATCTTCCATTCCTATATTGGCTTTTAGCAATCATTCAAAACTACAAAAACTTTCCGCTAAAATGATTTTATGAACATTTTAAAATTTGAGCAGGAACTCCGACCCTTCGTCTATTTTTGTTTTCACGCTGAGGCTTCCCTGATGTTTGCGCATAATTTGCCGCGATAGACTCAGTCCTATACCGGAACCGCTCTTTTTGGTGGTAAAGAATGGAATGAATATTTTCTCTAAGGCCTCTTCATCTATACCTGTGCCGTTATCTTTGACCGAGATAAAAGGCACTCCTTTATCATCAAGGTAGGCCTTAAGTGCTACCAATTTATGCTTTTGTTCATCAAAAGCCTGAATGGCATTTTTGATAAGGTTGATAAGGACCTGCTCTATAAGTACTTTATCTGCATTGATACTCATATTATCGGGGTGGACCTGTAGCTGGAGTTGCACATCGTTGGATTCAATTTCTTTTTTGAGCAGCAGCAGTATTTCTTCCAATAGCGGCTTTACCACCACAGACCGAATATTGGGCTGCGGAATATGGGTCAGGTTTCTGAAATCCTGAACAAAACGAATAAGGCCCTTACTTCGCTTTTCAATGGTCTGTACCGCTAAATGTACATCCTCCAGTTCTTCGGTGGTTTCCTTTGGTTGTGGTGTAACAATAATGGACTTGATACTCTCATCTGCCGTGCCTGCAAGTGAAGAGATGGGAGTCACCGAATTCATGATTTCATGGGTAAGTACACGGACGAGGTTCTGCCAGGCTTCCATCTCTTTTTCCTCCAATTCACTGTGAATATTCTGTAGGGACACTAGCTTGAAACGCTCTTCACGTAAGGTCAACTCTATGGCATAAATGGCCAGTTGTACTACGTCACCGTTGAATTCCAAGCGTATCAGGTCTTGGCCTCCTGTCTTCAGTACCATAAAAAGTTCTACCAGTTCCGGGCTGATGCTCTTTAATGCATTGATAGAACCGATATTGGACGTTCTCAACAATTTTTTTGCAGCGGTATTCATGATCTGTATACTGCCTTCCTTATTAAAGGTGATGAGTCCTATCCCTACATGCTGCACTATATTCTTGAGGTATTGAAAATCAGCTTCCTTCTCTTTGCCGGTCTCTCTCAACTTACGAAGCACTCTATTGAAAGCCCTGTTCAGCTTATTGGTATGCTCGTCTTCGCTGTCCTCCGGGTAGCTGTGCAGAAGGTCTCCATTAGCTATGGCATTTAGAAAATTAACCGTATTATCATGGTCTTTCTCCAAGAACTTGATCAGGAATATCACTTGTAGTCCGGCCAGTATCAGAAGTAGAATAATGGTAATGATAAAACCATTATTATAAAGCAACTGGGTCATCCAGGTCAGGGTCAAGGTAAGGATAAGAACCCTTAGCCCTATGCTGAACCGAAACTCCTTAAAGTCCATGTTTCTCCAATCTCCTATACAAGGAGGCCCTTGTCAGGCCCAGCTCCTTGGCGGCTTTTGAGATATTCCCTGCATGCATATTAATAGCCCTCTGGATGATGTTCTTCTCCACTACATCCAAGTTGAAATTATCCATAGCAAAATCTTGAGATTTACTGTTCTTTTTGCTCAAGAAAAAGAAATCATTAACACCCAGTTTGCTATCTTCACTCATAATAATAGCCCGCTCTACAGCATGCTGTAGCTCCCGAATATTACCCGGCCAAGGATACTTTTGTAGTTTGACGACGGCCTCCCCCGACAGGGATTTATTCTCGCAGCGGTATTTTTTGGAATAGATAGCAACGAAGTGTTCGGCCAATAATGGAATATCTTCAATTCGTTCACGAAGAGGGGGTAGGTGTATCTCTACCGTATTCATCCGATAGAGCAAGTCCTGACGAAACTCCTTCTCGTTGACCATTTCATATAAGGGCATATTGGTAGCACAGATCAAACGGATATCAACAGGTATAGCTTTATTTGTACCCAGTCGTATGACTTCTCTTTTCTGTAATGCCGTGAGTAATTTTGATTGTAAAGGCAGACTTAGGTTACCGATTTCATCCAAAAAAAGAGAACCCTTGTTCGCGGCTTCAAAACGACCCGCACGGTCCTCCTTGGCATCGGTAAAAGCTCCGCGCTTGTGACCAAATAGTTCACTTTCAAAAAGTGTTTCCGTTATGGACCCCATATCCACCGAAATAAAAGTATTTTCCCTTCTTTCCGAATTTTGGTGTATAGCCCTTGCAACCAACTCTTTACCCGTACCATTTTCCCCTAATATCAATACGTTCGCATCGGTTCTAGCCACTTTTTTGATTAAATTGAATACCTCGTGGATAGCTTTACTCTTGCCGATTATCTCTTTAAAGGGTTGGTTGATGTCATGCTCTAGCTGTTTTTTAGCCTTTTTGAGCTGTTCTACTTCCCTATACGACTCTTTTAATTTTATCGATGCTGATAATGTTGCCAGTAATTTTTCATTTTGCCAAGGTTTCAACACAAAATCCGTTGCCCCTTCTTTTAATGCTTTCACTGCCATCTCTACATCTCCAAATGCAGTTATCAGAACAACCACAGCATTAGGGTCTTTATCCAGTATCTGATTGAGCCAATAAAACCCTTCTTTACCACTGGTAATGTCCTTACTGAAGTTCATATCCAGCATAATTACATCATAGGTGTCATTATTTAATAAGAAGGGGATTTTTTTCGGGTTTTTTTCGATAATGACATGTTGGGCGTATTTTTTCAAGAGAAGCTTTGCCGCCAGCAAAACGTCCTCGTCGTCATCAATAATTAAAATCTTTCCTAATGCTTTATCTTGATTGTCGTTCATATATACCATAAAATCATGTAATAGATTGGATTCCCCAAAACAATGCCAATTATAATTATCGCTATTTTTTTCAATATACAACTACTTTGCAAACAATTATTGTTCGATACCGAACAATAATTGTTGATAACCGTACATAAGCTTTTTAAATCCTCAGAACTTTTCCTGAAAAGAGCATCGCTATACATTTACATCAGCTACTCCGATGAGATATATACTTCGACAAAAATCTTATGGAGAGAAACATAACAAAACCTATATTAGCTAAAATGGTCTTTACTCCGGACACAAGGCCGCTATGTCAAAAAGAGACCTAAAACAAAGTCCTTCAATTACTTTTTTCTATAGTCACTCTTCCGTTTTTCTACCCAATGAATTTCAAAAGAGGTAAATTGAGCTTTATGAACATCAAGCAGTAACATAGCTTAACTGGAGAAAAAAAATACATATATTACTGTATATCAGTAATATATAATTTACGGTATTTTCAAATGTATTTAAGAAAATCAAGTAAACATAACATAACACCAACTAAAACGTGCAAGCTATCGCTCACTTAGGGATAGCCATCAAAGGAATGTTGTTCATTTAAGTGCCAGTATGATAGTGTCAACGACTTTTTTACACCAACCATCGAACTGTATTGCACTTGATTGAGATTTAGATTCTTTTTTTGTAAGGTTTTTCTTATATTCACACCGTTGTTATTGGATGAATTTGAAAAAATTAATCCGAAATTATTTTGAGTTTTTGACCTAGAAGTGTTCCTTTATCGGAACACTTCTTTTTTTGCGCTTTATGTTACCACAAGAAACTGTAGGACGGGTATTTTCCTTATAGGAAAAACTTTCTTTAGATTTTTAGCGACTGTTTTAAGATATGCTTCTTGCATTCTCTCTGGTAAAAGGGTCTGCCTTTTAGGGTCGGAAGAATCCATCAACTATTTTTCAGGCATCGTGATGATGTACTTACAAGAGGGGTTCACATGTGTGGTATTGATTTTCGCAGGAATCAGCGAATTATCATTTTATGAACTCCATTGAGGATAAAACATAACAGTGAACTAAATGTATGGTCCACGTTTAAAATCGGGTAGCTATTGTGGTTCGAAATCGATTACCTGAAAACTTGCACCATCGTAGACTCCATATTTACAGTGGTTTACCCATTCTCCTAAATTGTAGTAATGGCTATTCTCCCCTACGGGCAGTGACAACGGAAGGTGCCGATGACCAAATATATAGTAATCATGATGGGTATGGTACTCTACCTTTTTACAGTACTGCCATAGCATCTCTTTCTCGCCATAAAACTTAGCATCGCTCTCAGAATTGCTCAGACGGCTATTTTTTGACCAAAAGTTAGCCAAGCCTATACCTAGGTTTGGATGTATACAGGCAAAAAGCCCCTGACATAAAGGGCTTGCAAAAACTTTCTTTATAATCTTGTATTTTAAGTCTCCCGGCCCAAGGCCGTCACCGTGGCCGATCAACAGGCGTGTATCACCTACCTGTAACAGACGTGGATTGCGCTCTACCGGGATATTCAGCTCTTTGGGAAAGTAGTCAAATAGCCACATATCGTGGTTACCCGTAAAGACAGTAATAGGTATCCCCTTGTCGGTCATGGACGCCAACTTACCTAATAGTCGAACGTAACCCTTTGGAATCGTGTGACGATACTCAAACCAAAAATCGAAGATATCCCCCAAAAGAAAAATATGGTAGGCTTCTTCCTCTATATTCTCCAACCAACGGATAATCTTCCTCTCCCTCATCAGACTACGCTGGTAATCCGGTACTCCCAAGTGGAAATCGGAAGCAAAAAAGATTTTTTTCCCTTCGGGAAGTACTTTTACATGCTCTAACATATTTTATTGTAATTCAGCCAACTGTACTATAAGACTGTTTTGAACTTTACATCTTTTAATTTCATTTGGTCGGTATTGATTTTTAATCGTTGCATGGGATTTTCAGAAATGACATTCATCTTAGAGACTGTTTTGAAATTATATTTAAAATTTATTATCACTTATTTTGGATAGGGCCGAGCGTTAAACACGCATCATGCATTAGCCATTCTATTATGGCCTTATAGCTGCAAATCAGAAAATTGAATGCGTTTTTCGTATTCACCGTAGCGGTGCTAGGCTGAATCCGATAAAACACCCTGATGTATTGCTTTTTAAACCCTCATAACTAAGCTCTAATACATTATCCGGGTTAAAATAATGCCCCGAGGGCATTATCAGTGAAGGGGCCGGTCTGCCGCGTGAGCCATTGACAAAGATAGCATGTCGCGCTAGCTAGCGGAAATTTCAACGAAATTAGGCTCCAAAAGAAGTATATAGGAAAGAAAAAGATACAGTTTAAAACAGTCTCTTAAACCCGGATCATGCATTGAAAATCTACTGCGAATCTAAATACCTGCAAACCGGTCGTTGCACTAAGTTTATTGGGTTCACCATAGCGGCGCTATGCTAAACCCAATAAAACTCCCTGATTTATTGACATTTAAACCCTCGTTACGAAGTTCCAACGCATGATCCGGACTAAACTAAGTACTTTCTTGATCCTATTCACTGTTGCACACAATCTTTTAGTACATGATTTCGTTAAAATCACCACAGATAGCAAGCTATATCTCCCCCTGCACTAGGCAGGATACATCACCCGTAAATATCCCTTGGACATTTCTAACACTCGGTCATACCTCATTCGGAATGTAGCGATAACAAATCCTAAAATAATAGCTACCAAAACAGTCTCCAACACTTGAGAACTGATACAAATATAGCTTTCAAATACCGAATTAAGGAGCTGATATTTTTACTTTTTCGCTCCATAGCTATCATTGGACTTATTATACAAATTTGGGTTTCAGATGTCGTATAAGATTCAGCGGGTCATTTTAATTTCAATCAAGGCGATAACCGCAGGGGTAGCAGCGCTATCCCGAGGATTGTCAACGCAGAGTGAAGCATAATGAACAGGAAGATAGGCGATATCTGAAAGCTAAGTTTGTATTATACCAAATATAAGCCCATCAAAAAGTATGTCCATATACATTTGGCCACCTACTTGTAGTTGTAAATTAGGTCTGCATGGCCAACTGTTAAGTACACTCTTTGTTTTTGCAGATATAACTCTGGTCAAGTTTCTTGATTGAATGAGAAACAAATATTTTTTCCAAAAAAAAGGACATTGAAAATCAATGTCCTTTTTTTTGGAAATATTTCTTGAATAGTGTTTTATTGTTCCTTGCCTATTTCCAGTGTATCGGTGCTTTCGGAACTCCCACTCTCTTCTTTCGACTCATCTTCACCGGTACTTTCCTTACCATTCGTATACGTCTGGTAATTGGTCTGATGTTCAAAAGGACGTTTGCCTATAAGCCTTTCTAAATCTGACTGAAATATGATTTCTTTTTCCAAAAGCTCTCTAGCAATGATTTCAAGTTCGGATTCTTTAGACCTTAACAAATCTGTTGTACGCTTGTAAGCTGTTTCGATAATATTCTTTACTTCTTTATCGATAAGCTCAGAAGTGGCTTCCGAGTACGGTTTGTTGAAATTGTAATCAGATTGCTTGGAATCGTAGAAGGAAACATTCCCTATCTCCTTATTCATACCATAAACGGTCACTATACTGTAGGCCAGCTTTGTTACACGCTCTAAGTCGCTTAACGCGCCAGTGGATATTTTCTTAAAGATGATTTCTTCTGCTGCGCGTCCACCTAATGTCATGCACATTTCATCCAAAAGTTGTTCCGTTTGGTACAGAAACTGCTCTTTGGGAAGATACTGAGCATAGCCAAGCGCGGCAACGCCTCTGGGTACGATACTTACCTTTACCAATGGGTCTGCGTGTTCCAGGAACCAGCCGGCTACTGCATGACCGGCTTCATGATAAGCGACTATTTTCTTCTCTTCAGGAGAGATAATCTTGCTCTTTTTCTCTAGTCCACCGATAACACGATCGACGGCATCCTGAAAGTCTTTCATATCTACTGCCGTCTTATCTTTTCTTGCGGCGATCAATGCTGCTTCGTTACAGACATTGGCGATTTCAGCTCCTGCGAATCCCGGTGTCTGGGCAGCTAAATTTTTAGGATCCACATCAGAAGATAACTTCAATGGTTTCAGATGCACATTGAATATAGCTTCTCTGCCCGTAATGTCAGGCTTATCGATACTGATTTGTCTATCGAACCTGCCCGGACGCAAAAGTGCCGAATCCAATACGTCAGGTCTATTGGTCGCTGCCAGAATAATGACTCCGGAATCAGTGGCAAAACCATCCATCTCCACCAAAAGGGAGTTTAATGTATTCTCTCTTTCATCATTACTTCCCGGCATTTGACCACGTCCTCTAGAACGACCTATAGCATCTACTTCATCAATGAAAATGATACAAGGTGCTTTCTCCTTGGCTTGTTTGAAAAGGTCTCTTACACGTGCCGCTCCGACACCGACGAACATCTCAACAAAGTCGGAACCCGATAGACTGAAAAAGGGTACTCCTGCTTCACCGGCAACGGCCTTGGCCAACAGTGTCTTTCCTGTTCCGGGAGGGCCTATCAATAGGGCTCCTTTAGGAATCTTACCTCCCAGCTTGGTAAATTTACCAGGATTCTTTAAAAAATCCACAATTTCCTTTACTTCTTCTTTTGCCTCATCTAGCCCCGCTACATTACCAAAAGTAATTTTGACTTTGTTCTCTGCGTCGAACAGGGCAGCTCTCGATTTCCCAATATTGAAAATCTGACCTCCAGGTCCGCTCTGACCTGTCATTCTGCGCATTAGGAACCAGAACCCAAAAAGAATGGCTATAAAAAAGCCCCATCGAAATATGTCCGTTAACAGGTCTTCGCTATTATCCGTCTCTACGTATACTTTCTCTTTTCCTTTTTCTTCCAGCTCACCGTTGAGCTTCTGCAAATTATCGTTAAAAACTACTGCGGAAGGAATATCGTATCTAAAATGAGGACCATTTTCTGAAACGAAAAGACTTCGATTCTCGATATCGTTTTTATACTTACCGTTCTTGGCCTCCTCTGTAAGTGTAATCAGAACACGTTTCGCTCGGGTATAAAGCGTAATGGTCTCTACATCACCGTCCATGCACATTTCTTCAAAAGTGGACCATTTTTTGATTTTGACGGTAGTGTTGTTATTGTTCAAATAAGCTACACCAATAATCAAACTGATAAGTGCTACAATAATCCATACCTGATACCCAGGCTTTTGTGGTGATTTCTTAGGTATTATTTTTTTCTTTTTATCTGCCATAATTTTCCCCATCTATTAAACGGGATAACGTTTCAGCTTAACTAATGTTAATCAATATCTTCTATTTGCTCGATTTTTGCATCTCCCCAAAGGTTTTCCAATGCATAAAACTCTCTTTTGTCTTTTTTAAAGACGTGGGCCACCACATCTACATAGTCCAAGAGTACCCATTCTTTATTTTCTCTCCCTTCATAATGCCAGGGCGCTTCTCCTAAAATCTTATGAACTTCCTCATCGATGGAATCTGCTATCGAATCAATCTGAGTGTCTGATGAACCCGAACATATAACAAAAAAATTAGCTATTGCATTTTTCACGTCACTTAAATCCATAACTACAATGTCCGAAGCCTTTTTTTCTTGCATTCCCTTGATTACAATCTGACTTAACTTTTCGGACGACGTCAGCTTATTTTTTACATCCATTCACTATCTTTGATTTATCAAACAAAACTACTAAAAATACTTGTATAAAATCCTTGCCAAAACTTTTTTTATGGGCAAAAAGCTCCATTTCATGACAACATGTCACTCAACCAATGAGACTGCGGGCGATTTGCTACTCAACGGTACTGACATAGAAGGTACTTTGATCATTACCGACCATCAGACGAATGGAAAAGGGCAAAGAGGCAATTCGTGGGAGTCTGCACCGGGAAAAAACCTCACTTTTTCTCTTATACTAAAACCCTCATTTTTGGATATTGCACATCAATTCCGACTCAATATTGTTATATCACTGGCCATCAAAGATTATTTATCGCTTCATCACGGTATTAAGGCAAAAATCAAGTGGCCCAATGATATCTATGTAGAAGAAAGGAAAATCAGTGGTATTCTTATCAAGAATATCATTAAACAATCATTGGTGAATAACACTATTATAGGTATAGGGTTCAACGTAAATCAACATTTTTTTTCCGAACCGAAAGCCATTTCGCTTTTTCAATGTACGGGAAAAGTGCTGGAACTTCAAGAAGTACTGGGTAACTTGGTGTTGCAGATAGAAAAACGTTATCTTCAATTGAAGAACAGCCATTTTTCATCCATGTCGAAAGCCTACATCGATGCGCTGTACTGGCGTGATGAAATCCATATCTTTAGGGACAATGACAATGGCGAGTTTGAAGGTAGAATCACTGCTGTAGATGGTATTGGGCGATTGGTCATCTCTTCCGACTTTGGAACAAGGACGTATATGCACCAAGAGGTGCAGTTCATTTCGTGACTTCCCTCCTATCATCATCCCGCGATTGGACAGTGTACCAAATAATTTATGAAATGTTTTTTTACTGTCCTATATATTGTTTCTGATATACGATTTCGCAGATAGGGTTCCACTAACGTCATCCATTCTACCTCCAAAGGTAAGTAACGCGTATTTCAACTATAATTTCTTTCTGAAAAGTTTCCCGGTAAAATGCTCATGTAGGAAATATAGCCCTATCTTGTCCTGATTATTGAAAAAAGGCAGTCATTTCCCTGAGGGCTTCTAAGAAAAGGGTTTTTGAAAGCTTAATTTCAAAAAATGATAAATAATCTTTTCTGTATTGTATATTTATGAAAAGAGAAATGGGCAACCTAGTATTTACCCCTTCTCATCAAGCAAATGAAATCCGAATGAAAGTCCGAACCGGTCAAATCTACAATTCGGTATAGAAGAATAGGTACTTGTCCCGGATACCTTTCTTTTGAATTAAATCGACTATCTTGACACTGGGCCTATTGTATAGGACATTTACCATGTCAGGATAGAAACCGAAGCAAACTAAAATGTGGGGGGCTTTGTATCGGATAATTATAATGAAGGAATCTCTAAACGATGATAAGAAGTGATAGACTTATATACATTAGTTATGTTGACTGTGTTTCACTCACCTCATTGAATCCGGTATACCGTTGAACGGAATCCAGATTTCGGTAGTTCATTTGAAAATTTTTCTGTCCGGGCGCAGCGTTTTCAAAATTTTCTGCATCCCACAGGCTGGTCCGAAGTCTCCCCTGACTTCGTCCTGCGTTAATTTTTATCGATAGGACCGAGCGTTAGGAAGGGGTTCGGGGAACCCTTTCAGCGCAGGGGCCGGTCCGCAGCGCAGGAGTAAGCGCCCGACCGGCTTTAGGCGAAAACGGAGTTCAGGGCGGATAGAGGACATGTGGACCACGATTTGAACGATGAAAAGGCAACACGTCCAAAATACTTTCCTCAAAAACGGGGTATAGGTTGGCCGAATGTTAAAATCAGTAGTATAGCTAAGTATATAAGTCTGAGAAGTGATTTCCGAATAGGTCTATGCCAACTCTAACCTATATACCGGAATGTGACATAACACGGAAGAACAGATATAAGCGAAACGTTGCCTATCCGTTATCTGAATATAAAGGATGGGAAATAGCCATTGAATTAAAATATAAAGAGGTATTGTTTTATCGCCAGAATGAACAGTGCATCATATTTTGTCAGAATCCATGAATTCAGATACTGTTTTGAACGGTATCTCTTTTATTTTATTAACTCATATTGTGTATGATATCACCGAAAACCAGTAGATAGCGCTACCATCTTTTATCCCATGACTCTACTTCCAAAATAAACGATAACAAATTTCTAAAATAATTTCAAAACAGTCTTTTACAGAGAGAAAAAACATTGTTGATTTAACGCTAACGGGATGCCAAAGAACACAACGATTACGAAAAACAGCTCTGGGAGCCTTAACGGCACCGAAGTTCATAAAGAAGGTCAAGGCCCCTTCTTACTGGAAGTTGCTTGGGAGGTATGTAACCAAGTAGGAGGCATTTATACTGTTATACGTTCGAAAATCCCTGCGACCATACAAAAGTGGAAAGGTTCGTATTGTATGATAGGGCCTCTTCTCGACGCGGATGTCTCTGCGGAGTTCGAAGACATTGTGGATTTTGAAAACGATGCAGGGCCTTGGTCGGGGGCGGTCATGAAAATGCGCAATATGGGTTTTGAAGTACGCTATGGTCATTGGTTGGTTACCGGAAAGCCAAGGGTCATACTGCTCAAACCATTGGATGTCTTTGACAAACTTGAAATCCTCAAGAGGCAGCTTTTTGAACAGTATGGTATCGAATACCGTAAAAATGATACCCTTTACGATCAGGTAGTAGCATTTTGTGAACTGGTCACCGTCTTTTTGAAATTGTTTATGGAGGAGGTAGAAGAAGAGGATAGGGTAATCACCCACTTCCATGAGTGGATGACCTGTATCCCCATAGCCTATATCAACAAGGAGCACTTAGCTATCAGTACAGTTTTCACTACACATGCCACACTTCTGGGCCGCTACCTAGCGATGAACAAGGAAAATTTCTATGCTAACCTGGACAGCTACGATTGGCAGCGGGAAGCCAAGGAATTCAACATCACTCCCATGGTACAGGCAGAACGGCTCGGTGCCCATTCCACGGATGTATTTACAACCGTCAGCGAAGTCACGGCTAGAGAGTGTAAGCACTTGCTGGGAGTCGAGCCGACCATTATTTTGCCCAATGGCCTGAACATAGAACGTTTTGTTGCTTTTCACGAGGTGCAGAACCTACACCAACGCTATAAGGAGAAGATCAATCAATTTGTCATGGGGCATTTCTTCCATTGCTATCCCTTCGACTTGGACGATACACTATACTTCTTCACCTCCGGTAGGTATGAATATAAGAACAAAGGCTATGATGTCACTTTGGAAGCATTGAGCCTGTTAAATGTCATGATGAAGGAAGCAGGTATGAAGGTAAATGTCGTTGCTTTCTTCATCACTAAGCAACCCGTATGGTCCATCAACCCTGAAGTACTACAAACAAGGGCTATCATGGAAGAAATCCGCCAAAACTGTAACGCTATATTGAAACAGTTGGAGGGAAGCCTTTTTCATGCAGCCGTTTCTTCAGAGGATGAGAGTTCTTTTCCCGACCTGAACGAATTTGTGGAAGAATATTGGAAGCTGAGGTACCGTAGGACCATCCAATCGTGGAAATCCAAACAATGGCCGATTATTATTACCCATAATATGGTCAATGATGTGGATGACGAAATCCTGAATTACCTAAGAGGTTCAAGATTGATCAATGGCCCCAAGGACAACGTAAAAATTGTTTATCATCCGGATTTCATCACCCCGACCAGCCCCCTATTCGGAATGGAGTATGGAGATTTTGTCAGAGGTTGCCATTTGGGTATTTTTCCGAGCTATTACGAACCTTGGGGCTACACCCCACTGGAGTGTATCGCTCGTGGTGTACCTACGGTCACTTCGGATTTATCAGGCTTCGGAGATTATGTCATGAAAAATACCGAACAACATCAGGACAAAGGTGTTTTCGTAATGCAGCGGTATAAAAAAGATTTTAAAACCTCCGCTAGGGAATTGGCCGAATACCTTTTCGAATTTACAAAATCCGACCGGAGGCATAGAATGGTACTGCGTAGCAAAGCAGAAGATTTTTCCGAGTTTTTCGATTGGAGCAATCTCATCAATGCTTATGAAATTGCCTATACAGAAGCATTGGAAAAAACATCAAGGAAAAAAGAAGGAGCCGATACCGAAAACAAATAAAAATCACACTTTATCTCTTAGAATTATCGGGTAAAAAATAAGATGAATTGCCCTTTATCAGGGAATTTTTTAGTTTTGTAACACACAAAAAGAATAAATAATAAATATAATGATAGACGAAAAAGTGAACTATAAAGTAAAAGATATTTCTTTGGCCGAATGGGGCAGAAGGGAAATTAAATTGGCAGAAGCGGAAATGCCCGGTTTGATGGCCCTTCGCGAAGAATATGGTAAAGAGAAGCCTCTTAAAGGCGCTCGTATTGCCGGCTGCTTGCACATGACCATTCAAACAGCAGTGCTGATAGAGACATTGGTGGAACTCGGCGCTGAGGTCACTTGGTCTTCTTGTAATATTTTTTCTACTCAAGACCATGCAGCTGCAGCCATCGCTGCTGTGGGCGTCCCTGTTTTCGCATGGAAAGGGATGAATGAGGAAGAGTTCGATTGGTGTATAGAACAGACATTGCACTTTCCCAGTGGTGAGCCGATGAACCTCATCTTGGATGATGGCGGTGACCTGACCAATATGGTACTGGACAGGTATCCCGAAATGGTACAGCATATCAAAGGACTATCGGAAGAAACCACGACGGGAGTACATCGCTTGATAGAGCGCGAAAACAAAGGCACACTTCCCCTACCCGCCATCAACGTCAATGACTCTGTTACCAAATCCAAGTTCGACAATAAGTATGGCTGTAAGGAATCCCTTGTAGATGCTATCCGTAGGGCTACGGATGTCATGCTGGCGGGCAAGGTCGCCGTCGTTGCCGGCTATGGTGATGTAGGCAAGGGTTCTGCCGCCTCTTTGAGTGGTGCAGGAGCTAGGGTCATCGTTACGGAAATAGACCCGATATGTGCTTTACAAGCAGCTATGGATGGTTTTGAAGTGAAAAAGATGGGAGATGCCGTTGCCGAAGGTGACATTATCGTGACCGCTACGGGAAATAAGGACATCATCTCAGGCACCCATTTCGAAAAGATGAAGGACAAAGTAATCGTCTGTAACATCGGTCACTTTGACAATGAAATCGATGTAGCTTGGTTGAATAGCAATGCTGAAAAAGAAGAAATCAAGCCACAAGTAGATAAATACGAACTGAACGGTAAAGACATCCTGCTACTAGCAGAAGGACGACTGGTCAATTTGGGCTGCGCTACGGGACACCCTTCTTTCGTAATGTCCAATTCGTTTACAAATCAAGTCTTGGCACAATTGGAGTTATGGAACAATTCCGATCGGTATGACAACAAAGTATATACACTACCGAAACATTTGGATGAAAAAGTCGCCCGCTTACACTTGGCTAAAATCGGTGTAGAGCTGGATGAACTTTCCAAAGACCAGGCTGAGTATATCGGCGTGACCGTGGAAGGTCCTTTCAAACCCGACTATTACAGGTATTGATCATCGAATAACTAAAGATCATTTTCTCATAAAGGCCGCTTTCCATTTACAATGGAGCGGCTTTTTTTATCTTATAAACCTGATACTGTAAAAATATGGCCGATATACTATTTCAGGTTACCAATACTATCGCCCTCTTCAGTTGGGTACTACTGATTGTATTTCCCTACAAGTCATGGAGCAAAAAACTATTGTTTACAGGCGTCATTTTGGGTTTTTCAGTATTGTACTCCTTTTTGATCATCAAGGACTTTAATTGGTCCATTTTCCAATATTTCAGCACTTTACAAGGAGTTACGGAGCTGTTCGGTGACCCTCTCAATATAGTAGTGGGCTGGGTACATTACCTTGCCTTTGATTTATTGGTGGGACTTTATATCGCTAGGGACGGAGAAAAAAAGGGTATAATACAAACTTAGCTTTCAAATATCGCATATCTTCCTGTTCATTTTGCTTCACTCTGCGTTGACAATCCTCGGG
>CANLOE010000055.1 GCA_947492745.1 uncultured Cyclobacteriaceae bacterium | reverse complement strand
AACCATAATGGAAATCACATCAAACCATCATTATATGAAATGTTTCAATGCGACATTAAAAATGTAAATCTGTATAAGTCCTCATGACGAAGTTCCAACGAACATTCTGGGTTTAATCTACCATCAGCTTTTTGGTCACTCTTTGATGTTCCATCTGTACTTCGACCAAGTACAGGCCTCTACCCAGATGATTCAGGTCCATGGTGGATTCCGAGCTATCTATGGTTGACGTTTCCGCGACCACAGCACCACTTGCGGCATATACCCTTACGATTGCCCTGCCTTTGGTTTTATTGGCCATCCTGAGGGTCAGCACACCATTTTTCAGAGGGTTTGGAGCCATATAAAACAAATCATCAACGATGGATTCTTTGGATAGTGCCAGACGGGTAACAGCCGCTTCGGTCATGTCAAGTGGTTCTGCCAGTTTTACGATGATGAACTCATTGTCATCAGGAAGCCCCGAACCCACATGTCTACCCACACTGAAAGGAAAATTGTTATCATTCAGAACACCGATAGTATTAGGATCGAAAAACAGTATGTCCTCTATAGTAACGAAAGGAAATGCAAAATCTTCTCCTATACCCACATCTCCCTCATCGGCCAAAAACCCTTTGGAAATGTTTCTGAAATCCTTGATGCGGAGTAGGTCCACCACCTCTTTCTTGTCCACTTGCTCTCCAGCATCGTTCAAGGTAATCTGATATACTACCTTATGTCCGTTAAGGTCTCCTTGAGAACCATCCCTTTCGATGACAAGTCCGTGTTTTTCGTCGTAGAGAATGAAATCCCCTATAGCCGTACCTCTTTCGTCGAGTGTGTAGGTGTACTGCTTGCCCGTGTAGGCTTTAGTGCTCAAGTCGAACTGGGATATCAATAAAGCACCTTTTTCTGCTCCTACCAAAGGTTTTTCCAATAGAGGATAGAGATACTTGCCTTCTTTGCCCAAGGCCATGCCTTCAAAACCACCACTGGACCTGGATAAGAAGGGAGCCGTATCACGTGTTGTTCTATAAGGCCAGTACATCCCTGCCAACCATGGCGTATTCTCACCGTTCATGTCCTGAAGGTTAGTGCCATCTCCCGAATCACCCACTTTAGGGAAATCACCGAAAAGACATACCGTCCTGATTTTTGGAAAGCGTCGTTGCACACGTAATAAGGTACTGAAGTCAAAGCTCTGCACATCGGCCCTATCCTGAAGCTTGTTTCTTTTGATCTTGCCCGCGACGGCACTGACGAACCTATAATTACTGACCGTTCTACTGGCAAAAACATTGCCTTTGCTATCTCTATCCGTTCTGGGATTGACTTTCGTCTCGATATTGAAGCGCACCTTGGAAGCGTTCTTCCATCGTAGTTCGGCATCGGGATGTGCAGCACCTTTACCGCTTCTATAGTAGATTTCATAAAAACTGACAAAATCGAACAACTGCTGTAGCGTAGGGATGGTATAAGGGTCGTTCATACGCACTAAGTCCGCAAAAGCCACAGCCACAGGAGACAAAGAACGGTCATTGGTCTGAGCAGGCCGGCCGGAAAGAATTTTATCGGCAATGAACGTTTTCTGTAGCTCCTCCAGTTTCAGGTCTTTGATCAGTACTTCGTCTTCTTCTCCATAAACATCGCCACTGGACTTACGGACTTTGGCTGCCTCGATATAGGGGTCGTGGCTCAATACGGCAATGCCATCTTTGGTGACCCCACAATCAGTTTCCAATGTCGTCATCAAGTAGTCCAAAGCTGCCTCCATAGAGGGCAGTGTATTCTCAGGACGCAGATTGCGCGCTCCGCGATGCCCCTGAGCATCGAATAGGGATGCATCGATCATCCCATTGTCCTTCATGAAATCAGGCTTACCATCATTATCACCATCGTAGGTTTTCAATGTATTCAACAAAAGGTCAGGTCTATCTGAAATAATACCATCCACTTTCTGTTCCAGTAAGAGTGTCATGTTCTCTTCGTCGTTAACTGTATAGACCACCACGGGAAAACCGGCTCTCTGTAAGGAACGGACATTGAATATCTCACTGGAAGCCGGTCTTAGTCCAGCACTGGGGTTGGCCCTTGAGCCTACGAAGGTATCGGAGTTGTTATCCTCCAACATGACGAACCATGGAGAAAACACGGGAGCTTTATCATTCCCGTTCAACTTAGCGTGCTGTCTCATGGCGTTCATCACCCTGACCGCACTATACTCTTCGTTGAAGGGGTTTTGTGGAGCCCTAACCTCTTCCTGCTGACCGGAAAAGTCAGGCAAGGCTATAGGAGCGTCCAGTACCTTGCCATTGCTATCGGTATGAATCAAGAACGGCCCGAATTCATCTCCAAACCATAAGGTTCCATCCTTGGCCATTTGTATGGATTCGATATCAAAATCAGCGCCTGTCAGTGTCCTTCCAGTAGTGAACTCGTTGACGATAGCAAAAGGAATTTTTTTATCGGGATCTTTCAGGTCGAAAAAGCCATTGACCTGCATCGCCTCCCGCTCACCAGGTTTGGTCTTGAAAAATGGAGTAATGGAGTATACCCTTAGTAGATAGTCCGCTGAGTTTTCCAAAGCACCGAAACCATTATCGGACATGGCCAAGTAAGTCCCATCCGCTCCCGGTCCATCCTCTACTTGCAGGATAGCCGAAAAACCTTGTATCGGTTGTTTTTTAATGAAAGGTACCGCTTGGCCATTGATAGCTCCTTCACCGATAAAGATACCTGATGTAGGACCAGAGGCAAAGCTGTTGGCTTTTAGGACCGATCGTCCTACTAATTCGTTGACTTTCTCCATTTCTTTTGCTTCCGTCTGAGCTTGTAACTCATTTACTTGAGTACACAGCATGCTAAAACCGGCCAAAAATGGCAACGTTTTTTTAAAGCATTGGTTCAATTTCATGATAAGTAAGATTTAGGTAAATTCTTGTGATTCAACACGTATTAATTATATGATTTTCAAAGTAATAGGATATGAATCAAGCTCTGCTCATCATCAGGTTAAGCCTTCTTTAAAGAATTGTTTACTAAGCTGGGAACGGACAAAACGGACGATGTAATCAATAAAAAATAAATACTTACAATTCTAATTTACAGACACTTACACAAGTGTAAGGATTGTTTATTAAAAAAATTGTTATCTTTTTATTTCCAAATTGCAGCCATTACACCATTGATGGTTACTATTTTACACTTAAAAAATATAAAAAAAAGGCGAATCTGGTAACGGGCCTACTTTATCGGTATAACAGTACGTACTCATCGAGATTACTTATACTTTTCGGTTAACATACTCCTGAAAATCAGGCACAACCCTCTCATAACCGTTAAAAAAATCGGAGGAAGCAATAAGCAGGTCTGCAGAAGACAGATTGCAGGCAACGGGTATGTTCCAGACCACAGCGATTCTCAATAGTGCTTTAATATCAGGGTCATGAGGCAAAGGTTCGAGAGGATCCCAGAAAAAGATAAGCATATCTATCTTTTGTTCCGCAATCAGTGCTCCCAATTGCTGGTCACCTCCCAATGGACCACTCTGTAACTTGTGGACAGTGGTCGGTATCTCTTTCTCCAATAATTTGCCCGTAGTGCCGGTAGCATACAACTTGCAAGTACATAGACGTTTTTCGTTGGATTTTGCCCAGCGGAGCAAATCATCTTTTTTATTATCGTGTGCGACTAGAGCAATCTGTTTCATGAAATGTCAAGTTAGTGTTTTTATTTTGTGTTTTCCTCAACAACGGCACAATCCTTTGGCACTTGAACCCGGATCATGCGTTAGAACTTCGTAACGAGGGTTTAAATAGCAATAAATCAGGGAATTTTATTGGGTTTAGCATAGCATCGCTATGGTGAATTCAATAAAACGTAGTGCAACGACCGGTTTGCAGCTATTTAGATGCGCAGTAGATTTTCCAATGCATGATCCGGGTTGAATGATATGAACACGGAAAATCGGATAATGCATGCCTACATTATAATCTTTTATTAGTTTTACTGCGATAAATAATTCGGAATCCATCCGCAGATCAAACCTATCGGTTGTAGGCTGGTTTTGTTGATTGTTTGCCCTAATGAAGCCTTTTTTGAGTGACATAGCCAAGATTGCGTCACGATGGAAATTCAAAATCAGGGTGAAACAAGCTAAATTTGCAGCCGAAAGAAAAAGTCTAAGAGACTGTTTTGAAATTATATTTAAAATTTGTTATCACTTATTTTGGATAGGACCGAGCGTTAAAATAATGCCCCGAGGGCATTATTAGTAAAGGGGCCTTCTGCCGTATGAGCCATTAACAAAGATAGCATGTCACGCTAGCTAGCGGAAATTTCAACGAAATCAGGCACCAAAAGAAGTACATAAGAAAGAAACAGATACAGTTTAAAACAGTATCTAAATGACTTCAATATTTTTAATCAAAGAAACACATAGCTCAAATTTAAAATGCTGGATAACATCAACCCCACTACTACCCCGTCCTGGACGGCACTGAGTACACATTATAAGCAGATCAAGGATAAACACCTGAAAGACCTCTTTGCAAAAGACCCAGAACGCTTCGAACGTTTCCATTTGAGTTTTGAAGATATACTCATAGACTACTCCAAAAATAGAATAGAAAGTGAAACGATGGAATTATTGTTGGCACTAGCTAAGGACTGCCAATTGAAAAAGGCTATCGATGCTATGTTCAAGGGAGATAAGATCAACGTCACTGAAGACAGGGCCGTGCTACATACAGCATTGAGAAATCGATCGGACAGGGCCGTTATGGTCGATGGACAGGATGTAATGCCAGAGGTAAACAAAGTCCTAGAGCAGGTAAAACTGTTTTCGGAAAAGATTATTGACGGAATATGGAAAGGGTATACGGGCAAGGCCATTACCGATATTGTGAATATCGGCATCGGTGGTTCCGACCTAGGGCCCGTAATGGTCACCGAAGCGCTCAAAGCCTATAAAAAGTCACATATCGATGTTCATTTTGTTTCTAATGTGGATGGGACACATATCGTAGAGACACTAAAGCAACTCGACCCGGAAACGACTATTTTCATGATAGCCTCCAAAACCTTTACCACGCAGGAGACCATGACAAATGCTCATAGTGCCAGGGATTGGTTTTTGGACAAGGCAAAAGACGAAGCGCATGTCAGTAAGCATTTTGTGGCCATATCTACCAATAAGGAAGCCGTAACAGCCTTTGGAATTGATCCGGATAACATGTTCGTATTCTGGAACTGGGTCGGTGGACGCTACTCACTATGGTCATCTATCGGTCTATCCATCGCCTGTAGTTTGGGCTATGAGCACTTCAAAGCACTGCTGGAAGGTGCCCACGCCATGGACGAACATTTCAGAACCACGGACTTCGACAAAAATGCTCCTGTTATCCTGGCTCTACTGGGCATCTGGTATACTAATTTTTTCGGTGCCGACTCGGAAGCGATACTTCCCTATGACCAATACATGCATCGCTTCGCGGCTTATTTTCAACAGGGCAATATGGAGAGCAATGGAAAGTATGTGGACCGAAATGGAAAAAAAGTAAACTACGAAACGGGCCCCATCATCTGGGGAGAACCCGGTACCAATGGGCAGCATGCCTTTTATCAGCTCATCCACCAAGGCTCCAAACTGATTCCCTGTGATTTTATGGCCCCCGCCAATAGCCATAATCCAAGGGGTGACCATCATCAAAAATTACTGGCCAATTTCTTCGCCCAGACAGAAGCTTTGATGAACGGTAAAACAGCGGATGAAGCCCGCTCTGAGTTAGAATCCTCGGGCGCTGAGGCCAAAATGATCGATTCCCTGACTCCGTTCAAAGTATTCGATGGGAACCGCCCCAGCAACTCCATTCTTTTCAAAAAACTGACCCCAAGGGTTCTGGGAAGTTTAATCGCTATGTACGAGCATAAAATATTCGTGCAGGGCGTATTGTGGAATATCTATAGCTTCGATCAGTGGGGCGTAGAACTGGGCAAGCAACTGGCCAAGAAAATCCTGCCCAAGCTCGAAGATGAAACGAAGGTAGAAGCGCATGATGCCTCCACTAACGGGCTTATCAATGCCTATAAGAAAATGAGACAGTAAATCATCAAATGGTAAGAAAAGAGAAGGCCAGAGCAAATGCTCCGGCCTTTTACATCACCATATACTTCGGTGCAGGGCGAATGCTTTCAGCTGACATTATTATCACAAGTCCTACAGGTGTTCTATTAGTGATTATTGTTGCTTACTCGATGAAAGGTTGTCTTATACAAACTTAGCTTTTAAATATCGCATATCTTCCTGTTCATTTAGTTCACTATTGTGTTTGATTCCAGTGGTGTTCATGAACCTTCGGTTTTGCTTCACTCTGTGTTGACAATCCTCAGGATAGCGCTGCTATCCCTGCGGTTCTCGCCTTGATTGAAACAAAATGACCAGCGGAATCTTATACGACATTTGAAACCCAAATTTGTATTAAACCCGGGTCATGCATTGAAAATCTACTGCGGATCTAAATAGCTGCAAACCGGTCGTTGCACTACGTTTTTTGAATTCACCATAGCGGTGCTATGCTAAATCCAATCCCCCCCTGATTTATGGATATTTAAACCCACGTCACGAAATTCCAACGCATAATCCGGGATTAACCGAATCGCTCACTAAGTGATTATCAGTAAACATCATACCTGTTCTTTACCGCCTCTGGTCATGGCTCATGTACAAATTAGTCAGTATCAGCTAAACTATTGTCAACTGGTCCGATTGAGGGCTATTTTAATGAACCATTAGGTTTAATTTTAATGCAAGGAAGTACTATGGTACAAAAGCCCATCGGTGATGTGCAAAATGTACCTCCAAAACCAAAGTTTATAAGTGTAATTTTGATATATGGATAATTGTTCTGTAATCCGCATGACGAGCGGAGCAGAAAAAATATCATTCTTCACTAGCGGCTTTTTTCATTTCCTATCAGTTGGTCAGTAATAACGTATGGGGAAATTCCAACAGATTTCACCTGCACAATAAATTTTAAACATAAAGGAATCAATGAAACGCTTTCAGCTGCCCTTTTCTGGAAAGGCAAAACCTTCGTACAGAATCAAAGCTTTATTACTTATCGGCATTGCACTGAGTTCAATAGCCATGACAGTAAAAGTAGCTCAAATTGTTCAACAAGATGGCCCGGGCCTGACCCAGCAGACATGGCCCAAGGGTACATTCCTCTCCTATATCGATAGGGGTGGCCGATTGGTGACCTATCATCGTGGATATGTGTACATGCATGCACTGGATGTGACCACTGTCTGGGACATCTCCAACCCGGCAAGTCCCGTCAAAGTAGATGAAGTACCTGTAGGAGACAATGGCCATCGCTGGTGGAAGTTCAACGGTGACCTGTTCTGGAGGGAATATACGGTACCCGAAGCCGTCGAAAGCGGTTATAAATTCTTGGATTTAAGTAATATGATGGACCGTAAGCCCTGGACAGATGACAGCGTTCCCTTCCCTATTGAGGATACGGGAAGCCGGTCTTTTCAGCAATTGGAAACCTTTCCCATAACCATCGACGGTAACAATGTCAACGATATGCGAACGGGCGAAACGGTAGCCGTTCATGACTTCAGCACCGCACCGAACAGTGAACTGAAAGTGAAAATAGGCAACCTGCTATTGTTCTTTGGTAACGGTGCCGCGGCCTATGATATAGGAGATCCGAAAAACATCAAGTTCCTCGATGCCATTACGGGTGATTTCAACCAGTATACGACGACAGTGCATGTATGGAGGCACTATTTGATATTCATGACAGGAGATGATAACAATGAGGGAGGAAACAACTTGGTTGCCATCGATTTCAGCGACCCCAGTGATCTTAAATATGCTTTCGGTACCAAATTAGTGGATTCTCCTGGGCGCTATATGTTTTTTCAGGACGAATATGGATTTACAGGCCGCCAAGGTCATGGCGTAAAGCTGAACTTGGAAACGCTGGAAGTCGAACATCGCTTTACCAGTCCCGGGCATCCTTTGTCCTTCTCGGACTTTCAATGGATACCCATGGGCAACATCGTTGTGGCCAGTGGCGCAGAAACGGGCAGTGGTAAGACTTTTTTCTATACCCATCAGGATGAATTGGATACCAAAGCCCCTACAGTAGCTTACCATAACCCCGTTGCCAATGCAACAGCTCAGCCTTTGAGTACCTCCATAGGATTTGTGATCAACGAGACCTTGGACGATATCACCATCAGCGATAAGACCGTGCAGGTAAGACCCGTAGATGGAGAGCCTATCGAGGGCGATATTGTCAGTACTTCTTATGATGTGTTCAATTTTACGCCAAAGGAACCCCTAGAGGCCAATAAAACCTATGAGGTAACATTGATTGCCGATGGCATCAAAGATGTGGCGGGTAATGGCATAGAAGAGTTCACGTACTATTTCTCTACGGGAAGTGGCTTGAGTACCGATAACAATAATGACCCTGTTGTCAGTAAAATCGATAAAAGCAGCCAAGGCCCCGCCCCTATCCGTGGAAACGTCACTTTCACCGCCAAGGCCACTGACCCTGATGGCGATGACCTGGAATACCGATGGGATTTTGGTGAAAATCAGGCCAAGACCGCTTGGAGCAGTTCCAACAGGATTACCCAAATTTTCACCAAAAAGGGGATCTATCAGGTTTTGGTACAGGTACGTGATGGAAAGGGCGGCGTGGTCAGTTATGTGGACAATATCGTGGTAGCCAATGCTTTCAATGGTAAAGCACCGATACATTCAGGGCAAATGGCCCTGAGCAAGGACGGTAAGGAATTATGGTCTGTCAACCCGGACAATAACAGTGTCAGTGTCATCAATACCACTACACTGAAAAAAGTAAAGGAAATACCTGTGGGTGCTGACCCTACGGGGATTGCCACTGACGCTCTCGGACAACGCTGGGTAGTGTGTAGGGATGTGAGCAAAATCATCGTTTTTGATGCTCTGGGTAAGCGCATCAAAACCATAAGCCTCCAACGAGGAAGTGAACCCTATGCCATCGTTTTCAATCCGGATGGCGATAAAGGTTATGTCTCCCTATTCGGTGCCAGAAGCATTATCGAAGTACTCCCTGACAGTAGAAAAACAGGACGCCGACTGTCGCTTGGTCTGACGCCAAGGGCACTGTCGGTCACTGGCGATGGAGAACGCCTACTGGTCACTCGGTTCGTTTCACCCGATAGCGGTGGAAAAGTGTGGAGCGTTGCGCTGAATACCTTCAAACTACAGAAAACCATCAATCTTGCCGTGGACAAGACCACTCCGGACTCCGGCTCCAATGGCCGTGGGCTTCCCAACTACCTTGCCGGTATCGCTATGTCCCCGAACAGTAAGGAAGCATGGGTGGTGGCTAAAAAAGACAATATATTCCGAGGACTACAAAGAGATGGAAACCCGCTGACTTTCGAAACGACTGTCCGCTCAACACTGAGCAAGATCAATCTTACCACACAGAAAGAAGTCCTCAATGCGCGCATGGATATCGACGATCATGCACAACCCTCATCGGTGACCCTTAGCCCAAGGGGTACACATCTGTTCATGACAATGCAGGGCAATAATCGCTTGATCGTGCTCGACCCCAGCAATGGTCGTGAAATCACCAGAGTCGATGTCGGTCTGGCTCCTCAGAGTGTGCTGATCGACCCCAGCAGTCAAAAAGTATATGTCAAGAACTTTATGGACCGTTCGGTGAGCATTTTCGATGCTAGCGATATGCTGCTACAGGGCAAGCGCACCTTGAAAGCATTAGGCACTGTAAGTACCGTAGAGACCGAAAAGCTCGGAGAGGCCATACTCAAGGGCAAGCAGATATTCTACAATGCAGCGGACACCCGCATGGCACAGGATGGATACATGACCTGTGCCACTTGTCATATCGATGGTGGCGAAGATGGCCGTACTTGGGACTTCAGTGATAGAGGTGAGGGTATGCGCAACACGATTTCCCTCAAGGGCCGAAAAGGAACGGGACATGGAAGGGTCCACTGGTCGGCCAACTTTGATGAGATACAGGATTTTGAGCATGACATCAGAAATGGTTTCGGAGGAAAGGGTTTTCTCAGTGATGCAGTATTCAATGGAGGTACCACTGGCGAACCACTAGGTGAATCCAAAGCAGGGCTCTCGGAAGATCTGGACAACTTGGCAGCTTATGTCAGCTCTTTGACGAATGTAGGTCCCAGCCCATTCAGGGCAAAAACAGGCCGACTTACCGCAGATGGCCTTGCAGGGAGAAAAATCTTTAAAGAACTGAAATGTGACGCTTGTCATAGCGGTACTTCATTTACCGACAGTGAAGACCAACTCCTACACGATGTCGGCACCATGAATACGCTTAGCGGGGAACGGCTGGGCAAGACCCTGTTAGGACTGGATGCTCCTACACTTCGCGGACTTTGGAACAGTGGCCCTTACCTTCATGATGGTAGCGCCAAAAGTCTAAAGACCATATTTACAGACCATAACAACAATGGTGCGCATGGCAATACCAAAAATCTAAGTCCAAAAGAACTACAGCAGTTGGTTTCCTATCTCAAGCAAATCGATCGTAGTGAAGGTGCTGCCGGTAAAGGTATCGGACTAGAGCTATCTTCGGTCAGTGAAGGTGAGGATTTTCAACAGGAAGCTCCCATTCCCTTGGCCATTCGTACGGACATCAATGGAATCGACAAAGTGACCTATTATGCGAATGGCAAGGTTATCGCAGAAAGCGACACCGCTCCTTTCAGTAGCGATTGGACTCCTGTTAAATGGACTGATTATACGCTACAGGTAAAGGTCAGCTATAATGGGGGGAAGACTTCTACCCTATCCGACGTCAAGGAAATCAATTATAAAAGAGGGTTCAGTGCCTTAATGGTAGTCGGTTCCCTACCCCTCCAGAACGGAGATGAAGTAGTGCTACGGCACTTGGAAAAAAGCGGCTTTGATGTCGAGACCGTCGATGACGATGATGTTGATCAAGGGATGGCACGGAGCAAGGATATCGTATTCGTATCCTCTTCCACTATCCCCAGCAAGTTCGGGGAAGACCTTACCCACATGCCTGTACCCGTCATGACGTGGAATCCTTTCAGTTACTCCCACTTCCGGTTTACCGATACGGGATTCAATACTGACTTCGGTTACACGGAAAACCCCGAAGACGGACTGACACTTTCCGTTCCCGGTCACCCCATATCTGCTGGCAAATCAGGGAAAATCAAAATTTATGATATTGTTCAGAAGATTCCATTCGGCACTCCTACCGCTGATTATATCGATGTACTGGCTACTTCTGATGGAGTACCCGTCATCTTTGGTATGAACACGGGCGGCGACTTCTTCCGACAAAAGAGAAAAGTAGCCTTCCCCTTACGTGGTGATTTTGTCCACTTGTTTACCGATGAGGGATGGGAGCTATTCGATGCAGCCATAGACTGGGTCATTTACGGTGGCGATGAGAACACGGGACTGCAACCCTTACCTGATGTCCAGATCAGCAGCCCGAAAGATGGAGCTAGCGTAGGAAAGGATTTCTCTTTGACATTCTTTACCGACAACTGGGATATCGCACCGGGAGGACTACAGGTACAATATGATATCGATGGACAGGGCAATCGTTCCGTATTTACCAATGCCCCTATCGATATACGCGACCTCAGCCCGGGCCTACATACCATTACCGTAAAGCTGGCCCAGGCCGACTATCAGACCACGGGCGTACAGCACACGATTCAAATAAACGTGACCAATGGTGCACTGACAAGTGTAGCACCGAGCGAAAAGGACATCGCGCGCGAGAACGAAAGCGAAGCCTTACTTAGTCCATTAGCAATACTTTACCCTAATCCCAGCCGCCACGATTTCACTCTTAGTGCACAGGAAGCAGCCTCTATACACGATGTCAAAATCTACGATCAACAGGGGAAACTCGTCTATACCATTGGAAAGAACAGTCTCAAAGCAGGAACACCTTTAGTGTTTGGTGAAAATTTCCGATTGGGTACCTATTTGGTGATCATTACCACTGATTTGGGACTGCAAAAAATGAAAATATTGAAACACTAAGTCATCTATAATATAGACACTTATATCTTTATAAATAGTGTTTGAATATAGGAAAGTCCCTACGAATAATACCGTAGGGGCTTTTTTTGTAGCCGTCCTGTTCGCTCATAGTCTCGAACTCCGGAAGCAATTGTAATAGTATATTTAAGAAAAAGTGAAGTGGGAAATTCGGGGTTCACCCCAAATTGATCGATAGAAATCGTGATGAGCGTATAAATGGCAAAATACCGGCCATTTGTATTCGTTCGGCATAGCACCGCTATGGTGAATGAAGACCGGTGGGCAAAGCTTCCGGTAGGAAGCTATTTATGCGCGGAATAGGTTCTCTATTGATCATTTTGGGTTCAATAAAAATAGAAAATTCTTACACTGGTACAACTTCGTTGGTTGATTGGTCAGCTGGGGCATTCCTAATGGAATAGTGCTTTCGTAATAACCTTCAGTCTGTCCCAAAACAATTGCGATTGGGCATAAACACGAATCATGCATTGAACCGTTGTCTAATACAAATTTAGGTTTTAAATGTCGTATAAGATTCCGCGGGTCATTTTGTTTCAATCAAGGCGAGAACCGCAGGAATAGCAGCGCTATCCCGAGGATGGTCAACGCGGAGTGAAGCTAAATGAACAGGAAGATAGGCGATATTTGAAAGCTAAGTTTGTATAAATCCTTGACTACATTTCGATTGATATCATCATGACCTAAAAGAAGACGGTTTTCAAATCCAATCCTTCATGTCCCTCCCATTTCAAGTGCCTTAGGTAGCCGACTTTCTTGCCGAAGAATAAACCTTACCGTTGTGATAAAAATATTCTTTCTTCTTTTGTTACCGTTCAATTAGCCGTAATTTTAGGCCCATTGCTTCTGGAAATTACCGACTATTTTCAGTCTAAAGAATCATCAAACTCCATCTCATGTTGATGTTAGCGTTTGAAAATAAACTCATTAAGATCTCAATACTATGGAAGAGTAATATATATTATCCCAGAAACCAATAGATGGCCCCCTTATCATTTCTCAAGTGATTCAACCAATCAAAATAATAACAACGTCTTATTACTTAATAGCATAGAACAATGGAAAGTAACATAAAGAAAATCGGTGTTTTCACCTCTGGTGGTGACGCTCCGGGCATGAATGCCGCTATTAGAGCAGTGGTCAGGACCTGCATCTATTATAAAACCGACGTATACGGGATTTATAATGGCTATCTCGGGATGATCAATGGAGATATCTCTGAGATGGGCGCGCGCTCGGTATCAAAAATATTAGAGCGGGGCGGTACTATCCTGAAGTCGGCCCGCAGTAAAGGGTTCATGACGAAAGAGGGCCGTCAAAAAGCTTATGAAAACCTCAAGGCCAAGAAAATCGATGCACTCGTGGCCATCGGTGGTAATGGTACCTTCGCGGGGGCGCACCTTTTTTATAAAGAGTACGGTATTCCTACCCTATGTATACCGGGCACGATCGACAACGACCTTTCGGGTACCGACTATACCATTGGCTATGATACCGCCACCAATACGGCCGTAGAGGCGATAGACAAAATAAGGGATACGGCACTCTCTCATAATCGTTTGTTTTTTGTCGAAGTAATGGGAAGAGATTCGGGGGATATCGCCATGAACAGTGGTATCGCCGGAGGTGCTGTGGCTATTTTGGTACCTGAGCAGAAGATGAGTACCGACGAACTCATCGCCAAGCTAGACGTCGGTGCCCATAATAACAAAACTTCCAGTTTAGTGATTGTGGCCGAAGGGGGTAAAAGTGGTAGCGCCATGGAAATAGCCCGAAAAGTCAATGAAAAAATCGATTATTATGATACCAAGGTAACCATTCTGGGCCATCTACAGCGGGGTGGAGTACCTACTTGTTTTGATAGGGTCCTCGCCAGTAAACTGGGAGTAGGTGCTGTTGAGGGTCTACTAAAAGGGGAAAAGGATAAGATGGCAGGTATCATTCATCGTAAGCTGGTCTATAGTTCTTTGGAGAAAGTGCTCGATACCCCCAGAGATACAGAGGAGGAGGCACTGCGGATTGCAAAAATACTGTCTATATAATGGATTTTAGTCTTCTGTATCAATCCGGAAATCAAAGACTTTTTGCACTATAGATGTTTTCAGATCTGAGCATTAAACCCGTATCATGCGTTGGAACTTCGTAACGAGGGTCTACATGTCAATAAATAAGGGAGTTTTATTGGGTTAAGCATAGCACCGCTATGGTGAATTCAAAAAACGTAGTACAACAACTGATGTGCAGCTATTTAGATCCGTAGTAGATTTTTCAATGCATGATATGGGTTAAAGACTTCATCCATATATCTCAAATGCACCCTTAAAACCAAAATGATCAATAGCCTTCCTATTCCGAACATAAATTGCTTCAAGATCAGCGGTTTTACACTACGTAGGTGCGTCACCTTAGTGATACAAAAGCCTCCTATCCCAAACCACTGATTTTATCACACTTTATGTTCTCATGACGAAATCCGATCGATCGGGATTAAAAACATTTCATCATTCTACTGAACCTATGATGGTAGAACGAACTAAATTGATACTAATACTTGCATCATTGTACTCGGAGCCTCAATTTGTAAGCATGAAATAATCGAAGATGAGGGTGGAGCAAATAGGAAATGATGAAATTGTGGAAATGCTATAGTGGTATGCGTTTAAAATAGTAGTATTCTGTTGTATGTTCCTGTAAAATTCAGGACTATTGGGTATTATTAAGATTCAATGCATAACCTACTGTCAATAATGGTAGTCGTCATTTAAAAAATATACCACCATGTTTTCAGGAAAGGGACTGTAGAATTATAAAAATAACATTTTATGAAAGACGTTACCATTGGTATTGACATAGGTGGCACCAACACTAAATTCGGCATTGTCGACAAAACAGGCCATGTCCTGTTCCAAGGTAGAATGCCCACTCAGGAACATGCCGATTTCAAAGAGTACATCAGTACACTGGTGCTGACCATACGCAAAGGCATGGGTCAAAACGAAGGAGATTTCAACATCGTCGGTGTGGGTATAGGCGCACCCAATGCCAATTATTATAATGGGACCATAGAGCATGCCGTCAACCTCAGATGGAAAGGTGTCCTGCCTCTTGCAGACACTATAAAGGAGCATTTTGATGTACCCGTAGTCATCACCAATGATGCCAATGCCGCTGCCATAGGCGAGATGGTATTTGGAGGGGCCAAAGCGATGAAGGATTTTATTGTCATCACTCTGGGGACAGGCTTGGGGAGCGGTTTTGTGGCCAGTGGGAAATTGATTCACGGTAAGTACGGTTTAGCGGGAGAGCTGGGTCATACACTGGTCAAGCAAGATGGCCGTAGCTGCGGTTGTGGTAAAAAGGGATGCCTCGAAACCTATGTATCCGCTACGGGCATCAAAAGAACGGTGTACAAACTATTGGCCGATCATCTGGAGGAGAGCGAACTGAGGGGAATACCTTTCCATGACCTTACTTCAAAGATGATTACCGAAAGTGCCGAGAGAGGGGACATTGTTGCCTTGGCAGCTTTTGAGTATACCGGCAAAATCTTGGGAGCAAAGCTGGCAGACACTGTCGTGCATACCGACCCCGAAGCTATATTTATCTTCGGCGGGCTATCCTTGGCCGGAGATCTGTTGTTCAAGCCGACCATAGCACACCTAGAAGAGAATCTGATGCCCATTTTCAGGGGTAAGGTAAAAGTACTCCCTTCCTATCTTCAAGGACAACAAGCACCAATTATTGGTGCTAGCAGCTTAATTTGGGATTTTTTAAAAAAATCATAACTAATAGCAGTGTTTGCTATGAGAGTTGATAAATTATTGCTTAATTTCCTTTTGAGAAATTATTAGAATACATACAACTTCATCCATTAAAATCCGATTACTTCTATGAAGAAACATACTTATGACTATGGCCTGATTGGAAATTGTGCCTTTCAAGCCCATATCCACCTCAATACCAATATTTCTTGGATGTGCTGGCCACGTTTTGACAGTAGTTTTATCTTCGGTGGGCTTTTGGATGATGAGAAAGGTGGTGAGTTTTCCATTATGCCACCGGAAGTGCATGTAGGTAACCGTCAGTACTACATAGAGAATACCAATGTACTCTGTACCGAGGTAGAAAGTGGAGAGGGCACGTATCGCATTACGGATTTTGCACCACGCTTCTATCAGCATGATAGGTACTATAAGCCCTTAATGCTCATCCGAAAAATCGAGCCCTTATCCGGTACTCCCAGAATCAAGGTCGTGTGCAAGCCCAAAGGGGACTATGGCAATATCAGCCCTAGGTATCACACAGGAAGTAATCATATCGAATACCTAGGACTTGAAAGGCAGGTAAGGCTGACCACGAACATTGCACTGAGCTACATCATGGAGGGAAACAGCGTGGTACTCAATGAGACCAAATACTTAGTCCTGACCTATGGAGCACCTATGGAGGCTGCACTGGCCTCCACCTGCGAAAACTTCCTGACCAAGACCGTACAATACTGGCAGGGCTGGGCAAAGAACATGAGTGTCAGTTCCTTTCATCAGTCCGATATCATCCGCTCCGCATTGGCCCTGAAAATCCACCAATACGAAGACACTGGGGCAATTATCGCCGCTGGAACAACCAGCTTACCGGAAGCTCCCGGTAGTGGAAGAAACTGGGACTATCGTTACTGCTGGATGCGCGACTCCTATTATACACTGACAGCCTTTAACAATATCGGCCATTTTGAAGAGCTGGAAAAGTACTTCAACTATATCGTCAACATCTCCGCACAGCAAAAAGAACGTTATCAACCACTGTATACCATCACGGGCGAATCCAGAATAGAAGAAATCATCACGGACCTGAAAGGGTACCAAGGGAAGGAAGTCCCTGTGAGAATAGGTAATCAAGCTTATACCCACATTCAAAACGATGTTTATGGTCAGATACTGGCCTCGCTCCTACCCTTGTATGTAGACAAAAGGTTTATCAATTCTGAACGGTCCAACTCATTGAAAATGGTCTATGAGTTACTTTACAAAATAGAGGCGCTGATGGATGAACCGGATGCGGGCCTATGGGAGTTCAGGAACCTGGCCCAATACCATTCTTATACCTACCTTTTCCACTGGGCAGGGAGTAATGCCGCTATCAAAATCGGAAAAGTATTCGAGGATGAAAATATGGTTCGGTTGGCCGAAAAGCTCTCCAAAGCTGCCTCCGATAAAATCGAGGCCTGCTATGACCGGGAACGTGGTGTCTACAGTCAGGCTATCGGTACGGATAACCTGGATGCCAGTAACCTACAACTGATCATGATGAACTATATCGACCCTAGTCAGGAAATCGCCAAAAAACACTTAGAGGTAATGGAAAAAGACCTGCGGTCTGCTGAAGGGCTTTTCTATAGATACAAGCACAAAGATGATTTTGGTGAGCCGGAGACGACCTTCCTGATTTGTGCATTCTGGTATGTCGAAGCCCTCACTTGTGTAGGCCGTATGGATGAAGCCATGGAGACTTTCGAAAACCTCTTGGGTTACTCCAATCACCTTGGATTACTCAGTGAAGACGTCGATGCCAGTAATGGGAGTATGTGGGGTAATTTCCCCCAAGCTTACAGCCATGTAGGTTTGGTCAACGCTGCCTACAGGATCAGTAAGAAATTGGATACCCCGAACTTTCTTTGATCGTCGTACCGTGCATAGAGCACTATTGCCGAGCATAAGGTTGCCCCTTGTATTGCTCGGTCCTGCTATGGACGTTAACGTTTACTCTATTCCCCACGTGGCATAGCATTGCTATTGTATATAAAAAAGCCTCCCGATGTTCATCGGGAGGCTTTTTTTCATACAAATCTATTTTTTCATACCCAAACGCAATGGATCGAGGACCAATCGGATACACGAAAATTTCGAGAATTATCGAGGCATGGATCCTAATGACCATTCTACTGATGACTTATCCATCAAACTTGCTAATGATCATCTTTTTGTCTCTAGACAACATTTTCCCAAAATACTTTCTCTTGAGTATAGCTATAACTTCAAAGCAGTCTCTTGGAAAGAAAAAAATAATCGCGCTTGCCATACAGTAATGCAATCGCCATCATATTTAGAACACTGATCCCAAAGCTGAAAAAGGTCAGGTTCATCACCATCACGTATAACATATTGACAATCAAAAAAGTGATGCCACCATAGTAACTCCACTTCTTGGCCATAAATATACCAACAGCTATAATCGTAGCCGCCAAACTGAATCCGCAATGGATTGTCACCAGCACAATCACAAAATTCGTGAACCCTTCTTCCAGGAAAGCCCCAAAAAGAGAAGGAAAATGATGACCAAAGAAAATAGTGGATACTACACCGATGGCCACAACCAGACCTATCACGGCATGCAATACTATAAGAAGTGCTGCGGTAAAAATACCCGTTGGTCGTTTTTGTATAGAATATTTTGGTTCCAAATTTACGGTTATCTTCTCCTTGATTCTTCGTTTGAAGAGGTTTGATACAAACTTAGCTTTTAAAATCGCCTATCCTCCTGTTCATTTTGCTTCACTCTGTGTTGACAATCCTCGGCATAGCGCTGCTATCCCTGTGGTTCTCTCCTTGATTGAAAAAAAATGACCAGCGCAATCTTATACGACATTGGAAACCTAAATCTGTATGACACCCATCGTCAAACTCGAATATAGGGAATTATAACGAGTTAAGTATGTAAAGATTTCATAGCGTAGATCTATATAGCCTTCAGGACACAACTCCACAGGACAGACAGTGGTATTCAGTAACGTGAAGCTTCATTTTAACCCAAATTGATCATTAGGGTAACGAACCTGCGTAGCGTAAAATCGCTGATTTTGAAGCAATTTATGTCCGGAATAGGAAAGCTATTGACTATTTTGGCTTTAATACAAACTTAGCTTTTAAATATCGCATATCTTCTTGTTCATTTAGTTTCACTCTGCGTTGACAATCCTCGGGATAGCGCTGCTATCCCTGCGGTTATCGCCTTGATTGAAACAAAATGACCAGCGGAATCTTATACGACATTGGAAACCCAAATTTGTTTAACACCCTTATTTTGTCTTTTTTTAACCCGTATCATGCGTTGGAACTTCGTCACGAGGGTTTACATATCCATAAATCAGGGAGTTTTAGTGGATTTGGCAGGGTACCGCTATGGTGAATTCAAAAAACGTAGTGCAACGACCGGTTTACAGCTATTTAGATCCGCAGTAAATTTTCCAATGCATGATCCGGGTTTAAGTTCCGTAGTTTTGGCTATGCAAGGGGGAAAAGCCTTCATCAGGACACAAAAGCCAAAATTATCGGTGTCCAACAGAAAGTCCAAATCGCTTCATGGCAAAGTGTTTCCGGAAGGTCAGGCCATAGGTTAAGAAATCGTGAAATTTGCAGCTTGATTACCTCCTTAGTATCTTCGGCCAGAGATTGATAGTGTAGAACCAAAGCAATAAAACAAAATGAGCAGTAATACCCCCCTCAATTATAAGGAAGCGCTGGAAGAACTGGAAAGGATAGTAGGTGACATAGAACAGGGAAAACCTGATGTAGATGAGCTATCCAACATGGTACATCGTTCCGTGGATCTGATCAAACAGTGTAAGGAGAAGCTTCGGAACACCGAAGCCAATCTCAATGAAACTCTAGATGGAATGGAATAATTTTCAACTTTGTAAGTCTTCTCCCAGCGAAGTAGGCCATCCGGCCCTTATTCGCCGTACATCAAAAATTCTTGTTATTTTGACATTATCCATATCATAATTGAATAACAAGCACTACTTTTAATTTTGTATTATGCTTTGTTAAAGTCACTTACCCTTTCCCAAAGCCTTCTTTTCACAATGAATATCAGAGAAATAGCACAGATAAAATCAAACCTCTATATGAAATCGATTCGAAATTCAATAGTTATGGGCATCGTTATGATGACCTTTCTCCTTAAAGCTTCCGCTGCATCGCCCCCTCCATCTTCCTACTGGCAACAGCGAGTGAATTATGAGATGGAAATCGATATGGATGTTGAAAAACATCGGTTTCAAGGTAAACAAACGTTGACCTATACCAATAACTCACCCGATACCTTGCGCAAGGTATTCTATCACTTGTATTTCAATGCATTTCAACCGGGCAGTATGATGGATGTCCGCTCACTGGAGATCAGTGACCCAGACCCAAGGGTGGGAAATCGTATCTCTAAACTGAAACCTGAGGAGATGGGTTATCAAAAGATAAACAGTCTCCAACAGGATGGAAAATCACTGACCTATCAGGTCAGCGGTACTGTGCTGGAAGTGCCACTGACAGCACCTCTCCTACCTGGGAAAACAAGTGTATTCCAAATGGAATTCGAAGGGCAGGTACCTTTGCAAATCCGACGCTCCGGCCGGAACAATAAGGAAGGTATCGATTATTCTATGGCGCAGTGGTACCCAAAAATCAGTGAGTACGACTTCCAAGGCTGGCATGCCAACCCTTATATAGGAAGGGAGTTTCATGGAGTGTGGGGTGACTTTGATGTGAAAATCAATATTGACCCCAAGTACATTATCGCGGGTACAGGATACCTCCAGAACCCCAACGAAATCGGCTATGGCTATGAAGATGAAGGAATTAAAGTAAAAAGGCCTAAAAAAGGAAAAATACAATGGCATTTTAAAGCCGAAAATGTACACGATTTCGTATGGGCGGCTGACCCGGACTACGAACACACAACCACAAAGGTACCCAACGGTCCTACCCTTCGCTTTTTCTTCCAAAAAAATAAAGCTACCGAAGAAAACTGGAGCAAGTTACCCGACATGATGGTCAAAGCCTTCGAATATGCCAATACAAATTTTGGCAAGTATCCATATGATCAGTATTCGTTCATACAGGGTGGAGATGGGGGAATGGAATATCCCATGGCCACATTGATTACCGGTGAGCGCAGTTTTCCCAGCCTGGTAGGTGTATCGGTGCATGAAATGTTCCACAGTTGGTATCAGGGTGCTCTAGCGACCAATGAAAGCCTGCACCCATGGATGGATGAAGGCTTCACTTCTTTTGCAAGTCACCGCACCATGCAGCATCTCGGATTAGAGAGCCGCTCTCACAGAGGTACGGCAAATGCTTACCTGAGATTGGTCAAAAACGACAAACATGAACCTATGACAACGCACGCAGATCACTATCATAGTAATTCTGCCTACTCCATTAATGCCTATGTAAAAGGCAGTCTATTTCTGCAACAGCTAGGCTACATTATAGGAGAAGAGAAGATGATGCAAGGACTGAGACGCTATTTCGATGAATGGAGCGGCAAACACCCCACTCCAAACGACCTGATGCGGATAATGGAAAAAATATCGAATATAGAACTCGATTGGTATTGGAAACACTGGATAATGACGAAGAACAACATCGACTACGCTGTTAAAAGTGTGGACGAACAGACGGACAAGACCATGGTAACGCTCCACCGCAAAGAGAACATGATGATGCCACTGGATATCACGGTCCATTTCAAAGATGGAAGCAGTGTTCTCTACTATGTACCCTTGAGGATAATGCGAGGTGAGAAAACGTCGGAAACAGGTAACTTAAAAAGAACGGTATTACCCGATTGGCCTTGGACCCATCCCGAGTATACCTTCGAAATCGAAAGAAAGAAGGAAGATATTAAAAGTGTCACCATCGATGATGAACAATACATGGTAGATATCGACCGTGGTAATAATACATGGAACAGGTAAACCTTTTGTTGAGGCAGGGCTTTATGGAAATGTAGGTTAACCCCTAATACGGGGCTATTTGTTTCTATAGCTGTCCATGAAACAGTTTTCACTGATTTCCACGAAGTACAAACAAAGCGTCGTCAATATTTGATTTGAGCTTTTATTGAAACTTTAAAAGCTTAAAATCAGTGAAATTATATGTGTTTTTTGAATCCAGCGTATGGATGTCATACCGGGTTCTGTAAAACAGAACGGACCTATGTTATTTTAGACCCTCATGAAGATATCCGATGCATAATCCGGACTAGCTCCTATATGTAAACTAGGTAATCACTGAGTTCAGTTCAAAAATGAACCTGGATCATGCGTTGGAACTTCGTAACGAGGGTTTAAATAACAATAAATCAGAGAGTTTTATTGGATTTAGCATAGCACCGCTATGGTGAATTCAAAAAACGTAGTGTAACGACCGGTTTGCAGCTATTTAGATCCGCAGTAGATTTTTCAATGCATAATCCGGGATGAAGGGAAACGCTTTGACCTAGGACTGACATCGTAGGTTTCATGTCATAGGTATGGGTCCTAAAATCGTCTATAATATACCCGTAGGTATTCATTTTCATCCATCGGTAGGCGCATTGGAAAATTGTATCTTATTACTAACAGTTCGGATATACCTTGGAATCAAGGATATATTTTAGGGTAAAAGTCCGTCCACAGAGATTATAGGAATTTTAAAATAGTGTTATTTTGGTTAGCTTTGAGGGCTAATACCGCACTTTGACTATGACGCTAACAGATGCACAGAATGAAATTGCTGTACTTACCCAAAAAATCAACTATTACAACACGGAGTACTATCAGAACAGTAACTCCATTGTATCGGATTATGATTTTGATCGATTACTCGAGAGGTTAATCGAACTGGAAAGTAATTTCCCGGAACTCCGTCTTCCCGATTCTCCTTCTATGAGAGTGGGTGGTACCATCACAAAGGATTTCGAGACCGTCTATCATAAATATCCCATGCTATCCCTGGGCAATACTTATTCTGCGGATGAACTAATGGAGTTCGACAAAAGGATTGCCAAAGCTTTGGAAGAACAATCTTACAGTTATTTCTGTGAGTTGAAGTTTGATGGCGTGGCCATCAGTCTCACGTATAAAGATGGAGTTCTGGACATGGGAGTAACTCGTGGTGACGGTGTACGGGGCGATAATATCACTGACAATATCAAGACCATCCGTAGCCTTCCCCTGAGGGTCAAGGGCAAACCCTTATCGGCCAATTTTGAAGTCAGGGGCGAGGTATTTATGCCCAAAGAGGTTTTTGAACAACTCAATGCTACAAAGGTACAGCAGGGAGAAGTACCCTATGCCAATGCGCGTAACACCACTTCAGGTTCCCTGAAGATGCAAGACTCCTCTATCGTGGCTCAACGGAAGCTGGACTGTTACCTTTATAGCCTACTGGGCGAAAATACAGGAGTGACCTCGCACAGTACGGCAATAGCTCAATTGGAGTCCATGGGATTCAATGTATCGCAAACCTATAGCAAGTGTAAGGATATCAATGAAGTATTGGATTACATTCAAAAGTGGGAAACAAAGCGCCATGAACTTCCCCTAGAAACCGATGGTATCGTCATCAAGGTAGATTCTGTAGAGCAACAACAACAACTGGGATTTACGGCCAAGAGTCCTCGCTGGGCCATTTCCTACAAGTACAAAGCTGAGGATGCCCTGACTGTGCTGAAGAATATTACTTATCAAGTTGGTCGTACGGGAGCGGTCACCCCTGTGGCGGAACTGGAACCCGTATTGCTTGCGGGCACTACCGTAAAGCGTGCTTCCTTGCACAATGCCAATGAGATAGCACGCTTGGACTTACGCATAGGAGATACGGTCTCTGTAGAGAAGGGTGGGGAAATCATACCTAAAATAACGGGAGTACAATTGGAAGAACGGCCCGATGATGCCGTAACGGTCCAATACATCAGCCACTGCCCCGAGTGCAACACCGAACTGGTCAGAGAGGAAGGAGAAGCAGCCCACTATTGCCCCAATAGCGACGGTTGCCCACCACAGATAAAAGGAAGGATACAGCATTTCATACAGCGAAAAGCCATGGATATCGATTCCTTGGGCGAAAGGACCATACACCAGCTTTTTGAATCCGGCTTGGTCAAAAGCCCGGCCGACCTTTATCAGCTGACCTTTGAAGACGTGTATCAGTTGGAAGGTTTCAAGGAACTGTCCAGCAACAATCTGTTGAAAGGCATCTCTGCCTCGAAACAGGTCCCGTTCGAAAACGTGCTCTTTGCCTTGGGCATACGGTTCGTGGGAAAAACAGTAGCAGAGAAGCTAGCTGCTCACTTTCGCACTATTGATGGACTATCCTCGGCCAATTACGAAGAACTGATCGCCGTTCCCGAAATCGGTGAGCGTATTGCGCAAAGTGTCATTGATTTCTTCGGGTCCGATCAGCACCGGAGGGAAGTAGATCGATTAAAGGAAGTAGGCTTACAGATGGAGACCCTTGTAAAAGAAATGGTTATCGAAAGCCATGCTCTTGAAGGAAAGAGTTTTGTCGTTTCCGGCGTGTTTTCCAATTATGGAAGGGATGAGTTGAAAGAACACATCAAAAAACATGGAGGCAAAGTGGTTTCTTCCATTTCCGGCAAGCTAGATTACCTGCTCGCAGGAGATAAAATGGGACCTTCGAAAAGAGAAAAAGCAGAAAAACTCAAAGTGACCATCTTATCGGAACAGGAATTTGAAAATATGCTAAAGGAAGACAATGCTTAGAACGAAACTATTGCTGTTTAGGGCCAAAGCGCTGGCCAATGGTAACAAAACTCCCAGAACAACACAAAGGTATGGGGAAGCTAAGCATTTCGGCATCATTTTCAGTATTGAAGATAAGCCAAAAAGCGATATTATCAGCAGGTTTGCCCAACAGCTCAAAAGTGATGGTAAGCAGGTGTCGGTATTGAGTTATCTGCCAAGGAAAAAAGAAAATCCTGATTATGTGTTTGACTTTTTCACAAAAAGCGATATCTCTTTATGGGGACATTTTACTTCTGAGGAAGTACTTTCCTTTGCGGAACAGCGCTTCGATTATCTATTGTATATCGATCATGTACCCAATCCGGTCTTTGAGAACTTTCTAGCTATAAGTAAAGCAAAGTGCCGTGTGGGTAAGTTCAGGGAGAATCACGACCGTTTTTTTGAAATGATGATCACTACACATAAAGAGGGAAATACAAAGGAACTTATCGATGAGATGTACCGCTACATCAAAGTGTTGGGGTAGTATTCGCTTTGTTCAATATCATCTATAGTATAAATAAAATTGCAATTGCGATAGTATCCAAAATACTACTACATTAAGAATATCAATCTATGAACAACCGTTTTTATGGAACAGGTGTAGCACTGGTAACACCTTTTGACAAGCTGGGGAATATTGACTACACAGGACTAAAACAACTCCTGCTCAGTACCGCCCGCAAAGGTGCGGACTATTATGTCGTCCAGGGTACAACAGGAGAATCCGCTACCACTAGCGCAACAGAAAAAAGAGACCTCTTGGAGTTTGTCAAAATCAACAATGAGGACCAACTGCCCATTGTCTACGGGATAGGCGGTAATCACACGGCCGAGGTACTGAAGAACATCGAAAATAGCGCGTTGGATGATACAGATGCATTATTATCCGTAAGCCCTTATTACAATAAACCTTCACAAGAGGGTATATACCAGCATTTTATAAAAATAGCTGATAAAAGCCCCATTCCCATAATCCTGTACAATGTCCCTGGAAGAACGGCCTCGAACATCACGGCAGATACCACCCTTCGTCTCGCTGAACATGCTAATATCATAGGCATCAAAGAGGCCTCCGGCGATTTGGTTCAGGCCATGCATATCGCCAAGCATATGCCCGAAGGATTCCAATTGATATCAGGTGATGACCTATTGACCCTTCCTTTGATGTCCATTGGAGCTACGGGCATTATTTCTGTATTGGGTAATGCTTTTGCCCATCTATTCAAAACCATTACGGATAGTGCTAAAATCGGGGATCATGACAGCGCTCGAAAAGCTACTTTTGAGTTATTGGCCATCAATCCTTTAATGTATGCCGAAAGCAATCCTGTAGGGGTCAAATATGTACTGAAGTTACAGGGAATCTGCGAGGAACATGTACGTTTGCCTTTGATGCCTGCTTCGCCACAGCTCCGCGGGAAAATAGCTGAGGCTCTAGATAGGATGTCTGTGCATGAAGGGAGGTAATTGAAGTTTTCCTTAGGCCTCCATTTAACCCAAGTCATGTATTCTTCGTAATGAGAGCTTCATCAGAAAATACCCTTCTATTGGAAAATATTGACCCGAATTGAACTAAGGTCTCCATGTCGACACAATCGCTGTCTCTGTAAACTGAACCTTTACAGAAAATACCCACAAGATTTAGCATTGATGCTTGGTCCTACGGTGTGTCTTCCTTAGAAATAGTTGTCTTTGTGTTCCCTGAAAATTCATAGAGCAGGGTAATACCAGTGAGCCATCATCTTTCAAAAATACTTCTCCGTACCTCTTTAAAACCCAAATCATGCATTAGCCCTTCTATTTCGGCCTTAAATAGCTGCAAATCAGTAAAGTGAATGCGTTTTTCGAATTCACCGTAGCGGTGCTACGCTGAATCCAATAAAAAACCCTGATTTATTGCTTTTTAAACCCTCATAACTAAGCTCTAATACATAATCCGGGTTAAACCCAAAATGATCAATAGAGAACCTATTCCGCGCATAAATAGCTTCATATCAGAAACTTTGCCCACCTGTCTTCATTCACCATAGCGGTGGCTATGCCGAACGAATCCAAATGGCCGGTATTTTGCTATTGATACGCTCATCACGATTTCTATCGATCAATTTGGGTTAAAGCGAAAAGCAAAACCAGCAAGGCATAAAAAAACCGCTTTGATTGTGAATCAAAGCGGTTTTTCTTGATTTATAACTTAATTAGGCGTTTTTCTTATCCTGTACTTCAACTCTAATTTCTTGTGCTAGATTTTTCAGGTCCTGCATACCTTTTCTCACTCTAGTCCCTGCGGCATTGTTCTCCTTATCGTAAAACTTTTCGAAGTCAGCTTCCAGCGAATTTACAAGTTCTTTGAGCTCATTGAATCTTTCCATTATAAAAAATTTTAGGTTATTGAATTAATATTCTGCTTAACTTTTCAAGGGCTAATATAGTCAAAATGTTTATAAATCAACTCAAAAGGTCGTTATTTTTGCTATTTCAGCGGGTAATCGATATAATTTCTTCTCTCAGATAAACGCCTTCATCTTGCTTTTTCTTCACTGCTTTAAAGGCAGCAATGGTCTCTTCCACATCTTCCAGAGTATGTACAGCTGTAGGTATGAGCCTAAGCATGATAACGTCTTTGGGCACAACAGGATAAACGACCATAGAGCAGAAGATATTGAAATTTTCGCGCAGGTCCATAGCAAGGTTTCCGGCCTCAGCCGCTCCCCCTTTGAACAGCACAGGTGTCACCGGTGACTGTGTAGTACCAATACTGAACCCAGCCTCTTTCAGGCCACCCTGTAGTGCCCCCACTACCTTCCACAGATTTGTCCTAAGGTCTGGTATGGTTTTGATGAGTTCAAGGCGCTTGATGGCTCCTATTACCAAAGGCATCGGTAGGGACTTGGCAAAGATTTGTGACCTAACGGTGTATCTCAGGTATTTGATGATAGGCTCCGGTCCCGCCACAAAAGCTCCTATACTGGCCATGGACTTGGCAAAAGTAGAAAAATAGAGGTCGATTTCATCCTGTACCCCTTGATGTTCACCCGCTCCTGCTCCCGTAGGCCCCATAGTACCGAATCCGTGGGCATCATCGACGAACAACCTAAAACCATATCTCTTCTTCAAGGCCACGATACTCTTTAAGTCGCCCATGTTCCCTGACATCCCAAATACCCCTTCGGTAATCACCAAAATCGCTCCGCCGGTCTCGGCTACGATATTTTCGGCGCGTTGTAATTGTTTTTCCAGATTATCGATATTGTTATGTGGGTAAACGAAACGCTTGCCCAGATGCATTCTCAATCCATCAATAATACAGGCATGCGATTCTGAATCGTAAACGATAACATCCTTTCTATCTACTATGGCATCGATAACCGATAATACACCTTGGTAACCGAAGTTGAGCAGCATGGCAGATTCCTTACTTACAAATTCGGCCAATTGGTTTTCCAACGCTATGTGATGGACAGTGTTCCCTGACATCATTCTTGCCCCCATTGGATAAGCAAGTCCCCATTCCTTAGCTGCTTCCGCATCTACTTTCCTAACCTCAGGGTGGTTACCCAGACCGAGGTAATTGTTCAAACTCCACGTCAGAACTTCCTTTCCTTGGAAACGCATTCTAGGTGCCAGTTCTCCTTCTAATTTCGGGAACATGAAGTAATCTTCCGGCAAATGTGAATGCTGTCCCAATGGACCGTTCTCAACCCTTAACTTGTCAAATAAATCCACTCTAAATTTTGTTTAGTTAAAATGATACTAACCTTAAAAAAAACACACAAATCTAATATTTTAATAATATCTTATCAAAAAGTAGCGCATTTAATTCATTACTGTATAGAATTTAATGAATATTTAACTAGCATTGTATGCCTAGTACTCAAATATTGGCTTGGTTTAAATTGTGTGCAAACTCAAGTTCAAAGATAAGGTATATTTTCGTTTTTCAGGATTTGTAAGCATGATATCGATCATATCATTTTCTTGGATACAAAGCACATTTCACAAAACAACCTTAATGAGGGACCTATAGCCTTCTGTTCAACCATTATAAAAATTCAAAGATAGCGATGAAGAAAATAGGGAAACTATTGATTGCCAACAGGGGTGAAATTGCACTCAGGATTATCCGAACTGCGAAGGAAATGGGCATTGCTACAGTGGCCGTTTACAGCGAGGCCGATCGTGAGGCACTTCACGTTCGGTATGCCGATGAAGCCGTATGTTTAGGCCCTCCCCCCTCTTCAGAATCCTACCTGCTCACTGAAAAAATCATTGCCGTATGCAAAGAACTACGGGTAGATGCCATACACCCAGGATATGGTTTTCTTTCGGAAAATGCATCATTTGCCAAAAGGGTCAGTGAAGAAGGACTGCTATTCGTCGGACCTTCGCCGGAAGCTATAAAAACCATGGGCAGCAAACTGGCAGCAAAATCAGCTGTCGCCATTTATGGCATACCTATGGTACCGGGTACAGAAGATGCTGTAGAGGACATTAGAGAGGCCCTACAGATAGCCGAGGAAATAGGCTATCCATTATTGATAAAAGCAAGTGCCGGCGGTGGTGGTAAGGGCATGAGGATAGTAGAAAAGAAGGAAGAGCTGGAAGAGCAGATGAACCGTGCCATCAGTGAAGCCAAGTCGGCCTTTGGTGATGGAGCGGTATTTATAGAAAAATACATTACCTCACCAAGACATATCGAATTTCAAATCCTTGGCGATAGTCATGGTAACACCGTACACCTTTTCGAACGGGAATGCTCCATACAAAGACGGCACCAGAAAGTCATCGAAGAAGCTCCTTCGGCCATCCTTAGTGAGGACCTGAGACAAGAGATGGGACAAGCGGCCATAGATGTAGCCAAGGCCTGTGCGTATGAAGGAGCGGGAACAGTGGAGTTTATCATGGATGATAAGCTCAATTTCTATTTTCTGGAAATGAATACCCGACTTCAGGTAGAGCATCCGGTAACGGAAGCCATTACGGGTATCGACCTGGTAGCGGAGCAGATACGTATCGCCGAAGGCGCAGTACTACCATTCCGGCAAGAGGACCTGAGTATCAATGGACATGCCGTCGAATCACGCGTATATGCCGAAGACCCAAAGAACAATTTCCTTCCTGACATCGGCACCTTACACACCTATCGCAGACCTCAAGGTCCAGGTATCCGGGTAGACGATGGCTTTGAACAAGGCATGCAGATCCCCATCTACTATGACCCTATGATTGCCAAACTCACGGTGCACGCTTCCGATAGGGATACTGCCCTGAAAAAGATGGTTCGTGCTATCGACGAATACGAAATTACGGGCATTGCCACTACACTTGATTTTTGTAAGTTCGTGATGTTGCATCCTCGATTTAAAAGCGGTGATTTTGATACCAACTTTGTAGCCCAACATTTCCTACCGGAAGCCGGTGAAGAAAACGCTGATGAGGAGAGCGAATTTCTAGCCGCATTTCTGGCTACGCGGCTGCTCAACGAGAAGAAATGGAGCCAGAAGACAAAACAGGCTACCATGAAAAACAGAACGGTGCAAAGCCTTTGGAAAACCCGTCTAAAATAAACAAAAACCCTTTAATGGCCGAAATAAAACCGATTACTGCATGGAGATACAATCCTGCGCTGAAAGAGGATATAGATAACCTTACCTCTCCTTTATTCGATGTTGTCTCCGACAAACAGCTCTCCACATTATATAAGAATAAGGTCAATAGTATACACCTCTCCGTACCCCAACTCCCCTACCCTGCGGAGCGGGCCAGAAAAATACTGGCCAAATGGAGGTCGGAAGGGACAATCCTACAGGACACCGCTCCGGGAATATATGTTTATTATCAGTACTATACGCTACCGGGACAGCGAAAAGAATACTGCCGTAAAGGCTTCATCTGTAATATTAGGGTATATGACTGGGATGAAAAGGTCATCCTTCGGCATGAAAACACCATCCCCAAAGCGGTCAATGACAGGATCCGTTTACTGGAACAGACGCAACTGAACGTCAGCCCCACACATGGACTCTATACCGATAGCGACTTCGAACTGGAAAGGTATATGGATGAGAGTATCGCTGCCCCTATGTACTCTACGGAGAACTATCAGGGAGTCAGGGATGTACTGAGTGTGATTCAGGACGAACACATCATCGAAAAATTTGTGACGACGGTCAGGGAGAAACAGATTATCCTTGCCGACGGGCATCATCGTTATGAAGGGTCCCTGGCCTACCGGAAGCAACGTAGGGTTCAAAATCCTTCGCATCATGGACAAGAGGGGTATAATTTTCATATGATGTACCTTAGCAATACAGAGGCGGGGGACTTGAGGATATTACCGACCCACCGATGTATCAAAGGTCTGGCAACACTGAAGGAAGCAGAGGTCATGGATAAGCTGAGCACCTATTTTACCATAAAGCCTATCGCTGATGCCTGTAGTGTCCATGAAGTCATTTTGGGCAAAGAATGGGCCTTCGGCCTACTGTTCAAAGAGAATGCCTATAAGCTTAGATTGAAACCGGAAGTATTACAGACCATGACATGGAACTTTCCCGATAAGATAAAAGCTCTGGACGTGACGGTCATGCACTATTTCATCATAGAGAAAGTACTGGACATTAAGGGACGCTCACAAAGAAGTTCGGAGAACATTACTTTTGACCGTAGCTTCTCCGACTGTCTGGCCAAGGTCATAAAAGAAGAAGTACAAATGGCCATTATCACCAATGAGATCTCCATGGATGAAGTGAAAGATGTCTGTTACAGTGGGTATACCATGCCTCAAAAATCGACCTATTTTTACCCTAAAGTTATTTGTGGATTTTTATTCAGTGCTCTTGATGATAAAACATAAACTCATACTTGCTTCGGGTTCGCCCAGAAGACAACAGCTACTTCGTGAAGCTGGATTTGTCTTTGAAGTAAGGACAAAAGCTACCGATGAAAGTTATCCACAAAGCATCGACCCTATAGCGGTGGCCAAATACATCGCTCAAAAAAAAATGGACGCTTTTGCCCACATTGGAGAAGGCGAACTGGTCATCACTGCCGACACGGTCGTCAAACTTGACCGTACCATTTTAGGGAAACCCGAGGATAGGGATGAGGCTATCGGCATGCTTACCGAAATGTCGGGACGCACCCACGAGGTCATCACCGGAGTCTGTTTGAAAAACTCGGAGAAACAATTGCTTTTCGATGCCCTGACAAAGGTGACGTTCCGTGCATTGGCTGAAAGTGAAATCAAATATTATGTGGATGAATGGCAACCATTCGATAAGGCCGGAGCCTATGGTATCCAAGAGTGGATAGGTATGGTGGGTATAGAACGGATAGAAGGAAGCTATTTTAATGTCGTGGGACTACCCGTACATCAAGTATACGAGCATCTAATTTCTTTCTGATATGAAGCCGCTATACCATTACCTACGTGATTTTCTTCAAGAACATTTTCAATGGAAGTATTACCTTCTACTATCGGCCTTTCTGGGCCTTTGCCTCTATGTCAACTATACATTGGACTTTGAGGACAGTATCCTAGACCTATATTATGGAAAGCCTATCGGATTTCTTTATTACTTTCTGTACTTTGCCTTTGCCTACTATGGCGCTTGTGCCCTGTATGCTTTGTGTTATGGAAAATGGAACATATTCTCTTCTAGAGTATTTTGGTTAAGAAGCCTATTTGTACTTGGTCTGTTGGCCCTTGACAAAGGTTTTTATTTTTTCCATGGACTTATCGCCAATGAACTCCCCCCTGAGGTCCAGTACTTTTCCCGTAAGGTCATCAATAATCTCATAGGGATTCTCAGCACATTGATTCCCCTTTTTCTTTTTTACCTATATTTTGACCGTCAGCAGCGCAATTTTTACGGTTTCAATCGGCAGAAGTTTCTCCTCAGGCCTTATGCTTATCTACTGGTCATAATGCTGGTGGTGGTCAGTATAGCTTCCTTTTTCGAGAATTTCAACAACTTCTATCCCATCTACAAGAGTTCTCTGGCACATGTTCACTGGGGTATTCCGGAAGCCGGCACCGTCGCCGTATACGAGCTGGCCTATGGATTCAACTTTATCAGTATAGAGTTATTGTTCCGGGGCTTTATGGTCCTGGGTTTAGCAAAGGTCATGGGCAGGCAAACTGTACTTCCTATGGTCTGTGCCTATTGCTTTCTACATTTTGGCAAACCGAGCGGTGAGGCCATCAGCTCTATATTCGGTGGGTTCGTCCTCGGTGTATTTGCCTATGAAAGTAGAAGTATTTACGGAGGTGTGTTACTACATGTGGGCATCGCTTGGATGATGGAACTGGCCGCCTATCTACAAGAGTAAACAGTCTATTTTTGAGTTCCCAAGCGCTCAGTATAATGTAGAGTGACTTAAACCGGATCATGCATTAGATCCTCTATTATCGAGTAATACTAAATTAGGTTTTAAATTTCGTCTATAGCATTGTACATTTCGTCCCGATTCACGTTAGTAGACCTCCCGATAGCGCTACTATCAAACGATTTGGATCAGAATAAAATGATTCACAGATTTTACACGACATTTGAAATCTAAATCTGTAGGAAACCCAGATGACAAATGCGGGTCAATAATACAAATTTGGGTTTTAAATGTCGTATAAGATTCCGCGGGCCATTTTGTTTTCAATCAAGGCGATAACCGCAGGGATAGCAGCGCTATCGCGAGGATTGTCAACACAGAGTGAAGCAAAATGAACAGGAAGATAGGCGATATTTAAAAGCTAAATTTGTATAAGTTATCGGCAATTATAAAACGCCAAAACGAGTAAATACAAAGCCATGATGAAAAGAAACAGTGTATTCATAGCCATGAGCCTTGATGGCTATATCGCAGATAAAAAAGGGGGCATAGATTGGCTCCATAAGATACCGAACCCCCAGAATGAAGACATGGGCTACACCGAATTCAGCGAGAATATCGATGCTTTGGTAATGGGACGAACCACCTTTGAGACGGTCTGCGGGTTCGATATGGACTGGCCTTATAGCCAACCGGTATTTGTATTGAGCAATACTTTACAGGAAATACCGGATAGCTATCGCGAGAAAGTCTTTCTGATTAAGGGGCCTTTAGCCGAAATTCAGAAACAGCTCCACCAAAAAGGACATCATAGACTCTATATTGATGGAGGGACCACTATTCAGGGTTTTATCCAAGAGGACCTTATCGATGAGATGACAATAACCACATTTCCCATATTGCTGGGCAGTGGTCATACCTTATTCGGAGAACTGCCCGAAGGGGTAGAATTTGAGCTGCTCACCTCGAAGGTATACCTGAATCAATTGGTCCAAAGTCGGTATCGAAGAAAAAGATAAATAATGAGAACCCCGCCCCGAACAAAACGGGAATCAAGCTACTACGGGCTTATCGTTCAAAGCATCTTGTCGTCAATATTTAGAAACTGTTCTGGCAGCTATTAAAGTGATTTAGGATTTGTATCGCTTATTTTATACAATTATAGCTATTGAATTCAGCCTATAGTAGTGTTCATTTCGACCCACTCTGCATTGACGAATCTTATACGACATTTAAAACCTAAATTTGTATTAGAGAGCGCCGAGCGCGAAAATAATGTCTCTAGGATTTAGCCAGTGAAGAAGCCTATCTACTGCCTGAGCCATTGACAAAGATAGCTATAGCTGCACTATCTGCGGATATTTCAGCGAAATCATAGACCGAAAGAGGCACCTACTGCAATGAGGATGATGAGGGAAATATTCATCCTGAGATAAACTTGTCCATACGAGTTCCATGTGACCTCTGGAAATCAATTGAACACATCTAAAAAAGAGATGCGGGTCAAAATAGTCTTCTGACTTTTCACTTACTGAAAAAGAAGTGACTTAGACTTTTTACTTTAAACCCGGATCATGCGTTGGGACTTCATAACGAGGGTTTAAATGTCAATAAATCAGAGAGTTTTACTGGATTTAGCATAGCATCTCTACAATGACCTTGAAACTGATCAGTTGACATTTTGTCGTGTACTGTAAGCACCGCTATGGTGAATCTAAAAAACGTAGTACAACGACCGGTTTGCAGCTATTTAGATCCGCAGTAGATTTTTCAATGCATGATCCGGGTTATACAAATTTGGGTTTCACATGTCGTATAAGATTCCGCAGGTCATATTGGTTTCAACCCAAAATGATCAATAGTCTTCCTATTGCGAATATAAATTGCTTCAAGATCAGCGGTTTTACACTACGTAGGTGCATCACCTTAGTGATACAAAAGCCTCCTCTCCTAAACCACTGATTTTATCCCAGAATGTTCGTTGGAACTTCGTCATGAGGACTTAAATGGCAATACATCAGTGCGTTTTCTTGGGTTCAGCGTAGCACCGCTACGGTGAATTCAAAAAACGTATTCATTTACTGATTTGAAGCCAGTTAAGTCCGGAATAGATTTTCTAATGGACATTTTGGGTTTATTACGCTTTATGCCCTCATCACGAAATCCTATTGATCTATCGGGGGTAATACGAAATTCAAAATCAGGATATGAGACAAGCCGCCATCATTAATTCTCCGTTACTTCCGAGGGATGAAAATCTTCCGATAAACCACTCCTTCAGAGGTTTGTACCAATAGTAGGAAGATACCTCTGTGTCCTGAAGGGATATTCATCTGGGCTTTATCGGTAAAGCTCGTTTTCATGATTCTCAGCCCACTGCTATGGTATAGCACTATTGACTTCTTAAGAGCAGGGTTACGGGTATCTGTTAGGAAGATGGTACCTGCAAGACTCGAACTGATGTCGATACCATAGGTCTCTGCTTCCTGTAAACCGCTAATGGTAAAGATATCCAGTGAAGCCATAACACTGCCTTCATAATTCTTGTCACTAACGGCTACTTCTACCTGATAAGTGCCGATGGCACTGGGGACAGTGGGACTATTATCATAAAGGACACGGGTCTCCAGCCCTTCGGGCTGAGTAGTGACCGTCACCGGTTTCGGTGTTCCATCAAATTCTTGAGAAGTATTGTCTACCTGTACTGTCGCCATAGCGGGAAGAATGGTGAAAATACCGGAGGCCGTAGCCTTGAAGGTTTCACTTTGGACATTAGCTACCACAGCATAAGAACCTGCATCCAGAGGCAGCTCGGAAGAACCATCAAAAGTGAGTTCCACTTCCAGACCTGCCGGGATTGTACTCACAGTAGGAGCTTTGGCTGAACCATCATAAGTCTGCGTCATGTTCTCCAAGAAAATGTCCGCAATATCTTTCTCAGATAATAGAATTTCGATTTCATCGATAATGTACCTGGAACCATCAGTGCTCGGAGAGGAGAGGTATTGAAAACCTACATAGATATCGCTCCCCGTATAGCTGGATAGGTCCACGGTAATCTCATGGAAAGTCAGTGTTTCGTCTCGTTCGGGCCAGTCTATAGCTATATCTTCCCATACTGCGGCAGTGGGATTTCCCAGTCCCGAATAATTTCGCGACACTTTGAGGTTCAATGCTTGTCCGACAAATGCTCTGGATACATGAAAGGTCATCGTAGCAGCTCCCTCTATATTCAACACCGGTGATATGAGCCAGTCTTCGTTGACATCATTATCTCTTATGTCTCTATTATAACCGTTCATACTGATGGCATTGCCCTGCTTGGCCAAGGTAGTACAGGTCCATGACTGCACCCCCTCCACACTATAGGTAGTCCATGACTGCCCTTCCGTACTGCCCCTAGAGCAGTTATCGAAATTCTCACTGAGCAGGGAAAGCCCAGCTATCAGCTCATTGCCACTTAAGGCGATACTCTTCTCGATATCTCCTGAAACTAATGTCATTGTACCTGATTGTGGTCCCGTAAGTCCACTATTGGGTACAAACCGGACATAGATCCGCGTATCCATATCGTTCACATCCGCTATGTCCAATGTTATGTCCGATGTGAAATCCGTAGGGTCCAGGGCTATTTCAAAACCTGTAGAGACTGTAATGGACACTTCCTCGGTCAAATTTCTACCGGAAAGTTCCCATGACTGTACCTCGGACAGTTCGCCCGTCATCACATTACCAAAGTCCGATAAATCTGTGGTATAGGTAATCAATAGGGGAATAGGTTCGCCAGAACAGTTATCGGACCAAATACAGTTCACATATTCGGGATGGTCGATAAAGGGATTTCTATTTTGTTGGTATTTGAAAATCACTTCATTACGCTTACGTTCAAAGTCATCTACAGGGTCAAGTGCATGCCACTCCAAAAGTGTCGAAAGCTTGCCCAGAAGAGGTTCTCTACCGGGAGAACTGTCCGTGAAATCAACCAGCTCCAAATCGAGTTCGCCCGAATCTCCTTCATACCTTGTCGCCATATAGAACATCATTCGGGCCACGTCACCTTTTACTTCATCACGTGGTTCCCAAGAATCACTATCGGAAAAGTTATCTTTGGCCTCACTGTTTTCAGTACCTCCGTTATCAAAGTCTTTGTTGCCCCTATCACTGTTCACACTGGCATCGGTAGGCCTGATATGATGGGCATCTGTGCCGGAAGGAGGTTCATTGCCAAAGTTACCGTGCGATTTCGCCCAGACATGCTCGCGGTTCCAATCGTTGGCAGCCCCTCCAAAACTGCTCTTGGATTGTGATCTACCCGTATACAATAGTATGACATTATCAGGGTTATCGGGGTCTTCATCGGATTCGGGAAGGATAAAATCCCGTAACTCACCATATTCTCTTTCTTGATGATCATCGATGATATCATGAAGTGCGGCCTTTAGGGCATCGCCTGACTTTCCTTCAGCGTCTGTATAGTACCCGGTAGGTACTTGGGCGCTGACCGAAATCGCGGTTACCAGATGAAAGAAAACAAATAGTGTAATTGATCGGTAAAGATTGCTCATCGATGATATCTATTGTGAAACAGTTTGGAATCCATTGTTCCAATAGCACAAAACTAAAGATAAATTCCTTAAAGGAATGAACATCGATTACTTTGATTATTAAGTTTTTATGACTTTTGACAAAGTAGTAATGGAAATCCCCTCCGCACACTTAAAGTGGCCCTCTGGGCAGACCTTATGACCATGAAGCCCACAGGGACGGCAGTGCAGCTTTTCCTCGCTCTCTATGACTAGGGCGTTCTCCGACAATGGTCCAAAGCCAAATTCGGGAACGGTCGAACAGAAAATAGCACAGGTCGGTGCATTCATGGCCGAACAAAGGTGCATTGGTGCTGAATCATTGACATAATTCATACGGGCCCCTTGCATCAGCGCCGCCGACTCCAGTAGGTTCAGTTTTCCCGCAAGCACATGCACCTCCAAGGCTCGATTTACCTTGCAGCATTGTTCGCGTATGGTCTCGCAGGCCTTGATATCAGTAGGTGCCCCCAGTAGGAATACCTGTAAGCCTTTTGGTAACTGTAATATCAGTTCTATCCACTTCTTTGCAGGAAGCTGCTTGGTCCTCCATACTGATGTTGGGGCGATACATACATAAGGCTTGCGCTTATGTCCGCTTACCTTTTCGAAATGTGGGGCCAATGGGTAGAGCTTGGGCTTGGAAGGATGTTCATCGGTCATGGCCGCAATCAGTTGTTGATTACGTACTATCTCATGTACACTATTCTCCCTATCTATGTTATGGGCTACTTTATGGGAGAAACTAAAAGCTAGGGGGTTTTTGTCGAACCCAATAGTACGCTTTGCCCCCGAAAAAGCGGTAATCAGTCCTGTAGTCAAAAAACGCTGTACATTGACGACTTCATCATATTTTTGCCTACGGATATGGTCTACTAGTCGCCATAGGTTTTTGTATTTGTTTTGCTTTTTATCGAAAACCAATACGCTTCTCAAATAAGGGTGCCCCTCCAAAAGGCTCTCATTACCCTTGCGCAACAAAAAATCTATGGATGCATACGGAAAATGCCGATGCAATTTCTCAATGAGGGCCGTAGCCAAAATAACATCACCGATAAATGCGGTCTGAATGATGAGAATACGTTTGTTTTTTGCTGTTACCATCTAATGGTTAAAGGTAAAGGCTAAGAAGCTGTTTTGAAATGTATCTTTTACTTTCATGTGTATTTATCGATCATTAGCTCGTAATTCTGCATCAACAAATCCATTCTACCTTTCAATAGCTTCAAATCAGTAAAATGAAGGTGTTTTTTTGAATTATACCCAAATGAAATTGTTTTGGGACAAAATGAAAATGATGGCGAAAGCAATTTCCGGCCAGAACGGCCCCAATGACCGATCAACCAATGAAATTGTACCAATGCGGAATCAGTCCAAAACCCACGGAGCCTCAAATTTCCCTTTTCATTTTTTCTTGAGTATAATCGAAGCAGTGCCACATCAAATCCAATAAAGGCCACTGATGTATTGTACCTTATTAAGCCCTCACAACGAAGTTCCAACGCATGATCCGGGTTGAACCCAAAATGATCAATAGAGAACCTATTCCGCGCATAAATAGCTTCATACCGGAAGCTTTGCCCATCTGTCTTCATTCACCATAGCGGTGCTATGCCGAACGAATCCAAATGACCGGTATTTTGCTGTTTATACGCTCATCACGATTTCTATCGATCAATTTGGGTTAAAGATAAACAGACCAGCGAACAAGTCGAAGATTCGACGAATGTTGATGAAATCAATAGACTTGATAAGTCAAACATGAGCTTCAAAATCTTACTCAGAGTTCAAAACCCAAATTTGCGTACTACCCAAAATAAAGAATTTTCATCGCATGGGTTACCTCTAAAGTATACTTATGTAGTTGTTTAATAGATTGTTTGTTAAGGCCTTTGAAAGATGAGGTTGGTAAAATCTTTTGAATTCCGACAATTCAATAAAAATACACTGAACCGGTTCGAATAACGTGATTTGCATATAAGCACTTAATATATAATCGCTTATAAACTTTAGGTAGTATTGGAATTCGTAGCATAGACATACCCATTACTAACAAATATAGTATCCGAATTTCTTTTTGATATCAAAAAAGAGTATTTTGACTACTCTAATAGTTGTGTCACTAAAATTAAATGATGATGATTGAAAAAACCGCAAAGGACAGTATACTCTTGAGTTATAACGGGCAATCAAATTATATTCATATGAAGTATTTAAAGAGTTCCAAGTCAGAGGAGTACAGAAATGTTTGGGAATGTGCTTTGGATATTGCCGAGGAATATCAATGTAATCTATGGCTTATCGATCAAAAGAAACAGAACATACACCCTGACGATCAGAAATGGGTCATTAATGATTGGTTTCCCAGGTCAGTGCAGCGCGCCCCATTCAGTGTAGAAAACCCTCGTCGTATTGCATTGGTCGAGTCGGAAAATTTTTTCGTTCAGTTTTCTACCGAAAAGTTCGTTAAGGAGAATAGTGCTCCCGGTTTCATCACCAACGTATTTCCAAATACCGATCTTGCGGAAACTTGGTTGTTGAGGTAATAATCGAGTACTCGATATCCTTAGAACAATAAAGGTACTGTTTCTCAAAAGCACCTAAAGATTGAGTTAAAAGTACGGTTCATTTCATGAGTTATACTCTTTTATTTTAGGAAAGGCCAACCTACTTTCCTACTATCTTGAATCAGATACATTTACAACTTAGAACCACTTCCGTCCATCTCCTGTTCAAACCTGAATTGCCTTTAGATTTCTTGTTATACGATAACATCAACCCAAATAATAAATATACGAACATAACCATTGACCTATCGTATCACTGCCCTACAGAAAAAGAGGACCCTTTAGAGTCCTCTTTATTTCTATAAATGAGGCAGATCAGGCCTGAACTACGCATTAACCTTCCTAGCGAAATAAACTTCTTCAAATTCGTAGATGCACCTGTTTTTTTGAATTAACCGTAGTAACGGGCACTACTACGCCGCTCAAAAGGGCTTTTGTAGAGCAAAACCTTCAATGTTCGCTTAAACCCAAAATGATCAATAGAGAACCTATTCCGCGCATAAATAGCTTCATACCGGAAGCTTTGCCCACCGGTCTTCATTCACCATAGCGGTGCTACACTGAATCCAAAAAAAGGCCCTGATCTATTGCTTTTTAAACCCTCATAACCAAGCTCTAATACATAATCCAAGGTTAAAAAAGCTCAAATCACTTCATTGTTGCAATAGGGACATTATAAAGAAAGGTCTTCTTTTTTGAATCCATTGTTGAACTTCACATTAGTGCTGGTATACTCTCCTCCGAGGTTATACTCCCCTTTTTCATTCGGAAATACTCCTTTTCTTTTGGTACCTACATAGACCCCATCTATCTTTTCATATTCTAATTCCATGCGTAATATAGGCTTCGTTACTCCCATGGCAGGCAGGGAGAAATAGAACAAATCGACCAGATGTGTTTTGGGGTTGAAATAAAGGATATACTCATCATCAGCAGGTTTTCCCGTATCTGAGTAGGTCAAACTGACTTTATCATAAGTAATACCGTTAAATTCTTCTGTTCCCATATACTTATGATGCGTCCCAGGATCTCTTAGTTTGTACATCATGGTAAACCAATAGAAATTGGCTTTTCTCAAAAACTGAGCAGCTCCTAGAAGTTTGGGGTCTTTGATAGCTTCACCTTCAAGGGTCATCGTGGCTTTGTCGTCCATATAACACTGCTTGGCCATACCGGCCTTACCGGGAAGAACGTTCACATTATGTTCACTATACTTGGCCCAAGAAGTCTCTCCATCGAAAATGTATCGCTCAATAGAAATATCCTTGGCTTTTTTTCCAAGGTCGTGATATTCATAGGTGAACTCCACATCCTTCACTTCCAGTAAAGTTGACCAGCCACCATTGACCGTTTCCAGTGCTTTAAGTAATTCCATGGACTTCGCATCGGTCCCTAAAGTACTTTTGTCCATCACTGTAAATGCACTGGACAACAACATCAGCAATAACAATAGGTTTGTCATTAAAAGTTTTTTCATAGTCGAGATATAGTATAAAAGTTAAAATTCAAAATTATTGAAACCGCTATTATCAAAAAGTCAGCTACAAGACAGCCTATCCTGAACTCAAAAATGGCATTGGCTTACCATTTTGATTACCCTGTATACCGTATTGAATTACAGCGGAGACATGGAATTCGCTACAACAACATTCATCCCGAACTTTTGCTCCTTCCATCATTTTCATCGCTGTACATAATCTTTATGGGCATAATTTCATTGAAATTTCTGCCGATAACGCTGCTATCTTTGTTAATGATGTCGTACTCAAGTTAAGTAATAACAAACTTTAAAATATAGTTTCTAAGGTTTCTGATTTTTTGGCGTTCGCAAAGCTCCTATCCTATTAGGAGTATCAATAGAGGCTGGGAACTCTGATGAGAATTTCAATATGCTCATCAAAGCTCCCTATGGATGGATATAATACAAACTTAGCTTTTAAAATCGCATACTTTATTGTTCATTTTGCTTCACTCTGCGTTGACAATCCTCGGGATAGCGCTGCTATCTCTAGGATGCTCGCCTTGATTGAAAAAAAATGACCCGCGAAATCTTATACGGCATTGGAAACCCAAATTTGTAGAAGATGTGTTATTTTGGGAAATGCATACCGATGATTTAGTAAATCAACATATTCTGATGATAATATCCATCTTTCGTCTGTATACCTACCCAATAGAGTCCACTTTTCATCTCATTCAGTACGATTTCTTCTTCGATATTACCCTGAGAAATACCCTCTTTATGATATACCAATTGTCCTTGGGGGTTATGTACCGTTATCTGAAAGGGTGTGGTTTTCGTGGTCAAGTGAAGTTTCGTCCTATAGCTACCCTGCCGCACTTTCAAGGGGTTCGGGGATAGGGTCATTAGTACCTCCGATGGATTCAGTTCCTTAAGAGCAGACTCTTCTGCTTTCAGCCTTCTGGGAGCAGCAGCTACTATTTGTACTTTATAATCTTCTACCTCTCCCCAGCGGTAGGTGCCACAGGGAGTATTGGGTGCGGTATTATAGCGCATTTTCACCCGGAGGCGGGTTTCACCTAAGCTAGCTGCTCTGGGTACGGTAAATGAACCGGAGACAAGGCTACTTGTGGTCGCTTCCTTTGAAAATACTTTTTCGTTACTATCTTCGAAATCTCCATCCTTATTGAAATCGACCCACACGGTATACCCTTCCTTGTAAGCATCTCCACTCCAGGCAGCATTGATGCGCAGGGAGTAAGGCTGCCCTTTGACGAGCGTTGTAGTACTACTGCCCGTGTAATCGCCATAACCATTATCATCGCCAGAGGAATTGTCGATGCCGTTCAATCGGAATCTGTCGATGTACTCATCTTTTTCAGTAGCGGTACTGCTACAGTACGATACGGGAGGAGTAGCGGGGTTTCCTCCTCCACTACCGGAGCAGGCATCTTCCCAGATGCAGGATACCCATTCCGGATGATCGATAAAAGGATTCCTATTGCCTTGGTAACCGTAGATGACCTCGTTTCTTCTTCTTTCGTAATCGTCCACGGGGTCGAGCTTGTGCCAAGCTATCAAAGTAGACACTTTGCCAAAAAGAGGTTGTTTTCTAGGGGCAGAGTTAGTGCGGTCGATCAGTTCCAGATCAGGCTCACCACTACCGCCCTCATAACGTGTGGACATGTAAAACATCATTCTGGCGACATCTCCTTTTACAGCATCCCGTGGCTCCCAAGAATCACTATCGGTATAAGTCCCACTAGCTTCACCCTGTGGGCTGCCTCCATTATCAAAATCCTTACTGCCCCTATTACTGTTCACCGAAGCGTCCGTAGGTCTGATGTGATGCGCATCTGTACCAGCAGGAGGCCTAGTCCCAAAATCACCGTGCGACTTGGCCCAAACATGCTCACGGTTCCAGTCATTCCGACCTCCTCCGAAACTGTTCTTGGACTGAGAACGACCTGTATATAGTAGTATGACATTATCCGGATTAGCGGGATCCTCATCTGTTTCTTTCAGTACGAAATCCCGAAGATTATTGTAACTGTATTCTCTATGGTTATCGATAATATTATGCAAGGCTGCTTTCAGGGAAGCTCCAGTCTTACCTTCTGCGGAAGCATAATAGCCCGAAGGTACCTGTCCAAATAGAGACTGATAAAAAACCAGTAACAAAGTGTTCGCTAAGGCAATCTTAAAGTAGTATGATTTCATGGTTTCAGTTGTTTAAAGCTATATATCAACGATGGTTTTATCCCTTTATTTCATAGTCATCATTGGCCTCCTCAATCCCACCATGTAAATTCCCAAACTAAAATCTATGGTGTTTTTGGCATAAACAGCTCACTATCTACACCTTATTTATTAGGGCAGTACTCAAGTATAATTGCAAATGATATCGACAAGTTACCCGGGCCTGCTGAGAATAACGAAAAAGGTAAATTTTCAAAACATTAAGTTTATGTCAAGAACAATACAAAGGTAGCTTACTAAAAAGGCATATTCTCAGTTCATTATGTTCAGTTTGTGTTTGCCCTATTGGAGTTCATGGTTGGGTAATCTGACTGTTCTGATTAATACAAAGTTAGGTATTCAATTTCGCATTGAATTCTGTGATATAATGGTGGTTTGAAGTGATTGACATGATGGTTCCCTCTGTCATGTCTGTTACAGTTTGAAAGAGCCATTCCCTGATTGTTTCCATATCTTTGAATACGGTGTTCTTGACTCTCTGCTTTATATGCTTCCATACTTGTTCACAAGGGTTGAGTTCGGGAGTGTATGGTGGTATGTTGATAAGGAAAATATTCTCTGGGAGCTTGATGTTCTTAGTGGAGTGGAAGCCTGCATTGTCGATCACGACCGGTTCGTACTCCTGTGGCCTGTGCTTGGAAAGGCCATCGAGGTAGGCCTCGAATATCTTTGTTGATACCCCCTTGGACCTCCCAAACGAAGCTGTCCCCATCGAGCGGAGAGTAGGCCCCGTAGAGGTAAGTGGACCGGAAGCGGTGCTGGTAATCGATTACCGGTGCAACACCTTTTGCGGCGATACGGGAACCTAAGTGGCTCATCAGTCCGAACCGGCCCTCGTCCTGAAAGTAGAGGCCCACCTTTTCAAAACCTTGATGGGCAGAGCTTTGAGAAGCAATATCAAGAATTTGGGGCAGTTTTCAAAAAGGCCTCAATGGCCCCTGGGTCTTTTTTATGTGGCTCTTACGGGGCCGTTTGACCTTGGTGGCGAAGTGCTTGATCGGATATCCCCTGACCCGGTGATATTTTACTTCCAGCCCATATTCATCTTTTATCCATTGTTGTGCATCCCAATAACCTTTAAAAGGAACATTGGCATCATGGACCCGTTTTGCAAGGCCGGTGTGTACCTGGGCGGTAATGATATCTGAGCCACTGCGCCGAGCTTTGATCGATAGGAAACCTTCAATGCCATGCTCCTTATACCGGGATACCCAATTCTCGAGGCACCTCAAACTTACACCAAGGTGATCGGCCAGA